>JBBRTU010000003.1:0-143812 GCA_038244115.1 Burkholderiales bacterium
AGGTGTTTTACAATCGCATCCGCCGCCACGCAAAAATCGGCAATCAAATACCGGCTGATTTCGCTAAGCAGTTTTACGCCGACAGTAAAATGGCGGCATAATCTAGATGACTTGCCCGTCCACTAAACTAGACCGCGCTCACTATACCCTTGGTCTGTAATTTTAGAGGATATGGCCGAGATCAATCTGGATGATTACCCCAATCTGAATAATTGGGCCACTGCGATCAACGACCGTTCTGCGATACAACCGGCTGCTAAAGCTGGTTTATGACCGATTAACTGGTGCTAACAGAACAAAGAGATCAAGTGTGCTGACATGACATATACAGCCGTGAGCTTTCCCTTTGCAGAAAGTCTGAGATGATTACTTGTGATTACATCGTTTTGATGGCTTCGTACAATGAGTGGATGAATACAAGGCTGTATGAAGCAGCTGGGAAGCTGTCTCCTCAAGAACTGGCGGCTGACAAGAAAGCTTTTTTTGGGTCGCTTATCGGCACCCTCAACCATATTGTCGTGGCTGACAGAATTTGGCTAAAGCGGTTTGCAACGCATCCATCCCAACACCCTGCGCTTGATCCGGTGCGATATTTACCAATTCCCTCATCACTAGATGAATTACTATTCACGGATTTTGGAGCGTTGTTCAACCACCGAAGAATGCTGGACGAAGCAATCAGGCAATGGGCAAGGGAACTGACCAAGGGGGATTTGTCGCACGTCTTGCGCTACACCAACATGAAAGGCATCGCGGCGAGAAAGCACTTTTCTAGTGTTGTCGTGCACTTCTTTAATCATCAGACCCATCATCGGGGCCAAGCAACCACGCTTCTATCACAGGCCGGGGTGGATATAGGGCTTACTGATTTAGTCGCACTTATCCCAGATGAAATCGATGCATAACATTTCGCTTCTGCGTACCGTTAAAACCCCTCGTCTTCCCTAAGGTATCGCCACTTCCCCATCGGCAAATCGCCTAGCATGACCTTGCCGATGCGCACACGTTTCAGACCAAGCACTTTCAGCCCGACCAATTCGCACATGCGGCGAATCTGCCGTTTCTTGCCTTCTTTTAAAACAAAGTGCAGTTGGTCGCGGTTCTGCCAGGAGACGCGTGCTGGCTTGAGCGCGGCGCCGTCCAGACTTAAACCATGATTGAGCAGGCGCAGGTCTTTATCCGCCAGCTTGCCTTCCACCCGCACCAGATATTCTTTTTCGATTTCCGAATCCGCGCCGATCAACTGCTTGGCGATTACGCCATCTTGAGTGAGCACCAGCAGGCCGGTGGAGTCGATATCCAGCCGTCCAGCGGGGGCGAGGCCACGCAATTGCTCAGCAGAAAACTGTAGCGGCGATTCGTCGGCTTTGTAGTGATTCTCGGCGTTAAACAACACTACGGCGGCCTGATAGCCTTTCTCTGGCTGGGAGGAAACATAGCCGATCGGCTTGTTAATGAGGATGGTGACGCGCTCGGTTTGCTGGTGCTGTGCCAACTTGTTGAGGGTAACTTTCTGGTCTGGCAAAATTTTGGTGCCGAGTTCGGTGATCTTCACGCCGTCTACTGACACCCAGCCGCGCTCGATGTAGACATCCGCTTCGCGGCGCGAGCACAGGCCACGTTCGGACATGATTTTGGATAGGCGGACTTTTTCCATTTAATCCTAAAAAAATTAGTTGGACGCAGAGGAACGCAGATAAGCGCAGATAGAACAAGAAATTATTGGCATATCTGTTCACATCCAATGGGTGAGGGGCCCATCTCTTCAACAGCTTGGATCATCTGCGGTAATCGGTTTTTATCTGCGTCCCATAGCCGTTTCTAGGTTTATTCAAACGGCTTAAAGCCGTTGCTGGCATGGTCGTAATGCAACAACTCGCCATGCTCCAGATCGAAATACCAGCCATGCAGTTCCAGTTTGCGTTGTGCAACACGCTCCAGAATCCAGGGAAAACTCAGCAGATTATCCAGAGAAACCAGGATCGCTTCCTGTTCGCAAGCGCGTTGGAGTTCGTCCTGCGGCTCGCCATTCATGCGCGAGAGCACGCGGTTGCGGGCGTTGCTGGCTACCTTCATCCAGCCGGACACAAAGCTGTTATCGCTGGCGTCGTTCCCGGCATTTTCCAGTAGTGCACGAATACCGCCGCATTGCGCATGGCCCAGCACAATAATGCTTTCGGCATTCAGGTTGCGCACGCCAAATTCCAGTGCAGCACTGGTGCCATGGTAATTACCCACTGTTTCGTAAGGTGGCACCAGATTGGCCACGTTGCGAATGGTAAATAAATCTCCCGGGTTGCAGTCGGTGATAATGGCCGGGTCGACGCGAGAATCGCAACACCCGACGATGATGGTCTTGGGGCTCTGTCCTTGCTGCTTAAAACGATCATACAACTTACGGTCGTCGCCAAAATAGCTTTGACGAAAACGGCCAAAACCTTCAACCAACTGATCAATATGACTCATTGTAGTTTCCCGTTTAGTTCGTCAGTTGCTTCAGTGCTTCGCGGTATTTCTCGGTGGTCTTGGCGGCCACCTCGGGCGGTAGTTCCGGCGCAGGCGGCTTCTTGTTCCAGCCCACGCTTTCCAGCCAATCACGCACGTATTGCTTATCAAAACTGGGCGGATTCGAACCAGGCTGGTACTGGTCGGCAGGCCAGAAGCGCGATGAATCAGGTGTCAGCGCTTCGTCGATCAAATACAGCGTACCCGCGGCGTCCAGTCCGAACTCGAATTTGGTATCAGCAATGATAATGCCGCGTGTCAATGCGTAATCAGCAGCGGCTTTGTACAGATCGATAGCAACCTTGCTTACTTTGGCGGCGAGTTCTTTACCCAGCAGCTCCTCGGCTTTAGCAAAGCTGATGTTTTCGTCATGCGCACCTATTTCTGCCTTAGTGGAAGGCGTGAATAGCGGCTCGGGCAGCTTGTCTGCTTCGCGCAATCCGACCGGCAGCGGAATGCTGCAGACGCTCTGATTCTTTTGGTATTCCTTCCAGCCGGAACCGACCAGATAGCCGCGCACGATGGCCTCGATGGGCAACGGCTTGAGTTTTTTCACCACGGTCGCGCGGCCGCGTACCTGATCGCGCTCTTCCGTCGCCACCACGGCTTCCGGCGCAACACCCGTGAGCTGGTTGGGAACGATGTGCTTAAGTTTTTCAAACCAGAAATTGGACACGGCAGTAAGCACCTCGCCCTTTCCTTCAATCGGGCTAGGCAGGACCACGTCAAACGCGGACAGGCGATCAGTGGTGACGATCAGTAATAGCTGATCGTCGATGTCGTAGATATCGCGCACCTTGCCGCGATTGAGTAGTTTCAGGCTTTTAATGTCAGATTGAAAAAGGGCTTGGCTCACGCGAGTCTCCAGTAGTAAATTATTTATCGTTGTCCGTTTGCAAGGGCGTTTCAAGCTCGCTCTGTCCGGCATAGGGGAAACGGATATGTCCATAGCGTATGGCTAAAACCGCCAGTGCGAGCATTAACACCGCACCCGTCACGGCGAGGATGCGCAAGCCATCCATTTCCTTCATATCCAGGATCAAATAACGCGCCAGAGCCACCATGCCGATATACAGTGGAAACCGCACGGGCAGCTTGCCCGAACCATAGTAGAGACTCACCATGGTCAATACTTCTAAATAGATGAAAAGCAGGAGCAAGTCGGCGAGTTTTACCTGATGGGACCGAACCATAAGCCAGACTTCGTCCGCCATCGCCACGACAGTAGCTATGGCGATAACTAACAAGCCGATGTGCTCAATGGTAGCTAGCGCTTGTTTATTGAAACGTGTTATTTGATTGTCCATAGGCCGTATAAATTCCTGAAATCGCGCCGTTTGGCGTATGTGAATACTTTGGAATACGTGTAATTATAACGGAGTCGTAGGGCCAGTTTTCGTTAGATTTTGTTGGATCGCGTGGCAATAATCGACGCAATGACAGATGCGCCCAGGACAATACCCACTTTCACTAGCAAAGCTGTTGTCAGGATTGGTGCCAAGGCGTGATCAGCGTCTTGGCACCGATGATCGTGAGCACCATGGCTCGGCCGTATTTGAGCAAGTGAAAACGGCTGACCATGTAAAAGCTTGCGGTGACTGCTGCCATACTCGCTACGGCAGCAATCATTAAGACGAAGCGGTCATCCCACAAGGATATTTCTAACAGATACGCAAAGAATAGCATGAGATACTCCTTGGAGAATGTGGCGTTAAACACGCAATATTTTTATTTAGAGGGAAACTTTTCAGTCTCCGCTGGCGGGATTCATTGCGGAAAGACGGGAACGGCTATTGCATTCCTGGTTTGAATGGGCGTGGCGCGTCGGCGCACGGTTGTTCGCCACGAAATCGATGCTGATTCTTTCCTGTGCGATAGGTTGGAAATGTTGATCGGTAAAGATGACATGATCGGGATGATTGCGGTAACTCTCGATTACTTTGGTGTGTGCAAATGACACGAGCCAACAACAGCGGTATTGGGCTTGTTCAGCGATCGCCCAACCGGTGAACACGCGGCGTACGCCTGGGATCGCGCCAAGCACCTCCTGTCCGCGCGCCATGATGGTCTCGATTTGGCTATCCGATGCGTCTTCCGCGTTATACACAATAATCTGTTCAACCGGCTGCCAGGGTTGGCATTGCATCAGCACCTCGGCGGCGCGTCCTGCAGAACCCCATAACCGCATACTGCGCTCGATTTGTGTTTGCAAAGCGCTTCGGATGCCTTGCATGGTTTCGAGGTAGCCATCTGTATGGGTTTGAGAACTTGCACGAATGTGTTTGGCTGCGACATCGGACAAGCCTGTGTAGCAGTTAATTTTGGCGATGCCATGCAGAATTAATTTATGGTACTGCTCTTCGGTGAGCCCACTGCCACCATGCAGCACCAAGGGCATGCCGAGCGCCTCATTGATACGTTTTAGACGCTCAAAATCGAGCTTGGCACGGCTACGCAAGCGGCCATGCACGGTCCCGATGGAAACCGCCAGACAATCTACGCCGGTGCGTTCGACATAAGCTTTGGCTTCTTCTACCGACGTGTAGGTAACCTCGCCGGGATGTTTGGCGGCATTTTCCCCTTCACCTCCGGCAACGTAGCCCAATTCCCCTTCCACGGTGACGCCGCAGGCATGCGCCATCTCTGCGACGCGTCGAGTGAGGGCGACATTGATTGGAAAGGTTTCATGTGATGCATCCACCATAACGCTGTTACAACCGAGCTTGATCGCGTTCACTGCGGAGGCATAGCTTGCGCCATGCTCGAGATGAATGGCAACTGGGACCGTGCTGCGCTCGGCTGCTTTCTCGACCGCCGCCATCATGAGGCTGAAGTCGTAACTTTCGAAATGGGGTTCGGCGAGGCCGAGAATGACCGGGGAACGGCAATGTTCCGCCGCGGCGATAATGGCTTCCAGAAAATCCATGCTCACCAGTTCGAAACTGCCCACGGCATAACCATTGCGGTAAGCGTGCTTTAGCATGTCACGCATGTCGGCTAGCGGCATGATTTTTCCTCGTTAAGTCGCAAATATTGCGTAACGACTTGATGCAAGTCATCCAGTGCTGATCCCGTGATGAGGCCAGCGCAATGGTGGTATAGCCACAGATTGCAGGCGATGGGCTCATGTAAATTTTCGCGCGCATGAACCTGAAATTCGCGCCACGCCATGACCCGTTGATCTTCTGCAAAGCTATCGACGACCAGCCAGATATCGTCGTGCAAAATCACTTCTAAGCCGCGATGCTGCGCGAGCGTGATTCGTAAGGTATCCGCTATTCGTAGCAATGCAAGTCGCACTTGGTTGTAGCACACCGCCTCAATCTGCTTGGGGAAAATGCGCCAGGGAGTGATCTCGTTCGGCGTATCCATGTGTGGTTTTGGTGGCCCCTGATGACTTACTAGGCTATTGAGTGGAAGCGGCCTCGCTGTCGAGCTTGCCTTCGATAAACACGCGACTGGCTAAAATATCTTCGGCCTCAATCGTCATCAAATCGGTTTTACTAAGCGATTTGCTGGCATTGGCAAACAGGCGATTGGCCTGGCGTAAGCGTGCGCGATCCAGGGCGTTGCGTACCGAGCGAGCATTGGCGAAATGCTCCAGCTTCATGCGCAACGTGATGTAATCAAAGAAGGCTTTTTCAGCATCTGCGCTGAAGCGGTAATTTTGCGCAGCTAACATTAATTTCGCGATGTGCAACAACTCTTCAGCGCTATAGTCGGGGAAATCGATATGATGCGCGACGCGTGAGCGCATGCCGGGGTTGCTGTGGAAAAACTTATCCATGCGGTCTTTGTAACCGGCCAGGATCACGACCAGATCGTCGCGGTTATTTTCCATGACTTGCAGCAAAATTTCGATGGATTCCGCGCCGTAGTCGCGCTCGTTTTCTGGCTTGTACAGGTAATAGGCTTCATCAATGAAGAGTACGCCACCCATGGCTTTTTTGATGACCTCTTTAGTCTTGGGTGCGGTGTGGCCAATGTATTGGCCGACCAAATCGTCGCGCGTCACTGATACTAAATGGCCTTCGCGCACATAGCCTAAGCGATGCAAAATCTCGGCCATACGCATGGCCACCGTGGTCTTACCCGTACCGGGATTGCCGGTAAAGTTCATATGTAGGGTCGGGGTCTCGGAAGTCAGCGCAAATTGTTTGCGCAGCCGATCCACCAATAATAGCGCCGCGATTTCGCGGATACGCGTTTTAACGGGTTTGAGCCCGATCAGTTCGCGGTCGAGCTTGTCGAGCACTTCTTTAACGTTCGATGCTTCAAATTCCGCCTCCAAATTAACGGGCGCATCGTCTGCCAGTACCGCTACGTTCGTTGAATTATTCGTGTCGTTCATGGTAGTGCTCCGGTTCTCACCAGGTAAAAAACGGTGGCGAAAGATATCCTCTCGCCACCGTTACCGCTTACTTACTTAATACCGCTCGCCTTCCGGCTTGTCGGTTGCGTACGAGTGGATGGTGTAACGCATGGTACGGCCATCCGTCTCCTGACGAATCAGGCCGAAGCCTGGCTCTTTCTTAGGACGATTCACGATATACGACATAGTGACGCTTTCCACGCCACGCACGGCGCTAAAGGCGCCGACGCGGATATAGTGATTCGGAAAGGTCTTACGGCAGTTGTTGATCTCCAGTAAAATCCCGGCGGGATCTTTCAGGTCGAACATCGGATTGCCGAACATCTCCCAATACGTGTTGCGCGGGTGCGGGTCGTCGGTGTATTCCACACTAACTGCCCAACCCTTGCTCAATGCATATTTCACTTGCGCGGTGATTTGCGCGTCGGTCAAATCAGGCAGGAATGAAAACTGGCCTTGTGTGACGCGATTGCCTTGATTGGTCATCATAATAATTTCTCCTTCTGAAATAAGTTAAACGCTGCCCGTGGCGGTCGGCACAAAGTCCGGGCTGTCGGTGGATTCGTAGTTGAAAGTAATATCCTTCCAAGTATCGAGACCGGCTTTCAGCGGCGAGCACCACTTAGCTGCGTCGGCCAGAATCTGCGGGCCTTCGTTCCAGATGTCGCGGCCTTCATTCCGTGCTTGGATCATGACTTCCAGCGCGGTACGGTTGGCAATAGCGCCGGCTTGAATACCATCGGGGTGGCCGATGGTGCCGCCGCCGAACTGCAACACCACGTCTTCGCCCAGATAGTGAATCAACTGGTGCATCTGACCGGCGTGAATACCGCCGGAAGCAACCGGCATACACTTGTTCAGAGAAGCCCAGTCTTGTTCGAAGAAGATGCCTTTTTCGAGTTGCACTTCAGTGTGGGTGTCGAGCAAGGTGTCGTAGTAACCGCGAATCATCATCGGGTCGCCTTCCAGCTTGCCGACCACGGTACCGGCGTGGATGTGATCCACACCTGCCATACGCATCCACTTACAAATCACGCGGAATGCCATGCCGTGATTTTTCTGACGCGAATACGTCGAGTTACCCGCACGGTGCAAGTGCAGAATCATGTCGTTCTTACGTGCCCAGATCGCCATCGACTGAATCGCGCTGTAGCCGATGACCAAGTCGATCATGATGATGATGGAACCCAGGGATTTTGCGAACTCCGCACGCATGATCATTTCTTCGACCGTACCGGCGGTGACGTTCATGTAGTGGCCCTTAACTTCGCCCGTAGCGGCCGAAGCTTTGTTCACTGCATCCATGCAATACAAGAAACGGTCACGCCAATGCATAAAGGATTGCGAGTTGATGTTCTCGTCGTCTTTCATGAAATCCAAGCCGCCCTTGAGCGCTTCGTATACCACGCGGCCATAGTTGCGGCCAGATAGACCCAGCTTCGGCTTGGTGGTCGCGCCCAACAGCGGACGACCAAACTTGTCCATACGCTCACGCTCGACGATCACGCCGGTGGCGGGGCCTTGGAAGGTTTTCAAATACGCGACGGGGATACGCATATCTTCCAAGCGCAGTGCTTTCACTGCTTTCATGCCAAACACGTTGCCGATAATGGAAGCGGTCAGGTTGGCAATCGAGTTGCCTTCGAACAAGTCCAGGTCATAAGCGATGTAAGCGAAGTACTGTTGTTCAGTCTTAGTGCCCGGCCCGGTATTGGGCACGGGGTCGACGCGGTAAGCTTTGGCGCGATACATTTCGCAGGCAGTCAAACGGTCGGTCCATACCACGGTCCAGGTTGCGGTTGACGACTCACCGGCCACAGCTGCGGCGCACTCGTCGGCTTCCACGCCCGCCTGCGGGGTCATACGGAACATCGCTAAGACGTCAGTTTCCTTAATCTTGTAGTCGGGTTCCCAGTAACCCATTTTTTTGTAGGGAATCACGCCAGATTTATAGCGTTCTTTGCCTTCCTTCATCGTTTCAGATGCCATGTTTATCTCCAAATAGTTGAAATACGCACTCCGTATTCCTACTAAATTAGTAGGAATACCCTTATAATTAAGATGGTTTTAATTTCAGTGCGTTACGTGCACTATGCAAAAAAGTAACCATCAATAACAGTCAATTGTTTTTATAATATGAATAGACGTACATCTATGATTAGCGGGAAGCAGCTATGCGACACAGCACATTGCGCCAGTTGGAAGTGTTTGAAGCCATTGCACGTTTGGGGAGCTTTACGCGTGCGGCGGAGGAGATGTATTTGACGCAGCCCACGGTGTCGATGCAAATCAAGAAACTGACCGAGGCGGTGGGTCTGCCGCTGTTCGAGCAAGTCGGCAAAAAAATATTTCTCACCGATGCGGGGCGTGAGTTACACCAAACCTGCCGTGGCATTTTCGAACACCTTTCGCATTTCGAAATGGTCACAGCGGATATGAAGGGGTTGAAAACCGGCAAACTGCGGCTTGCGGTGGTGACCACGGCTAAATATTTCGCGCCGCGCTTGCTGGGCATGTTTTGCCAGCAGTACCCGGGGGTAGAGGTATCGCTTAAAGTCTCTAACCGCGAGCGGGTGTTGGAGCGGCTAGCGGGTAACCAGGACGACTTGTATATCCTGGGTCAGCCGCCAGAAGAAGCGGATGTCGTAGCAGAAACGTTCTTGGAGAACCCCCTCGTTGTACTTGCGCCAGCTTCGCATGCACTTGCGCACAAGAAAAGAATTCCGCTCAAACGTATTGCCGAAGAACCGTTTTTACTGCGCGAACCAGGCTCCGGCACACGCATTGCGACTGAGCGTGTGTTTGCAGAGCAGGGACTCAAGCCCAAAATGCGCATGGAGCTGGGGAGTAATGAGGCAATCAAACAAGCGGTGATAGGTGGTTTGGGAATTTCGGTGTTGTCCCGTCATACGCTCGCCTTGGATGTGCCATCGGGCCAACTTGTGATTCTGGATGTTCAAGGATTTCCTATCCAGCGACACTGGTATTTTGCTTATCCCGCAGGCAAGCAGTTATCGATTGTGGCGCGAACTTTTATCGATTATCTGCGACAGGCATCCTCCCTAATTGGCAAGTAGCGTGCGCTATATCTCAGTATACAATTCTTGTTATTCCGAACTTGATAAGAGCATGCCCCGATGGAGATCACTTGCTATCGCGATACCGAGCTTTTACGGGAGCCGCGCCAGTTACCCGCGCAGGTTTATAATTTGGCACACACCATATTGGCGCACAGCGAAACGGGCAGTGTTTTCGTGCCCATCCGTTCCATGCAATACCTTTGCATCATCGATGCAGAAGAATGGGTATTCATCGACGCCGAGCGAAAAAATTTAATCGGCATCGCTTGGCAGAAATTTCACCCCCAGGCGCGACAATCGTTGGACGATCCCGTGCCCTACGAAGCGGTGTATTACCAGGCCGATGCCGCAGACGTCATGCGCCGTCTACTAGTTGAATTTCCGCGCGCTTTGCAGCAGCTCGGCGCGAAAGAAAAACCCGATCCCCCAGCGAAAGTATTGAAGCTAAAAATCCCGCGCAGCCAGTAATTCGCCCGCGCTATTCGTCCTCGCCCAACTCGGCGTCCCAGCCTTTGCTTTTAGCGTCGGCGATGGCACGCGCATAAAATTCAGCGTGCCGCATTTGCAAAGCCTCTGGCAGTCGACTTGGCAGATGCGCGTATTGATCCCATGCCGCGTAAACTTCCTCGTAGAGCTTTTGCATCCTCGCGCCGTCCCATCCCTCGCAGGTTTCCGTTTCTGGCAGGATGCCAAATATCCAAGCATCACGCACCATGCGGCCCAGGTGGGTCAAGCCGCCCTTTTCATCCTTGTCGATACCTGCGTAAACTTTAATTGTCATCGCGTCAGTCCCGCATAAAGTACCGGCAATTTCTCCGGCAGTCGTTCCACATGATCCACCACCATATAATTGCGCGCGCCAAAAATACGCGAAACGTATTGATCGGCACGCGGGTCGAGGCTCATGCAATATGTCACCACACCAGAGCGGGCAGCTTCTTCCACCGCCTTCTTGGTATCGTAACGCAGGTATTGCGGGTCCCGTACATCCACATCCGCCGGCTCACCATCGGTGATCACCAGCAAAAGCTTTTTCGAGGACTTTTGTAATTTCAAATAATGGGCGGCATGGCGCACTGCTGCCCCCATCCGGGTTGAAAGCTGCCCGGTCATGCCCGCAAGTTTGGCCTTGGGAATTTCATTATAGTGCTGGTCAAAATCCTTGTAACGGTAGTATTCCACGTCGTGCCGTCCGTCAGAACAGAAACCATGAATCGCAAACGGGTCACCAATTTTATGTATGGCATCGGCCAGCAATACTGTGGCTTGCCGCGTTAAATCGAGTACGCTGAAATCCTGACCGGCCACTTTTTCGTTGGTGGATTCGGACAGATCCAGCAGCACCAACACCGAGATGTCACGCACCTTGCGCACCGAACGCATCATGATGCGCGGGTCTGGCTGCAGGCCCATGCGCATGTCGATCATGGAGCGGATCGCGGCATTAATATCTATCTCGTCGCCGTCTTCCAGCTTGCGGATGCGCTGCACGCCCTGCGGCTGCATGGCATCCAGCAGAAATTTCATGCGCGAAATAATGCGCTTGTGTTGCGCTGCGATGTCGTCAATGATTTGCAGGTCACCCGACTTGGCGCGCTTTTCCTGTACCGTAACCCAAGCAGGGCGCTCCAGCTGAATCTGGTAATCCCATTCGGAATAGTGATACGGCTGGGACACCGGCTCCTTGCCTTCGAATTCATTGTACGAAACGCCAGCGTCTTCATACGGAAAAAACTCCGTTCCCATAACCCAGATTTCTTGCGCATCGTCGCCCGCACCTTCGACTTCCACCTCGTTGGCGAACTCCATCACATTGACATTCTTGCGCACTTGTTTGGGGGCGTCATAACCGGCAGCCAGCGATTTTTCGAAGTCGAATTCTTCGAACTCCCAGAAATAGCGATTGTCATCAAGATAAGGCGCAGTTAATTGATCGCTGCGCGGATTGAAGGCGATGCCCTTGTCCTTTATTTTGTGCGCCAGCTGCACGCCGATTTCCCATGAGGTGTGGTGTGTAACGAGCTTGTCCTGCGCTTGCGCAAACAGCATGCGGCCTTCGGCAATCCAAGCATCGCTGTCTTGATAGGAAGGGTCCAGCAGCGCACGCGCCAAGCGGTTCAGGTAATCGCCGACGCTTGCGTTCATCTCCGGCGTCGCAGTGTGCAGTGCGGCCCAAATCTGGCGCAGTCCCGGAAAGCGGCGAATCGACAGCGCTTCTACGCGCGCGTCTTCAATCACCGCAATCACGGCCATCTGCAAGGGGTTAAGTGATTCGGCGGAAATGGGCGTTTTGGTTTCCACCAAATGCGCTGCGGCATGCGCTGCGGCGGCGCGGTACACCTCGCTAGCGGCGATATCGCCGAAAGCATCATAGGCATCCGGCAAGTGAATAAAATAGTCTTCGATAAACGGTTTGTAGCCTTCGCGGGTTTCGAAGTCGCCCGAGGTGGGCTTCATAAAAAAGTCCCGCGCCCACAACGCGCGTAGATACATGTTGATGCGGCGCTGTACGTCCACAAACAGTGTGCCTTTGCGTTCGCGCTGCAACACCGCCATTGACTCCTTGGAATCCAGGCTGAAATATTTGATCTGCTCTTCGTAATTGGTGCGATGCGCGTGCGCGCCCCACAAGGCCCAGCGGCGCAGCCCTCCCAAGGTCAGATGCGCGAACAGCTTATCCAGCTTGTCGAGCATGGGGCGCACACCGCGCGGCGCCTGGGCAATTAACGTATTCAGAAACTGCAGGTAATTCTGGAACAGATGTGCATCGCCCAAGCGCTTTGCCGCCGTCGGGGCGGTGGCAAGCATGAGTTCGATGACTGCACCGGAGGTTCTGGACGCCAACATCAAGGCCGCGGTCGCCAAATCGCCCACAACGTCTTCGCCGACCTCTTTGGCGACTTGCGGTGTGGCGTCGATCCAGGCATCCACCAGGCTGCGGCCACGGCCTAAGCCGCGCAACGCCGAGGCGCCTTTCAGATAATTATCCAACCCGCGCGGGGAGAATACTTTGGTTGCATCCGGCCAGACGGAGTGAAGAAGATCCAGGGACTCAGGTTCCAGATCTTCGAGCAGCTCCTTGTAGTCATCGAGATTGATGCTCATAGCTAAAACCTCATACTGCAGAGAAACACGGAAACGCTATTGATTTACTCTGCGTCTCCGCGCCTCTGCGGTTGGCTGATTCTTAAAAGAATGTTGTGACCGCCGCATCCAAAGCGTCGCGCATATCCGGGTCGTCGGTGATCGGACGCACCAGCGCAACGCGGCAGGCGGCGTGAGCATCCACACCCTTGGCGATCAAGCTGCCAGCGTATATCAGCATACGCGTGGAGATGCCTTCATCCAGGCCATGCCCCTTAAGGTTACGCGCACGTTCCGCGATGGACACCAGTTTTTCTGCGATCTCATGCGCGACGCCGGTTTCGTGCGCGACGATTTCGCTTTCTATGGCGTGTTCCGGGTAGTTAAAATCGAGCGCGCCAAAACGCTGCTTGGTCGATTGTTTCAGATCCTTCATCAGGCTTTGGTAACCGGGATTGTAAGAAATCACGATTTGAAAATCTGCGTGGGCTTTAATCAACTCGCCTTTTTTCTCCAGCGGCAGCACGCGACGATTGTCAGTCAGTGGATGAATCACCACGGTGGTGTCCTGGCGTGCCTCTACCACTTCATCCAGATAGCAAATCGCGCCATAACGCGCAGCGATGGCCAGCGGGCCATCCTGCCAACGCGTGCCTTGTGCATCAAGCAAAAACCGACCAACCAGATCAGAGGCAGTCATGTCTTCATTACACGCGACGGTAATCAGCGGCTTTTGGAGTTTCCATGCCATGTATTCGACGAAGCGCGTTTTGCCGCAACCAGTGGGGCCTTTTAGCATCATGGGCATACGCACAGAATAGGCCGCCTCATACAATTCCACTTCGTCGGCGACGGCACGATAGTAGGGTTCTGTTGTAACGCGGTACTGCTCGATGATTTCAGTCATTGAGAACTCCATAGCAAAAACTCAAAAATCAGGGATTCACAGGACAAGCTTTGCAAATCCGGTCCAAGCCAAAAAAATAAGGCCCCGCCACCTTGCGGCAACGGGGCCTTTGTTACGGATTGCCGTGCCGCGAAATTAAACCGTCTTGCCGCGGTAGATCACCATGGCTGCACCTTGCGACTGGTTGAAGTTGTTGTAGCCGACCAGACGAACGTGATTGTCCGGGTTGGCTTTGTGACAAGCCAGGGCCTCGGCCAGCACGCGATCCACATCGGTTTCACCAAACATTGGCAGCTTCCACATATACCAGTACGAGTCCATCAGGTACTCTGGTTCGGTATGTTCAATGGCCGGGTTCCAGCCTTTTTTCACCAGATACGATACCTGCTTCTTGATACTCTCTTCGGTCATCGCGGGCAGGTAAGAAAAGGTCTCGAACTTGCGGCTGGCAGGGTCGGAGACGCGGCTTTTATAATCCATTACTTCTGACATTTTTAGCTCCTTGCGGTAAGCGTTAAGAGTGAGGCGTTAGGAGCGGGACATGTGCGTTTTGCGCCGCACTTCCCACCCTTCACACCTGACTGATTTACTTGTGGGCGACGTCCAGTTTGTCGACGGTATCGAATTCGAATTTGATTTCTTTCCACGTTTCCATGGCGATTTTCAATTCCGGGCTGTGCGCAGCGGCCTTGGTCAAAACGTCTTTACCGGCCTTCTCGATTTCGATACCTTGGTTGCGCGCTTCCACGCAAGCTTCGAGCGCCACACGATTGGCTGCCGCACCTGCGGCGTTGCCCCATGGGTGACCCAGCGTGCCGCCACCGAATTGCAGGCAGGCGTCGTCGCCGAAGATCGCGACCAGCGCGGGCATGTGCCACACGTGGATACCACCGGAAGCGACAGGGAACACGCCAGGCATGGAACCCCAATCCTGATCGAAGAACAGGCCGCGCGAACGGTCTTCCTTGATGAACTTGTCACGCATGGTATCGATCCAGCCCAGAGTTGCTTCGCGGTCGCCTTCCAGTTTGCCGACAACGGTACCGGAGTGCAGGTGATCGCCACCGGACAGACGCAGTACCTTGGTGAGGACGCGGAAGTGAATACCGTGGTGCGGGTTGCGGTCGAGCACGGCGTGCATGGCGCGGTGAATGTGCAACAGCATGCCGTTGTTACGGCACCAGTTGGCCAGACCCGTGTTGGCGGTCAAACCACCAGTCAGGTAATCGTGCATAATAATCGGTGCGCCGAGTTCTTTGGCGAATTCGGCACGTTTGTACATTTCTTCCGGGGTCGGAGCGGTTACGTTCAGGTAGTGACCTTTACGCTCGCCGGTTTCACGCTCTGCCTTCTGGCAAGCCTCAACCACGAATTCGAAACGATCGCGCCAACGCATGAATGGCTGGCTGTTAACGTTCTCGTCGTCCTTGGTCAGATCCAGACCGCCGCGCAGGCATTCGTACACAGCGCGACCGTAATTCTTTGCGGACAAACCGAGTTTTGGTTTGATGGTGCAACCCAACAGTGCGCGACCATATTTATTCAGGCGGTCGCGTTCAACCTGGATACCAGCAGGCGGGCCACCGCAAGTTTTTACGTAAGCAATCGGGAAACGAATATCTTCCAGACGCAGAGCACGCAAGGCTTTAAAGCCAAACACGTTACCAACCAGCGAGGTCAGCACGTTAACCACGGAACCTTCTTCGAACAGGTCAATCGGGTAAGCCACGAAAGCGTAGAAACAGGTGTCATCGCCAGGCACGTCTTCAATGCGATAGGCGCGGCCTTTGTAGTAATCCAGGTCAGTCAACAGATCGGTCCACACCGTGGTCCAGGTGCCGGTGGACGATTCAGCAGCCACAGCAGCAGCCACTTCTTCACGTGATACGCCCGCCTGCGGGGTTATTTTGAAGCACGCCAGCAGATCAGTATCCAGTGGGGTGTAATCCGGGGTCCAGTAAGTCTGGCGATATTCTTTAACGCCAGCGTTGTATGTTTTTACGGCCATGACAACCTCCTTGTTGATAAAATTTAAGATCCGAAGCCACCGCTGTCTGCGGCACCGCCACGATGAACGAAACTATACTTGCCTAAATTCATAAGTAACAGTCAATAATTATGATAATAATGATAACATTATGCTTATGATTATTTACACAACGGGAATCTCCCACTATAGGCCATCCTGAATGCTTCATCTAACCTTCCGCCAACTTAGCGTCTTCGAAGCAGTGGCAAGGCTTTTGAGCTTTTCGCGTGCCGCCGAGGAGCTCCATTTAAGCCAGCCTGCCGTGTCCATGCAGATCAAGCAATTGGAAGAGAATGTCGGCATTGCCCTGTTCGAGCAACTGGGAAAAAAGATATTTCTGACCGAGGCCGGCCATGAGTTATACCATTACAGCCGAACTATCGCGCAGCAATTGGCCGAGGCCGAATCCGTGCTGGCCGAACTAAAAGGGATCACGCGAGGAAAATTAAAAATTTCTGTGGCCAGCACAGCCAACTATTTCGCACCGCAATTATTAGCCATCTTCAGTCAGCGCTTTCCCACCGTGACCGTCAGCTTGAACGTGACCAACCGCGAAGCGCTGCTGGCACAACTCGCCAACAATGAAATGGATATGGCGATCATGGGGCAACCGCCTGATGGTCTGGATCTTGCGGCAGAGTCTTTCATGGATAATCCGCTGGTCGTGATCGGCCCAGTCAACCACCTCCTCGCCAAGCAAAAGAAAATTCCGCTGGCTCGTCTGCAGCAGGAAACTTTCCTACTACGCGAACTGGGTTCCGGCACCCGCATTGCCATGGAACGCGTCTTCGCTCAGCGCGGTGTCAAGCTGACGCCTGGAATGGAAATGAGTAGCAACGAAGCTATCAAACAGGCAGTTCAGGCCGGTTTGGGACTAGGCATCGTATCCATCCACACAGTGGCATTAGAGCTTGAAATGAAGCGGCTTGCAGTTCTGGACGTGGAGTCCTTCCCCATCATGCGCCACTGGTACGTTGTACATCGCGCCAACAAACGGCTATCCGGCGTAGCGCAGGCATTCAAACATTTTCTGCTGGATGAAGCGGCTCAACTACTAAGCAAAAAATAACTTCCATTCCAAATAGAAAATCTTCACATTACAAGACAACAAATAATTCGAGCCCAACCTCTTTAGCTTTGCATTCACGATCTGGAGTGACCTCATAGGCACTGAGTTTTTAGCGGGAAACTTTGTCGGAAAATTTTACAGTCTTGTTTCCAGATGCATTGCCAGACCCTCACAACATATTGATTACATGTGCTTGTCATTTTTAGGCACGATTCGTGCTTTTATTAACTTACGCTTATCCAAGGGATTAATTCCATTCCCAACTTAAACGAAGCCAACGCGGTTATCGTTTTAATTTGGAAATGGCATAGCGATCAGTGTCGCAATGGCTAATTAGGCTGTGTTCAGCAAATAACAGGGAGCATTCTATGAAACATTCATTATTTGTCCTGGTGATGGCAACGTCGATGCTTGTCGCCGCCCCGTTCGCTCACGCGACGATTATCACATACACTGCCAATCTGAGCGGATCGAACGAGTCCCCGGCTAATGGATCACCCGGAACGGGCTCCGCTTTTGTTACGATTGACGACTTTCTTAACACTATGAGCGTAAATCTCTCGTTTACTGGCTTGAGTGGAACTACAACCGCTTCGCATATTCACTGCTGCACAGTAGTTCCTTTGACGGGAACGGCTGGAGTAGCCACGACCGTTCCAACCTTCGCGGGTTTTCCGTTGGGGGTTACTGCAGGAACCTATTTAAATACTCTGGACTTGACGCTAGCCTCTTCGTATAACCCGAGTTTTGTTACGGCGCATGGCGGAACGCTGGCGGGAGCCGAGGCATTTTTATTAAATGGCATGTCCCTCGGCGAATCCTATCTCAACATTCATACTACTTTGTTCCCGGGTGGCGAGATTCGCGGTTTTCTTACTCAGGCTCAATCTCAGGTTCCTGAACCCACAACCCTTGCGCTTCTCTGCTTAGGCCTTGCTGGACTTGGCTGGAGCCGACGCAAGACGGCGTAACGCACAAGCGCCTGGCACTAAACCACGGGCCATTCTCAGCATCAAACCGGATGCTCAATAAAAAAGGCGGCCTGTTGGCCGCCTTTTTCTAATTCAGAAAACTACGTTTAGTTGACCTTGGGATCTAGCTCGCCCTTGTCGTAGCGCTTCTGCATATCTTCCAGGTTGAACACCTTCTTGATCTTGCTGGCTTGACCTGCTGCACCGAAGGCTTCGTAACGCGCCTTACAAATATCGCTCATACCCTTGGTGGCTTCCTTGAGGAATTTACGCGGGTCAAAGTTGGACTTGTTCTCGGCCAGGTGCTTGCGGATGGCGCCGGTGGAGGCCATGCGCAGGTCGGTGTCGATGTTCACTTTACGCACGCCGTTCTTGATGCCTTCCACGATTTCGCTGACCGGCACGCCATAGGTTTGGCCCATGTCGCCGCCGAAGCTGTTAATGATGGCGAGCCAATCTTCCGGTACGGAAGAAGAGCCGTGCATCACCAGGTGCACGTTGGGAATGCGCGCGTGGATTTCTTTCACGCGGTCGATGCGCAGCACTTTGCCGGTGGGCTTCTGGGTAAATTTGTAGGCGCCGTGGGAGGTGCCGATAGCAATAGCCAGGGCGTCCACTTTGGTCTTGGAAACAAAATCAGCGGCTTCGTCAGGGTCGGTGAGCATCTGGTCGTGCGACAGTTTGCCCTCGGCGCCGTGGCCGTCTTCTTCACCAGCCATGCCGGATTCCAAGGAACCGAGGCAACCCAGTTCGCCTTCCACGGACACGCCGCAGGCATGCGCCAGTTCAGCCACTTTAGCAGTGGTTGCGACGTTGTATTCGTAGCTGGCAGGTGTCTTGGCATCAGCCATCAGTGAACCGTCCATCATCACCGAGCTGAAGCCGGACTGGATGGAGCGGAAGCAGATGCTTGGGCTAGCGCCGTGATCTTGATGCATACAAACCGGAATTTGCGGATACATTTCAATAGCCGCCAGAATCAGGTGGCGCAGGAACGGCTCGCCCGCGTAAGAACGGGCACCGGCGGAACCTTGCAGGATCACCGGGGAATCCACCGCAGCAGCGGCTTGCATGATCGCTTGCACTTGCTCCATGTTGTTAACGTTGAACGCTGGCAGGCCATAACCGTTTTCGGCGGCATGGTCCAGCAATTGACGCAGACTAATCAAGGCCATCGCTATATCTCCTCTATCAAGTTTAATTAATTCGTTTAAAGCAATTCATCATGCGGCAACTTAGAAGCTGTCTTAATAAAAATCGCGGGATGCGTTGCAACCAGCAAGGCTGGCAGCTAGGCGCGCGACGCCGGTCGTAGTTATTCTACGATGCCAAGGAGCGCAACGACGCTGCAAGGCTTGCTGGCTGCAACCCTTCGGGACGTCGGCATGTGTCCCTCCGGCTTTGTCGCGTCTTGCTTGTTTGGAATGACCAAACGGCGCTGCGCCGCTTCGCGCCGGAAGAACACATGCCATAGTCGCACCCGCGATATTTATTAAGACAGCTTCTTAGTCGTGCCGCTCACCCACTTTGACAATCTTCATGGTATTGGTACCGCCGGATTTGCCGATGGGCTCACCAATGGTGATGATAATCAGATCACCGTCACGCACTGCACCGCGGCGACGGAGTTCGTTTTCCGCTTCGAGGAGCAGCCCCTCGCGTTCCTTTGCGGCAGCCTTGAAATTAACCGGGTAAACGCCACGAAATAAAGTTACTTTTCTACGTGTTTCCACTTCCGGTGTCAAGGCGTAGATCGGCACAGAAACATTCATACGCGACATCCACAGGCAGGTTGAACCGGTCTGGGTCAAAGCCGCGATAGCGCGAATGTGAAAGTGATTGGCGGTAAATACGGCAGCCATGGCGATGGTTTCGTCCACCCGCAAGAAACTCATGCCCATGTTCAACTGACCGAGGACTGGCTCGTTCTCTTTTTCCGCTTCGACACAAACCCGGTTCATGGCAGCGACCGCTTCGATGGGATAAGCGCCCGCCGCCGTTTCTGCCGACAACATGACGGCATCCGTGCCGTCAATGACCGCATTGGCCACATCGGAAACTTCCGCACGGGTTGGAATCGGACTATTGATCATCGACTCCATCATTTGCGTGGCGGTGATGACCACTTTGTTGCGCTCGCGTGCCATACGGATCATGCGTTTTTGCAACGCCGGCACAGCCGCATCGCCCACTTCCACACCCAGGTCACCACGCGCAACCATGATGCCATCCGAGGCTTCAAGAATTTCCACCAGCGCGGGTATGGCTTCGGCGCGCTCGATTTTTGCGATCAGCAGCGATTTTCCACCAGCTGCACGCACCAGCTCGCGCGCATGCAGCATGTCCGCACCAGAGCGCGGGAAGGAAACCGCGATGTAATCCGCCTTGAGCTTGACGGCGGTCTTGATATCTTCGATATCCTTTTCCGTCAGTGCCGCTGCCGACAGGCCGCCGCCTTGACGGTTGATGCCTTTATTGTTGGACAACACACCGCCTTGCATCACCTTGCAATGCACTGCCGTTGCTTCAACCTGTTCCACCCACAACACGATACGCCCATCGTCGAGCAACAGGGTTGAACCGCGCGTCACATCGTTGGGCAGTTCCTTGTAATCGAGACCAACGCGTTGCTGGTTGCCCAGCTCGCATTTGGCATCCAGGACAAAAGCATCGCCGCTGTTTAGTGTGATTTTGCCTGCCTCGAATTTTCCGATACGGATCTTCGGGCCTTGCAAATCAACCAGCACGCCAACTGTTTTCGCGCGTTGTCTGCCAATGGAACGCACCATTTCGGCACGCTCAATATGCTCTTCTGGCTTGCCGTGGGAAAAATTCAGCCGCACGACATCCACACCTGCCTCTACCATGCGGTCAAGCACGCTATGGTCGTTTGAGGATGGTCCGAGTGTCGCTACAATCTTGGTTCTACGTAACATTAAATTGTTATTCTCCGCAGCAGCCGCAGCAAGATTCTTTTGTAGCCGCGCGCTGCTCAAGGATTTCCACGGCCGGCAGTTTCTTGCCTTCGAGGAATTCCAGGAATGCACCGCCCGCGGTAGAAATGTAGGACACCTTGTCGTAAATGTCGTACTTCTGGATTGCGGCAATGGTGTCACCGCCGCCCGCCAGGGTAAAGGCCTTCGTCTCGGCGATGGCCATGGCAATTTTCTTGGTACCTTCGCCGAACTGGTCGAATTCGAACACGCCAACCGGTCCATTCCAAACTACCGTGCCGGCTTTCATGATGATGTCCACCAGTTCCTGCGCGCTCTTAGGACCGATGTCAAAAATCATGTCGTCATCAACTACCGCACCGGCATCCTTCAGCACGGCGGGTTCATTGGCATCGAATTTCTTGCCGCACACCACGTCAACCGCGACAGGAATAGTGGCGCCGCGCGCGGTCATTTTTTTCATCAGGGCTTGCGCCGTTGGTACCAGATCATCTTCGCACAACGACTTGCCGACGTTCTTGCCGGTGGCTTTGAGGAAGGTGTTGGCAATGCCGCCGCCGACCACCATCTGATCCACTTTTTCTGACAGCGCTTCGAGTACGGTCAGCTTAGTCGATACCTTGCTGCCACCGACGATGGCGACCATCGGACGGGCCGGACTGAGCAAGGCTTTGGTCAATGCATCCAGTTCTCCGGTCAACAAAATACCGGCGCAGGCAACTGGAGCAAACTGAGCCACGCCGTAGGTGGAGGCTTCAGCGCGATGCGCAGTGCCGAAAGCATCCATCACAAACACGTCGCACAGTGCCGCGTATTTCTTGGCAGTTTCTTCAACGTTTTTCTTTTCGCCTTTGTTGATGCGACAATTTTCCAGCAGCACAACTTCGCCTTCGGCAACGTCGAAGCCGCCATTCACCCAGTCCTTGATCACGCGCACCGGCTTGCCCAGCTGGGCAGACATCACATCAGCCACTGGCTTGAGAGAGTTCTCTTCACTCCACTCACCTTCGGTCGGACGGCCTAGATGGGAAGTGACCATTACCTTGGCACCGGCCTTCATGGCGTGCACGATGGTGGGCATGGAAGCAGTGATGCGCGCGTCGGAAGTGACTTTGCCTTCCTTGACGGGCACGTTAAGGTCAGCGCGAATAAACACGCGCTTGCCCTTGAGGTCAAGATCGATCATGCGGATTACGGACATGGTTTTTCTCCTGATAGTAAGGTGTAAGGGATAGGTGGACCTATGCCTTACAGCTCACGGCTAGAAATGTGGGTGGGTTAACGAAGCGTAACCCACCCTACATTCTTATTTGGCTACGTGCTGTACCAAACGCAGCATGTTGCAGGTGTAGCCGTACTCGTTGTCGTACCAGGACACGACCTTGACGAAGGTGCCGTCCAGGGCGATACCGGCTTCGGCATCAAAAGTGGAAGGCGCGCTGTTGCCGACGAAGTCAGTGGAAACGACTTTCTCATCGGTGTAGCCCAGCACGCCTTTCATTGCGCCTTCGGACGCGGCCTTCATGGCCTTGCAAATGTCGGCGTAGGAAGTTTCCTTGTTCAGTTCCACGGTCAGATCGACCACAGACACGTCGGAGGTAGGAACGCGGAAGGCCATGCCGGTGAGCTTGCCCTTCAATGCGGGCAGCACCACGCCTACGGCCTTGGCGGCACCGGTGGAAGACGGAATGATGTTTTCCAGGATACCGCGACCACCGCGCCAGTCTTTGCTGGAAGGGCCGTCAACGGTTTTCTGAGTAGCAGTGGCGGCATGTACGGTGGTCATCAGACCACGCTTGATACCGAAGTTGTCGTTCAACACCTTGGCGACTGGGGCCAGACAGTTGGTCGTGCAGGAAGCCGCAGACACGATGGACTCGCCAGCGTAGCTCGTGTGGTTCACACCGTACACGAACATCGGGGTGTCGTCCTTGCAGGGAGCGGATTGCACCACCTTCTTGGCACCAGCGGAGAGATGTGCCTGGCAAGAATCTTTGGTCAGGAAGAAACCGGTGCAATCGATCACGATGTCCGCACCTACTTCGTTCCACTTAAGGTTAACGGGGTCACGCTCAGCCGTCAGACGAATTTTCTTGCCGTTAACCACCATGTTGCCGCCGTCAACCGAGATATCGCCGTTGAAGCGGCCATGCACAGAGTCGTACTTCAGCATGTAAGCCAAATATTCTGGGTCAAGCAGGTCGTTGATAGCAACGATCTCGATGTCTTTGAAGTCCTTCGCAACAGCGCGGAACACCATGCGGCCGATACGGCCAAATCCGTTAATACCGACTTTGATTGCCATGATTAATTCTCCTCAGATATAAAAACAAAAATTTTTACCGCAGAGACGCGGAGGCGCCGAGAAAATCACTAACTCTGCGCCTCCGCGTCTCTGCGGTTAATCTAAATTTACAAAGCGCCTTTGACCGTGTTGACTACGTTCTCGACGGTGAAGCCGAAGTACTTGAACAGTTCGCCAGCCGGGGCGGATTCGCCAAAGCGATCTAAGCCAACCACGGCGCCGTCACCGACATACTTGTACCAACCGTCGGTCACGCCAGCTTCAATGGCCACGCGCTTCACGCCCTTGGGCAGCACGCTGTCCTTGTAGGCTTGATCCTGCTTGTCGAATACGTTGGTGGAAGGCATCGACACTACACGAGCTGGGATACCCTGCTCGTCCAGTACTTTCTTGGCATCCATCGCCAGTTGCACTTCAGAACCGGTGGCGATCAACACTACTTTGGCACCAGCCGCATCGGCCAGCACGTAGCCGCCCTTGACGATGTTGGCGATAGTGGCATCGTCGCGCTTCTGGAAATTCAAATTCTGACGGCTGAAAATCAGGCAGGAAGGGCCGTCTTTACGTTCCACAGCGGCAACCCAGCACACGGCAGATTCCACCGTGTCGCACGGACGCCATACTTCCATGTTGGGGATCAGACGCAGGGTAGCAGTTTGCTCAACGGCCTGATGGGTCGGGCCATCTTCACCCAGACCGATGGAATCATGGGTATACACATAAATCACGCGTTGCTTCATCAAAGCCGACATGCGCAAGGCATTGCGGGCGTATTCCGAGAACATCAGGAAAGTGCCGCCGAACGGTATGACACCGCCATGCAGCGCCATACCGTTCATGATGTGGGACATGCCGAATTCACGCACGCCGTAGCTGATGTAGTTGCCGGGCTTCTTGCCATTCACGTGGTGACAACCAGTCCAGTTGGTCAGGTTGGAACCTGTCAGATCGGCGGAACCGCCAATAAATTCCGGCAGCGCCGGGGCCAGCCCGTTGATACAGTTTTGCGAAGCTTTGCGTGTGGCAATGGTTTCGGCTTTCTCGTTGGTAGCCTTGATGAACGCGGCAGCGTGCTGTTTCCAGTTGGCCGGCAATTCATGCTCCATGCGACGCTTGAACTCTGCAGCGTCTACTGGGAAAGCCTTGGCATACTCAGCAAATTTGTTGTTCCACAGGGTTTCCAGACCGGCGCCTTTGGTGCGGCAATCCCAGCCATCGTAGATGTCCTGAGGGATTTCGAACGGTGGGCGAGTCCAACCCAGATTTTTGCGCGTCGCCTCGATTTCAGCATCGCCCAGTGCCGCACCGTGCACGTCGTGGGTGCCTTCCTTGTTGGGTGAACCCTTACCGATGATCGTCTTGCAGCAGATCAGCGAAGGCCGGTCAGTGACTTTCTTGGCTTCCTGCACGGCAGCTTCAATGGCAGCAGAATTATGACCATCAACATGACGCACCACGTGCCAGCCATAGGCTTCAAAGCGCATGGCGGTGTCATCGGTGTACCAAGGTTCGATATGACCATCAATGGAAATGCCGTTGTCGTCCCAGAAAGCCATCAGCTTGCCCAGGCCCCAGGTACCGGCCAGCGCGCACGCTTCGTGAGAAATGCCTTCCATCATGCAGCCGTCGCCCAGGAACACATAGGTGTGGTGGTTGACGATTTCATGGCCGGGCTTATTAAATTCGGCGGCCAGCAGCTTCTCTGTCATGGCCATGCCGACGGCGTTGGTGATCCCTTGGCCAAGCGGGCCAGTGGTGGTCTCTACGCCGACGGTGTAACCATACTCGGGGTGGCCAGGGGTCTTGGAATGCAGCTGGCGGAATTTCTTGATTTCATCCATCGGCAGGTCGTAGCCGGTCAGATGCAGCAAGGAATAAATCAGCATCGAGCCATGACCATTGGACTGCACGAAGCGGTCGCGATCAAACCATTTTGGATTGGAGGGGTTGTGGCGCAGATGATGATTCCACACCACCTCGGCGATTTCCGCCATGCCCATAGGGGCACCGGGGTGGCCGGAGTTAGCTTTTTGTACGGCGTCCATGGACAGCACACGGATCGCATTTGCCAGTTCAGTACGAGTTGCCATGAGAATTTCCTTAAGTGTTAAAACCTTTGCTTCCAGCCGGAGCTGAAACAGCGAAATTGAGGGCCGGAAGATCCGGCGACACTGCCATTTTGGGGAGTCTCAAAACCACGCAGTTCCGCAATTATTCGCGGCCAAGGCGTCTATCCCCGAGCAAGTGAAAGGTTCGGATTATCGCCTACCTGTCAATTTTGGGCAATAGCGCCAAACGGCCGGATTTGGCTGGCAAATCAGCAACAAGCGACGCCGTAGGGCCAAAAAATGCGGGTTGTGGAAGGGGCCTGGAAAGCGGATCCCCTGGTCTAAAATATTTTTATAGATGCACCTGCTTACCTAATGGGCGCCTCTAGAAATTCACTTTTGCGGGATGAAGCGCAAGGAGCCGCGCAGTGAGCGACGAGACATATCATCAAGATAGGCGAGGAGTGAGCGAGCATGGGACGCCGCGATTCGCCCGCAAAATGAATTTATAGCGGTGCCCTAATGGCTGATTGGATCCAGGCCTTCCACCCATGAAACAGGTCAATATTCAGCGCGGCGATCACCGAACGCTGCCAGATATCTCCGCCCCAGAATTCTTCTCCGTCCATGGTACAGACAGAACCGCCTGCCTCTTCCAGGATCAGCGAACCGGCGGCGTAGTCCCACAACTTCTGGCCGCCGTGCAGATAGACGTCGAAACGTCCCGCTGCCACATAGCACCAATCCAGCGTGCTCGCACCATAGTTGCGCTGCGAACTGTAAGGGGGTGCTCCGGCGAGTTGCTGCGCTAGTCTGCCAGGCAGCCGCTTGAAATCGACCCCGGCCATGGCACGGCCCAATTCCGGCGTATATTCCTTGATAGGCAAACTTTCACCGTTGAGGTAAGCGCCCTTACCGCGTTCCGCATAGAAAATCTCATCCGCCACCGGGTCGTAGACCACGCCCAGCACGCTCTTGCCTTTGCGCATCAGCGCCACCGAGACGGCGAAGTAAGGCAGGCCGTTGACGAAATTGGAAGTGCCGTCGATCGGGTCAACGCACCAAATGCCGTCGTGCCCCGCCTGCCACAACTCTTTCTGCACTTCTGGCGGCATTTCCTCGCCCAGCACCGGAAAATCCCCGATCTTGCTCAAGGCCTTAGCGAGGGCTTCCTGCGCCGCCAGATCGGCTTCGGTACACAGGCTGCCATCGCTTTTGTGTTGGCGTGCCACTTTGAGATAACGCGGCATGATTTCCTCGTGGGCAATCAGCTTGACCGCACGCATGACCTCCTTGAGCATTACCGACCCTTCAATCATTCAATCCCTCCACTTGATTGAACAACCCATACTCGGAATCTGTTCGGCAGGCCCTTTGCCGGTCTTGGCCACCTGCAGCATGGCTTCGAACAGGTCGCGCTGCGCATCCGCCGGCGCAGTTTCCTTACGCGAAGCATCTAGCCGGCCACGATACTGCAGCGCCAGATTCGCGTTGAAGCCAAAAAAATCGGGGGTGCAAACCGCACCATACGCCTTGGCCACTTCCTGCGTCTCGTCCCACACATAAGGAAAGGGATAGCGGAATTCCGCAGCCACTTTCTGCATATTATCGAAGTCATCCTCGGCGTACTCGGTCGGGTCATTGGACATGATGGCGATGCTATTGATGCCATGTTGCCTAAGCTCCAGACAATCGCGCACCAAGCGTTCACGCACTGCCTTCACATACGGGCAGTGGTTGCAGATGAACATCACCAGCAGACCGTTCGGGCCGCGCGCATCCGCCAGAGAATAACGTTTACCGTCGACACTCAACAGATCGAAATCGATCGCGCGCCAACCAAAATCACACACGGGTGTTTGCAAACTGACCATCCGTTCCTCCTTTAGCCTAAAATCCGGAAATTCTTCTTCAAATACTAGCATGCCACAGCCATGACCATTCCACGCTTTTACTGCCCCCACGATCTCACTCCCGACGCGGAAACCGAGTTGACGCTGCAAGCGGCCCACCACGCCGCGCGTGTGCTCAGGCTGCGCGAAGGCGATGCCGTCAATTTATTCAACGGCAACGGTGCCGAATTTGCCGCGCAGATCAGCCAAATTAGTAAGCAGCGTGTGGTCGTGACGGTGCTAAACAAAACCATACCACTGCGCGAGTCCTCGCTTTCGGTCACGCTGGCACAAGCAATTTCAGCCGGGGAAAAGATGGACTTCACCCTGCAAAAGGCTGTGGAGCTTGGCATCTCCGCCATACAGCCGCTCTCCTCCACGCGCAGCGTGGTACGCCTGAAAGACGAACGTGCCGAGAAGAAACTGCAACACTGGCAAAACGTGGTGATTGCCGCCTGCGAACAATGCGGCCGAAATGTCGTACCGACGGTGGCCGCCATCAGCGATCTGTCCACATGGCTGGCAGGACAGGGGGGTGAGACACCCAGAATTGGGCTGATCCTGTCGCCCGAGGCCAAGCACAGCCTGCGCGAATTACCCAAGCCTCAAGGCCCGGTTACCCTTCTGATCGGCCCCGAGGGCGGGCTGACTGGTGCTGAAATTAACATGGCCGAAAGCTACGGCTTCAGTGCAGTTCGCTTGGGGCCACGCATACTGCGCACGGAGACAGCGGCATTAGCGACTCTCGCTGCGATGCAGGCTCTGTGGGGAGACTTTTAATGACTTTGGGTTTTATGATTCTCGTTTCAGGTTTATTATTAGCCACCTATCTTAAAAATCAATAACGATGAAACTCGAAACCCGCAACCTCAAGCCCGAAACTTTCGTCCAGTGGTTCCGCTCCGTGGCCCCTTATATTCACGCCTTTCGCGAGCGCGTGTTCGTCATCGCTTTCGGTGGCGAGGTGGTCAGCGAGGGGGAATTCGTTGAGCTGGCGCACGACCTCAACTTGCTCAATAGCCTGGAAGTGCGGCTGGTGCTGGTGCATGGAGCGCGCCCACAGATCGAGGCGGAACTCAAGGAGCGCGGAGCGGACATCCGTTACGAAAACGGCCTGCGCGTCACCGACGACGACGCCCTGTCTTGCGTCAAGGAAGCCGTGGGCAGCGTGCGCGTGGAAGTTGAAGCACTGCTGTCGATGGGTCTGGCCAATTCCCCTATGGCGGGCGCCGACATTCGCGTCGCCAGCGGCAACTTTGTTACCGCCAAGCCGATGGGTGTGCGCAACGGCGTCGATCTGCAACATACCGGTGAGGTGCGCAAAATCGATGCGGAAGCCATCCACCGCCGCCTGGCGCAGAATGAGATTGTGTTGCTCTCGCCCATCGGCTATTCGCCCACCGGCGAGGTATTCAACGTCGCCCTGGAAGATGTGGCCACCAGCGCCGCCATTGCGCTAGACGCTGACAAGCTGATTTTTCTGATGGATACACCCGGCGTGCAAAGCAAAAAAGGCGAGTTGATGCGCACCATGACGGCCGCCGAAGGAAAGTCGATTCTCGCCTCCAGCCTCAAGCTGCCGGAAGATGCCGGCCTCTATCTTCCCTGCGCGGTGCGCGCCTGCCTGAATGGGGTAATGCGTGCTCATCTAATCAGCCGCCATGTTGACGGAGCCTTGCTGCAAGAGCTGTTCACCCGCGACGGCATCGGTACTATGATCACCGAAGCCCCGCTGGAAAACCTGCGTCCCGCTACCATCGACGATGTCGGCGGCATTCTTGCCCTGCTTGAACCACTGGAAGCGGACGGCATTCTGGTGCGCCGCTCGCGCGAACTGCTGGAAATGGAGATCGGCCGCTTTGCGGTGCTGGAGCACGACACCATGATCGTCGGCTGCGCCGCCCTGTACCCGTTCCCGCAGGAGAAAGTGGCAGAGCTAGCCTGCATGGCGATTCATCCCGATTACCGCAATGCTGGCCGGGGCGAAGTGCTGCTTGATTACATGCAGGACAAGGCCCTGGCGCAAGGGCTGCGCTGTCTGTTTGTACTCACCACACGTACCACGCACTGGTTTGTCGAAAGAGGCTTCGAAGAAGCCAGCGTGGAGCGGCTACCCAAAAAGAAACAGGCCCTGTATAACTACCAGCGCCGCTCCAAAGTCTTCATGAAAAAACTCAGCAAGACAAAATAGACGCGCCTGCCTCAGATAAATTGCCGCAAAACTTAGGGGGCTATGTGCGTAAATCCTGTATGACCGTACTGTTGCTTATTTCGTTACTTATTCCGCTGCATTCGTGGGCGGCACAAAAACCGCTGATTCTCGGCGTGTTCCCTTACCTCAACAGCTACCTGGTGGTCAGCAAATTCGCACCCATGCGCGATTACCTTGCAAGTCAGCTGGGGAGACCGGTGCAGATTTATACTGCGGCGGATTTCCGCACCTTCATCGAGCGTACCCAAAAAGGAGAATATGATATTGTCCTGACCGCTCCCCACCTGGCGCGCATGGCCATTCAGGAAGGAGTCTATATTCCCCTGGCCACTTACAAGGCACAATTGACAGGGATGATCATCGTTAAACAGGACTCCCCATTCGCGCGCTTGTCCGATCTGCGCGGCAAGTCCATTGCCATCCCCGACAAACTGGCCATAGTCACCATGCTGGGCAAGCAGATGTTGCGGGACGCCGGCCTGCAAGCCGACAAGGATTACAAGCTAGTGGTAACTCGTTCGCATAGCAGTGCGGCTCTGTCGGTCATACACCATCAGCAGGATGCAGCTATTATCGGCTCCACTCCGTATAAGCAATTGTCCCAAGAAGATCAGGCGCAACTGCGTATTCTTGCGCAGACCCCCGCTCATCCCACGCAGTACTACATTGCCCATAAACGCCTGGGCGCGCGCCAGCTCGAACAAATCCAGACTGCCCTGGTACAGTTCGCGAATTCCACCGAAGCGGGTCAGAAATTTATTGCTGAAAATCAGCTGGAAGGAATGCTCAAGAGCAATGGCGAGGAACTGAAAAAGCTCGACCCCTTCGTCAATGAAGTCAAAACATTGCAAAAACAACAACAGTTGTAAGGAAGCCCATTACTGTGAACCCTTCATTGCAGGCCTTTACCCCGTTCAGGAGAACTGAATGAGTTTATGGGGTAGCATCAAGCATTCCCTGCGCTTCCGTCTAGTGTTCGCCACCGTGGCTGTGGAAGCCATTGTGCTGGCGCTGCTCTTGGTCAACAGCATGCGCCTGATGGAAAACAGCATGTTGGAGCAGACCCATACGCGTCTCAAGGTGCTTGACACCCTGCTCAGCATTTCCCTGAGCGCGCCGCTTGCCCAGATGGACTACGGCACGACCCAGCAAATCATCGAGCAGAGCCGACGCGATAGCGGTGTCGAATACCTCGCCGTGTTCGACCAGAATAACCACCTCGTGGCAATCAGCGGCTGGCCCCTAAACCAGCCCCTTCCCGCCATGGACGATCCGGACAATATCGCAAAATTAGTTGATACCCCGGATCACCGTTTGGATATCGACACGCCGCTTCAGATCGGCAATCAACTTTACGGAAGATTGCGCTACGGCATTTCCACACAGCAGATGGTTAGCGCACGCGAACGTCTGTTACTCCAGACAGTAGCGATTTCCGTCTTGGGTGTAATCGTGTCGGCTATTTTGCTTGCCTTGCTAGGGGTGTGGCTGACCCGCCATTTGTCCGCCTTGACGCAGGCCAGCCAGGCTGTGGCCGAGGGAAATTTCGATATCCGCCTGGCGGACACCGCCCAGGATGAAATCGGCAAACTGTCGGCTGCCTTCAACGCCATGGCTGAAGCCATTCGCAGCCGCATCGCCGCCATCCGCTACAACGAAGCCAAATTCACCGCCATTGCCGACTATACCTACGATTGGGAATCCTGGTTTGATCCCGGCGGAAAACTCATCTGGGTCAACCCTTCGGTCATGCGCTTGACTGGCTACACGCCAGACGAATGTATGCGCATGGCACACTTCCCTTTTCCGCTGATTGTTGAAGAAGACCGCGCTAACCTCCAGGCTGAATTTGAAAAGGCATTGCAAGGTCATCCCGGCAAGGATCTGGAATTTCGTATCCAGCACAAAAATGGCGATCATCTGTGGGTTGCCGCCAGCTGGCAGTCGATTTACAACAAGGAGGGTGAGTATCTTGGCATCCGTAGCAGCATCCGTGACATCAGCGAGCGCAAGGAGAGCGAACTGGTTCTGCGAGAAGCCTTCGCCGAACTGAAGCACTCGGAAGAGATGCAGCGCCAGTACCTGGCGAACGTCCGGGACGAGCAAGCACGTCTGGTCGCACTACTCTCCGCCATGAATCTGGGCATTTTGTTTGTCAGCGTGGATAGCCGGGTGGTCTATTACAACCCAGCCTTCATGCGTCTCTGGAAAATCCCGGAAGGCACACCGCTTACCGGCAAGCTGGCAACCGACGTGCTCAATCATTCGCCCAATGTACTGTCGCGCCCCGACCATTTTTCCAAGCATGTTCTAAATGTACTGCAAACCCACGAAAGCAGCGAGAGTTTCGAAATCTTCCTGGCAAACGGCAGTGTTCTGGTACAGCTTTCCTACCCAGTACGGGATAACGAAGGCCGCCTGATCGGCCGCCTGTGGATCTATGAAGACGTCACCCACGAACGGCAGACCGCACAACAACTTATCTACCTGGCCGAGCGCGATTCGCTGACCGGTCTCTATAATCGGCACCGCTTCCAGGAAGAGCTGGCGCGCATGCTGGCAGAGGCAGACCGTCACCGTTTGCAGGGCGCGCTGATTTTTTTCGACCTGGATGAATTCAAATACATCAACGACACCTTTGGGCACCGTGCGGGGGACTCCATTCTGATTCGTGTGGCTGGCGAGGTCAGCACGCTGGTGCGTCGCAATGAAATTTTCAGCCGGCTGGGCGGCGACGAGTTCGCCATCCTGGTGCCCAATGTCACTACGGAAGAAATCAACGCCTTTTCCGAACGTGTAGTACGGGCCATTGCCCAAATTCCGTTCCGCTTCGACGGACAAAACCTGCGGCTTACCTGCAGCCTGGGCATCGCCTTCTACCCACAACACGCCATCAACGCCGAAGAGCTGGTCTCACATGCTGATATCGCCATGTATCAAGCCAAGGAAGCCGGCAAAAATGCTTGGCGCGTTTATCGCCAGGATCTCGACAGCTCGCGTGAAATGGTCGCGCGTCTCACCTGGAATGATCGCATCAACGATGCCTTAGAAAATAATTTGCTGCAACTGCACTTCCAAGGGATCTACCATACCCAAAGCGGCGAACTTAGCCATCTGGAAGCACTGATTAGAATGCTGGACAAGGACAACCCGGACAGTCTCATTCCCCCCGGTCACTTCATTCCCGTGGCAGAACGCAGCGGCAAAATTCTCGATATCGACCGCTGGGTGATCCGCGAGAGCATCGCCATTCTGGCCAAGTCCGAAACCATCCCGCCGTTAGCCGTGAATATTTCCGGACGCAGTTTCGACGAACCTACCCTGCCACAATACATCGACGCCCTTTTGAAACAATATGGCGTCAATCCCAGCCGTCTTTATATCGAACTCACTGAAACCTCGGCGGTAACCGATCTGCAAGACGCGGAGCGCTTCATCGAAGCACTGCACCGGACCGGCTGCGTTATCTGCATGGACGATTTCGGCACGGGCTTTTCTTCGTTTGCTTACCTCAAGCACTTGAAAGCCGATGTGCTCAAAATCGACGGTCTGTTCATTCGCGATTTACCCAATGACCGTGACAACCAGGTGTTCGTCAAAGCCATCGTGGACGTGGCGCGCGGCATGCACAAAATTACCGTTGCCGAGTTTGTGGAAAATGCCGAAATTCTGGAAATACTGAAGGACTTTGGCGTCGACCTGGTGCAAGGCTATCACCTGGACATGCCGCGTGCCGACCACCCAGCACTGCGTATCAACGATTGAGCCTTTAAACGGCAATCATAATTGGCTCTGGTTTTCAGGTTTCCTAGCCTGTTGCAACAACACCCGTACCCGCAAACCTCTGCCGCCTTCTCCATCGCTCAGATACAATGCTGCGTCATGCAGCTCGGCCACCCGTCTGACAATGGACAAGCCCAGACCGCTGCCGGAAGTGCCTGCTGCCGTTCCTCGATAAAATCGTTGCAGCACGTGTTCGCGTTCGGTTGACGCAATGCCTGGGCCGGTATCGCTCACTTCCAGGACAACCCGGCCATTTTGGCCATATATGGCAACGGTCACCGCGCCTCCTTCCGGCGTGTAACGTACCGCGTTGTCGACCAAGTTACTGAGCAATATGCCTAGCATGCCTGCATCCCCTTGCACCGTGACGGAAGGACCTTCTGTCAGACTCAGCTCAATGTGCTTTGCCACTACCGCCGGTGCCAGCAGGGATAGCGTTTCCATTGCAACCGCGCGCAAATCGAGCGGCTGATGCGCAGCTCGCGCCGCATCAGGGTCCAGCCGCGCCAGGGTAAGCAATTGTTCGACCAGATGCGTGGCACGGTCAGTCCCCGCTACCACCTGCTCAATGGCATGGCGCCGTTCAGCATCATCCTGGGAACGCAGCGCCACCTGTGCCTGCACGCGCAAGGCAGCAAGCGGCGTGCGCAGCTCATGCGCCGCATCGGCCGTGAAGCGGCGCTCATTTTCCAGCGCCATATTCAAGCGGCTGAATAATTCATTCAACGCTTTAACCAACGGCAGTATCTCGTGTGGTGAGCGCTGGGTGTCCAGCGGCGTCAGGTGCTGCGGCGCGCGCCCCGCCACGTCTTGCGCAATACGTGCAAGGGGGCTTAATCCCTTGCTCACACCCAGCCAGATCAGCAGCGCCAGCAGCGGCAGCGCTGCCAATGCCGGTAATAACATGCGTAAAGCAATGTTGCGTGCCAGCTCACTGCGCATCGCATGGCGTTCTGCCACCTGAATCTGATATTCATTATCGGCATCCCAACGCGCGAACACGCGCCACCTTTCACCATTGAGAGGCACATCGCTATACCCTGCCTGGCTCGTGAGCGCTACCGACGGCGCGCCGGCTGAGTGGAACAGCACGTGCCCCGTCTGATCCAATATCTGAAAAATGAAACGGCGTTGATATTTGTGCTTGAAGCGCTCGTGCTCAAAATCGATCTCGTCGATATCGTGCGTCGCCTGCGCCAGCAGCAGTTGTGCCGACTGTGCAAGCTGGGCGTCGAACACCTCGTCAATTTCGTGGTGCGCATCGAAATAACTGGATAGCGCCAACAGCAGCCAGACCGTGCCCACTGCGCCAAGCAGCAACCCCAGCAAACGGCGGCGCAACGAAAACGGCATCACGTTGCTTCCTTGTCGACCATATAGCCGACACCGCGAATCGTGCGGATGAGTTCACCCCCCAGCTTCTTGCGCAAATGATGGATATGCACTTCCACTGCATTGCTCTCTACCGCGTCGTCCCAGCCATACAGACTCTGTTCCAGACGTTCGCGCGACAGTACCCGGCCTGCATTCTCCAGCAGTTCCTGCAACAGGGAAAATTCGCGCGGCGACAGCTCAACCGGCTGTTTCGCCAGACACACGGTGTGCGCGGCGGGATCGAGCTCGACTTCGCCATGGCAGATGACGGATGAGGTGCGCCCGCCCCGGCGGCGCAGCAGCGCCCGGATGCGCGCCGCCAGTTCATCCAGATCGAATGGCTTGACCAGGTAATCGTCCGCCCCGCTATCCAGGCCGGAGACGCGATCCGCCACCGTGTCGCGCGCGGTGAGAATCAGCACCGGCGTGTCATTACGCAGATGCCGCAGATGCTTCAATAATTCAAGCCCGGACATGCGCGGCAATCCAAGATCCAGTATTACGCAGGCATAGGACTCGGTTTCCAGCACCAGCTGCGCCGCGCGGCCGTCCTGCACCCAGTCCACGGTGTAACCCGCTTGAGCAAGGCCAACCCGGGTGCCGTCACCGAGCAGGAGATCGTCTTCGACCAGAAGGATGCGCATAACTTCAGTTTAGATCACTATGATCAATTAATTAGCGGCACATGCATGGCGGCATCCTCAAAGGCGCCCCGCTCGGCGTCCCGGTGGCAAGCAGCGCAGTTGGCCTTGGAGCCTATCTTTGCGTTGCGCCACGTATTGGCTGAAATAACTTCATGCTTTTTCTTCCAATAAAGCGTTTCCGTAATGCGCAATGGCCGCGCACCGGCGGGAATGGATTTGTCGATCTTGTAAGCTGCCTCGGTCATCCGGGTATCGGCGGCATATTTGGTGAGGAAGGCGAGTATTTCCTTGGTGGTGGGCGCATCCAGTCCCAGCGTTTCGCCGAAGTGATCATTCTGCTCGCGCATAATGCGCTCCCAGGAGCGTGCCGGCAACAACGTCGGATGATAAGCCAGATGGCAGCTACCGCATTCGGCACGCCACAGTTTATTGTCGGGAAGTTGTTTGTCCGCAAACGGCAGATAAGGCCGCGCCTCGCTGGCGCTGACATAGCCTTTGAAATACCAGACACCAAAACCGGCCACTGCTAGCAACAGCAACAGGCCGATGAGCTTGCGTCCTGAAACAACTCCCTCCTCGGTACTGCCTTGCTTGTAGCCGGTCAGCATGGCGCGCGGAAGATTTTCCTGGTGCAGCCAGCTTTCCGCCAATACGCCGAGCAGGTGCACACCGACCAAGCCCAGCATCAGCCAGGCCATGACTTCATGCAATTCTTTGAGCGCGTCGCCAGTAGTAAAGCTCACTACGCCTGCCAGCGGACTGTGCCGCTCCTCGCCACCGAGCACCAGCAACCCGCTCAGCGTCGCAAGCAGCCCCAGTGCCAGCAATAGATAAATCGCCCAACTGCCTGCCGGGTTGTGCCCGATATAACGCTTGGCATCACGGCGTAACACGTCACGCAGGTAGGTCAGTGCCTCGCCCGGCCTGAACGCGAAGCTGCTGAACCTGGCATAGCGGCTACCGGCAAACCCCCATACCAGGCGAAAAACCAGCAGTCCCGCCATCAGGTATCCAGCAAACACATGCATGTCGAGCCAGCGGTCGGAATCGCTGGTCAGCCACGCCGCCACAAAGCTGCCTGCCAGCAGCCAGTGAAACAGGCGGGTGGGCAAATCCCACACCAAAATTTTCATCTTAGAGACCGTATGTTAACCACGGGGGGCACGGGGAACACGGGGGAGTTCAACCGGCTATAAAGGTAAAATCTGTAACTCAATTGATGAATTTTTGAATTCACTTCAAAGACTCTGTTTCCCCGTGTTCTCCGTGCCCCCGTGGTTGACCTGCATTTATAAGGTTCATCGCTTAGCGAGGAATTTTTACCTGGTGCTCAGAAAAGCTGCCCTGCTCGGCACCTGCATGGCAGGCTGCACAATTCGCCGGGCTGCCGATTTTCGGGCGTTTCCACACATTGGTGCTGACTTTGTCGTGCTCGCGTTTGAACCACGCGGTCTCGGTAATGCGCAGCGGTGTGCTGGCTGCCGGAATCGAGCTGGCGATGCGGCTGGAGCGTCGGTCAGCGGACTGGTCGGCGCTGTACTTCACCAGAAAATCGGTGATCTCTTTGTTGGTGACGGGGTCGAGCGCAGCGCTCTCGCCGAAGTGTTTGTCCAATCCAGCCATCAGCTTGCGCCAGGACCGCTCCGGCAACAGTCCCGGATGATAAAGCGTGTGACAGCTGGCACACTCGACTTTCCATTTGGCATTCGTCACCGCCATCAAGCTCTGGCGGCCGCCTTCATGCTCTTCGCCTTCTTCAGCCAACGCTGCGCCCGCCAGTGAGGCGGCCAGCAGCAAGGCTATCGGTTGATATGCTTTCATGCTAAATCTCCTTTTATTTATTTAACTGAGCGCAGGTAGGCGATGTAATCACCCTTCTCCTGCGCAGTACAGGCCCGCTCCAGCACATCCTGGCAGTTACGCTTGAACCACTTTTCCACTTTGGCCGGGTCGGAAAAACGCTCGGTGTTGGCAATGGGTGCCATTGGCTGGATCGTCTTACGCGTCCGTTCATGGGTGCCAGTATTTTTCGGATTGTCGGTATGGCAGGAAGCACAGCTGATCGCATTGCCGCTGCTGTGCGTGCGCTTGGCGTGATAAAACTGCTCGCCACGGCTCGCGGCAAAATCTTTGAATTGTGGATTTTCCTGCCTGGCCTGGGCCGTATAGCCTCGCTGGATTTCTTCTGGCGTCGCCGCATAGGCGCTGACTCCTGCCAACATGGCCAAGGTTAATGCGGATTTCAATAGGGTTTTCATGGTCATCTCGCTTAAAAGTAATGTCACGCTTTGAACTTTACGCGCCGAACCTTAACAAAGGCTTAAGCCGCTACAAGTGTTAGAATCCATTTTGCGTTAACCTCGAGAGGAAAGTATGAAACGACTGTTCGCATTAGCATTAACCCTATTCATCAGCTTCGCCCTGGTAACCACCGATGCAGAAGCCCGGCGCTTCGGCGGTGGTGGCAACATCGGCAAGCAGCGCCAAAGCTACAGCCAACAGGCTACGCCGCAAAAAGCCGCACCGGCAGCTCCTGCCGCCGCCCCTGCCCCGGGCGGTAACCGTTGGTTAGGCCCCTTGGCCGGATTGGCGGCTGGCGGTTTACTGGCTTCCATGTTCATGGGTGGTGGTGGCTTAGGCGGCATGGGCGGCGGCATGAACATTCTGCTTATGCTGGCTATTGCTGCTGGCATTTTTTTCCTGTTCCGCGCGATGCGGCGCAACGCACCGGCACCGCAGCCAATGCAGTACGCTGGCGGCCCGGCTGCGGGTTACAACCCGCCCATCGATATGCAGTCTTCGGCAAGCCCAGTCCAGGCTAGCAACATCCGCCCAGCATGGTTCGAGGACGAGCCCTTCTTGCGTGAAGCTAAAGTGCATTTCATTCGCCTGCAGGCTGCTTACGACTCTGGTGATTTGAATGACATTCGCGAATACACCACGCCGGAAATGTTTGCCGAGATCAGCATGCAGATTAAAGAACGCGGCGATGCCAAGCAGAAAACCGACGTGGTGACGCTCGAAGCGCAAATGATTGAAGTGGTGACTGAGGGCAACGTAGCTATCGCTAGCGTACGCTTCTCCGGGCTGATCCGCGAAGATGAAGGCGGCAAGGCCGAACCATTCAACGAAATCTGGCACGTGCACAAGTCACTGGCGCAGCCGAACTCCCCTTGGCTGGTGGCCGGGATTCAGCAAGCGCAGTGATTAGGATGAAATTGAACGATCTTGAAGGGAGAATTTAGAACATGACGCACATGGTGAAATGCATCAAGCTTGGACGCGAGGCCGAAGGCATGGCTTTTCAACCCGTCCCGGGCGAACTGGGCAAGCGGATTTTCGAAAACGTATCCAAGGAAGCCTGGGGCGGTTGGCTCAAGCAGCAAACCATCCTGATCAACGAATACCGCTTGAACATGGCCGACCAAAAGGCCCGCAAGTACTTAACTGAGCAGATGGAAGCCTACTTCTTCGGCGCCGGTGCGGAAACACCGTCAGCGTTTGTACCAACCAGCAACTAAAAGCCGTATGCAATAAAAAAATGGGGCGTCTTTACGCCCCATTTTTTTACGCCGGATTTTTGTCTCTTGCTATTCGAGCATTTCCCGCTCGATCTCCTCAACGCTGGTGTGCCGCACATCCTTGCCCTTGACCATGTACACCACGTACTCGGACATGTTCTTGGCATGGTCGCCCATACGTTCGATGGCCTTGGCGGCAAACAGGATGTCGATAGCCCCCGAAATGGTGCGGGGATCTTCCATCATGAAGGTAATGAGGTGGCGCAGGATCGAGCGGAATTCTTCGTCCACATGCAGATCCTGGCGCGCAATATGAATCGCGGCCGTCGGCTCCAGGCGGGCAAAAGAATCCAGCGACTTGCTCAACATTTCGAGCACCAGGCCGCTCATGGTCTTGATCTCGGAGAAGCGCGGCAAGGATAAATGGCCTCTCTCGTGAATCAGCTTCGCCATGCGTCCAATCTTGGCTGCTTCATCGCCGATCCGCTCAAGGTCGGTAATAGTCTTCACGATCATCATCACGATGCGCAGGTCGCCCGCTGTTGGCTGACGGCGCGCGATGAAGTGCGTGCAATCTTCGTCGATGCCGACTTCCATGGCATTGACGCGGTGATCGTTGGCTAATACCTCGTCGGCAAGCTCAAGATTGCCAGAGTTCAACGCCTCGACCGCTTTCCCGATCTGCTCTTCGACCAAGCCGCCCATTTGCAGTACGCGTGAACGCACCGCCTCCAGATCGGCGTCGAATTGTTTGAAAATATGTTCTTGAACCATGACGGTACTCCTGATTCCATTGCCAAATTAAAACGACAACCGCGTTGGCTTCGTCTTCGGCTCCTCGCCGTACTAGTTGTACTGTCTTCGTCGCCTCATCCTCACCGCCTTGCTCTCCTTTTAATTTGGCAATGGAACAAGACAGATAGCAGGATTATAGGCGCTACCCCGGCAAAACTATCTTACAGTTTGGTTACACTTATGGTGCCCTATTTTGCGGTAAGCGTTCTAACGCCCTGCTCCGTGCCCAGCAACAGCACATCGGCCGGTCGCATCGCGAACAAGCCGTTAGTCACGACACCCACGATCTGGTTGATGCGGCTTTCCAGTTCCACCGGGTTCATGATCTGCATGCCGTGCACATCCAGAATGATATTGCCATTATCGGTCTTGAATCCCTCGCGCAGCCTGGGTTGGCCGCCCAGCTTGGTCAGCTCGCGCGCCACGTAGCTTTGCGCCATCGGAATCACTTCCACCGGCAAGGGAAATTTGCCCAGCATCCCCACTAGCTTGCTGCCATCGGCGATGCATACAAATTTCTTGCTGCACGCAGCCACGATTTTCTCGCGCGTTAACGCGCCGCCGCCGCCCTTGATCATGTGCATGTGTTCGGTAATCTCGTCCGCACCGTCCACATAGACCACCAACTCGCCGGCAGAGTTCAGATCCAGCACCGGAATGCCGTGGCTTTTCAGCCGCTGCGCTGTCGCCTCGGAACTGGCTACGGCGCCATCCAGCCTGCCTTTGATTTTTGCCAGTTCGTCGATGAAATAGTTCGCGGTCGAGCCGGTGCCGACGCCAATAATCCCAGCCGGTACATGCTCAATAGCGGCACGCGCCACTGCCTGTTTTAGTTCGTCTTGCGTCATAGTGTCTAAAATCCAAAAAATTGCGCAAAAGCTTAAGAATACCGTTTTACCGGATTTTTCGCCACTTCCAGGCAATGTTATCGGCATGAAACGGGGCGATTGCTGCGCCTGGTGGCAATTCCTGTTACTCTTAAGTCAGCTCTTAAGACAGCATCACATCCATTCCGCAAACTCGGCCAACAGCATGAAAAACGATTATCTGGAAAGAATTCTCACCGCACGGGTTTACGATGTTGCCATCGAAAGCCCGCTGGAAGTCGCGCCCAATTTGTCTGCGCGCATCCACAATACGCTGCTGCTCAAGCGCGAGGACATGCAGCCGGTGTTCTCCTTCAAGCTGCGCGGCGCCTACAACAAGATGGCCAACCTGCCGAAAGCCACGCTGAAGCGCGGCGTCATCACCGCATCCGCCGGCAACCACGCACAAGGCGTGGCACTTGCTGCGCAAAAATTGGGCTGCGAGGCAATCATCGTCATGCCGGCCACCACGCCGCAGATCAAGGTGCGGGCAGTCGAAGCGCGCGGTGCTAAAACAGTGTTGGTTGGCGACTCCTATTCAGACGCCTATGATCACGCCTGCGAATTAGCCAAGCAGAACAAACTCGCTTTCATTCACCCCTACGATGACCCGGAAGTCATTGCCGGCCAGGGCACGATCGCCATGGAAATCCTGCGCCAGCACAGCGGACCGCTCGATGCCATCTTCGTGCCAGTTGGCGGCGGCGGGCTGATCGCCGGCATTGCCGCCTACGTCAAACGTCTGCGCCCGGAAATCAAGATTATCGGTGTTGAACCGGTAGATGCCGATGCCATGTACCGCTCACTGCGCAAAAAATCGCGTGTCGTGCTGGAGCAAGTCGGCATCTTTGCCGATGGCGTAGCGGTGAAGCAAGTGGGCGAAGAAACCTTCCGCCTATGTCGCGAACTGGTGGATGAAATCATCCTGGTGGATACCGACGCCATCTGCGCTGCGATCAAGGACGTATTCGAAGACACGCGCTCCATTCTGGAGCCGGCTGGTGCGCTGAGCGTAGCCGGTGCCAAAGCATATATCGCACGCGAAAAACTCAAAGACAAGACCTTTGTCGCCATCGCCAGCGGCGCCAACATGAACTTCGATCGCTTGCGTCACGTGGCGGAACGCGCAGAGCTGGGTGAACAGCGCGAAGGCGTCATGGCTGTCAGCATTCTGGAAAAACCCGGCAGTTTCAAAAAATTCTGCAGCCTGCTCGGCAAGCGCAATATCACAGAGTTTAATTACCGCTTTTCTGACCCTACCGTGGCGCATGTGTTCGTCGGTGTGCAAGTGCCAAACCGAGCGGAAGTCGAAAAGCTGGTGGCGCAACTCAAGGCCAATGACTTGGACGCGCTCGATCTCACTGACAACGAAATGGCCAAACTGCACATCCGCCATCTGGTCGGTGGTCATGCACATGGCGTAAAGAACGAAAAACTCATCCGGTTCGAATTTCCCGAGCGTCCTGGTGCGTTGATGAATTTTTTGAATAGCATGAGCCACGGGTGGAATATCAGTTTGTTCCACTATCGGAACCATGGCACGGACTATGGGCGGGTGTTGGTGGGGATACAGGTGCCGGCGGAGGATAAGGTAGCGTTCAAGGGGTTTTTGGATGAGTTGGGGTATCGGTATTGGGATGAGAGTAAGAATCCGGCGTATAAGTTGTTTCTAAGCTAGAGCAGCTTCCTTATCAGGAATTGGCAATCAGTCTTTCCAACCCTTCAAGCTCGTCTTGCTCCAACTGAGTTTTATAGAGCTCGTTGACCAGCCATAAACCGCTTTTCTGGATTTTCCCCACTGGCGAGTGCTTTCCAAGCCAATCATTTGAGGAGGCGCATCCTTCGCATAGCGATACGGTAGAGATTATCTTTGATTCCAGCTCTAGCCGCTTGTCTTTATCGTCCACGCGAAAAACGGCAAATCTGAACGCACTCCGGACATAAGCGGTAACTTGTTGTTCCACTTCATGCAGTTTATCGAAATTGATGGTGTGAGCATATTGGTCTTTTGCTGCGCGTGTCGTCAAGTCTATTTGCCATTGCCTGATAAACGGGTCTTGATCCCTGTTTAACAAGGCCCTACCGATATGCTTTCTGAAAATGCTGCGGTCTTTTTTCTCAGCAACAAAATGCTGCTGAAGCCGTGACCTTAGCTGGTTATTTCCCGTGTGCGTACCGACCCGGACAATTCGGTTGGCTCCATGAGCAAACTCGCCTTCCTCAAAAAGGACATAAATCCCATTAGACGGGATGCTTTGGGGTTCAAATGGAAATCGATATTCTGGCATCTTGCTAAAAAGCAGATGCAGGTCATTACAACATCCATTCATGCTGTCACCTCTTTGAGTTTCCGCAATTGCTTCCCGATTGGCAAGCCTTCCAGTGGAATCTCGAATGACGTCAAATAGGGCTTTACATATTTTCGGTAGTTTTCTCCTGCCAGGAAAATGAAGTGGTCATCCTGACAGCTTGCGTGTCTACCCAACTGCTCCACAACTGTTTTTGCCCATGCTTTTTTTTCAGAAGTACTCATGTTATTAAGTGTAACGTCATAAGGTTCTATCGTCGTATCAAGTTCAAGCACCCAATATTTTGCTGACAGTATAAAAATGGCATCTGGATTCAATTTTTTAGCGTACTTTAAATTAAGTTTGAACAGCGTACTGGTATACAAATCTTCTGCACATGCTTTAAGCGGTAATTTCTTGCTCGCGCATGAAATCAACACGATTTTTTTCATTATGGGACTCCGCTAATGAGAAAGGCCGGGGAAGTTCATATTCATTTGGACAGGTGTATAGACCAGCCACCAAGTGGCCCCGGCAACGGTAGAAAATGCTCCACAGCAACAGGTTCACACCCGCAACCAAATTGAAGAACAATGGCAGGTCACACGGCAGGATTAACCACCTTTAGCCCCTTGAAGTATTTCCGGTAAAACCCGCGATCTCTGGTTAATAAGCGATCACACTGAGTAGCGGCATGCGCACCGATTAGAAAGTCAGAAATGATGCGCTCACGCGTTCCATCATTGCGTCGATAGGCCAACCAGGCCTTGCCGCTAAGGATTGACGTAGCGGCAACCATCGGATCAAAGCGAATATTTAACTGGTTCATTACTTCTTCGAATTTGGCTTTGTCGGTAAACCCGGCAGACACTTCAGCCCACACGATATCGCATGCGACCAGCGCGCCTTCCGCGATACATTGCCTCAGCGCTTTAGCGGAAACAGCGCAATACTGGGGATCATTTTTGAACACGTCCAGCAAAACACTGGAATCCACCGCAGTAATCAAGCGTCGCCCCGTAGTTCCTTGATAAAATCATCAGTGCTGCCGGCAGGTAGACAACCGATCACCGCCGATACGGCATCCGTTACTTTTTTTTTCGCCACCAACTGACCGTGTTCGATGTCAAATTCAAGAATAGTTCCCGGTGAGATGCCAAGCTTTTCCCGCAGTGACTTTGGTATCGTCACTTGACCACGTTCAGCCACCACAGCAGCTTTCATTTTGTGCCTCCAACAAACATATAGTATGAATATTATTCCAGAAATACATACTTATCAAACCAAGTTTGCAAGGCTACCTCGTCCCACCTTCTAATACAATTTACGGCCATTCAAAGCCACTGAAAATTGCTGGCAATCTCAGTCTTCGGTGTATATACTTTTAGTCTATACATTAGCTTTTGAGGAGCGTGGAAATGCAAACCGCTAAAATTTTCATGAATGGCAATAGCCAGGCTGTGCGTCTGCCGAAAGAGTTTCGTCTGGAAGGTGATGAAGTCGTAGTCAAGAAAATCGGTGACACGATCGTGCTCATGCCCAAGCGTTACTCCTACACCGCCCTTAAGGCATCGCTTGACCAGCTTGACCCTGATTTCCAGATCGAGCGCGACCAACCGACCGAGCACCAAGAACGCGACTTCGGGCTGTAATGCGCTATCTGCTCGACACCAACATTTGCGTTTATCTCATCAACCGCAAGCCGCAGTATGAAGCCGTGTTGCGGCATATGGATGGCTTGGCGTATAACGATATCCTCATTTCTGCCATCACCATTGCCGAGCTTCGCTATGGGGTGGCCAACAGTACCAAGCCAGAACAGAACAGGGAGAAGTTCGAAAGTTTTATCGAGCGCTTCGATATCGTGGATTTCGATGATGCAGCCGCAGCGGCATACGGCCGCATACGGACAGAATTGAAAAATGCCGGCACACCGATTGGCCCACTCGATACTTTGATTGCTGCACATGCCGCCAGTTTGAAGTGCACACTGGTTACCAATAACGTAAGAGAGTTTGAGCGGGTACCTGGCTTAAAAATTGAGAACTGGACGCAATAATGGCTGTGCTGAGGAAGGCCTTAACAACCTTTTTCCACCGGTAAAAAATCACCGGCACCACCTCCTCTTCATCAAATCACTTAACCCAAACCGCCTTAACATTAACAAACTCCCGCAATCCCTGGTAAGACAATTCCCGCCCAAACCCCGAAGCCCTGATACCCCCAAACGGCAAGCGTGGATCGGACTTCACCATGCCGTTGATGAACACGCTACCCGACTGAATTTCTCGCGCCAAGTTTTCTGCACGCGACGTGTCGCGACTCCAGATACTCGCCCCCAAGCCGAACTTGGTGTCGTTGGCAATGCGTATGGCATCGTCTTCATTCGCCGCCCGGATCACGATGGCGGCCGGACCGAACAACTCTTCGTGGTAAGCGCGGCAATGGGTTGTTACCTGATCGAGAATCGAGGCCGGATAGAATGCACCCTCGCCTGCACTGGGCTGGCAGCCCAGTAGTGCGACTGCGCCTTGGGCGATGGAATCACTCACCTGCCGATGCAGTTCGTCGCGCAAATCCAAGCGCGCCATCGGCCCCATCTGGGTGGCTTCCTCCATTGGATCACCCAACGTTAATGCCGCCGCCTTTTCCTTGAACAGGGCCAAAAATTGATCGGCGATTTCCGGCAGCAGGATGAAACGTTTTGCGGCAATGCACGACTGACCGCAATTGAGGAAGCGTGACGCCACTGCCATTTGCGCTGCATAGTCGAGATCGGCGTCCGCCAACACAATAAAGGGATCGGAGCCACCCAGTTCGAGTACGCATTTTTTCAAATGCTGCCCCGCCATCGCCGCCACTTTGCGCCCCGCAGGTTCGGAACCGGTCAACGTGACCGCCTGCACGAAGGGGCTGGCGATTGCGTCGGCAACCTGGTCCACTTCAATCAACAAGGTGGTAAACAAATGTTCGGGGAAACCGCTGGCGCGAAAAATTTCTTCAATGGCCAGAGCGCACTGTGGCACGTTGGAAGCGTGTTTCAACACGGCGGCATTGCCAGCCATCAGTGCCGGCGCAGCAAAGCGGAACACCTGCCAAAAGGGGAAGTTCCATGGCATCACCGCCAGCACCGTGCCGAGCGGATCAAAGGCCACATAACTCCTCCCGGCATCCGTCTCCACCGTTTCGGGTTCGAGGAAATCCGCCGCATGCAGTGCATAGTATTCGCAGCCGATGGCGCACTTCTCCACTTCGGCTTTTGCTTCGCGCAAGGGCTTGCCCATTTCAAGGGTGATCAGCCTGGCAAATTCGTCACGCTGGTCGAGCAACAAACCTGCCGCCCGCTGCATCAAAACCCCGCGCTTCCTGACATCCGTATGCCGCCACGCAAGCTGAGCTTGATGCGACTGTTGCAGCGCTTCAACCAGACGTCGATCATCCCAGCTCGAGAGCGTCTTTAAAATTCTATTGGTAGCCGGGTTCAGACTGATGTAGGGCATAACTATGCTATCCTTGAATCGTGCGAAGGGCTGCTCTTGCCCGCCTTTCCGTTAATTGACTATAGCAGTTATGAAAAGAATTTCCTGGTTCGTTGGATTAATCCTGTTGTGCCTTGGCCGGCCTTCCTTTGCCACCAATTCCGATGCGGATTTTATTGCAGCGCGGCAAGCCTACGGCGCTGGCAACCACACCAAACTTAACGCCGCCGCTGCGCGGCTACAGTCTTATTCGCTCTATCCCTATGTTGCTTACTGGCAACTGGAATCTCGCTTAAAAGACGCCAGTGCCAGCGAAGTGCATGAGTTTATGGACACTTATGCCGACAGCGCGGTGTCCGATCATTTGCGCAGCGGCTGGCTCAAGGTATTGGGCAAGTCCCAGCAGTGGGATTCATTCCTGGCCGAGTATCCCTCACTGGTGTATGGCGATACGGAAACGACTTGTTATGCGCTGCGTGCGCGTGTTGCCAAGAACGATGACAACGCGCTCGCTGAAGCGAAGCCCCTGTGGTTCACCGGGCGCGATATGCCGGAAGCCTGTGGCCCTTTGTTCGAAAAACTGCTCACCGAAAATCTGCTTAGTGCCGAGGATGTCTGGACACGCATCCGCTTAGCGCTAGAAGCCGGGAATGTGAGCCTGGCCAAGGTTATTTACGGCCATCTCAAACAATCTTTCAACAGCCGCGCTTTCGACACTGCCAGCGACAATCCCCGGCGCTTTCTCGACCTGAACAAGTCCAATCTTAAATCCCGTTTGACCCGCGAGCTGTCGATATTCGCCCTGTATCGCCTGGCCAAGAACCAACTGCCACAAGCGTTCGAAAGCTGGAACGAAATTCGCGGAGAGTTTAGCGAAAACGAACAACACTACGGATGGGGGCAGATGGCATTGCAAGCCGCGCGCAAACATGACCCGGCCACCCTGAGCTGGTTCCGCTTGGCCGGCAATAATGCGCTTAACGACGAGCAACTCGGCTGGAAAGCTCGCGCCGCGCTGCGCAGCGGCGACTGGAACGATGTGCTGGCCAGCATCCAATCCATGTCAGAAAGCGCGCAGCAGGAAGGCGGCTGGCGCTACTGGAAAGCGCGCGCTTTCAAGGCGCAGGGAAAAACAGCGCAAGCCAATACGATCCTGGCGCCCTTATCTTTGGAACGAAATTTCTACGGCCAGCTCGCCAATGAAGAACTGGGTGCGGCAATCGGCGGCCTGCCGGCAAGTTATAAACCAAGTGCCGATGAAATCAAGGCTATCGGCAGCCTGCCTGCCATTCAGCGCGCACTCAAGCTGCGCGAGCTAAACCTGCGTTTCGAGGCCATCAAGGAATGGAACTGGGCGATCCGCAACTACGAAGATAGGCATCTGTTGGCAGCCGCCGAACTGGCGCAACGCAACGAATGGTATGAACGCGCCATCAGTACCGCAGATAAAACCGTTCACTTGCATGATTTCGATTTGCGTTACCCCTCCCCCTACCGCAACCTGATGACCAATTACACGCGTCAATGGGAGTTGGATGAAGCCTGGGTATATGGCTTGATCCGCCAGGAAAGCCGCTTTGTCGTTCAGGCGAAATCAGGTGTCGGTGCCTCGGGCCTGATGCAAGTCATGCCCAACACGGCTAAGTGGATCGCCAAGCGCTTGGGACTAAAAGACCGCCACCAGGTGCTCAACGATAAGATGGATCAAAACATCGAGTTCGGCACTTACTATATGCGCTATGTGCTCAACAAACTCGACGGCCAGCCCGTGCTCGCCACTGCCGCCTACAACGCCGGGCCAATACGCGCTAATCGATGGCGCGATCTGAAATCTCTGGAGGGCGCGGTGTATACCGAGTCCATCCCCTTCTCCGAAACACGCGACTATGTCAAAAAAGTGATGAGCAATGCCATGTATTATGCCGCCCGCTTTGGTCAGAAAATCCTACCGCTCAAAGACCGGTTAGGCACCATTACAGGAACTTCAGATAGCAAGCAGGATTGCAATGCAGAGGATGAGCGGAGTCCAGGCTGCGCTGAATAACCGGGTCTAGCTGGTTCAAGATACGGTTATAATCTGCCATATCGCCCAATCATTAATTTCCATTCCCACCCAACGAGCATTCTCATGAACATCAAGAACGTTTGCATACTTGGCGGCACCGGTTTTGTGGGCCGCCACATTGCGCATTTGCTCACCGAACAAGGCATTTGTGTTCACGTGCCCACACGCCGGCGCGAAAATGCCAAGGCGCTGTTCGTGCTGCCCACGGTGGAAATCGTCGAAGCGAATATTCATGAGCCGGATGAACTCAAGCACCTGTTCGAAGGCATGGATGCGGTGATCAATCTGGTCGGCATCCTGCACGAAGAGAAGCGTGGCCGCGTGGACAAACCCAGCGCTCGCCGCGGCGACTTCCATGAAACGCACGTGGAACTGCCGCGCAAAATCGTGCATGCCTGCGCTGATGTCGGCATCAAACGCCTGCTGCACATGAGCGCCTTGCAGGCCAGCCCCACCGCGCCCTCTGCCTATTTGCGCTCCAAAGGCCTAGGCGAAGTGATCGTGCGTGAAGCCGGCATGGCACGGGATAGCAGCGAGCGCGGGTATCTGGACGGCCCCAAATTTCTGCCTGGGTATGGTTTGCACACCACAGTGTTCCGCCCTTCGGTGATTTTCGGCAGGGATGACAGCTTCCTCAATATGTTCGCGCAACTCATCAAATTGTTTCCGCTCATCCCGCTTGCCGACTCCGGCGCAAAATTTCAACCGGTCTTTGTGGAAGACGTCGCGCACGCCTTTGTAGACAGCCTGAACAACCCTGCCACTTACGGCCAGGTTTACGAATTATGCGGGCCGGAGGTTTACACGTTGCGTGGCATTGTCGAATTTGTTGCGGCTACGCTGGGCCGTCATCCGAAAATAATCCCGCTCGGCAAGTTTCTTTCTTATGCGCAGGCAGCCGTATTCGAGCATTTGCCCGGCAAAAAAATCATGACGCGTGACAACCATTACTCCATGCAAGTGGACAACGTATGCAACTGCGATTTCCCCGCCATATTTGGTTTCCAGCCAACAGCCATGGGGGCGGTGGTGCCAGCCTATATGGCGGACGCAAACCCGCGCGGCCAGTACGATGGGTTCCGGCGCGACGCGCATCGTTAGCCCGGATATTTCATAAATGATCGCCCGCCCTCGCTTGTCCCTTGACCGCCATGAAAGATTTTAGTTACGGCATAACATTAGCCTTCAGCGAATGTTACCCTTCACTGAAACTGAAGTTTTGCTCAGTCGGGCGTATGAATAACTACGCCGCTCCTTCTCAAAACTTCCCTGACGGTCAAGGCCCAGCGCGATCATCGGGCGAATTTACGAAACATCCGGGCTAACGTGCAAATCTATGCTGTTGGTGGCGCTGTACGCGACGAGCTCCTAGGCCTGACTGTCCAGGATCGTGACTTCGTGGTCGTCGGCGCCACGCCGGAAGACATGGTGCACCAAGGTTTCAAACCGGTCGGCAAGGATTTCCCTGTGTTTCTGCATCCCGAAACACGTGAAGAGTATGCGCTTGCCCGCACCGAACGCAAGACAGCACGCGGCTACAAAGGCTTCCAGGTGTACGCTGCGCCAGAGGTGACGCTGGAGGAAGATCTGGCGCGGCGCGACCTGACTATCAACGCCATTGCCAAGGATGCCGCAGGCAACCTTATCGATCCGTACCATGGTATAGCCGACCTCAAGGCCGGCATCCTGCGCCACGTTAGCCCCGCCTTTGCCGAAGACCCGGTGCGTATCTTGCGCGTGGCCCGCTTCGCTGCGCGCTTTGAGCAGTTCAGCATTGCGCCGGAAACCCTGGCGCTGATGGTAAATATGGTGCGGAACGGCGAAGTGGATGCGCTGGTGCCGGAGCGCGTGTGGCAGGAACTCTCACGCGGATTGATGGAAAAAACGCCTTCACGCATGTTCAAAGCCTTGCGCGACTGCACAGCCCTGAAGCGATTATTGCCGGAAGTGGATCGCCTATTCGGCGTACCACAGCCGGAGAAATACCACCCTGAAATCGACACGGGTGTACATGTCATGCTGGTTATCGACTGGGCCGCCAAACAAAATTATTCGCTGCCGGTACGTTTTGCTGCGCTTACCCATGACCTGGGCAAAGGCACCACGCCGCAGCAGGAATGGCCACGGCATATTGATCACGAAACGCGTAGCGTAGGGCTGACTAAAGAACTATGTCAGCGTCTGCGCGTACCCACTGATTGCCGTGGGCTGGCACTGGTCGTCGCCGCACATCACGGCAACGCACATCGCGCGCTGGAACTGCGCGCCACCACCGTCATGCAACTGATTCAAGCTACCGATGCCCTGCGCCAGCCGGCACGATTCGAAGAATTTCTGCAAGCGTGCCAGGCAGATTTTTATGGTCGCCCAGGCTATGCAGACCAGGCCTACACCCAAGCGGAGGTGTTGCGCAGCGCATTGCACGCGGCGCAATCGGTAGATGCCGGCGCAGTGGCGCAACACTATGCCGAGCCGGAAGTCATCCGGGAGAAAGTTTACGCAGCAAGAGTACGTGCAGTAAAAGCCGCGCTGGGTGACGACGCACCTGAAATCTAGAAGCACCTTTATGCTTAAATTATTTTTAACAGGCCATACAATCCTACTATGAACAAATACATAAAATACACTTTCTACGCCATCGCCGGATTCGCCGTCCTGTTTGTCGGTGCCATCTCCGTGGTGGTGTTCACCGTCGATCCGAATAGCTTCAAGCCCATGATTGTCGAGATGGTCAAGGCAAAAAAGCAGCGCACGCTGACCTTGACTGGCGACATCAAGCTCACTTTGTTTCCCAAGCTGGGGCTTGATTTGGGTAAAGCCGCGCTGAGCGAGCACCAAGGCGACAAGGACTTTGCCGCTGTCGATCGCCTGCGCCTGGGAGTTTCCTGGCTGCCGTTGCTTAGAAATGAACTATTGGTGGAGCAAGTGATGGTGGATGGACTGCATGCTCATCTAGTGCGCTACCCGGATGGCAGCACCAATTTCGATGACCTGATGAAAAAAGAAGAGGCATCAGAAATTAAATTCGATATCGACAAAGTGAAGATCACCAACGCCGCGCTCGATTTCGATGACCAGCAGACCAAGCGCAAGCTGGCATTGAGCGAAATCAATATCAGCACGCGGCGCCTCAAGAACAACGTGCCTACCGAAATCGCAGGCACTTTCAATCTGCTCTCGGACAATCCGAAACTCAAGCTGCAAAACCGCATCGACAGTGTTCTTAAATTCGACCTCGATCACAAACGCTACACATTGGATACGCTGAGTTTCGAGACCATAGGCGAAGCGGTGGGCATCACTGATCTCAAGTTTGGCTTTGGCGGCAGCGCCGACATCAATATGGACACCTTGTACGTCGCCGCCAAAAATATTGGTGTGGAACTGAGAGGCATGTACGGGACGGATAGGATCGAACTGAAACTGGACGCCCCGCAACTGCAATTGACCAAGGATAAGGCCAGCAGCAGCAAGATTACCCTGGATGCCAAATTGCAGCGACCGAACGGCAATATACGCGCCGCCACCGTGCTCACTGCACTGAGCGGCAATGCGCAAACCTTTAAGGCAGACGCGTTTACCGTTGAAGTCAGTGGAATACAAAGCGGGAATGCGATCAATGGCAAGTTGTCGAGTCCGGTCAGCGGTAACCTCGATAACCTGCAATTCGACCTGCCGAGAATTGTGGCTAATCTTACCGTGACCAACGCCAAGCTCCCCAACGGCGGCTTTAAAGCCGATCTCACTGGCGATGCTGGAGCTAGCGTGAAGCAGGAAAACCTGCGTTTAAACGGCGCACTGCACTTGGATGAAAGCCACATCAAGGCCAAGCTGGCGATGCAGGGTTTTGCCCAGCCGAAATACAATTTCGATGTGGATATCGACCAACTCGACGCTGACCGCTACCTGGCCTCCAAGCCAGCCACGCAGGCTGCCAGCCAGCCATCTGGCGCGGAGAAACCGCTCGACCTGTCCGCCCTCAAACAGCTTAACGCCACGGGCAGCTTACATATCGGTTCGCTCAAATTCTCCAACGTGAAAACCAACAACCTGCACATCAATCTCAAGGCGGCCAATGGACATCTGGATGCAGCGCCGATTTCCGCCAACCTGTACCAAGGCTCACTCGCCGGCAGCATTAATGTGAATGCCGGCGCCACGCCGCAATTTACGCTGAAGCAAAAATTCTCCAACGTAAGCGTGGGGCCATTGATCAAAGACACCATTAACAAGGACATTCTGGAAGGACACGGCAACGTCAATCTGGATGTCAGCGCACAGGGCAACACAGTCAGCGCCATGAAGAAAAATCTGCATGGCAGTGCAGGACTGGTACTGAACGATGGCGCCATCAAGGGCATCAACCTCGCCGCCACACTGCGCAACGCCAAGGCCAAACTCGGCGCGCTTAAAGGTCAGCAGACACAGGCTGCCAACCAGCAGGAGAAAACCGATTTCACCGAACTCAAGGCCAATTTTGCAATCAACCATGGCGTAGCCCACAACGACGACCTCTCAGCCAAGTCGCCCCTGCTGCGTCTAGGCGGCAACGGCGACATCGACCTCGGTAACAACAGCATGAACTACCTCGCCAAAGCCACTGTCGTGGGCAGCCTGGAAGGCCAGGGTGGTGCGGATTCGCTCAAGGGGCTCAGCGTGCCGGTGCGTGTATCCGGCCCGTTTGAAGCGCTCAAGTACAACCTGGATTTCAACGCCATGGTGGGTGAAGTCGCCAAGGCAAAAATTGAGCAGAAGACGGAAGAAGTGAAATCCAAGCTGGGGGAACAGCTAAAAAGCGGTCTGAAAGGCTTGTTCAAGTAAAGCTCCTGACATGAATGAAATCGACCTCCTCGGCTTGTTCGCTGGCACACTTACCACCGTAGCTTTCGTGCCGCAAGTGATAAAAACCTGGCAATCCAAATCCGCCAACGACGTTTCACTCGGCATGTTCCTTCTGTTCAGCCTCGGCCTGATATTATGGCTGCTCTATGGCATTGCCATCCACTCCACACCGGTGATCGTCGCCAATGCCGTTACGCTGGTATTGACGGGAATCATCCTAGTGCTGAAAATCTGCTACAAGTGAGCCTGGGAGTATTATGAAAATATCTGTTCGTCACCAGATTTGCTCTTACTCTCTCACCCTCGGCTTCGTGCTGCTGGCAGGTTGTTCGATTCAGCCTGCAGTAACCACAACCCGCACCGCAGTATCTGCCTACCCTGTCTTGGGCTCAGCCGCAATGATCGGCGCAGCCGCTATCTATTTCGAGGATGACCTATATTTCCAAACCAGCGACGATGCGCTGGGTAATGGAAAATTTCAGATCACCGTCGACAAGACCCGCTTCGCCGGTGGCCGTAGTGGCGAGCTATGGCAAATTTTCAAACGCCGTGCCGCTTACATCGTGCAGCGCGAAGGATGCAGTAGCTACACGGTACTGGAATATACAGAAGGCAACGAAGCGGCACTGGTTGCCGGAAATCGCGTAGGGCGCGGCGCTATCGAATGCATCAAACCTCCTGCCGGCAAGTCCTGATTCCATTTCCAAATTAAAACGATAAACGCGATGGTCAAACTTGGCATCGACCTCGGCGGCACCAAGATTGAAATTATTGCCCTCGATAATAACGGTCATGAACTGCTGCGCCGCCGCGTCCCTACCCCGCAAGGCAACTACGCCGCCACACTGCAAGCCATCGCAGCGCTGGTGAACGATGTTGAAACCGACCTCGCTGCACAAGGCTCCATTGGCATCGGCACGCCCGGCGCCATTTCGCGTGCCACAGGAATGCTGAAAAATTCCAATTCTATTTGCCTCAACGGCCAACCTGTTCTGTACGACCTGGAAACACTGCTCGGCCGCGATATAAAAATCGCCAATGACGCCAATTGCTTTGCCCTGTCTGAAGCAACCGATGGTGCGGCAGCAGGTGCGGCAGTGGTATTCGGGGTAATTATCGGCACCGGCACCGGGGCGGGCATCGTGGTGAATGGTCATGTACTCACTGGCCCCAACGCCATTGCTGGGGAATGGGGCCACAACCCGCTGCCCTGGCCTTTGGCAGACGAACTGCCTGGCCCCGATTGCTACTGTGGCAAACGGGGGTGTATCGAAACTTTCCTGTCCGGCCCCGGCATGACACGCGACCATGCGCTGCACGGTGGCGACCCCCTAGACACTCAGACCATCGTCGCCCATGCGCAAATGGGTGATGCCGCCTGCGAAGCCACGCTGCTACGCTACGAGGACCGTCTGGCACGCTCCCTGGCGCACGTGATCAACATTCTCGACCCGGATGTGGTCGTGCTGGGTGGTGGCATGTCCAACATCTCCCGCCTGTATGAAAATGTACCCAAACACTGGGGGCGCTATGTTTTTTCCGATCGCGTCGACACCCGGCTGGTCATGAACCAGCATGGCGATTCAAGCGGTGTACGCGGCGCAGCCTGGTTGTGGTCATCAAGTAGCACCACATAAGCAGGATAAAAACTACATGCTAGAATAAGTCTAATTCCTTTTTCTCGAGGTATCAGGCATGTTCGAGCATGAAGATATCCTGAAAGAACTCAACAGAAACCTGCCAATCGACAAGAAGCTCGCTGCCGTGCACCAGGTATTGAAGCGGCATTTCAATTTCATCGACCGCATCGCCATTGCCCTTTACGAGCCGAAGACCGACATGCTGAACACCTACGTCAACAGCAGCGACGGCGAAAGCCCTCTGGTGCATTACGAAGCGCGCCTGTCCGATGCGACTTCACTGCGCGACATACTGAATTCCGGGCGCCCGCGCGTGGTGGATGACTTATCTATATTTTCCCGCGGCGAACACGTGCATAGTGAAAAAATCTTTGCGCACGGTTACCGCTCAAGCTACACCATGCCAATGTACATCAGCGACAATTTCTTTGGCTTTGTGTTTTTCGATTCTTTGCAGAAGGCCGCCTTCACCCCTAGCGTGCTGAACTATCTGGATGTATTTGGCCACTTGATCTCGCTGGCGGTAATCAATGAAATCAGCCAGATTCACACGCTTCTCGCCGCAGTGAAAAGCGCGCGGGAAATAACCCATCAACGCGATCCGGAAACCGGCGCACACCTAGACCGCATGGCGCGCTATGCGCATCTGATTGCCAAGGAAATAGCCGATGAATGCGGCTTCGACGACGAGATGATCGAGCATGTTTTTCTCTTCGCCCCCTTGCACGACTTAGGCAAGATCGGCATCCCCGACCGCATCCTGCTCAAACCAGGCCCCCTGAACGAACAGGAGTTTGCCGAAATGAAAACCCATGCTGCCAGAGGACGCGAGATCATCGACGAAATGATTGCGGATTTTGGCCTGGAAAGCATGCAGCACGTGGCTATCCTGCGCAATATTGCGCAATACCATCATGAAGCCATCGACGGCAGCGGCTACCCGAAAGGCCTGCATGGCAAGGAGATCCCGATCGAGGCCCGCATCGTGGCGGTGGCGGACATTTTTGACGCGCTGACTAGCGTGCGCCCTTACAAAAAAGCATGGAGCAATGATGCGGCATTCGACGCCCTGCGCAAACTAGCCGGGATAAAACTGGACCGCCAGTGCGTGGACGCCTTGGTTCAGCAGCGCGAAAAGGTGGAAATTATTCAGGCACGCTTCCGCGAGGATGTGTACGGCTGATTTATCCTTGCTAAAAACGGCTTGGACGCAGACAAAAGCCGATTACCGCTGATAAATAAATTCGTTGAAGAGACACCCCTTCCCCACATGGTGTACGCGCAGGCAGACCAAACAGCAGTCTGCTCTATCTGCGTTTATCTGCGTCCCTCTGCATCCAATTGCTTTTCTAAATTTATTCTATCCAGTGCACCAGAAAGTACACGAAGAACCCTTCCGATGAACGCGACGGCCCTGCCACCTTGGCGGCGTGAAAATGTTTGTCTGGATCGGCGTCCGTCCGCGCCGCCGCTTCGGATTCCATTATCCTGACACAGTTATCGGGAAAGCGTTTGCGACGTTTTGTGGGTGTGTAAACCACAGCGAAATTTTCATCCTTGGTGGTGGAATCCCAGTCGACGTATAAATCATTCGGCATATATAGCCTGCCTCGCTATTTTCTGACACATTTGGCGCTACCCACATCATGAAAATTTCCGCCAGCCACGGGCAGAAAATCCCATTCATAGCCATCTGCATGCAGTTCCAATTTGAGCACGCCCCACTCCGTGGCGTTCCAGGCCTCGCTGACTTCCGTGCGCGTACTAAAATCGAACATCTTTGCGCCGCCGGTGCCTACCACGAAGGAACGAATACCGCGCTTATCATCGCGTTGCCCTGTATTGCCCATCGGCGCGAATCGCTCATAGTCATGGTCGTGACCTGTAACGACCACGCTGGCACCTGCGGCGTAGAGCGTTTCCCACAACACGGCCATTTTAGGGTTGTTGGCGTGATAACCTGAAGTGAATCGAGGATGGTGCCAGAAAGCCAAAATACAGCCGTGACGGTTGCGTGCAAGATCGTCCTGCAACCAGTTGATCTGATCCGACTCAAGTCCCGCAGCGATGTTGCTGTTCAAGGCAACGATGTGCCAGTCGCCCTTATCCACGCTGTAATACCCTTTTCCCGGCTCGCCGGCGCTGCTGCCGAAATAATCGAAATACGCGGACGCGTGAGGCGTTGTATATTCATGGTTGCCTGGTACAGGCAAGGTGCGCGATTTAAATTTGCCCCAGGTTGGCGCGTAGCAGCGTGCAAAATCCGACCGAGTACCGTTCGGGTAGGCGAGGTCGCCTACTGCCAAAATGGTGCCGGGTGTTTTTTCGATCAGCGCCGCAGTTCGCGCGGCGCCGGGCTGATCGCACTGGGCGACATCACCTGCAATCAGCAGTGTAGCGGTGGCTTGGCTGGCGCTGAAGGCGGGCCAGGCGGCGATCAAGACGGCGAACAAGGACAGCCAATAAAGCGCGCGTTTCCCGCACAAAATATTTTTTCTCATTTCGACATAAGCACTCAATTTGCCGGAGGACGACGCGCCAGCCAGTACTGATAAATCGCTTCTGCCACACCGGGCAACATGCTGCACAGCTGGCCGTAGCGTTCTTCTCGCAACTTGCCTTCCTCAGTGTCTTCCGGGCTGACGATGATGAAGATAGGGGTGAGCATTTCGCCGAGTTCGTGCTTTGCGTGTTCGGCCCACACATCGCCTGCGAGCGACATGCCGGATACGTAACCAAGGCACCACTCGTCGGCGCTGAAATTCTCGCTTCCATCCGCATCCCGCACGATATCGAATACCGGGGTGAATACTCCTTGCTGGGGAAGATTTCGTGCGATGTCGCGATACAAACGCATGATCAAATCGAGAATATCATCAGCCTGCGCTGCGTCCACAAACACAGGCTCGTCGAACACCAGCCGTATCCATTCATCAGGCATCACCGTTTCAGGGCCGCTCACTGCCGCAGTCAAAAAACCATGGGCGCGGCTTAAGCCCATGGAATCCTCGCCGCAGGCGTCGGAACACATGAATTTTTCCAGCCGGAAGAGATCCGCTGGTGTGATCGACCGATCGTTAGTCGCCAGCATAAAATCAGCTCCGCAGCATAAATTAGCTCCGCGATGGCTCGAAGCTGGCATCCAGGTTCAGGTCATCGCAATAGTCGAGAAAATTGCTACGCAAGGTAGGAATGTGCGCATCCGCCGGAATACCCACGGTAATATTCACGGAAAACATTGGCGCCCCCGTGTGGGACGCAGGGTAGGTATTGGTTTCCAGCTCTTCGATATTAATGCCGTTCCGCGCGAAAAAACCGGCCAGGTTGCGCACGATGCCCGGATGATCCATCGCCACGACTTCGATGTGATAAGGAATAAGCGGCTTGATATGCTCCCGCTCCTTGGTGCGCTTGTGCGTGATCGTAAGACCCAGTTGTTCACCCAGTGCGGGCATCTGGCTTTCCAGTTTGGAAAGCGCGTTCCACGGCCCGGATAACAGCATGATCAGGGCGAAATGCCCACCCAGCACCGCCATGTGGCTCTGCTCTATATTCAGCCCGTTTTCGGTAATCTTGCTCGAAAGCCGATCCACCAGGCCCACCTTGTCCTCGCCGGAGGCGGTGACCACTAAAAAATCATTTTGGTTATCTGTATTCATGTGCCACCAAATTAAGAAAACTAGCGCTAGTGTAACGAATCCAGGAATTCTTTGCGTGCCTGCGCAAGCGCCTCGTGCGCAGCATCCTGATTTTCGGGAAGTAAATTTTCAAGCTCCCGCAGGCAGCGATTATAAAATTCATCAAATGCTAAAACCACTGCCTCGGTGCGCACGCTTTCCCCGCTATGCACCGCAGCCGCTGGAACAGTGTCACCGCTAAGTTTCACCGCCACATAGCGCGCCATGAACTTCTGCTTTCCGCTCTGCTCATGGCTCGCCACCAGCGGCGCAGTCTTGACGTAAACCTCGCCTTCAATTTCAAATTGCTGGCCGATGGTTAGTTCGTGAAATTTCAATTTTCCCCCGATTCAATTTTGACCAACTACCTATCTGCTTATATCCTTTCGCATCGAGAAAGGATAACCCATGTCTAACGCACCTAAAAAACTCCTTGCCGTCATCGAGTTTCTTGCACACGCCAAGCTACCCAAGCTTTACCAGCAGCTCGGCTTCGACGTCACCAACGAATGGCAAGTGCGCAAGGCCATTTCGCTTCTGCGCAAGCAAAAGCCAGATGTGCTTGTTGCAGATTTTTATTTTCAATCGGATTTTCGCGATCGCTTGAGCAATCTGGAATCCTTGCTCGCCGCAGCCCAGCCCATGCCGAATATTAAAATTCTGGTGCTCTACGAACCGGAACATCAAACGGTGTTGGATAAGGTGCGCGCACGCATGCGCATTGATGTGGCACTGCCGACACCACTGAATGAAACTGAATTGCAGGAAACCTTGCGCGGTTGGCTATAATTCCCTGTCCCATCTGCGCATTCCATCACGGAGGAAAAACCCATGAACCCAAGATTCAAATACCTACCGATCCCGGTTTGTTGCATGGTGCTCTACGCTGCCCTGCCCAACGCCCATGCCGACACCCAGTCCGGTACATCGCCGGTCAACAAACTGCCTGCCGCAGCAGCGCCACCTGCCTGCGTTTGCACCCCTACTAATGGTATTAATTTCGTCATCGTCAATTGCCAGTGCGGCAATACGCAGTGCATTACCACCATTGGCGGGAGTGGAGCGGGTGCTACCAGCATTGCTTGCGTGAAATAGACCCGAATTCACGCATCATTTACCAGCGCCAGTTTGTTTTTCCGATCCAACTTTTTCAACGCTGCCTCGCGCTTGGCGGCCGCTGAGCGCGAGGCGTGCTCCTCCGCATAGGCCAGCGTTACCGGTCGGCGACTACGCGTATAGCGCGCGCCGAGCACGTTATCGCTGTTGTGCTCGTCGACGCGGCGCAGCAATTCCACGGTAATCCCGGTATACAGGGTACCGTCCACACAACGCAGAATGTAAACATACCAGGGTTTCATTACCCGACGACTTGCCTACTGGCGGCCCAGCCACAAGGCATGGTCGGTATTAAGGAATTCATCATAGGGAATGTAGTGTGATCCATCACACGAGAATGTCAGGCCGACAATACCGTTGAAGATGTTGATCGTGCCCGAACGCAAATAGAACATCTCATCCATGTAGCGGAGTTTGCGCAATCCTTCCAGTAGCGGGCGGATCTGGCTTGCCGGAATCAGCGCATCCGCCGGATAGGGCAATTTGGGATAAGCCAGACAACTGTTCGGATCGATCAGCGCATCGATGTCGAGCAAGCGGTAACGATAAGGGTCTTCCATCACCCAGATCACCGCGCGGCTGCTGGAAAAATGCAGCATCACGTGGAACACACCGTGATCGAGCATCAGCTCTTCCACCACGCTGATCACCATATCCAGATGCCGGTCCATCTCGCTGTCTTCGCGCGTCTGGTGAAACACCGTGCCACGAATTGAGGGGTCGCCCTTGATCTGGCGCCAGGCGCGCGGCTCCTCGTAAAGTTTACGGGTCAGCGGCAAATCGCGCAGGGCGAAATCCGCCCCCACGAAGCCGATAACCGCCCAATCCGAGTTGCGCACCAACTGGATGGCGGTCAGCGACGGCCGCTTGGCGCGCATGCTGATATAGGCTTCGGACAATAGGAAGCCAGTCGCCGGCAGGGCCTCGTTCATATAGGGTCGCTGCGAGCGGTCGCGGCCGTAGTCGCCTTCGATCTTGCCGTCATAGGTAATATTGTCGCTGATCTGCACGGCGTTGATGTCCAGTGCGTACAAATACTTGCAGTATGGCACTGTGGGGAACGCCTTGATCAACGCCTCGTTGAGCCGATCGCGATCATGCCATACCACGCTGCATGCGGTGGCCAGCGCGCGTAGCGGCTCGAACAACAAACCGATCAGGGACTTGCGCTGCTGTGCAATACTTTCCTGTAATGTGTCTTTGGGTTGTTCCATGGCTTCTATTGGATACGCTTTATTTGCAAACATTTTCGTCACCCCGCAGTTCATTAGCCTGTCGCAACATAGTGCGCGGCAAATCAGGGTAGTGCATATTTGTTGCAAAAGTATTGAAGAGCAATTATTAGTCCGGCCATATTATCCTTAAAACCTCAGTTAAAGCCACAGAAGTCACAGAGATAAAGCTGGTTTCTGGTCGTTTGGCCGCTCAACCTGATGGGTGGGAACGACAGCACCAGGAACCGGTTATTTTCTCTTTGCGAACTCTGTGGCTAACTGCTTTTTTCAGCATAAAAAAAGGAAGGGCGCCGCAAACCGCCGGCGCCCTTCCTTAGATAAGGATCGCAAAATGCTTAGGCCACGCTGCCAAAACTCCGATCCGTCGCCATCGCCGGCGCCTTCAATCCCGCCAGACGGCAGCATTGTGCGATCGGCCCGCCTGGGAACAATTGATACAGATGTTTAATGCCACCTTCTGCATGAAAACGTTCATCCAGGGCATCATGTAAATTGCGCATGTTCACTGTCGGCCCATCATGCTGTGCGTAATAGTCCTGCATGGCACGGATCACTTGCCAATGTTCGTCGCTTAACTTAAGATTTTCTTGCTTGGCGACTGCCAAGGCTTCCTCTTCCTCCCAACCAGCGGGGGCATTCGGAAAGTCCGGATCCACCGGGATATCCCGCAGAAAACTATCGGTTTGAAAAGAATTTCCAATCATGATTTTCTCTCCTTTCTATAGCTACTTGATCACTTAAACATAGAACAAATGAAGGGAGAAGCAAGCGATAGCGCAGATTTGCACTACAATCCTGAATCCTTCCCAGCAGCCACAGCCATGCCCGATTTCGCCACCCGCCTGATTGCCTGGCAACACCATCACGGCCGCCACGACCTGCCCTGGCAGAACACGTGCGACCCGTACCGCGTATGGCTGTCGGAGATCATGCTGCAGCAGACTCAGGTGACGACAGTGATCCCTTATTACCAGCGCTTTCTCGCGCGCTTTCCCGACATTGAGAGTCTGGCCGCAGCAGATGAAAATGAAGTGCTGCAACATTGGAGCGGGCTGGGTTACTACTCGCGAGCGCGCAACCTGCATGCGGCTGCTGGCATCATGACGGAAAAACACGCGGGGCAATTCCCGCGCGATTTCGCCCAGATTCTGGAATTGCCCGGCATTGGGCGCTCCACCGCAGCGGCCATCAGCGCCTTTGCCTTTGGCGAACGCCGTGCCATTCTGGATGGCAATGTAAAACGCGTGTTCGCTCGTTGCTTCGGCATTGACGGTTTTCCCGCCAGCAAAGCGGTAGAAAACAGCATGTGGCAACAAGCCGAGTCGCTGCTGCCGCGGCAGAATATCGCAGCCTATACCCAGGCGCTGATGGATCTGGGGGCGACGCTGTGCACCCGCAGCCGGCCTGATTGCGCTGCCTGCCCACTAGAAAAAGAATGTGTCGCGCTGGCACAGCAGCGTGTCAACGAACTCCCCACCCGCCGTCCGAAAAAAGCACTGCCGCAGCGCGCGACCATCATGTTGCTGCTACGGCATCAAGGTGAAATTCTACTGGAGAAACGCCCGCCTAGCGGTATCTGGGGCGGGCTGTGGAGTTTTCCTGAAATCGAGGAAGGTACCGATGTGATGCAGCGATGCAGCGAGCGTTTCGGCCTGACGGTGGAATCCGAACCCGCCATGCATTCCCTCGATCACACCTTCACCCACTTCAAACTGCGCATCACACCGCAGCCGCTGGCGGTGACCGGCATGCTGCCACGCGCAGCGCAACCGGGTCAGTTATGGCTCACGCTGGAAGACGCAATAGATGCAGCCATTCCATCGCCGGTGCGCACGCTGTTGCAGCGCCTCACACAAGCCGGCAAAGTTAAAAAGTAGGATGGGTGGAGTCAACGTACCCTGAGAAACAATACCTGTTGCGACCATTCCCCTTGGCCTGACACATGGCCACATCCGCCTTGCTTAAGGAGATGATTCGGTTCGTCACCATCGTCCGGAAACAGGCTGATGCCGATACTGCTGGTGATAAGCAATTCATGCCCGTCGAACTTGATCGGCTTGGCAAAATTATCCAGATCTATGAACATCACCGCCAGTGGTTGCCGATCCATAAACAAGCGACGGTTGGGAAGTCCGGTACGTGTCGTAGAAGGCAAAATAATGCAGACGGTCCAGAAGATATTTCTCGTCGGGCGCATCGGAGTAAATGCTCACGTAATGCGTCACCTTGCCATGCTTGTCCTTTACAGCGCTTGTGCTTAAGCAATTGCGGCAAACCTCGCCGTTCTTCCTCCGATTCCAGATCTCACCTTGCCATTGTCCATTATCATGCAGCGCGCTCAGCATCTGCCGGTAAAAATTCTCATCGTGGTGGTTGGACCTGAGCAGCCCTGCTGTGTGGCCGATAACCTCGCACGCAGTGTAGCCAGTGGCATTTTCAAACGCCGGGTTGACGGATAAGATCACACCGCGGTCGTCGGTAATCATGATGCCTTCCGAAGTGTTTGCGATGACACGCGCGGCCAGTGCCAACAATTGCTCCGTTTTGTTGTGCCCGGTGGCATCAGTCATGAGCATCTGACAGATATATCCTTTCTCTGCATCTTCCACGGCTATGCTTTCCAGCAGCATGGTGTGCGGTATCCCTTTAGGATCTTTGACTCCAATATTGCAAACCACCTTGTTGCGAGAACTGAATACCTGGCGCAGGTGATCGAAAAAATTCCGGCTGTTGCCATCAGCAAGCCACGAAATAAAATGCTTGCCCATCACTGCCGAGCGTTCACGAGAAAGCAGCGCGGCGGCGGCCGGATTGATCTCGAGCACACGCCCTGTTTCGTCTAAAGTGATATAGCCTACGGGCACGGAATCATAGAACTCAGCATAGCGCTCATGCGCCTTTTCCAGATGCCGCCGCGCTTCTTGAAGTTCACGGCGTTGCTTCTCCATTTCAGTCTGGGAAACCCGCAACAGGCTCATCCATTGCATGGTTCCAGTCATTTCACCTTCCTCTTGGTGTGGTTGCAGCCATGGCAACCAGGCAAGCATTTGCGGTTTGCTCAGCGTTTCAAAGCTTAATTTCATTATTCAACCTCACTCGCCTGATTTTCACCGCATACTAAAGTGTCTCGTAGCCTGTCGGACTTAAAGGAAATCGGCTGCTCATTGATGCCGACGGTTCAACGCGCCGAGGCGTTACCACCACGCAATTTTGGGCGATTGGGAAACTTTCGGTGGGAGGATAATGCTACGGTTATGGCAACCGTTTTCAAATAGGCAAAACGTATAATTTTTACTACAGAAAATCTTTACCTGATCAGCAAATTAAGGCTGGACGTTCCCTCCCTTTTCAAGGGGAAGGAATTTATGGTTGGATCACGCCGCAGCGGATCGCCAGCCGCACCAGCTGCGCACTATTGTTTAAATCCAGTTTTTTCATAATATTGGCATGGTGCACCCCCACCGTGCCGTGACTGATGGACAGGGCGTCAGCGATTTCCGCCGAGGAACGTCCCTCCGCCAGCAAGCTGAATATCTGAAACTCCCGTTTGGTAAGGGTAGCCAGCGGATCGCCGTCATGCTGGCGCAACTGCAGCACTTCCTGCACATAGGCGGGATCAATGTATATCTGCCGCCGGGCCACCTGGCGTACCGCATCTATCATCTGTCCCATGCCACTTTGCTTGGTGAGATAGCCCAGCGCACCCGCGTCAATCGCACGCGAAATCATGGTTATGCTTTCATGCATACTGAACACCAGGATGCGTGCCATGGGTTCCTTGGTGATCAGGCGGCTGATGACTTCCAGACCACCACTGCCCGGCATGCTGAGGTCGAGCACCATCACATCAGGCCAAAGTTTCTGGTATTGGGAAAGCGCCGCATCGCCATCGCCGGCTTCCCCCACCACGCGGATATCCGGCGTACTTTCGAGCAGCCGCCGGTAGCCGTCGCGCACGACAGGGTGGTCGTCCACCAACATAACCGTAATCGTTTTATCCCCGGTCTTGCTTAAGGAACCCATTGCTTTCCTCTTTGAGAACAACCAGCGGCAAGCGAACTTCAATGTGCACGCCTTGGCCGATGGCACTGCGCAGAAAAAACTCGCCGCCGCCGGCAATGGCCCGTTCCCGCATCCCAAGCAACCCTATTCCTTTGGGGATAATGTCGGGGTCCATCCCTTTACCATCGTCTTCAATCGTCAACAGTAGCAAGGGTTTATCCGCCTCGGCCACATGATCCAAAGCGGCAGGGTTCAAACCGGTGCAAGTCAAGGCAATGGAAATATGCTTGGCCTTTGCGTGCCGCGCAATATTGGTGAGCGTCTCTTGCACAATGCGGTAAACAGTAAGGTTGTGTTCCTCAATCCGCTCACTGCAAAAATCCTTGTAGGTCAGCTTACAGGCAACCCCCGTGTGGCATTTCTGCCATTGCGTCACCAGTTCGCGCAGACTCTCGGCCAGCCCGAGTTCGGCCAGCAGTTCAGGGCGCAGGTGATGCGTGATGCGGCGGATCACCTCATGCACGCGCGTGGCCGATTCGCGGATAGCCCGCGCGCCTTCGCCGATGGCTGTCTGCGCAGGAGCAGCATGGCTAATCGCCTCTGCATCCGCTGCGATGGCGGTCAGCCATTGTCCCAGTTCATCATGCAGCTCCTGTGCGACGTAACGCCGCTCGGCTTCCTGCAGGGTGAACATGCGCCGGGCGAGTTGGCGGTTTTCTGTCAGCAACTCGCGTGTGCGCTGCTCAGCCGCATGAATGGCCGTAATATCTACACTCACCTCGATCAGCCCCGCCACTTTCTGGTCCAGGCCAAAATAAGGCGCGACAGAAACGTTAAACCAGCGCAGCGTGCCGCTCTTGTCCGAAAATGGCTTTTCCAGATTGGTGAGCGCCGTGCCGGATTCCAGCACGGAACGGTCGATGCGCTGCAACTCACGCGCCTGTTCGGCGGGAAACAGCGCAAAATCCGTTTTACCTATCAATTCCCGCACCGTGAGGCCGAAGAACTCCGCGCATTCCTGACTTGCGGCGGTATAGCGCAGGGACAGGTCCTTGTAACACACGCTAGCCGGAATCGTGCTGAGCAGCACCCTCTGCTCTGAGCGTACCTGCTGCAGCACCTCTGATATGACATGCTGCTCGGTCGTGTCGAGCATCACCGTGCGGCAGGTAGGCGCCTGCGCACCCGCGTCACTTACAACCCGGCTTTCCAACCGGACATAACGTTGCTTGCCATTTGGCTGCTTGATTTTCAACTCGGCCATAACATTGCCGGAAGAGCGAAAAACCTCGCGCAAATGGTCCAGGAATAGCTGGATACAGCCGGGGACAAAGCGCACTGTCAGCGGAGTACCTATCAATGCAGCACGCATATGACCCAATATCGCCGTCCCGTTCAGGTTGATTTCCAGAATCCTGGCGGATTCGTCCAGGGTGAGATAACCCACCGGGGCAAAATCGTACAGATCGGCATAACGGTCACGCGTCTCCTCCAGTTGCTGCTGCGCTTCACGCAACGCGTGGTTCTGCATTTCCAGCTCGATCTGGTGAGTTTGCAGCTCGTGCAGCAGTTGTGCAGAGCTGGCATCCGAATGCGCCTCCAGCGCCACGAGATCACGGACCAGATCCTCCTTGCTGCGCGGTTCCTGGTCATCGCTCCTGCGCTTCTCGCCGGTCATTCCATTGCCCGCTCGGTGATGGCGATAGTGCTAGGTTTAGCGGACTCGTCCAGCAGGATTGAGGTAAGCATCCATACCTTGAACTCGCGGCCATCCTGGGCAATGCGCCGGGCTTCGCAAGGTGGTACGTTCTTGCCACACTGCATCCGTTCGATCAGCTTGCGCGCGGCCTCACGACCTGCCTCCGGAATCAACACGCTGCCGTTCAACTTAAGTGCCTCATCCTCGCTGTAGCCATACATCTCGTGTGCGCGCCGGTTCCACGCCAAGATGCGGCCTGCGAAATCCTGCAACATCACGGCGTCGTTGGAATCGCGCACCACCGCATCCAGCCGCCGCTCCTGCTGCAAAGATTCACGCAACCGCTCTGCCTGCTTGCTGCTGTCGATGTCGATGAACGTCATCACCACACCCTCAATGCGATTTTCCGTCGTCTTGTAGGGCGGGGGATACGCAGGCTATACCAGCGGCCTTCCCGGTCCTGCAATTCGAGCGACGAAGGGGTCATGGTGTCGATGACTTGCAGCACCTGTTTTTCCAGGTCGGGGACGTTGACATTGGAGCGGATATTGCGGATCGGGCGTCCGATGTCGGTGTCGATTAAATTCAGCAACGGCCGCGCCGCCGGGGTGAAGCGGCGAATGCGCGAGTCCCCGCTCAGGATCACGATCGCCAGTTCCACGCTCGCCAGCAGATTAGCCAGATCATCGTTGACCTTAGTCAACTCCTGGTTGCGGTTTTCGTGTTCCTCGTTGATCGTGGCCAACTCCTCGTTGGTGGATTGAATTTCCTCGTTGGTCGCTGCCTGTTCCTTGATGATCGACCGCATGTATTCCCGGTTGGTGTGCAGCTCCCTCTCCAGCTCCTTGATGCGCAAATCCTTGTCATCAGGCTGGGCCGCGTCTGCCTGCACCTGGGCCGGTGCTGCCACCGGCATCTCGCTGGCGGACTCGAATAGCACCAGGTAATACATCTCAGCAGTCTCCGCACCGGCGAGCGGCATCACGTGCAGGTTCACCAGCTCATCGCCGCTATCGCGCCGGATGCGTATCCCTTCCTTGCGCACTTTGCCCCGCGCCTTCATGCCCAACGTCCCATCCGATGCCGTGCCCGACAGAATCACCCCAATCGCGTTGCTCTGCTGGTCTTGCGCCAGCAAACGCAGAAAATCGTCAATCGGCAAATGCTTGCCGTACCCGTCTGGTCGCGGCATCAAATGCAGCGTACCGTGCAGTATCGCCAGGCTGTAATTGGGTGACATGACATAGACATGGTTCGGTTCGATGCGCAGGCTGTCGCGCACCTCAATCACCGGCATGATAGTGGTGCGGGCCAGTAGTTCCGGTAGCAGGCTTACGTGCTTGGAGTCGAGGTGCTGCACCAGGACGAAGCTCATGCCGGTATCGACGGGAGATTCTTGAGCAGTTTGGTGAACGCATCCAGACCATCGGCAGAGGCGCCGACGCCCACTATTGGAAAGCCAGCTTCGCCAGCGACGGGTTGCGCACGTTGTGGGGAAAATTCGGCGGCTGGCCTGGCTTTTTTTGGTCACGGTTTATCCAGATTGGTGTAGTGGTTTTATTGAACTTAACCCTCAATCCGAAAAAACTCAAGTGATCTACTTTGCCTTATTCTGACCGCATGTTTCATGCCCGAGGGGCATAAGCAAATTTGCACCATGATCGTGCAAAATTTCGCGACATAAAATAACCTAGTATATTTATCAACTATACGCTATACCAAAGCATGGCAGTATCGACCCATCAGCGACTCCGAATTGGCTAATGGGTCATGTGCCTGCAGGGCGGCAAATTATGCCGTATGCTTAGTATGTTACCTCGGCCCGCTCTGTTCGCGGGGCATCCGATAAGGAGAAAATCATGAAACAGGCTCACATCAATTATGCAGGTATGGATTTAGACTACAAGAAGGCAAATGTTCTCGCAGCGTCACTTGCCGAAAGCGACAAGGACATCGTCGAACCGGTTATGGTCGCTTGGCATGACAAGAAGGCATCTCGCATGTCCCCCGTAGTCGAAGGGGCTGACATCAATACCCGCTGGCACGATTACGGGGAAAGCCACGGCGGCAAACTGGAAATCGACATCAATGGTGAATACGATTTCATCTTCGCCGATTCCTCTGCTTTCGAACCCTATGGCCCTAGCCCCTACATCAACCTGCACGATAAAAGCGGCAACGAGTACCTTTGCCAGATCAACGCACTGCGCGATCCACACAATCCAAGCAAGGAAGCCTGCGTGCCTTTGGACGACTGGACCAGCAAGATGACTTGAAAAATGGAGTTCCCGTATGTCAGTAAATAATTCCCTCGTCGCCGCGTTCAAAAACCACAGCTTGGCCCAAGGCGTCGTAAAGAAATTACACGAGTCCGGGTTCGATATGAGCAAGCTGTTCATCGTCGACCAGGAGCAACAACGTAGTAGCGTTACCGAGCTGGAGGGCGCGGCAGTAGTCGGCGATCTGAGTGCGCTTGATGCGGCAAAATATGCCTGCATCCCAGTGGAAAGGATCCCCGATTATGAAGCCGAATTGAAAGTGGGCAGGTTGCTTCTCGTTGCGCATGGCACGCCTGACGAGATTACGCAGGCGAAAACAGCCATAGACTCCACGCATCCTGAGAGCTGGGACGGAAAGGTGGACTGCACCGTCTATTATGGCTGTCTTGATTAGCAACACTCATGCCCCATTCTTTTGAACTTCAGCTTTGACTCGCGATACAGTCTCATGGGCACCTTAATGCAAAACTGGCATCGCTTATTAGGACACATCTATCCCGAGAACAGCCCGGCTTTTGTTATGCCACTGTTCCGCTTCGGCACAGTGGAGTAGGGGCAGGAGCGGACTGACTTACCCTGAGGGTCATGCAGGACGAACGGGCTTGGGCTTGTTCAGCGATTCCATCGGTGAAAAAATATAGGTTTACTATATTTCTATTGCATGGCTACTGCGCTATACATCTCCGTCACAGGCAATTTTCAAGAAACCGCAAATTCGACTTCTTGGCAAAGGCCCCTGCTCGGGAGTGTTGCGCAGTTCCATGATTCCTACCCCTCTTCTGACGTTCATCAATCGTCTCAGCCTCCGCGCCCGGTTGTGCCTGCTCATCTTATTGCTTTCCGTGCCAGCTATTGCTTTGGCGGCCTATTCCCTGAGCGCGCGGCATGTAGTGATCGAAGCAAACCAGCGTAAAGAGATATTGAACCTGAGCAAGCTGGCCGCCGCCAATCAATCCTATTTTGTACAAGGCGCTCAGGCCATTCTGAAAGGCATCGCCCGTGAGGCGATCATACGGAAAAGTGATTGGGCCGGGTGTCCTGAAATTCTCAGACATGATCTTTCGACTCACCCCCTGTTTAAAAGCCTCTACGTCGCCCTTCCAAACGGCGATGTTGTGTGCAGTGCTACCCCCATCATGGGAAAGGCCATCCTCGCTGACTCGCCCTCGTTTCAGAAGGCACTGCTGACGAAGGATTTTGTGGTAGGGCAGTACCAGGTTAGTCGTACTCCCGTGCTGCCCTTGCACAGCCCGGTGTTTGACGACTCCGGCAAATTGATTGCGGTGGTTTCGGCATCGCTTGACCTGCGCGCACTAAACGCGTCTCTCGGCAAAATGGGTTTGCCACAGGACGAAATCCTGTTGCTATTGGATCAAGCGGGCACCGTGCTAGCTCAAAATATTGAGGGCGGCCAGTGGCTTGGACAGTCGCAAATGGAAGCACTGCTGACCAAGGCAGTGCTCAAGCGGGGCGAAGGAGTCATCAAGGCGGCAGGGATAGATGGCATATCACGCCTGTGGGGATTTTCCCGCGTGGGAATAGCTAGCCAGCAGCCTATTTACGCGGTAATTGGCTTGCCTGTTGAGACGATGAGTGCTGAATTGGACAGGGCATTTCAACGCAATCTCATGGGCCTCGCGCTTGCAATTTGCCTCCTTCTGCTTGGGGTGTGGTTCGGCACTAAATATCTTTTATTGGACAAAGTCAGTGCGATAGTGAGCGCCGCCAACCGCGTACGCGGCGGCGATTTCAGCGCACGCATCGGCCTGGCGCGCAACGGTGATGGGCTGTGTCAGGTGGCAGAGGCTTTCGATATCATGGCAGAGCGACTTGAAGCGCGTGAAGCAGAGCTGTACCGGGCGTTAAGCAGAAGTCATCAGAAAGCCATTCATGACTCGCTCACCGGGCTGAACAATCGAGGCTACATGGAGGAAGCGCTTGGCCAGTTAACGGCCCGCGCCCAGCGCAATCCTCAACCCCTTGCCATCATCATGGCGGATATTGATTTTTTCAAACGCGTCAACGACACCTTCGGCCACGCAGCGGGTGATCAGGTGCTGCGTGCGATAGCCAAGATGTTAAAGGACAGTGTTCGCGAGGGTGATATTGCCTGCCGTTACGGCGGCGAGGAATTCATGTTGGTGCTTCCCGGTGCCACCGAGGAAACCGCCCGCCAGAAAGCCAATGAATTGCTGGAAGGCGTGCGGCGCATCGCGCTAGACTATAAAGGCAGATCGCTTGGCCGCATTACATTATCTATCGGGATTGCAACCAATTACACCGGTAGCGATAGACGTACCATTAGCCGGGCTACGGCAGAACAGCTCATTCAAGCGGCTGACGAGGCACTTTATCAAGCAAAAGAGGGAGGGCGTAACCGGGTGGTGGAGAGTCATGGGTGGCAAAAGAAACACACTTAGCCGCGTCTACGGGTCTGCGCTAATACAATGACATAATCTATTAGCGAGCGCAGATTTGCTTGTGGCATTTTGTTTTATCTGTGCCAATCTGCGAACAACAACTGTTTCAAATGTGAGACAGTTCCAAAACCGTGGGAATCCATTTCTATTTTCTTCGCAACAGATCTCCGCAAGTCAGCTTTCCATCTATAGCACATTGTAAATTCACACCAATTATTTGTTTCATTGCTCGAATACGACAGTAAGGCACCAGCACAACTGTCTCACACACGACACACTTATCTGCCGTTTCTGCATTTCATGAAAATCTTGTAACGTCTTGTTAGGGCATAGATTAAGCCGCTTATCATAGGCCTGGCACGAATCATGCAGTTGATGTGGGTGATTTGGCACTATGTCAGATCTCGAGACCTGATGAATTTTTCTAAAACCAATAGGAGAACAACATGAACAAGACGATACTTTCAACAGCTATCGCGATGGCATTTAGTGCTGCCGGGATGGCCATGGCAAACCCAACCAATAACAACGACGCGAATAGTAACCAGGCTATTACTCAAGACGCGACGGCGACTTCAACCCAAGGTGGAACCACTAGCCCGCAGGCGAACGAAAATTCCACCGCCACGCAGAACAACAACTCTAATCAGGGCAACAACAGCAGTACCAATGCCGCTGATCAGGGCAACAACAAGAGCACCAACAACGCTGATCAGAACAACAACAAGAGTACCAACAACAACTCTGACCAGGGCAACAACAAGAGTACCAATAATGCTGATCAGAACAACAACAAGAGCACCAACAACAACTCTGATCAGGGCAACAACAAGAGTACCAACACGGACAACTCTGATCAGGGCAACAACAAGAGCACCAACTCTGACCAGAACAACAACAAGAGCAGCGGCAACAACCGGGACAACAGCGGCGATGCCACGGCTAGTGCCTTTGGCGCGTCTGCCAATAACTCTTCCACTGCCTCTGTCTCGCAGGACTCCCACAACTCCACCATTAACGCAACCACCAATCTGCTTGGAGAGGTTCACGGCGGCGCAGTGGATCACATCGGCAACGTTGGCGGCAATGGCGCCAACGCAGGCGCCGGTGGCATAGGTGGCAGCAGCGGCGGTGCTACCGCAGGCGCAACCAGTGGCGGCGCAACAGCCGGCAACGGTGGCATCGGCAACGGCGGCAATGGCAACGGCGGCACTGGCGGTGTTGGTGGCAACGGTGGGATTGGTGGCGCAGGCGGTAGCGGCGGTAGCGCCACTAACGGCAGTGCAACCGCAGGCGCGGCAACGAATGGTAGCGCCAACAACGGCAGCAGCACTGCGGGCAATGGCTTCGGCGGTACCTCTACCTCTACTGGCGGCCAAAGTACCACCGGAATGGGCGGCACTGGAAATAATGGTTCTGCATCCAGTGGCGCCAGCGGCACAGGCGCAGGTGGCGGCACGACTGGAACGGCCAGCAGCGGTGGCAGCACCGGCGGCTCCAATGGTGATGTAAGCGGCTCGACCGCCAGCGGTAGCAGCAGCACGGGTGCAGGCGGCGGCGCAACAGCAGCTGACACCAACGGCGGCAATACCAGCGGCGCAGGCGGCGGCAATAACGGAACAGCCAGCAGCGGCGCCAGCGGTACCGGCGCAGGCGGCAACAATGGCGGAACAGCCAGCAGCGGCAGTGGTGGCGCAGGCACAGGCGGCGGCGCGACCGGAACAGCCAGCAGCGGTGCCAGCGGTACCGGCGCAGGCGGCGGCAATGGCGGAACAGCCAGCAGCGGTGCCAGCGGTACTGGTTCAGGCGGCGGTGCAACCAATACAGCCGGCACCGGATCAGGCGGTGGCATGACCAGCGCCTCCACCAGCGGCGGCAGCGGCACCGGCAACGGCGGCGGCGCAACCAATACAGCCGGCACGGGTGCAGGTGGTGGCACGACAGGCACGGCAGGTACGGGCAGCAGCGGCACCGGTAACGGCGGTGGTTCAACCGCATCAGCCGGCACGGGCAGCACGGGCAGCACCGGTGGCGGCGCCACTGGCACTTCGTCCGGCGGACCTAGCACGGGTGGCGGCATGACCAGCGCTTCCACCAGCGGCGGTAGCGGCAGCGGCAGCGGCGGCGGTGCCACCGGAACATCAGGCACAGGTAGCAGCGGCACTGGCAATGGCGGTGGCACGACGTCATCCGCCGGCACTGGCAGCAGTGGCAGCACCGGCGGCGGCGCGGCCGGCACGGTATCAAGCGGTTCAAGCACCGGCGGCGGCTCAACCGGCACAGCCGGCACTGGCAGCAGCGGCACTGGCGCAGGCGGCGGTTCTACCGCATCAGCCGGCACGGGCAGCAGCGGCAGCACTGGCGGCGGCTCAACCGGCACCTCAGGTACCGGCCCGAGCACCGGTGGCGGCACTACGGCCTCGGCCGGTAGTGGCACCAGCGGCACAGGCGCAGGTGGTGGTGCAAGTTCTAGCGGCGGCACGCAAGCTGCCAATTCCAGCACGACTCCCTCAGGCGGATCTGCCTCGGGCGCCAATGGCGGCAATGCTGTACCGCCCGCACCTGGCGGTAATGGTGGAAACAATAACGCCAATATGGGTAACGTAGCTGGCGGCGCATCTAGCGGCACAGGCGGCAACGGCGGCGGCTCTACCGCCGGCACCAGCGGCGGCGCAACATCAGGCACCGCTTCCGGTACCGGCACAGGTGGCGCAGGCAGCAGTGGCGGCGCTAGCAACACAGCCAGCGCAGGCGCGGGCGGCACCACCACTAGCGGCGGCGCTACCGGCACCGGCACTGGCGGCGGCAGCGGCACTGCTGCCACCGGTCAGGCATCGACTACGCCTACCGGCGGTGCAGGCAGCAGCACAGGCTCTACCACCAATACCGCAGCAGGTAATGGCGGCGCGGCCACCACCGGCGGAGCCAGCGGCACCGGCACCGGCGGAGCTAGCGGTACGGCATCAACCGGCCAGGCATCCAATACGCCTACCGGCGGAACCAGCGGTACTGCTTCAACCGGCACCTCGGCCAGCACTGGAACTGGCGGCACGGGCGGCAGCACAGGCTCTACCACCCTTACAGCAGCAGGTAATGGCGGCACTTCAACAAGCGGTGGTGCATCAGGCACTGGAACCGGTGGAGCTAGCGGTAGCGCTGGAACCGGCACTGCTTCTGCAAGCGGTACAGGTGGCGCCAGCGGTGGCGCAACTGGAACCGGCATGGGTGGAGCTAGCGGTAGCGCTGCAACAGGCACCGCTTCTGCAACCGGTACAGCTGGAGCCAGCGGCGGCGCAACTGGAACCGGTACGGGTGGAGCTAGCGGTAGCGCTGCAACAGGCACTGCTTCCAACACCGGTACGGGTGGAGCCAGCGGCGGCGCTTCGAGCGGCACTGCATCTGCCACACCTACGGGTGGAGCGGGCAGCGGCGCTGCGTCAGGCACTGCTTCCAATACCGGCACAGGTGGTGCTAGCGGCGGCGCTTCGACAGGCACCGCTTCCAACACCGGCACCGGTGGAGCCAGCGGTGGAGCAAGCAGCGGTACCTCCTCGGCAGCAGCAGCAGGCGGTCATAGTGGCGCAGCAGGAACCGGTACAGCATCAACCACCGGAACGGGTGGCACGGGCGGTGCAGCAGCAACCGGCACTGCTTCTGCTAACGGCACGGGTGGCAGCAGCGGTTCTGCATCGACCGGTACTGCTTCCTCAAGTGGAACCGGTGGTGCTAGCGGCAGCGCCACCAGCACTTCCACGGCAAATGCTACGGGTGGTAGCGGCGGCAGCTCGACAAACGGCAGCGCAACCAACGGCGGCTCTTCCACAACTGCTTCCAATGGTAGCGCGACAGCCGGTCATGGTGCAGTCGGTGCCGGCGGCGGTAGCGGCGGCACGGGTGGCCAGGGCGCAGGCGGCAGCGGCGGCACAGGTAATGGCGGCATGGGCGGAAGCGCTGCCACCGGCCAAGCCCTCGCATCTGCCACAACTGGCAACGGTGCTATGGGTGGTGCGGGCGGCAATGCCAACGGTGGTGATGCTGGCACTTACAATGCCAGCAACACCATCCAAAGCGGCTTCTCCAACGCTGCTGGTATCTCAGTTGTAAGCCAGAACACCGGCGCGAACGCTCTGACTCAACAGGGTGTAACCGTGCAGGCTAATTTGGCTATCCATTAAGTCGAAGTAACCGCCAGGGGGTGCGGATGTTCGCACCTCTTGGCGTCTTCTCGGACGAGAGGAATATAGCCATGAAAAAATTTACAACCATACCTATTCTAGGCGGACTGGTTCTATTGATGAACCTCCCTTTTTCCCCCCAAGCGTGGGGCGATGATTCAACCATGTCGAATGAAAGCGCATTTGGTGCGGCCATTTCAGACTCAGATCTTGGAACACAACGCGGTGGCGATGTCCGCGTGACCAACACCAACAACCTGGACGCACAGTTGCATGACAACTCTGCGACAGCAAACGTTACAGGCAGCAATTTCGTCACAAGTTCGGCATTTTCCGGCAGCAGTGGATTTTCGACGGTTGTACAAAATTCCGGCAACAACGTGATCATCCAGAATGCGACCGTTCTGAACCTGCAACTACAGTAAGCGCTCTCATGAAAGTAGCGAGCCTCTATCTCTTTATCCTTGCCGCGCTGCTGATCGCGACCACCGCCCAGGGCGGCGAGGTCGTGCTGGCCGGCAGCGACTATGGAAATGTCTCCATCAAAGCAACCAGTCTCAAGGAAGCGCGCTTCCGCACGACCGTGCGGCAACAATTCGATTACAGCTGCGGTTCGGCGGCAACAGCCACGCTGCTTACTTACCAATATGGCCGCCCAGTCAGCGAACAGGATATCTTCCAGGAAATGTGGGATGTGGGCGACAAGGAAAAAATTCGCCTGGAAGGTTTTTCACTGCTGGATATCAAACGCTATCTGGAGAACAACGGCTACCAGGCCGACGGCTATGTAGCGCCACTGGACAAACTTGTTCAGAATGGCATCCCGGCACTCGCATTGATCAGAGACAACGGTTACAACCACTTTGTGGTAATCAAGGGGCTGAATGAGCGAGAAGTACTCGCGGGCGACCCTTCCATCGGTTCGCGGATTATTCCGCGCGCGGATTTCGAAAAAATGTGGATTAACCGCATTCTGTTCGTCATTCATAGCGATCAGGACAGGGCGGTTTTTAATAGCCGGCACGATTGGCATGTGCGCGAAACAGCGCCACTAGGGCTCGCCATGGGTTCGAGCAGCCTAGCCAATGTCACGTTATTGCGCCCCGGCGTAAACGATTTCTGAGGCTGACATGAGAACCTTACTTGGCAAAAGCATTGTGGGCATATCGGCGGCGCTGAGCGCCGTTGCAATGGCTGGTCCAGGTTCAGTTGCCGACATTCCCGACCATGATCCTGGCAGTTTTGTTCCACTCAAAATGTTGCTGCAGCTCGGTGGCCCACCGAAGTCGGAGCTTGCTCTATCTGACAAGAACAACCTTGGCTTTGAAGACTGTCGGCGGGTAGGTGAAAATGAATTGAATGATATGCGCGGCGGGTTTCAGATCAACGTGGGTGGACTGCCAGGGCTGTTGTCAATTGGTGTCGAGAAAATGACATTTGTAAATGGGGCGCTTGTGGCAAAAACCACATTTAATCTGCTTCCGCAACTGAATGCATCCGAGATGCGTGAGGTGATTGTCAATCAGATGGTATTGCCGAGCGCTGCGGGCATCAAATCGACTATCACCCCGGCGACTGCACCTACTGCGGCGACTGCACCTACTGCGGCAGCTGCACCTACTGCGGCGGCGCCTGCATCATCGACCCCCGTGGCTCAAACACAAAATTACCAACCGATTCAGGTGATACAAATTGGGCCAGGCAATACATTCACCCTTCCCAATATGACTAACCTGAATTCCGGAATGATGGCCGTTATCCAGAACACGCTGGACAACCAGGTAATTCGAAACATGACCATCATCAACGCAACCCTGGCGACCCAGGAAATGATCCGCTCCATGGCGATCAATTCCGCCTTGAGCCGGATAGCGCCTAACTTTGGACGCTGAGCGCCGGTCCAAAAATTCTCTAGAGATTAAAAGGCATGCGCAGCGTTAACTGCATATTAGGTGCTTCGCTGGTCACACCCACGCCGAGCGAAAGATTGACACTGGATTTGCTGTTCAGCCGGTACGAGTAGCCGACCAGCAAGCTGCCCAACTGTCTCGTCTGTGACTGTGGAGCGGCGACACCATCGATCTTATCCTTACCGACTATGCTGTGATCGTAACCCAGACTAAATGAAGATTTCTCGTTCAAGGCCAAGCCCATTCCAAAATTGAATCCTAAGGCATCACCCGGATCAACCGATCCATAATGCTCCACGTTGCGTTTGACATTCCAGAGATAACTCACGCTGCCAAAGAATACTGCGGGATCGGAAGGGAAAATGGCCGTGACACTGGGTTGTATCCCATAAAATCCGGAGCCGGTTGGCAGTGTTTTCGCAAGATTGGTAGTGGGATCAATTTCCACCTCGAAAGGATCTTTTCCAGTGTGCGTTTTCACCCGTAGCCCACCAATGAAGTAGGGTTGATCGCCGCCACCTTCGTTTAACTGATAGCGCGCGGCAAATTCCACGTCGCCAAGCCCTTTACCGCTTGAATCAAAAACACTGTCCGCATATGTCGGGGTGGCCCAGGGGCGCGTAACAGTGGAGTCGCTTCGATACACATAGGGTATCTTGGCTTCCACTTCAAATCGATTCGTCACGCCATAGCGTCCGGTCAGCGCACCGATCATGGTGCTGCGGTTGACGCTTCTGACATCGATAAGCCCAATGACAATCGCGGGAATAACGGTGAAACCGACCAATGCCACCCGGTTATTTGACGAATATGAATATTGTACCGAAGGTTCGAGGATAAAGCTGCCGCGCGGGGTTAACACGCCCGGCTGCTCGAAAATGGGCGCTATGGCCGGCGGCTTGCTGTCTCTGGTTGGATCCGGGGCGCGGCCAACAGGTTGCCGTGCTCCCCCTTCTGTTTGGGCAACTTCAGTGCGCGCTGCGGGTTCTGTGCCACCGACCAGCCGCGCTTTGATGGTTTCAAGCTGACGCTTGGTTTCCTGCAATGCACGTTTTTGGCTTTCGAGTCGTCGAACTTCATCCTCGAGTTCCCGCTGTTGAGATGCGAGCTGCCGGCTCTGTTCGTCCAGTTGTATTTTCAAATCCTCAACCGACACTTGCGATGGCGCTGAGCTTTCGCCGGCCAGAGGAGCGCTCGCCACACCTAGCGCACATACCACACCAACCAGTGAAAACAGACCACGTTGATTAGAATTTAATAACATTGCCGAGTCCTATAGAGTAGATAAACAAACGCTATGCCCACCATTTGCCTGCTAGTGAACTATAACTGGCTCTGCCCCAAGCCTTCGCTTATTCCCCTCAGGCGGCGATAAAGCGTTGCTCGTGATACGCCGAGCTGCCTGGCTGTTTCTGACACGTTATGATGATTTTTGCGCAATGTCGATCTTATCACTTCTTCTTCGGCAGAAGTTCGTGCAATGTCGAGCGTGAATGCTGACATTTGTGGAGCGCGTTTTTCCAGGCCCATATCCGCAGGCGTGATCAGTTTCTTCTCACTTAAAATGGTTGCGCGCCGAACACGATTGATTAACTCACGCACGTTGCCAGGCCAGCTATAGTTGCTCATCACACGCAGCGCTGCTTTGCTAAAGCCGCTGGCCAGTGAGCAATGCTCTTTATGAAATTTCTCGAAATAAGATTGCGCCAAAAGTTCGATGTCGCCTTCTCTCTCCTTTAAACTTGGCACATCTAGACGTAACACATTGATCCGGTAGTAGAGATCTTCACGGAATTTTCCTGATTCAACAGCCCGTTCCAGATTGGCGTTGGTTGCCGCAACCACTCTCACGTCGACAGAGATTCGCGTGTTCGAACCGATGCGCTCAATGGTTTTTTCTTGCAAAAAACGCAACAGATTGACCTGAATATCCAAAGACAAATCGCCGATTTCATCTAGGAAAATCGTTCCACCTACTGCCGCCTCAATACGCCCGATCTTGCGTGTGGCAGCGCCGGTAAATGCGCCTTTCTCGTAGCCGAACAACTCACTCTGGATTAATTGAGAAGGCAGTGCGCCACAATTCACCGCGACCAATGGCCCCTTGGCTTGACGCGAAAGTTGATGGAGCGCATTAGCCGCCAACTCCTTGCCTGTTCCGTTTTCACCTGTAATCAATACTGGCGCACCCGACCATGCCATTTTGCGCAGATTGCGATACAGCTCGCGCATCATCTGACTTGTGCCCAGCATGTTGAGAAATCCGGAGCTGGAGGAACTTTTTTCCAGCCGGACTTTCATTATTGCTTTGCCATACGCGTGTCCAAGTGTGGCCAGAAGCCGCTCAGGGTCAATAGGCAGGGTGTGGTAATCATGGCAAACATTTGAAATAAACTGGAGGCACTCACGGCACCGAAGCGATGCCCGAGAAACAACAGCAACCCATTCGATCGGCGTATCAGCGGTCGCTAGCTCTTCCAAATCAGAGAAATTTACGTTACTTGCGTTGCCAAAACACGCGATCCCAATGCTGACCGCATGCTCCTCAATAAGGCGCTTTACTGATTGGGCATCTGATGCAATCAGCACCGCCCAACCGGCATCCAGAAGAATCTGAGCAGGAAAGGCTGTGTCTCGCTGATACACCACCACTTTTCGAGCGACCAATTCGTCGCCTGTTGTTAATCTTATTGGCAATGCCATCCCCCAAACACAATTTATTTTTACCTATCACTAGAAGTCGTGATAAGTCTGAACGCTAAACACAGCGGGACTTTTCACCAGATGTGAATGGTGCTGATAGAGAGCACGAGTTGTATTTATACGTTATAAACCACTTATTCTATATAAATAAAATCTATATTTTTCGCTTCTCAGCTTCTGCTATTCGATTCATCCCAGGTAAACGCACTAATAAAACACCCGCTGTAGGATATGCCATGAGCGTTTATACAATGCATTATCCGGCGACGGGTACAATAAAACTATGTTGATCGACACTCACTGTCACCTAGACGCTGCAGAATTCGACGCTGACCGCGACGCGGTGGCGCAGCGTGCGCTCGATGCCGGCGTGCAGCGGATCATCATCCCCGCTGTCGAGTTGGACAATTTCGATGCGGTGCTGGCCACCTGTGCGCACCTTCCATTTTGTGTGCCCGCACTGGGCTTCCACCCCATGTATATCCACCGGCACCAGCCGCAACATCTGGACGCGCTGCGTGCCGCCATCGTGCGCCATCGTCCCATAGCCGTGGGCGAAATTGGGCTGGATTTTTTCGTGCCCGATCTCGACCCAAAGGCGCAGGAATTTTACTTTGTCGAACAGCTCAAGATCGCCAAGGAATTCGATCTGCCGGTATTACTGCACATCCGTCGCGCCAACGACCAGGTATTAAAACAACTGCGCCGCATCAAGGTCAAAGGCGGCATCGCCCATGCCTTCAACGGTAGCGTTCAGCAAGCGCAGGAATTTATCAAGCTGGGGTTCAAGCTGGGCTTTGGTGGTGCCACGACCTACCCGCGCGCACTCAACCTGCGCCGTCTTGCTGCCGAGTTGCCGCTGGACAGCATCGTGCTGGAAACAGATGCGCCCGACATTCCGCCTGTCTTTGCCCACAGGCAGCGCAACAGTCCGGAGTATCTTGCGGCTATTGCGCAACAAATTGCAGATTTGCGGGGTGTCTCAGCCGATGAGATAGCCCAAGTCACGTCCGCCAACGCTACTTGCCTTCTTGGACTAGAGTTAGATTGAAGTCGTGCTGGCGCCTGCACTACCGTGGGGGCGAACATACTGTGGCTTGCGTTCAAGATCCTGCTGCATGAAGGAGATGCAGAAATGGAGAAACTGCGCGCGGTCATCTGGATCTTAAACACATGGAATAGCCACAAGGTAAGCGTTGTCGGCCATGCCAGCACTCGCGGTAGCGGCAACCTGCGCTGGGCTCGCAACCGTGCCCATATGGTTGCCCAATTGCTGAAGAACGCCGGGATTGATACAGAAGAAAAGGGGGAATACCCTGTTGCCAACCAGCGTAGTATGGAACGACAACTTGGCTTTGACGCCTTCCGCAACGTTGAAATTACGTTGCAGAAATTACGTTGCAGTGAGAGACAACGGCAACCTCCCCGGAATATTCCTGACAACGGGTGTAGCAGGGGGAGCCGGTATCGCATTCGCCTTGTAAGAAGTCATCGCCAGCGTGGCTGGCTGGGCCGCTATTTCGTTTGGCGGATTCCTCAAGGTTGGTGACCGGGTTCAGCTCGGCGGCTTCAAAGGCGACGAAACTGACATTGGACTGTTACGCAGCACGCTCATGGAAACAGGCGAATGGATTCGCGGTGATTTATATAATGGCCGCGTTGTCCGGGTGGCCAACAGCTTCGTGTTCAAGGGGCCGGTTTTCAAGTATTTAGGCGATTTCCATTTTTTATGGGCCGAAGTCGTTTTACCCGTTCATTTTGGCAGCGACTATGAGCTGATGCGTAACATCCTGCTCAATGCGGCGAATGAAATTGTCGGTGGTTTTGAGGCCGAGGCAGCCATCAACTGGTGGCAGATGTTGAACAAATATCTGCTTGAAGACGCTTCGCTAAAACCTATAGTCTCCATCACTTTCAACGAGAACTGGGTGAATTTCACTCTGCGCTATGTTACGCATTACAGGCGGCGCCGAATTATGCTCGATGCGATTTCTGTTAAGGTCTTAACCGATGTCAAAAAATCCGGCGGCAAGGTTCGTATAGGTGTCGCCTCAATGGAACTAAGTCATTTCATGCCAAGCTCTCTTACCGAACCAGTCAACAAGGCATAATCAAAATCAGGAGGTTCCTCATGTCGTTCCGCATCGCAATGGTAATAATCGGGGTAGTTCTTGGCGCGGTATTCATGCTGCAAAATACGCTGCCCGTGTCAATTGTGTTTATCTCATGGCGCTTCGAAAGTCCATTATGGATAACCATGCTGCTCACCTTCGCCTTAGGCGCGGGCATCAGCGCCTTGCTGTTCCTGCCAACCGTCGTGAAGCGGGGATTTGAGCAGAAACGCCACAAGCGTCGCATTACGGAGCTGGAACAACAATCTTCCGCCCTTTCAGATCAGGTTAAAAAGGCACGTGCTGAAGCGCCATCACAGGACGACACAGCAGCACAACATAAGTTTTAGGGCTTAGCGGCAGACGTCAGAAAGCGTATTGCTAGTGCCTTATACAGCGGCACCGGACAGACCAGCCGGGAGGTTGCGTAGGCGATCACCGCCGCTGCCATCAGTGGAATAGCCATGGTGTGGTTGTCCGTCATCTCCATCACGATCACAAAGGCAGTAATCGGTGCCTGTACCACTCCGGCGAAATACGCCACCATGCCAAGAATCACCACAGCACCCGCTGGTGCGAAAGGAAACAAGCCCGCAATGTTGGAACCGAAACCTGCGCCCACCGCCAGAGAGGGCGCAAAAATTCCGCCGGGTATCCCACTCAGATAGGACACAATGGTTGCGAGCATTTTGAGCATGCCGTAAGTTTCCGGCAACATGGAAGTACCTTCCATAATCTGCTTCGCTTCGTGGTAACCAGTGCCATAAGTCGTACTGCCCGACAGGATGCCGATCACCGCAAGCAGCAAGCCGCATAAAGCGGCAAATAACACCGGGCGATGCTGCATGAGATGCGACACCCGAGCCGGCAGAAAATGCGCGGAGCGAATTAGTACTTGGCTGAAAATTCCGCCCAACAAGCCACCGGCCACCCCGCAGGCAAGGACTGCCAGCCAGCCACGGTTGAGATCCAGCGATGCCGTGGTGTGACCGAAATAGGTGTAATTTCCCAGCACTGCCAAAGAAGCGATACCCGCCATGATGACTGCGGTAAGTACGTTGCCGCTAGTGCGCTCTTCAAATGAGCGGCTCATTTCCTCAATGGCAAACACGATCCCGGCCAACGGCGTATTGAACGCCGCAGCCACTCCGGCCGCACCGCCTGCAAGGATTAACGCGCGCTCCGTTTCAAGGCGAGAGAAATGTCCAAAACGCCCTATTGCATGCATGATTGATGCGCCGATCTGCACTGTCGGCCCTTCGCGTCCAACCGAAGCACCAGCCAATAAGCTAATTAAAGTAAGTACGATTTTCCCGGCAGAGATACGCAGGGATAGCAATTTTTCGCGTGCATCTGCATCGGTGATTTGTAGCGCGGCAATCGTCTGAGGAATACCGCTGCCTTGCGAACCGGGAAAATATTTGCGCGTAATCCACACTACCAGCGCAAGCCCAGCAGGAGTTACCACCAATGGCAAATAGGGAGAAGTATTGAGTAGTTGATGCAGCGCACTATTCGCATACTCGCCGCCGAGAGCAAACAGAATGGCCGCAACACCGACAGCTACAGCCCCCGACCAGAAAATCAGTCGGCGCCTCCAGTGTCGCACTGATAGCCAGACTCGCTTCGAACGGATGAACGTTTTTTTAGGCATGGCTCGTTTGCTGAATAAGTTGGTTACAGGTTAATTTTATGGCAAGCCCGCCATACCACCAAACCAACCATTCTCTTTCGATGATTAAGTTTCTACTGTTCGACCACTAGGTCACCCCTGCCGTTTTCGGAAGGGATGCGTGGAAAACCTGTGAGGCCTTGGAGGAAATTCTAGCGGCCGGGCTTGCGCTTTCTTTCCGCCAGTTTTTCAATAACCCCTGCGGCCCACTCCCTGCCGCCCAAGCCAAATGCCAGCGCCAGACCTAGACAAATGGCACCGAACAAAATGATGAAAGCTGCCGTCAACATTTGCGTGCCAATGTTAAGTTGCTCCAACGCAACAAATAGCGCAAAAATTTGCACGCCATATTCAGCCGCGGTGCTAATGGTCAACGCACTATCAATGCCGAGGTTATTCAACCACGCAAACACCATGCGATTAATGAATCTGGCCATGAGCGTACCGAATACCAGTACCAGAATAGCTACGATAATATTGGGCAGATACAACACCACGCGATTAAACAATTCAGCCACTGCTTGCAGCCCCAGGCTGTTAGAGGTGGTGACAATCACCACCAGAATCACCAACCAATAACTGACTTCTGCAATGACACCGCTCAACGTGATACTCATGTCGCCGTGTTTGAGGAATTCTTCCACTCCGGATTTCTGCGCCAATGCATCGAAGTGCGCGACTTGTAACAATCGTTTAACGCCCGTTCGCACCACCTTAGCGAACAGCCAACCAATGAATAAAAGCAGCAGTGCCGCTCCCAATTTCGGTATAAACATCGCGATCTGTCCCCAGAAGGTCATAAGCGAAGAAACGAAAATATCGATTTGTTGTTGCATAAGTGCCTCCTTACTTTCTAAAAAAATTGCTGAAAATCAAACCTATGGCTCATAAAGCGGTTCGTGCGCCGCCTTTTCATCTTTCATGTTTATCTGCGCTACCAGGCACTCCATATTTGTTCCCAGAATTTCCAAGACTTCGTCAGGAAGGCGCGACAAGGCGTCAGTCAGCACCCCTTGAGGTGGATGGGGAGCGCGATTGACAATCGCGGCACCCTCGGCTGAAAGATACAGCCTGACCACGCGTTGATCCGGCCCTTTGCGTTCTCGCTTAATTAGCCCTTTTCTTTCCAGTTTATCGAGCAGATTACTGGTGGTGGACTGATGGATCGACATGGCTTTGGACAATTCACTAACCTTCAATCCCGGCGATGTCAGTAGCTCCCACATCGCCCACAACTGCGCGCCGCTCAGGCCACACTGGGCCTCAACCCAGGCGGAGTGGTTTTGCACCGCACGAAAAGCGATCCTGAAATTCTTAAGCACTTCGCTGATGCGTGCAGCGCGTCCATCTACATTTGGTTCGCTCGCAAAAGGCGTATTCAACGGGTGCTTTTCTGTCATCACATGCCTCCGGCTTCTTTCCATACACAATACTTACAGATTATTACAAGAAATATATTTGTGCAATAATGATTTGCCTAAATACTTTGTGTGGCCTAGCTTAAATCCGCTCCATTACGGCTTTACAAGGTAGTAACCATAAAATTGCAGGATGTCCGAATCATGGAGTTACACGGCTTTTTTCTCATGCTGGCGGTATTACTGCTTAGCGCGCGCTTCCTGTCTGAGCTAGCGGCACGCTTTGGCGTGCCTGCAGTGATTGGTGAACTGACAGCTGGAATTCTGCTCGGCCCATCGTTGCTGGGCTGGGTAACACCGAACGACACGCTAAAAATCCTGGCAGAGATCGGTATCGTGCTGCTGCTGTTCGAAGTGGGCATGGATACGGATGTATTCCGGCTGGCCAAGGCCGGCGCCAAGCCGGTCATCGTGGCATTAGCCGGCTTCATCCTGCCTTTCCTGCTGGGATTTGCGGCATCTCGTTACATGTTCGACCTGTCTCAGATTACCAGTCTGTTCGTCGGCGGCACGCTCACTGCGACCAGCATCGGCATTACCGTGCGCGTCCTGACCGACCTCCAGCGGCGTAGCTCGGATGAAGCGCAGATCGTCATCGGCGCAGCTGTATTGGACGATATCCTGGGCGTCATTGCCCTGGCTTTTTTGTATCAATTTGCCGTGCTGGGCGACGTAACTGCCGCCTCCATTGGCACGGTCGGATTGTATATCTTGCTATTCATGCTGGCAGCGCCGATCGCGGCTAAGGCGATGGCCTGGATGATCGACCACTTCGACCGCACAGCATCGTCGCCTGGCCTGCTGCTCACCATGGTGGTGAGCCTGATCATGCTGTTCAGCTATCTGGCTCACGTGGTTGGTGCGCCGGTCATCATGGGGGGCTTCGCTGCCGGCATTGCCATGGGACAACAGTTCCGCGTCACCATTGCCCGGCATTTGCGTGTGCCGTTTACTCCGCTTCTCAACAGAGTGCTGGCCGCCAGCCCGGAGCTGACAGAGCGGCTGGAGCATCAGGTGAGGCCGCTGATTCATTTGTTCTCGCCGATTTTCTTCGTGATGGTCGGCGTCTCCCTTAACTTGAAAACCGTGAACTGGGGTTCGACGTTTATCTGGCAGCTTGCCGGCGTACTGCTGCTGGTCGGCTTTGCCGGCAAAATGGCAGCAGGCTATCTGATCCGGGAGAACCGCCTGCGCCAGACAGCCATCGGCCTATGCATGGTGCCACGTGGTGAAGTGGGGTTGATCTTCGCCCAGCTCGGGCTCAGCAATGGCATCTTGAATGCAGAGCTGTACGCCGCCCTGCTCATCGTGATCGCGCTCACTACATTGCTGCCGCCGTTCGCACTTAAATGGTTTTACAATACTTGGAGTGATCATCCTGGTTTAGCAAAATGACAACATTCCCGCCACAGTTCGAACGCTCCCATATCCTGCTTGGCGACGACGGACTGAAGAAACTCGCCAGCAAACATCTATTCGTCGCGGGACTCGGCGGGGTCGGCTCCTACTGCGTGGAAGCCTTCGCCCGCGCCGGAATCGGACGGCTGACGCTGGTCGATCACGATGTGGTGGCCGCCTCCAATATCAACCGGCAACTGCCCGCGCTGCTTTCCACCGTGGGGCAGTCCAAAGCCGACCTGATGCTGGCCCGTGTCCGCGATATCAATCCGGATTGCCACGTGACCATCGTCAAGGAATTTATCAACACGGAAAACGTCAACCAGCTTGTGCCTGCCGATGCGGATTACGTGGTGGACTGCATCGATTCACTGGCTTGCAAGGTGGCATTGGTGGCGGAGAGTTTCACACGCGGCCTGAAGGTCGCATCCAGCATGGGTGCAGGCAACCGCCTCGACCCCGGCGCGATCAAGATCGTCGATATCAGCAAGACCGAAATGTGCCCGCTGGCACGCCAGATGAGAAAGCGCCTGCAACGCCACTACAACATTCGCAAGGGAATACTCACGGTATTTTCTGACGAACAACCCAGCGCACCACGCCCACCCGAGCCGGTGCCTGGCCCCGGACGCCCACGCGCGGTGAACGGCACCATCAGCTATATGCCACCGTTATTTGGCTTCATGCTGGCGGGAGCGGTAATTAAGCGGCTGCTGGAAGAATAATTTTTTACTCCAAGGTGGCGTTTGATGTGGGATCATCAGAAGCTGCCATTATTGCCAATCGACCTTTGGGTAGATCAACGTCATAAGTTATTTTGGACAAGAGCGATCCGCGCCGATGTTCCAAAATAGTTCCAATATGGAACATCTACGCGAAACAACGCGCTAGACACCTCGCCTAATCCCAATGAAAACAAGCCGTTTATCAATGGCATGGTCTTTGCAATAGGTTTAACGTTATCTCTGCCTGGGTGCGGCATCAGCCATGTTTCGACGCGCCATCTCATCGTTTATTTTTTGCACTGCCCTGGCGTTTAACGCGCAGGCGCAACCTGCCGCGCCTGCCGCAGACGATCACCATGATGATCACGATGACCATGCTGTGCCGCAACTCTATCCTGCCATTATCGTAATTGATCCGCGCCAAGTAGTGAGCGTGGTGGTCAAGATCAATGCGCGCCTGAAAAATCTGCGCAACCTTTATGTCGGCCAGCGCGTTGCGCGCGACCAGGTGTTGGGAGAATTGGAGAGTGCTGAACTTGAAACCGTGCAGCGAACCTATCTCGGCCTCATTACCAACATGGATGCGGTGCAGGCTTTTTCGATGACCTCTAACGAGAAGCTGATTGATGCGCGCATGAATCTGGCCTGGCGCGGCATGTCGGAAGCGGATATCAAGCAGCTGGATGCAACCAAAGAGCCGCTCAAGCTCATTGCTCTTAAAGCGCCGATCGCGGGTTATCTCTATAGCCTGAATGTCGTCAATGAGCAGATCGTCAACGCCGGCGGGCAAAGTGGTGTCTACACCACGACTGGTACTACCGTGGCTACCATCGCCAAGCCAGAGGCGGTGTATGTGGAGGCACAGATTCCGCTTACAGACGCGACGGGAATCAAGCCCGGTGCCGGCGCCGAGGTGTTGATGCCGACATCTGACGGCACGCGCATGACGGTCAAAGCAAAAGTAGAGCGCGTATTTTCCTTCGTTAACCCCGTGACCCAGCGCAAACGGGTACGTCTACTGTTGGCGCAACATCCAGAGCGACTGCCCTTGGCCGAGGGCTTGCCAGTCATGGTGCAGTTCAAAGGAAATGCACATGCGCCTTAAGCTTACCCGCTTGGCGGCATGGTCGATATGGGCCGTAGCGAGCTGCGCTTGGGGGCACGGCGATACCTCGCAGTTTGCAGGCGCGGCGCAGGAGGACAACGTCCCGCATGAACTGACCTTACCCGCGCAGGTAAAAGACGATCAGACAATATTCAATTTCGCCGCGGCGCAGCCAGGTAACCAGCAAACTGTGTTGCACACCTATGGTCAAGTGGCCCCAGATGCAAAAGCGGTGCTCGATATCAATGCTTACATCAGCGGCCAGATTCGGCAGGTATTTGCTCGCGCCGGCGATGTGGTGCGCAAAGGCCAAGCCGTGGTTTCCATTTTCAACCCGGAATTCATCACCACGCAAAAAGGCTATTTGCAATTCCTGAAAAATGAAGAGCGATTACAGGTGCTGCGGGAAGAAGGGAGGCTGTCCGACTACATGAAAGACGCGCGCGAGAATTTGCGCTGGTGGGGCATGACTGATGCCCAGATTAAAGCATTGGTCGATAAAGGTGAGGTGGTGGAAGAGATACTTCTCCCCGCGCCGGCCGACGGTATTATTACCGACGTTTTCACCCAGCCCGGCACCTTGATCAATGCCGGCGACAAAACCATGAAGGCATTCGTAGTGATGGGTCGCTCAGTGGCGCGCATGGTGACGACACAAGGACCGTATTTAATCGAGGGCTTTCTGTATTTCGACCAGCAAGCCGCAGTGCGCCCCGGGGCACAGGTGGACATTGATCTCCCCAGCGGCAAGACTTTACACCGCACAATTAGCCAAGTCGTGCCGGCCATCGATAGCCGCGGCCAACGCGCGCGCTTCCTCGTGCCACTGGGACAGCCTGTGCCGGAACTGGCCATGGGGCAGGCAGTCAATCTCGCGGTGCACTTGCCTGCCGCTTATGGCGTGTGGGTACCGCGCAATGCGGTGTTGGGCCAACAACTGCGTCCCGTAGTTTATGTAAAGCGCGGCGCCAAGCAATATTTGCGACAGCCGGTGAGTGTTTTATCGGAGAGTGCCGAAGCCCTGCGCATATCGGGTATCGCGCCGAATGCGATGGTGGTCACCGAAGGCAAGATGATTCTGGAGGGACTCTATCGCATGACGGCAAACCCGGTTCCCGTGGGCGGACATCATCATGACGACTAATTCCAATTCCAAATTAAAAGGAGAACAAGGCGGCGAGGATGAGGCGACGAAGACAGTACAACTAGTATGGCAAGGAGCCGAAGACGAAGCCAACGCGGTTATCGTTTTAATTTGGAATTGGATTAAACGAGGTTGGCCGCATGTTTGACTGGATCATTCGCTGGTCTTTGCATAACCGGTTGCCGGTGTTGTTGCTCTATGGCTTGCTGGCAGTGGCGGCGCTGATCGTAGCGGGACGCATGGCGGTCGATGTGTTTCCGGAATTCGCCCCGCCGCAGGTACAGATTCAAACCGAGGCGCCCGGTTACTCGGCTTCCGACGTCGAAGCGCTCGTCACGCGGCCGATTGAAGTCACGGTGCAAGGTGCACCCTTCATCGAGCACATTCGCTCCAATTCCTCGGTCGGCTTATCGCGCATCACCATTGTGTTCAAGTGGGGCGTGGATATTTACCGCGCGCGGCAGATCATCCAGGAGCGCCTGCAACTCGCGCAGAATCAATTGCCTTCGGCGGCGCTGACACCGCAATTGATGCCGGTGACCTCGGCGGTGAGCTGGCTGCTCAAGTTCGCGCTGGTGGATTGGTCTGGCCAAAATCGCGAGCACGAATTGCGGGCGCTGGTGGATTGGGATTTCCGCAACCGCCTGCTGGCGCAGCCGGGCGTCGCCTCTGTAGTGGCGGTCGGCGGCGGGGTCAAGCAATACCAAGTCATGATGGACCCCATCCGCATGCGCAAGCTCAGCGTCTCGGTAGATGACATCGGGCGCGCGGTGCGTGCCGCTAACGCTGCTGCGCCGGGCGGCTTCGTGTACCCGACGGCAGAAGAAGAATATTTCCTGCGCGCCAATGGCTGGGTGAAGACCTTGCCGGATTTGAGCAACACCCTGGTGCTGCTGCGTGAAGGCCAGCCGATCCGCTTGTCGGATGTCGCGGATATCCAGCTCGGCAGCGAGATTAAGCGCGGCGACGGGCAGATGTATGGCGGCCCGGCCATTATCGCCACCGTGTCCAAGCTGTGGGGCGCGGATACACTGGATACCACGCACCGCATTGAAAAAGTGCTGGCGCAACTGGGCGCGAATCTGCCCAAGGATGTGCAGCTCATTCCCAATGTATTCCGCCAGGCAAGTTTTATCGAAGCCTCCATCACTAACTTGAAAGATGCGCTGCTGCATTCGTCGATTATTGTGGCGCTGGTGTTGCTGCTATTTTTGTTCCGCTGGCGGCCCACCGTCATCAGCTTGATCGCGATCCCCACTTCCTTACTGGCGGGTGTGTTGGTGTTGTGGGCCTTCGATGCCAGCATTAATGCGTTGACCTTGGGCGGCTTGGTATTCGCCATTGGCGAGGTGGTCGACGATGCGATCATCGACGTGGAAAATATCCTGCGCCGCTTGCGTGAAAACAAGGCTGCCGCCAAGCCGCTTGCCGCGCTGGAAATTATCTACGAAGGATCGCGCGAGATTCGCAACTCAGTGGTGTTCGCCACTTTCATTATCATCGTGGCGTTCATGCCGATCTTTTTCCTGGAAGGCATCGAGGGCCGCATTTTCCGCCCCTTGGCATTCTCCTATATCGCCGCCATCGGCAGTTCGCTGTTGGTGGCGATTACCCTGATTCCCGTGCTCTGCTACTACTTGATGGGCCGCACCCAGACTCAGTTGTCTTTCGATTTAAGCCCCATCTCCAAACACGTGCTGGTTTGGTATCGCGCGTTTCTGGCGCGCTGGCTTGACCGCCCGCTGCCCGTGATGAGCGCATTTCTAGTGTTGTTGCTCGTTGCGGCGCTGTTGGTTCCGACCTTGGGGCGTTCGTTTATCCCCGTGTTTCATGAAGGTAATCTGGTGATTGCAACCACGCTGATGCCTGGTACCTCGCTCGAAGAAAACTTGCGCGTGGGCCGTCAGATTCAAGAATCCATCGGCGCCATGCCGGAAATTGCCAGTTTCGCGCAACGCGCCGGGCGTTCGCGCTTGGACGAGGATGCGCAGCCGGTTAATTTCAGCGAGTTCGATATCACTCTGAAATCTGGTGTGGCCGATGTGCCGGGGGTGATGCGTACCATCCGCGAAAAATTGGCGCAGATTCCAGGCATGTCCGCTAACGTTTCTCAATTCATCAGCCACCGCATGTCGGAAATTTTGTCCGGGGTGCGCTCGCAAGTGGTGGTTAAACTCTATGGGCAGGAGTTCGGCGTATTGCAACAGAAACAGCAGGAAATCTACGCCGCGATCAAGGATGTGCCGGGCATCGCCGACTTGCAAATGGAACCGATGATTCTGGTGCCGGGCATCGATATCAAAGTAAAACGCGAAGCGGCGGCGGCTTATGGCTTCACCCCGGGCGCGATAGTGGCGCAAGTGACCCAGGCCTTGAATGGCGTTGCCGTGTCGCGGGTGTTGGAGCAGGATCGCACGTTCGATATCTTCTTGCGGGTCGACGAGAATGCACGCAACAACCTGCAAGTGCTGGGCGAGCTGCCGCTGATTAGCCCCAGCGGTAGCGCCGTGCCGCTGCGCGAGCTGGCGCAATTTGCCGGCGTGCGCGAGCCGTATATGGTTAACCGTGACGATGGCGCGCGGCGTGCGGTAGTGCAATGGAATATTTCCGGTCGCGATCTAAATAGCGTGGTAAATGACGCCATGGCGCGCATTCAGCAGAAAGTGAAGCTGCCGCCTGGCTATTCGCTGGAACTTGGCGGCGATTATGAAGGCCAACAACGGGCGACGCGTTCGTTGCTCATTTCTTCCTCTGCGGCCTTGGTGCTGATGGCGGTGATCATGTACCAAGCGTTCCGGCGCTGGTCCTTGGTGTTGCTGGTGCTGCTGAATTTGCCGCTGGCTTTGATCGGCGGCGTGATCGCCTTGGCCATTGCCGGGGAAACTATCAATGTATCGTCTTTGATCGGCATGATTGCGTTGTTCGGCGTGGCGACACGCAATAGTTTGCTGCTGATTTCGCGGCTGCAATTTTTGGCGCGGCAGGGCGCGTTGCAAGACATCACCCAGCTTGCACTTCGGGGAGCGGCAGACCGGCTATTGCCGATCCTCATGACAGCGTTCACCGCGGCTTTAGCGGTTATTCCGCTCATTCTCGGCAACCCGGTTGGTAAGGAGTTGGAGCGGCCTCTTGCCATCGTTCTGCTGGGTGGTATGCTAAGTTCGACGCTGCTAAATTTGATCGTAATTCCGACCTTGTTTGCCTGGATGGCGCGGCGCTGGCCGCAACGTTTTATACCGGCTTCAGCCTAGCCAGACTGTGTGCCTAGAATTTAACCGTACGCGGCGCGTACACTGGAATCTCACTTATGCTGGTTAAGACATCACGTTATGCGTTGCCGGCGCTTTCGTCTCTGACGAGGAGACCTCGTGTGCATCGCGATCCGCTGGAGATCGGTTTAGGCATCTGGGTGGCCGTGCTGGTGTTGTTTCCGGTACTGATGTTTCGCAGCATCAATCCAGAGATACTCAATACACTTTATATCGAGCCCAAGGCGCACTGGCTGGTCGAGATTTTTTGCGGCTTTGTCGCTGGCTTGATTGCTTGCCTGATCGGCGCGGTGGCTATTCGCCGGCGCGAACGTGCGCTGTGGCTATTCGCCGGCGCATTTATTGCTATGGCATCGCTGGACATCCTCCATGCGTTCACCAACCCGGTGGACGCATCCGAGAGCTTCGTCGCCTTTCACACCGCTTCTACATTGGCAGGTGGAGCACTCATTACGCTGGGACTCATGCAGCAAATAAGACGCGTTTACCGGCTGACGGTAAACGACGTGAAATGGATTTTAGTTGGCCTGCTGTTCATGTTTGGAGTGGCGGTACTATATCGATCCGTGCTGCCCGGTTATATCGTGCACGAGCCGTTGGAGGTTTATCGGTTCTCCGCCCAAGTGCACTTTTCCCATGGCCTGGCCGCGCTGCTTTATGCCATCTCCGCGCTGCTGCTCTATAAAATTTACCGCGAAACCAGACATGTGTTGATGTTGGTGGTAGGGAGCTTTTTGCTGCTATTTGCGCAGAGCGCGCTCCTGTTTGGTTTTTCCAATATGTGGGATTTCCCCTGGTGGCTGTGGCATGGCGTCAAGGTTCTGTTCTATTTGGGGATGCTGGTCAGTCTGGCGGTGGGATTTCTCTTGGCGCTAGACGCCACGCAGCGCTCCCATGCCATGATTGTGCGTGCGAACATCCGAATTAAACGCTCCCAGCGCAAGATCCATAAAACCAATCGCGAACTACATACACGCAATCGCATGGTGCTGGAAGCGATTGGCGCGCTCGATGTTCCGCATGCATTGGAGGTCATCGGTCACGCGGTAAGCGAACAAATTGGGTTCAGTACCTATGAGTTGGTGCTGTTGGTTCCCGAGGACAGAGTGGCCGAATTAGCGCGCAGCCCGCGCTTCGCCGGATCCCGGCATCCAATCCGGGTGGAAGCTGAGAGCGCCACGCTCCCGGCGCACTGCCGATCCAAAGATCTGGTATGGACTTGTGTCGGCGTTGCGCGCGAGTCATCCTGGACTTGCCTTGATCTGGTGGCCCATGGCAATCGATTCGGCTATCTCAAGTTTTCGGGTGTCGCGCCAGAGGCGCTCGCGGCTTCGCATACTGAACTGAGCGCGCTGGCTTCGGAGGCAGGCCCGATTATCTATAACGCCTTGCTTTATCTCGATTGGCAGCAAGAAAACGCTTTCCGTGCCGCACTGTTACGCGTATCGACGATGTTGACTTCGACGCTGGATCTGAGCGCCGTGCTATCGGCGGTCTGCCAGGAAAGCGCTGCACTGCTGGAGGCCGATGGTGCCGTGGTGTGGCTGCCGAATGACGCGGATGGCGCTTTCTCTATCGCGGCCCGTTGGTTCAATGTAAATCGCGATGGCTCATGTGAGCAGGCCCAGGCATGGTGCAAGGATGGCAAGTTGTGCGCCCAATTACTCGCCGAGATCAATGGACAGTATCAGCCGCGGGCTTGGGCCATCGGGCCGGGTGGTGCAAGGGACGGGCTGGACGCGTATGGCCAAGATAAAGCGATTGCGCTGTTTCCATTGGTGGACGAAAACCAGCTCATCGGCGTAATGATGTTGGTGCGTAAAGCGTTAATACCTTTCAGCCAGATGACGCTCTCCAAAGGTGAGTTGCTCGCTGGCCAGGTGCGGATCGCGATCAGCAATGCAAGCAGTTACCGGAAAGTGGCTGAGATCAACCAGCAACTAGTGCTCGCGGAGGCCACCAAAATTCGCAGCGAGCGTCTTGCCGCGCTGGGGCAAATGGCGGCGTCGGTGGCGCACGAAGTCAGAAATCCCCTGAGCGCAATCGCCAACTGCGTGTCGGTGCTGAAAGCGGATTGCCCGCCCAATGGCAGGGCGCACACAGCGTTGGAGATTATCGAGGATGAAGTGTTTCGCCTGGATAAATTGACGCGTGATTTTCTTACTTTTGGTAAGCCGCGTCCCGCCTCGCGTGACCCCGTGATCATGGAGGTTTTGTTGTACAAAGTCTGCGGTGCCTTGGAACATCACATCGAACGCGAAGGTATGTCCATCCAGGTCGACGTCGTGGTGCGCAATGGCGGAGGCGTGTTGATGTTCGATGCCGATGCGCTGGAAATGGTGCTGTGGAATTTGTTGCTGAACGCGGCCCAGGCAATCCCGGGACGCGGTCGGATAAAAGCCAGTCTCACGATACGTCCGGGGTATTTGTTTTTTGCTATTACAGATACGGGCAAAGGCGTTTCGCTCGAAGAACGTAAGCGCATATTCGAGCCTTTCTACACTCAGCGTTCACATGGCGCGGGGTTGGGCTTGGCGATTGTGCAGCGCTTCGTCCAGGACTGGCGCGGCCGGATTCGCATTCTGAGCGTGCCAGGGCGCGGCACGACGTTCTTGTTGATGATTCCGATACCGAACCAACCAGTCGGTACGATGGAGCCCCAATTTGGCTATGCGAATATTATTAGTTGACGACCAGCGCAGCCTGCGCCGCAGCCTAGCGCTGATGCTGCAAAATGCGGGTTATGACACGGCTGACGCGGCCAGTGGCGAGGCGGCCTTGGCTTTGCTTGCGGGCGCGCCATTCGATTTGGTAATTAGCGATTTGCGCATGGAAGGCATGTCGGGGATCGATTTGCTGCGCGAAATTAAACAGATCCAACCCGGGCTTCCAGTCATCCTGATCACTGCCTACGGCAGCATTGAAACCGCAGTGGATGCGATGCGGCTGGGGGCGTTTGATTATTTGGCCAAGCCTTTCAGTGAACGCGACATTCTCGACAAAATTCACGCCAGCCAAGTGATGCGGGTCATTTCTCCCGTCAGCGGTCAGACGCACTCCCGGCCGATCGAGGACGAAATCGTGGCGACAACGCCACCCATGCGCGCTTTACTGATTAAAATCGGACGGCTGGCCTATACCGATATCAGCGTACTGATTACCGGCGAAACCGGTACCGGCAAGACCAAAATCGCGCGCTTGATCCACGAACATAGTCATCGCAACGGCAAGCCTTTCGTTAGCATCAATTGCGCGAGCGTGCCGGAACAATTGTTGGAGAGCGAGTTATTCGGTCATATGCGCGGCAGTTTCACCGGCGCCACGGACTCGCGTGCCGGGCTGTTCGAAGAAGCGGACCAGGGCACTATTTTCCTCGATGAAATCGACACGCTCTCTCCTGCGATGCAGGCAAAGTTACTCAGCGTTTTGCAAGACCGGCAAATCCGTCGCGTCGGATCGAACAAGCCGAAGACGATGGATGTGCGCGTGATTTCCGCCTCGAATCAAGACCTGGGCAATTTCATTGATCGCGGACATTTTCGTTCCGACCTGTACTTTCGCATCAACGGCGTGCGCCTGCAATTACCCCCCTTGCGCGAGCGCTTGGAGGATTTGCGCCTGCTGTTGGAAGTCTTTATCAAACGCTACGGACGCAAGTATGGGCGCCACGGTCTGCACATTACGGCCCGCGCCATGACGCACGTCATGGCCTACCCCTATCCGGGCAATGTCCGCCAGCTTGAGAATTTTGTGGAGCAAATGGTGGTGTTCGCGGATGAAGCGGGCGCCATCGATCTCGATACGCTGCCAGAGGATTTGCTGCAGTACCGTCCGCAGGCGGTGGAGCATATGGCACCGCCTGAAGCGGTAGCCGTGGGTACGTTTGCCGGATCTGAGCGCGCCCTCATCGAGAATGCGCTGCGCAAATATCCCCACCTTTCAGATGCGGCACGAGAGTTGGGAATCGGCCGTACGACGCTGTGGCGCAAGATACGCGAATACAATATTGCACGCCCTGCTGGCGGAGAGTTGAAACGCGGTATTTAAGCCCGCTTCTAATTTTTTCCATCTCCTGGCACGGACATTGCTGGCCTCCTCCTTAGTGGTACATTTTGTTTCAAGGGAGATTGTCCGGATGAAGCATTTCTTAACAATATACTTTTCCAACTTACGCCGCCTGCTCATGCTGCTGGCGGTACTGGCTTGCGCGGGTGTTGTCACCGATGTAGCGGCGGGCGACAGCGCTGTGATGACCACCACCCGCATCAAGTACCAAGTGGAACTCAAAGACAATATCGAGTCGGTCAAGCAGTCCTTGGTCTCCGCCTTGGAGGCGAAAAATTACATGATCATCAACGTGCTGAACGTGCAAGAAGCCTTGCAGGGACGGGGTATCGAGACCAAGCCGGTGCAGCTCATTGAGTTTTGCAATCTGGTCAAAGCCTATGCGGTGACGCGCACGACGCATGAGTTCGAACTGTTTGCACCGTGCCGACTGGCGTTGTTTGAGGAGAACGGGAAAACCATCGTGATGGTATTGCGCCCGTCATTTATTGCCATGACGCTACCGAAAGAAACGCTGAGCAAGGAAGGACTGGCGGCGCTGCGCGCATTCGATCAAGACATGCGCGACATTTTGACTGCTGTCTCGCAGGGCGATTTTTTCTAGTTACCACGTTTCATTTTGAATCGGATATGAAACAAAGCTGGTCGATGCATGCTGATTTTTAGTGGCGCGGCTCTTAGTCTCCGCCCGTTGTGACCTACATCAACCCCAAGGGAATCGCCATGAAATTTTGTTTTGCGCCGCGCTCTGCTTGGCTACGCTTATCCCTCAGTCTTGCTACAGGTGCACTCCTGTTCGGCGGTGGCACCGCCTACGCGCATGAAGACATGACCACGGTCAGCGCCGAACTGGAGGCCAAATCGGGCAGCAAGGTAACGGGTATGCTGAAGTTCAAGGAATATGCGCCCAAAGTGCATATCACGGGCATCGTGAGCGGACTCACGCCCGGCAAGCATGGCATCCATGTGCATACCAATGGCAACTGCGACTCGCCAGACGCGATGAGTGCAGGTGGCCACTATAGCCCATATGGCGGACGCCACAATGCGCCGACAAACCCGGACCGCCATCTCGGTGATCTCGGCAATATCGTTGCCGGCCCGGATGGAGTGGCGAATGTGGATCTGGTGGTAGAGGGCATGACGCTCGCGCTTATCGGTACCAACTCTATCATCGACCGCGCTATCGTGATTCATGCGAATGAAGACGACTTCTCCGATCCCACAGGCAACTCGGGGCCGCGAGTGGCCTGCGGCATCATCGATCAAGGCATGATGCGCATGTAAGAAGCTGCCTTAAACCGTGCCCTGGCGAGCGGGGCCCGTGTTTCATGCTGAAACGATTTTCCTATCCGTTCATTGTGCGCGCACACGTCAGTTCCATAAGCGATTGTTTACCATGTATTTAATAGTTGGCACGCCCTTTGCTAAGGGTCACATGAGGGTGAATCAAAAGTGTGATTACAGAATATCCTGTTTCGCCGTCGGCTGGTCTGTTCGCTCGGGTCAAGTCAATTCGTAATTAGCAGCGTAATTTGAGGAGGAGACTTAATGAATCGCGATATTCAGCTACAACGCCCAGCATGGCTGGGCATGCGGCGCAGCCAATTGGCCGCCGCTCTGGCCGCGCTAGGGTTGACCATAAGCTGCGCGCTACCCGCGCACGCCGATAGCAAGGACGGTACTTTCCCGACGGCGGAGCAAGTCGGCGGCGAAGTCTATCAGGCGCCACTCAAAATCGGTTCTATCCTGCCAACGGATTTCGAGGCCTATGACTCGCAGGCGAAGAAGGTCGACTTCGGCACGGTCATTCACGGCAAACGCTCCTTGGTGGTGTTCTTCATCTCCGCCGTGCCGGTTTCGGTGAATGAATTGAAGCGCATCGAGGAGTTCGTCGACAAGAACGCGGCGAAGGTGAATTTGGTATTCGTCAATGCGGATACCGTCGGTGTCGCGCTGGAAGGCGGGCCGCAGAAGGCCATTAGCTCAACGGCCAGTACCGTGCGGCTGATTGCGAAGGAGCATGGCTTGAAGCGCCCGATGTATGTCGCACCGAACGATGCCTTGAGCCCAACCGGCCTGTCCAATCGTCTTGCATTCCGCGGTTTGCCGACGTCCTACTTAGTGAGTGATAAGGGTGCCATCGAGAAAATCTTTGTTGGCCCGCAGCAGTGGAAGAAGGGCGACATTTAAAGCATTGTTCGACTCGTAACGAGTTGCGCGTTCAGTCATTATTAAGGAGGGACATCAGGTGCCTATATCTCGACGTGATTTTATGAAAAGGTCGCTTGCCGCCGGTATCGCCGGCGCTGGCGTAATGTTGAATTCCAGCTCAAGTTTCGCTGCACGCCATGATCCGGTTGGTGAAGCGCAGGCCGATTTTTTTAAGAAATTTGAAGGCAATGTCTTGTTGTTGCCCGGCAAATATAACGGTACGGTGTCGGCCTTGGATCTCGCTGTTCCGGAAACGCTCGCCTGGTTCAACTATGGTTTGACGGGTGTCAATATGCCGATTCCGCATCACATCGCCGCCATGCCCTCGGCCGACCCGTATAAGGGGTTCGACTTTTATCAGACGATGCAGCCGCCGATGTCGCCCTACGTCAACGAAAACTCTCCGGAGTGGCGCGATCGCGGCGACTTCAAAATGTTCAAGATGCGCTTCGACGGCTCGGGCAAGCAAAACTCGATTACGGTGGTGAACGACGTTGCCGCGACCACGGGCATGGCGCTTGGCGTGCATGTCTCGATCGGTGTGGGCGAGAATGCGAACAAATACGTTGCCTTCGCTGATGGGCAGAAAGACATGGTGCTGATTACGACGATTGATGACAACCCGAAGATCGTCAAGGCGCTGCGCGTGGACTATGACCCGATCGCACGCCAAGTCAATGTCAGCCATGTGTTCCCCGATCCCGCCACCGGCAAGTTCGATTTCCAGGGACGCAAGGGGATGAAAACCTCGCATGAAGCAATGCTGGGCGAAGAACTCATGCCGGCTGATCCGACCGCGGTATTCGTGGACGCGTTCACCTGGCATCCCACGCTGCCGCTAGGTGCGATCCTGATACGTCGTCTAGGTTGCTGTGCGATTATCGATACCCGTACCTGGGAAGTTAAAGCACTGCTCTCGACCGCGAAAGGTTCGCCAGACAACTTCCCGCTGGTTAAGCAGCAAGGCTTCACTTGGACGTTTGCCGTACCATCGGTGCTTACCCCCTTGCATGAAGCAGGCTTCTTGCCGAGCGGGGAATATTTTGTCGCATGTAACAATGTGCTGCAAAACAACATCGCCGTTTACCGGGCAACCGATCCTAATCCGCTCAAGTGGAAAAAAGAAGCGTTCGTCGAAGGCTTTGGCAACAAATACTTGCCGCTGCACATGGGCAATGTGCCGGATTCGCGTTGGGCCTACTTCACCATGTGGGCGCGCAAGCCGAACAATGGCTATATCGCCAAGGTGGACACCAAGTCCTGGCAGGTGGTCCACAAGTGGGACACGGGACCCGATCCCCATACCTGCGATTGCACGGTGGATGGTAAATATATGACCACCGTATATAGCGGGAATCAGGGCGGGCAGTCGGGCTTGGTGGTGCTCAATGTTGATACCGACAAAATCGAAGCGCGTCTCCCCAGCGCCGCCGGCCATCACGATCATGTAGTGGTGCCGAAGGACTGGGAAGGCATGAAGGCCTCGCGCAGCACCTCTGTGTAATCTCCCCCTGCGTGCCGCAGTCCACCAGGGCGGTGGCACGCTTTTTTTGGAGTGAGAAATGCGAGCAATAAAATTCGATTTCACGCGCAGCTTGCAGCGACTGATGTTAGCCACCGGTTTTGTTTTGGCAAGCCTGCCGTCGGCCGTGTTGGCGCATAGCAATGAATACCTGGAAACCATCACCGGTGCGCATGGCGGCAAGCTGCGCATGGCCGAGCAATACCATTTCGAAATGGTATTGGCGAATGGCGAATTACGCGTGTGGGTAACCGATCACGGCGACAATCCGCAATCGACCGTGGGTGCGACAGGGAATGTGAAATTAGTGATGGAAGCCGGCAATATCACGGTGAATCTTATCCCAAGCGGCGCGAACCTCCTGGTGGGCAAGGATCCGAAGATTCGCGCGAATGCTCCGGTTAAGGCAATTTTCTCCGTGACAATGAAAGGGCAGAAACCAGTTCAAACGCGCTTTGCGTTTGAAGCCACCACTAAGAAATAAATGGATCGCTACTGCTGGAGGAGAGATGAAGACACGTCACCTCCTGTTTATCGCTGTGTTCGGGATACCGGTAGGCACTGGCTGGGCGCAGGACCTTGCCGTGAAAAACGCAGCCACGCAATTGCTGCGCACCAATGCATGTAAGAACTGCAATCTGACCGAAGCGAATTTGGCTGGCATTAATCTCATCGGCGCGAACCTGACCGGCGCTGATTTGAGCGGCGCCAACTTGGCTAGCACAGTGTTGATTGGGGCGGATATGCGCAACGCTATTCTGAATGGCGCCAATTTATCGCGCGCCAATATCAGTGGCGCCAATCTGACCGGCAGCCAACTTGCCAAGATTATTTTAGACGATGCAGTGGCGAGCCGTGCCAATTTGTATAAAGTCACCGCGACAGGCGCCAGTTTCCGGCGCACGAAATTGGAGTATGTGAATTTTGAAGGTGCAGAGTTAAAAGGAGCGAACTTCGAAGGTGGGGATTTTTACGAAGCACACTTTCTTTTTGCCGAGCTCACCAACGCGAACTTTGAAGGCGCAGATTTGAGTGCCGCCGATTTTTCCGATGCGAATATGCTGGGTGTACGAACCGACTCCAAGACGACCTGCCCGACTTTTCAAGCAGGGCCATGCAAATTCAAATAACCATGTTGCGATCGACAGCCGCCGTGCTTTGTCGCGAAATAATTAAATATTAAAAATGAATTTGAAATGAACCGGGATTATTTATTGTTTTACCGCTGGATCGCACTGAATGTGGTTGGATTTTCCATTCTGCTCGTATTCCACTTACATGGCATGATGGTGCCAGTTTATATTGCCGATACTTCATACATTGTTTATGTCATCACCGGACTTTTTTTGTACGGTTTAACGTTATGCGGCTATCGCGTATGGAAGACCAGCCGCGAACTGAATTGGGTCAAACTGGGCGGCCGGGGCAAGCTCAAAGAATTTCAGGATCTCAGCAAGCGGGCGGATAAGGAGAGTGTGAAGGAGGCATTTGAGATTAAATTGTTCGCGCGCATTGCGCACATTAAATATGTTTCTTCCAGTCTCGTCATGCTCGGGTTGTTGGGTACGGTGATTGGCTTCATCATGGTGCTTACTAACATACCTAGCAACGCAATCGGCGACACAGCGCAGGTGGGTAAGTTGGTCGGCGCGCTGACGAACGGCATGGGCGTCGCGCTCTACACTACGCTCGTGGGCGCGATTACCAATCTCTGGCTTAACGCCAACTACAACATGCTGCGCACAGGCGTGGTCAATCTGATTGCCGCTATTCTCGAATCGCCGGATACAGATTAGAACCAAGCAATGAGCAAGCACTTTTCTTTCGATGCGGAGGAACAGGACGACTCCGACGTTGTATTTCGGGATGTGATCACGCTGGCTTTGCTCGGGTTTGTATCGCTCGTGATTATCATGCTGCCGCACATCAACCCGGCGAAACCGAAACAAGAAGATAGCAAGGCGGCACAAGCGCCGGGAAATGTCATCGTGGAAGTGCGTTGGGACGATAAGATCGACGCTGATGTGGATCTCTGGGTGCAGGCGCCAGGCGATGTGCCAGTGGGTTACTCCAATCTGGGCGGTCAGGTATTCAATTTGTTGCGGGACGATATCGGCTTCCGCAACGATGCCTCGAATCTTAACTATGAGAATGCATTTTCGCGCAGCATTCCGGCGGGAGAATACGCCGTTAATCTGCACATGTATTTCAATCGCGCGAATTTGTGGCCTGTGAAAGCGAAAGTGCTGGTCTCCACCATTAAACCTAGCGGCATTTCCCGTGTCAGCCAGCAGATACTTGTTTCGGACGTGGCTCTTAAAAGGCAGGGCGAAGAAATTACTGTGTTCCGCTTTAAACTGGATGATCACGGAGACTTGGTGCCGGGCAGCGTAAATGCCAATCCGAAAAAGCTGCGTACCGACGCACCGGGCGGCTACCACTTTGGTACCTACAAATGAGCCACTTGCTAGCACTGTTGGTCGGCTATCTGCTTATTTCGCTGGGGTACGCGTTGTTTTCGCTGAGAACGACGAGAAGCCTCTTGTTTCGGACTGTGGCGCTTGGCTATTTGTTGGTTTCCATCGGGTGGGTTTTATATTTTTACAACCAACTGTTGTCACTTCCCAAGCCTATCGACCAGGAATTCTTCAACAATGCTAAAGAAGCGGTAGTGCTGGCGGTTCGTCCGAAAAGCGATAGTGCGGTATATCTTTGGCTACAATTGCCGGATAGAGATTACCCGTCTTATTACGTCATGCCCTGGAATGGGCGAGCTGCCGAGGAGTTGGAGATAGCACAGCGCGAGGCGGCACAGCAAGAAGGGCTGGTAATCATGAAGCATCCCTTCCATCGCAATCCGCAGCAAGGAATACGCGGCGTCGACAAGGATCCAGTGTTCTACGCTGCACCGCCGCCGCGGCCACCGGAAAAAATGGGCGAGCTGCATCCTGACTCGCCCATCGTCTCGAACAATCTGTCTAGAGTGACTCCATGAAATGCAGGCAGGCGGATAAGTGGCGTATTTACCCCATCCAGGCCGAAAGAGAAAGCAAGAGGAGCGAGAGCACGGCAGGAAACGCGCAGCGGGGTGGACAATCGCCCATTTCTCCGCAAACCGCATAATCCGCGTCGCCTGGCCGTGCTGCGATCGATCCACAACCCCCGTGTTTTGTCGCGGAATAGTACAAAAATTTTATCCTTTTGGGGAACCTATATGAGCCAATCCCACTACTGCCTGTCCCTATTGCCCCTCCTTGCAGCCATGGGGACCGTCATAAGTGATGCTCATGCCTCCTGCGGCCAAGCATTCTGTGTCGTAAACACCAATTGGGCAATGCAGGGCGTACCGTCCGACCCAGAAAGCAGTCGTCTTGATCTGCATTATGAGTACATCAACCAGAACAAACTACGGCAGGGAAACCGGAAAATTTCGGCTGCTGATGACACGGCTGACACGCGGGAAAACCGTACACTCAACCACAATATCGTCGCCACTTATGACTACACGGCATCTAATGCCTGGGGGGTTTCGATTGCTGTGCCGCTGCAGCAGCGCATTCACGACCATATTACTGACCCAACGGGCACTGCCAGTTACGAAAAGTGGGACTTCACCAAGATGGGCGACATCAAACTGATGGCAAGCTACAACATCACAAATGACGAAGATCCTCTCAATAATTTCGGATTGCAGTTCGGACTAAAGCTCCCGTCTGGCAGCCACACAGTTGCCAACGGTGACGGCACCCGAGCGGAACGCGCATTGCAGCCGGGTTCAGGCAGTACCGACGTGATCATAGGAACCTTCTATACACATCCCGGCTTCGGAGTCGGTTCGACCTGGTTCGCGCAAGGCACACACCAGCAGGCTGTGATGACGCGTGATGACTTCCGCCCCGGCGGTGTCACCTCTCTCACCGCAGGCTATACACAGCCCTTAGCCGGCGCACTCGCCGGCACCCTCCAACTCAACGCCCTGTTCAAAGCCCGCGATGTTGGCGCTCAGGCAGAGCCGGATCTGTCCGGCGGAAAATACGTTTTCATCAGCCCCGGCCTCCGTTACGCGGCATCCAAGTCCGTGCAGATATATGCTTACGCGCAATTGCCGATTTACCGTTTCGTCAATGGTATTCAGCTTACTGCCGACCTCGCTTTTGTCGGCGGCGTCACAATACGCTTCTAGTTACTTCTTCCCAGCCATCGCAATATCCCTGCTGCAGCTATTCCTTTTGGCAACCAAATTTGCACGATGGAGAGCAACCGTAGATCATATAGGCTTAAAAAATTCCTTGGAGCATTCCCATGAAAACGCTTTTTGCCATCCTGCTTGTCATTAGCACCGTGCCCGCATGGGCGCAATCCGACGTTTCAACAGCGGGCGCGCCAAAGGGCGCTGGGGCAGTCGTCACCAAAAGTGGGCTGATTTATTGGTCATTGAAAGACGGCACTGGCGCTAAACCTACGGCAACCGATTCGGTGAAAGTTCACTACAAGGGAACGTTGATGGATGGTAAGGAATTCGACAGTTCGTACAAGCGCGGCCAACCCGCAGAATTCCCGCTGAACCATGTAATCAAGTGCTGGACAGAGGGTGTGCAACTCATGAAGATCGGTGGCAGGGCAAAGCTTATTTGCCCGCCGTCAATCGCCTATGGCGCGCAAGGTGCAGGTGATGTGATCCCACCTAATGCAACATTGCAGTTCGAGATCGAGTTGTTAGGCATAAATCGTTAATGCGAATCTCCGTCACCCCCTCTCCCGCCTGCGGGAGAGGGCTGGGGAGAGGGTAAATGCTCAACAATGCCAAAACCTTGCGCAGCAACCAAACCGAAGCCGAGCAACGACTCTGGTATCACCTGCGGGCACATCGTTTCATGGGACTAAAATTTAAGCGGCAAAAACCCATGGGGCGCTACATTGTGGATTTTGTATGTCTGGAGCGACAGTTGATCATTGAGCTTGACGGTGGCCAACATGCCGAACAAGTTGAATATGACCAGCAACGTGACGCATGGTTGCGCGGTCAAGGCTATACCGTGATGCGCTTCTGGAACAACGATGTTATGCAGCAGTTGGACGGGGTGCTGGAGCAGATTCGTGGTGTGCTTGCCCTCTCCCCCGGCCCCTCTCCCGCTAGCGGGAGAGGGGAGTAATTCCATTTTCAAATTAAAAGGAGAACAAGGCGGCGAGGATGAGGCGACGAAGACAGTACAAATAGTACGGCTAGGAGCCGAAGACGAAGCCAACGCGGTTATCGTTTTAATTTGGAAATGGAATAGCTATTTCCACAAATCTATTTCCACACCCTTCTCGCGCAACGCATCACCACGCGCTTTGACGAAGCGCTGGAAACTTGGCTGGGTAAGGTATGCCCGGCTTGCCACGTAGTCGAGCGAAGACTGCAAATGAAAGGCCTTGAGATAAGCCTCCACACGAAATACTTCCTTGCCATGCTCATCGAAAAACACGATGGATGGGGTGTAAGCCAGCTTCAGCGCACGCGCCCACTCGGCTTCGTTGCTCTTGCTTCCATCGGGGGTGAGTACCGGCTGTCTGCCGAATAAATTGAGGCGGACTACTTCGAATTTTTCAATCAGTTTTTTTGTTTCCGGTTCCTTTAGCGCATCCATGTGCATCTCGTCGCAAGCAGCGCAATGCGGCTGCTCGAAAAACACTGCCAGCGGTTTCTTGGCAGGAATTTTGTTGCGTTGCAACGCGTAGGGCGGACTGGTGAAGAAGGGCTCATCGTGCAGCAAGCCGGTATCCGGTGTTGGGGCGGTCTTGCGTAGATAGTCGGAAAAACTCACCGTATTTTCCATATGCTTGGTCACGTAATCCAGCGCCACGCGAAACTTATGCGGTGGGTAATAGCCGTTCAGCCGCAGCACTACTTTTCCCTGCTCATCGAGGAACAACAGGGTCGGCGTGAAATTTACTTTGAGATATGCCGCCAGTTCTTTTTCGGAACGACGCTTCCCGTCCAGCCACACGGTTTCGCGGTCATCCCACATATCGATCGCTATAGCCTGGAAATGCCGGCGCGTGGTCTCCACAATATCTTTCTGGCTGAAATTCACCTGGACCAGTTCGCGGCAATAGGGGCAGCCTTGCTGCCCGAAATAAATCAGCAGGCGCCTCTTGGTCTTGGCAGCGTCGGCAACATCCTCCCGAAAATCAAGGAAGGAATTCGCAAACCAGCGCGGAACCTCGATCCCCTGGGGGATGGGTGCTGTATTTTCAGTGGAAGGTTCAATTGCCAAGGCAGTGCCGATACTGCCAATAAGCAGCACAACAATCAGGATCAACCGTTTAGGATTCATCGATTCACTTTTCTTGTTGTTCGGCAGCCTCGCGTTGCCGCTGTGCCTGCTCTTCCATTTGCGGGCCGACTCCTTTGGCTTTATCCAGCGCATTGCGCTGATCCTGGAACAAGCCAGGTGCTGGCTTGATATCGCCCATTTGCGGCACCGGCGGTTTGTTCGGGGGTGGTTTGTCGCAAGCGACCAACCCGCATGAAACCAAAACAGCGAATAACAAATTGAGTTTCATAGGCACCTCTCTTCTATTGCAACTATAGATCATTCGGGCAAACCGGTGGGGAGACCATCGATACTGATACGATTTTTTTCCTGCTGGTATTCGCGTATTCCATCTTCGCCCTTTTTCTCCGCCCAGTTCAGCAACGAATCGCGCTCGCCCTGGTAATCATATAGCGGCACGCCCTCGCCACAAGAGGTTTGCACGGACTCGATCTGCAACACGATGATTTGCCGCTCGCCGAGCTGCGCCTTGAACATGGCATGGTAATGCGTCCAATCATTATCTCCCGCCCGTACCACTCGCCCCTTCCCGTATAACCTTAAAATCAGCGCCTGTCCTTCGAAGCTGCAAAACATCAAGGTAAGCCGGCCATTCTCCTTGAGATGCGCGGCGGTTTCATTGCCGCTGCCAGTCAGATCCAGGTAGGCGACTTCATGCTCACTCACCACGCGCAGCCCGTCCAGCCCTTTGGGTGACAAGTTGATGCGTCCACTAATCGGAGCGGACGCGACGAAAAATAGGTGCTGCCGCTGAATGAAAGTTGTCAGCGCTTCCGTCAAAGCAGGATAAAATTTGGCCATGGGTAATATGAGTTTTCAGAAAATTGAAGCATAGAGGCATGGGCTATAAACGTAAAGCGCGCATCGTGTTTCTCGCCGGGGGCGATAACGATCCGCTTTGATGGCAGCAGGATTCGCCAACTCGCTTGGCGCGCAGTGGATAGAGGACTGCCGTTTTTGGAAAATAATCGTGTCTGGCTAGGCTGCCAGCCCTTGTTGGTGTAAAAATTTATGCAGAATCTTCAAGCGCATCATGCTGTCGTTCATCTCCAGCATGGCTTGTTTGGCGGGCAGTTTGAGCGGCAGTACCTCAGCCAGACGGTAGCCGACCCACACCGCATCGTCATAATACAGCGGCTTGTGGAAATTATCCTCACCGACCTTCTCGACAATGGATTTCAACACCGTTGCGCAGGCGATAAGTTCAGCCGGCACCGGTTGCGGTTCTTCGGCTGACAGGAAGGTAACCCGCGCAATCATCAAACCGCTCTTTTCGACGCGGTGCTCATCGATACTGAAACACTGCCCGCCCAACACGGTCAGGTTCAAAACGCCGAGCTGATGCATATCCCAATCCACAATGCGCGCAAGGCAGCCCACTTCATTAGGCAATGCGCCGCCCACCTCTTCGCCTTCCTTGATCAGGCATACGCCGAAAGGTTTTTCTTCTTTCAGGCACGCTTTCACCATGTCCATATAGCGTTGTTCGAACACGCGTAAAGGCAATAGCCCGCCAGGAAACAGGACAGTATGAAGCGGAAAAATCGGCATCTCCATTTCTTGCCGAACACCGTCCGGCTCAAACAGCAAAGGCAGGGTGCGCTTCAACCAGTTTTTGCTGGCGCCCATTAAGGCGTTTCTCCCCAACGCGGCAGCAGGTCGTGTTCGATGCCAAGCTGGTCGAGAATGCGCGCCACCACGAAATCCACCAGATCGGCAATGGTCCGCGGCGCCTGATAGAAACCCGGATTGGGCGGTAATATCACGGCGCCGAGCTGCGCCAGCTTGAGCATGTTTTCCAGATGGATGGCGGAGAACGGGGTCTCGCGCGGCACCAGAATCAGCGTGCGGCGTTCCTTGATCATCACGTCCGCTGCCCGTTCGATCAGGTTATCCGACATGCCATGCGCTATCGCTGCACGCGCGCCCGTGGTACAGGGGCAGACCACCATAGCGTCTGCCGCGCCGGAGCCGGAAGCAATCGGCGCGAACCATTCTTCCCGACCGAATACTTGCAACTGCCCCGGCTTGGCATGGAAGCGTTCAGCCAATATTTTTTGCGCATCTTCACTGCGCGACGGCAAGGTGAGATCCATCTCCTGCTTGGCGACGATCTGCGCCGCCTGTGAATACAGCAGGTAAACTCGGATATTCCGCTCCAGCAGGCATTCCAGCAGGCGCACGCCGTAAGGCATGCCGGAAGCGCCGGTTAGAGCGAGGGTAATAGTTTTATTGAAGGTCATGCAGGCATTGTATGGCAGGTGTTTAAAGCGCTCAAATTTTAGTTTGATTGTCCTTTCCGCTACAATGACGCACTTCGTTAGGTGCCCGTCATCCATTCAGGAGACGGGTAAACGGGAAACAGGTGAAATACCTGTGCTGCCCCCGCAACGGTAAGCAAGCGTGGGCGCGCCATTTAGCCCGGATGTTTCATGAATTCGCGTGATGATCGTGAAGGATTTTGTTTTGTAGGGGAATTTGGTGAGGGAGTGGCGTAGTGATTCATACGCCCGACTGAACGAAATTTCCATACGGAACAAAAGACCAGCGAGGGCACGTGTCAATTTATGAAACATCCGGGCTTGCCACTGGGGAAACCTGGGAAGACGGCGCGTCAAATCTTGTGAGCCCGGAGACCGGCCTGACGATTTAGCGGAAATACTGCGGGGCTGCAGTATCAGTGCGGATCGGACTTTTTCTCCCCACGGTATTTCCTTGTTTATACCCATCGGCACGCGGGGTCGCTTGCCGGAACAAGGACTATCTAACGTGAATACCACCTTCAAACTAAGCTTGCTACTCGCATTGGCATCAACTGCCAATGCAGCAGAAACCATCCCGACTTATATCGGCGATGAAATTGTCGTCACTGCAACCCGATTTCCTGCCAAGGTAAGGGATTTACCGATTGGCGTGCAAGTCGTGACGCAGGAAGAAATTGCACAGAGCACCGCTTCCACTTTGCCAGAGCTCTTATCGCACCTTGCCGGTGTGGAAAAGCGTAACAACAGCGGCAGCCCCGACTCTCAAATCGATATGCGTGGCTTCGGTGTAACAGGAAACCAGAATACGCTGGTGTTACTCGACGGTCAGCGTCTCAGTGAGATCGAATTGGTGTCGCCCAAATGGTCGGCCATTCCTATGGACTCGATCGAACGCATTGAAATCCTGCGCGGAAGTGGGTCTGTTCTCTATGGCGGCGGCGCTACGGGCGGTACCATCAACATCATCACGAAAGCGCCGAAGGCAGGGCAGCTTGAAGGAAGCGCCAGCGCTGGATATGGTACCTACAACACATCTGAAATTCGTGCTGGCGGCGTGTTCAGCGGCGACAGCCTCAGCCTGGCACTGCATGCCAACCGCTATGATTCTGACAATTATCGCAAGAACAATGATGTTACCCAGGAAAATACGGAAGCCGACCTGCGTTTCCACGTAGGAAGCACGGAATGGGCAGTAAAATTCGGCACGGATGACCAGCATTTACGTCTACCTGCTTCTCGCACAGAGGCTCAGCTTCAAACCGACCGGCGCGGCACCGCCACGCCAGATGACTGGAGCACGCGTTCTGGCGGGCATTTCAATCTAAGCGGTGGAACGCATCTCGGTGATGTAGATTTAGCTGCCGATATTTCCTATCGGGAGCGCAATGCGAAAGCGTTTTATGCCCCCGGTTACAACAGCGATACAGATGTAAATGTCCTGACTTTCAACCCACGCATGAAACTCCACCACGATTTACTGGGTACCCGAAATGAACTGGTACTGGGCATAGACTTGGATGACTGGGACTACACTTCCACGAACACCTACGGTTCCTCGCTTGCTCGCCAGAAAAATCAGGCATTCTACTTTCAGAATCAAACAGCCCTGACTTCGGCTACCAATATCACATTGGGTGCCCGGCTACATCGGGTAGCGTTGTCAGTCGACACGCAAACCCAAACGCGATCCCCTCATGCCTTTGAGCTGGGCTTGCGTCAGGAATTGGGTAAGGATCTGGCACTATTTGCCAAAGCCGGGCAAAGCTTCCGCATCGCAACGGTGGATGAAAACCAATTTCAGGTCTCATTATTGGAGCCCCAAACATCACATGACCACGAAATCGGTTTGGAGCAAAAATTTGGGGCAGGCTCGCTGCGTGCCTCGCTTTACCAAAGCCGACTGAATAACGAGATTGCATTCTTACCTTCGGCGCTTTTCACACCTTTTGGAGCAAATCTCAACCTGCCTCCAACTGAACGCAAAGGTCTTGAGCTGGCAACAACCTGGCAAGTGACTCAGGGCACAGAAGCATTCGCAAATTACACGTACACCGAAGCAAAATTTCGCGAAGGTAGTTTCAATGGTGTGGATGTGACCGGAAAAAACATTCCTCTGGTGCCACGACATGCCTTTAACTTGGGGATGCTCTGGCACGTCGCCCCACAAACGAAACTGAGTGCCGATGCACAGTACGTTGGAGAACAATACTTTGATAACGACCAGTCCAACGCTTTTGGTCGCACAATGCCGAGCTATACCGTCATGAACGCCAAACTCACCCATGACGTCGGTTCTTGGCAACTGGCAGCAACGATCAAAAATCTGTTGAACAAAAAATATTTCTCTTACGGCATCCAATCAGGCACATCGTTTAGCGCTTACCCGGAGGCGGAAAGAACATTATTTGTATCAGCAGAATATCGCTTTAAGTAACCTGCCTACGAATCGGAATACGTGAACAGAAAACTCGTAGCGCAGCGCTCTCGCCTGCAAGCAGGCCATGCAGGCGAGAGTGCCTGCGCTACCAAACCCAACGCCACAAGCCGCAGAAAATGCGCTCAAAGAGATAAAGCACTGCGAATGAAATCTGCCTTGACATTTGCCCTGACGTTTTTTCTGTGCATCGCCGGCTCCGCTCACGCTGACGTATCAGTGTTGGATGACAGCGGCAAGACTGTGCATTTGAATCGTCCCGCACAACGCATTGTTACGCTGGCCCCCAATGCCACGGAATTGTTGTTCGCCATCGGCGCGGGCAGCCGTATTGTGGGTACCATGGAATACAGCAATTTTCCCGAGGCCGCCAAACACATTCCCCGCATCGGCGGCTACCGAGGGCTGGACATGGAAGGCATTGCGGCTTTGCATCCAGACTTGATCATCGCCTGGCCCAGCGGGAATACCTTGGCACAAGTTGAAAGACTCAAGAAGCTAGGCATTCCCCTGTATCTAAGTGAGCCTAAAAAAATTGCAGATATTGCCAGCTCCCTGGAGCGCTTCGGCGCATTAACTGGTAATGCACCTGCTGCGCAACAAGCTGCAACGCATTTCCGCCGGAAACTGGAAGCGCTGCGCAACAAATATCAAGGGCGAAGTAAAGTCCGTGTGTTCTATCAGGTGTGGGATCAACCCTTGATGACCATTAACGGCGAGCAAATTATCAGCGATGCGTTGCGGCAATGCGGCGGCGAAAACATCTTTGCGCAATTGCCGGTGCTCACCCCGACAGTCAGCGTCGAAGCGCTTTTGCAAGCCGATCCCGATGTCATCATCGGCAGTGACTCGGGCAACCGCCGTCCGCAGTGGCTGGACAATTGGAAGAAATGGCCGCGTCTACGCGCGGTGCAACATGACCATCTGTATTTTATTTCTGCGGGTTTGATCAGCCAGGCTACGCCGCGCATGCTGCAGGGCGTGGAGGTGATGTGTGAATTGCTTGAGAAAGTACGTCAGGGCAAGGAATAGGTGCGGATAGCTGCTACGCCGCCGACTTCAACACAAAATCCGTCCGAATCTCGGCAAAAGGAATTACCAGCTTCCCATCTTCGGTTTTTTCGATAAGGCCGATTTCGATCAGACGATGGACGTCTTCATGCACGCGTTTCACATCTCTGCCCAAGTGGCGGGCAAGCGCGCGTAGACTCAGCGGCCCGGTTGTTTGAAGCGCCTCAATCAATTCCCAGCGCTTTGGCGTGATCGCCTGGAACAATGCGGCCGGTGATTCGAATTCGAAATGCTCGCCGCCGTACTTGCCGGTTTTCCAGGCTTTGGCGAACCCTGTGCGCAAGCTATTCAGCGATTGGCGGGACTTTCGAATGACGATGGATGCGGTTCTCATTTCAGCTCCCTTTCCGCCTCGATATCGGCGATGAAGTCGTCCAGCAATTTCTCCGGACTGACAAACCGGTAGGGCATTTCCTTGCCTCGATAATGGCGGTGATCGCCCTTTCCCCGTTCGTTGTCGTAACCGACAATGCGCTGTCCGGGGTGACCATAAAACAGCCGGTATTTGTACAAGTGGCGGCTGCCTTTGACCGACGCTGACAGTTTCCAGATGACCGCCTCGACGATAGTTCCATCGTCAAAACCCTGCCGGTGCCGGTACAGCAATTCCGCTTTCATGTTGGCAGATTAGCCAACATACAGATTGTTGTCAATCCTGCCAACGACAAAAGCTTTTCCACTTGCTTCAACAACCTACGCCGGGTAATACAGGGTTCTGTCACCCACATCCACACTGCGCACCGGATGATTATACAAGCGTTGCAAATTGGCCTCGTTCAACACCTCATGCACCGGGCCTTGCAGCGTTTCGCCGTCGCCGAACAGTAACAACAGAAAATCACAGTAGCGCACTGCGAGATTTACGTCGTGCAGCACCATCAATAGCGTTTTGCCATGTTGCGTCACCTGTTGCGTGAGCAACTCCAGCGTCTCGATCTGATGATGCAGATCCAGATGGTTGACCGGTTCATCCAGCAGAAACAGTGCCGGGTCTTGCGTAATCAGCGCGGCTAGCGCGAGGCGGCGTCTTTCGCCGCCGGACAGGGTATGCGTCAGGCGCTGCGCCATGTCGTCGAGGCCCACAGCGTGCAGCGCCTCTTTCGCAATACGTTCGTCCTCGGCGCTTTCCCATTCCCATACTTGCAAATGCGGGTGGCGCCCGATCAGTACGGTTTCCAACACGCTCGCTGGAAAAGCATCGTCGCTGTCTTGAAACATCACACCGCAAATCAGGGCTGCGGCGCGGCGCGACATCTCGGCGAGCGCTTCGCCGTTCAAGGATACTTGGCCCGACTCGGGCAGCTTCAAGCCACCCAGGGTATGCAGCAGCGTGGTCTTGCCCACACCATTGATGCCGAGAATGCCCCAGCGCTGGCCACGCTGTATGACGAAATTCAAATCGCGGCACACCTGTTTTCCTCCCACACTAACGGAGAGTGCGCGCGTTTCGAGCAGTGCGGTCATCGCTGCGCTCGCGCCAAGAGATACAAAAACAATGGCACGCCAAGCAAGGCGGTGACGATGCCGACTGGAAGCTGTTGCGGCGCCAGCGCGGTGCGTGCCAGCGTATCTGCCAGCATCAGCAGGCTGCCGCCGAACAATGCCGCACCGGGCAGCAGGATGCGGTGGTCGCTGCCGACAGCCAGCCGCAGCATGTGCGGCGCAACCAAACCAATGAACCCTATGCTGCCGGCGGTCATCACTGCGATTGCAGTTAGTAGAGAGGCCACCACGTAGAGATGAATGCGCAAACCGGCCACCGGCACACCGAGCGAACGCGCAGTCAGTTCGCCACGCGCCATCACGTTGAGGCTGCGCGCCAACGGCAAGCTTAGCAACAATCCTGCTGCGAGACCCACGACTCCCGGCCCGTAGCCTGGCGCATTATCCAGGTCGCCCATCATCCAAAACAGCATGCCGCGCAGCTTGGCATCGGGCGATACCGTCAACAGAAAACTGATCGCCGCACCCCAGCCCGCCGCCACGATCACACCCGTCAACAACAGCCGCGTCGACGACCATGCGCCGGCGCCGCGCGCCAGGCCAAACACCAGTAACATCGTCAGGATCGCTCCGACAAAGGCAGCACCGTTCAGCCACGCTCCGCCGATGCCGAGCAACATGGCACCCAGCGCCGCTACCGCAGCGCCGCCAGAAATGCCCAGCACGTAAGGATCGGCCAACGGATTGCGCAGCAACACCTGCATTAGCGTTCCAGCCAATGCGAGCATCGCGCCGGTAGTAAACGCATTGACGGTTCTTGGCAGGCGCAATTGCATAACGAGTTCGTAGGATAGGCCCCGCTCATGCCCGGTAAACGTCTGCCAGACCGTCGCAAAATCCGTATGTACGCTACCGAAAGACAGCGCCAGCAGCGCACAGGCAAAGGCCAGGGCGGTCAGGCTCAGAAGTAGAATAGCGGCGCGTTTCAAGGGGGTCATGATGGGGTAGGCTACGTGATGCAGGGATGCCAAAGGAGAATAGCAGCGTGCAGGATAGCAATCAAGGCAGGACACCCCGACAACCGTTAGCCTTTTTCTTTTGCTCCATATTTGGTATCGTGCGCGCATGTCTAACAATACCATCGACTTCAGTACCATCCGTCGCGTCCTCGTCATAAAATTGCGTCACCACGGCGATGTACTGCTCAGCTCGCCGGTATTCAGCGTATTGAAAAATCATGCGCCGCATCTGGAAATCGATGCCTTGGTCTACCACGATACGGTTGATATGCTATCCATGCACCCTGCCATTCGACAGGTCTATAGCATCGATCAGAACTGGAAAAGCCTGGGCATACTGCAACGGGCACAAAATGAATGGCGGCTTCTGTCCGCACTGCGTGCGCGTCACTACGATCTGGTTATTCACCTTACCGAGCATCCGCGCGGAGCATGGCTAAAATACCTGATTGGCGCGCCCTATGGCGTGGCGCGCAAACTGACTGACAAAAAGGGGTGGTTCTGGAGGAATAGCTTTACCCATTATTATCCGTGGCTCGTTGGCAATCGCCGGCATACGGTCGAGCTGCATCTGGATGCCTTGCGCCGCATCGGTATTCAGCCGAGTGAAAATGAGAAGCGCCTTACCCTGATAGCGGGCGAAGCTGCGGAGGCCCGCGTCGCCGCTCTGCTTACGCAGCATGGGTTGTGTGGTAAAGATTTCATCCACATCCACCCGACATCCCGTTGGCTGTTCAAATGCTGGTCGGAAAAAAACGTAACCCGGCTAATTAAAACCTTACAAGAACGCGGACACACTGTGGTTCTCAGCGCTGCGCCAGATAGCGAAGAACTCGCCATGGTTGAACGTATCCTCGCCCCGCTTGCGACGCCACCGGTTAACCTGGCAGGGCAGCTCAGCCTCAAGGAGTTGGCTGCACTCACCAGCCAGGCGCGCTGTTTCGTCGGTGTGGACTCAGCCCCAATGCACATCGCCGCCGCCATGCAAACGCCGGTCGTTGCCCTGTTCGGGCCCAGCGGCGACAAGGAGTGGGGGCCGTGGCACACGCCGCACCAGACCCTGACTTCCGACTACCCTTGCCGCCCCTGCGGGCAGGATGGTTGCGGCGGCGGTAAAATCAGCGAATGCCTGACAACGATCCCGGTAGAGCGCGTCCTAGACGCAATCGATACGCTGCTGCAAACTGCATGAAAATCGCACTGGTTCGCCAGCGCTACACCCCTTTCGGCGGTGCTGAACGGTTTGTTGCCCGCGCCATGGAAGCGTTGGAAAAAGAAGGCACACAACTCACCGTTGTCGCCCGAAAGTGGCAAAACAGCGGCAATATTCCATCCCTGATCTGTAACCCTTTCTATCTTGGCAACCTATGGCGCGACTGGAGCTTTGCCCGTTGCGTTTGCCGCGCCCTTGAACAGCAGCGCTTCGACCTGGTGCAATCCCACGAGCGCATCGCCTGCTGCGACATCTACCGCGCAGGCGACGGTGTGCACCGCGAGTGGCTCAAACAACGACGGCGCATATTAAGTTTCTCCAGCAGCTTAGGCATTGCACTCAATCCTTTCCATCGTTACGTGCTGGCTGCTGAAAAACGCTTATTTGCAAGCCCCCGGCTGAAAGCGGTGATCTGTAATTCCGCCATGGTCAAGAATGAAATCATGGCATATTTCGACATGCCGGCAGAAAAACTCCATGTGATTTACAGCGGGGTAGACACGGCTGCTTTCCACCCTCGCCTCAAAGAACAGCACCGCGCCGGAATACGCCGTCAGTATGCTATCCCCGACAACGCACCTTTATTTCTTTTTATCGGTTCAGGCTTTGAACGCAAGGGGCTGGCAGCAGTGTTGCATGCCCTGGAAATAGTGTCGGATGCACATCTGTTGATAGTGGGGACCGACAAGAAGCTGCGGGCCTATCAGCGCCTGGCCAAATCAGCGGGCCTTTCGCAGCGCACCTATTTCGCCGGCGGGCAGCAGGACACCGCGCCGTTTTACGGCGCAGCGGATGCGTTTGTACTGCCCACGTTGTACGATCCCTTCCCCAATGCCGCCCTTGAAGCCATGGCTGCGGGTTTGCCCGTTATCACCAGCACCAAGAGTGGTGCCGCCGAGCTGATTGCAGACGGCCGCAACGGGTTTGTCTGCGACGCCCTCGACATCTCGGCGTTGGCGCGTTGCATGACGACGCTCACCCAACCGGCCACCACCAAAAATATGGGTGCGGCAGCCCGCATCACGGTAGAACCCTACACGCTGGCAAACATGAGCTCCGCTCTTGTGTCCCTCTATCAACAGCTGCTCGCCCAGCGCAGCATGATATAATTTTGATTTATCTAAAGTTATCAGAATTAGGCGCTATTAAATCCCCTCGCTAGCGCTTGCAAAATGAACAGCAAAGACCTTTATCTCCGCCTCCTGGGCTACGTCAAACCCTACTGGAAGGTATTTCTCGCTTCCATTCTTAGCACCGTTCTGGTTGCCGCCACTGAACCCGCCTTCCCGGCATTGCTCAAACCCATGCTGGACGGCAGTTTCGTCAACAAGGACCCGACCTGGATAAAACTGGTGCCGCTGCTGTTGGTCGCCATTTTCCTGGTGCGCGGCATCGCCACCTTTATCAGTTCTTACAGCATGAGCTGGGTCGCGAACAAGGTTGTGTTTGACCTCCGCGGAGACATGTTCCGCAGGCTGATCAATCTCCCTACCAGCTATTTCGAAAATAACTCATCAGGCGCCCTGATCTCCAAGGTGTCCTACGATGTGTCTCAGGTTACAGGCGCCGCCACCAGTGCGCTAACCGTGCTGGTGGGTGATTCTCTGACCATCCTCGGCTTGCTTGCCTGGCTGATATATCTTAACTGGAAGCTTTCCCTCATTGCCCTTGCCGTCATGCCCGCCATTCTTCTATCCATCACTGTGTTCAGCAAGCGCCTGAGGAAAATGAGCCGTGGCACCCAACGTGCAAATGGCGAAGTAATTCACGTGCTGGAAGAATCCATCGAGTGCCACAAGGTGGTGAAAATTTTCGGCGGGCAGGAATACGAGTCCAACCGTTTTGGCCAAGTGAGCAACGCCTTGCGCCATTTCAATATGAAACAGACGGTTGCGGCCTCGGCCACCGTGCCGCTGGTGCAAATCTTCGCTGCCATTGCTCTGGCCATCATCGTGTATATCGCCACGCTACAATCCGCGCACAACGAAACTACCGTGGGTGGTTTCGTATCCTTCATTACTGCCATGCTGATGTTGCTTTCCCCCCTCAAGCGGCTCACCGGCGTCAACGAATCGCTGCAAAGAGGACTGGCAGCCGCAGAAAGCGTGTTCGCCCTGATTGATGAAAAACCCGAAACAGACAGCGGCACGATCAGCCTGGGTCGCGCCCAAGGGGTGCTGGAATTCCGGGAAGTCAGCTTCGCCTACCCCGGCGCCGAGCGCGATGCCTTGAAGCATATCTCGCTCAATGTAAAACAAGGCGAGGTCATCGCCCTGGTGGGCGCCTCCGGCAGCGGCAAAACCACACTGGTGAATCTGATCCCGCGCTTTCACCAGCCCACGGGGGGCAGCATTCTGCTCGATGGCCATGACCTGCAAACCATCAAGCTAGCCGACCTGCGCGACAACGTGGCCCTGGTCAGCCAGGACGTGGTGCTGTTCAACGACACCATTGCCGCCAATATCGCCTACGGTAAGCAAAGCACTGCCAGCGAAGCGGAAATCATTGCCGCAGCGGAGGCGGCGCATGTCATGGAGTTCATCCGCGAAATGCCGGACGGTCTGCAAACCTTCATCGGCGAAAACGGTACGCGTCTCTCCGGAGGCCAGCGCCAGCGCCTCGCCATCGCCCGTGCGCTACTCAAGAACGCCGCCATCTTGATTCTCGACGAAGCCACCTCGGCCCTGGATTCCGAGTCGGAACGCCATATCCAGGAAGCATTGGAAACCCTGATGAAGGATCGTACCACCCTGGTAATCGCGCACCGCCTGTCTACTATCGAAAATGCGGATCGCATTGTCGTGATACAAAAAGGACGTGTCGTGGAATCCGGCCGTCACGGCGAACTCCTGGCCGCCAATGGCGTTTACGCCAACCTTTACCGCATTCAATTTGCCGCGGAAACTTTGGCCCAATGAACATCGTGCATACCGAAGCATCGTGCGGATGGGGCGGGCAGGAAATTCGCATCCTGGAGGAATCACGCGGCATGCTGGCGCGCGGCCACCAAGTAGTGGTGTTGTGCCCGCCTGAGTCGCGCATTTTTGCCGAAGCAAAACGCCGCGGCATCCCGGTTGAGGCCTTGCCCATCGGACGCAAAAATCTAAAAGGTTTTTTTGCCCTGCGCCGCTGGCTCGCCACGCATCCGGCCGATGTGATCAATACCCACAGTTCGACCGATTCCTGGCTTGCCGCCCTGGCATGCAAAACCCTTCACGATGCCCCGCCCATCGTGCGCACCCGCCATATTTCCGCACCGATTCCGGCCAACCGCGCCAGCCGCTGGCTCTACACCCATGCCGTGCGCCACGTCGCCACCACGGGCGAAAGCCTGCGCCAGACCCTGATTCGGCATAACCGCTTTCCTGCAAAACAGATCACCTCGGTACCGACCGGCATAGATGCCTCCCGCTTTGCCCCTACGGCAGACAAAGCAGCGATGCGGCACGCGCTCGGACTCGATCCGGCGCGCCGTTATCTCGGCATCGTTGCCACCTTGCGCAGCTGGAAAGGACATCTTTTCCTGCTCGACGCATTTGCGAGCCTGGCCAAAGACCATCCTGACCTGATCTTGCTCATCGTGGGCGAGGGGCCCATGCGCAACGTGATCGAAGACAAAATAGCGGAACTGCATCTCGCTGATCGTGTTCAACTGGCTGGGCAGCAGGACCGGCCCGAGGATTGGTTGAAAGCACTCGACGTTTTCTGCCTGCCTTCCTATGCCAACGAAGGTGTGCCCCAAGCCGTGCTGCAGGCTATGCTGACCGGTCTGCCCATAGTCAGTACGCCGGTCGGTGCCATTACCGAAGCAATAGCCGACGGCAAGACCGGGCTCATCGTGCCGCCCAAAGACTCGCAGGCATTGGCCGCAGCCATCAGCCGCCTTCTCGACGACGCTGTAATGGCTAATTCCCTTGGTGCACAAGCGCGGGAGGATGCCATTAACCGCTTCGGCTTCGAGCATATGCTGGACCGCATGGAAACCATCTTCCGCGCTGCCGTGGAGCCTCTCTGAAAGCATATAAACGTGAACACTATTAGCCACGCCAACCAAGAGCGGCCTACAACATGAGCACACATTACGATTGGACCACCGTCTCGGATGATCCTAACAATTCACGCGCCAAGCGCGAAGTTAAAACCCACTTGCTGGCAATGCGTCAGGTTCACCTTGACACGGATTTACTGGGTTTTGTGATTGATGCCGCTCGTGACAAGCGGGTGCTCGACATAGGCGTGGTCTCGCATGCTGCCCGTTACATGGATCAGGAAGGGTGGCGCCATGGCCATATTCATCGTGTTGCAGCTCGTTGTGTTGGCATAGACATTCTTGAACCGCTTGTCCAAGAACTGAACTCGCGGGGCTTTGATGTGCGCTGCGTCGATGCTACTTCCGAGGCGGACCTTGGTGAACGCTTCGATTTTATTTTTATCGGTGATGTCGTTGAGCATGTTGACAACCCTGTTGCACTCTTGCGTTTTGCGAAACGACATCTTGCCAGTGGTGGCCGTATTCTTGTGGCCACACCGAACCCTTTCAGTCGCAAGTTTTTCCGGCGCTTCCGGCGCGATGGCACAGCAATCGTCAACCTTGACCATCTTGCATGGTTCACGCCCACAATGGCACTCGAACTTGGCCGTCGCGCGGGTCTTTCGCTCCGCGCTTACCATTTGATCAAACCAATATCCGGCTTCAGGCGGGCATGGAAACAATTGGCTTGGCGCTATACGCCTGTGGAGTACTCGTTCCCGGATTTTATCTTTGAATATTCCCTGCCGCAGCCGGAAGTCGACTGAACGACTTCGTAAAAAAAATATGCAGGCTAAATCCATACTCATCATTCAGGTCTCCCGCATTGGCGACACGCTGCTGTCCACCCCCACCATCAGGGCCATTGCATCAGCCTTTCCGCAAGCAAAAATCACTTGCCTTGGCCACCCGAAACGGATGGAGATTCTGCAGAACCTTCCTTTCATTCACCACGTCGGCGCCATAACCAAGCATTCTGCATTCTTTCGCGGGCGTGGATTTGGGAAATGCTACGACCTCGCTTTCGTCTTTGGTCACGACCTGCCACTGGTTAAATACGCACTGCGCGTCGCACACCGGGTCGTGGCTTTCCGCCAGAATAATGCGACAGTGGATGCTCGTCTTTTCCACGCCGCAGAAGTCCCCGCCTTCCAAAGCCGCCATGCTGTAATGATGCAGTATGCGTTAGTGGAGGCGCTGGAAATCCCGCTTGCCGGACGTCATCTTTTCTATGGTGTTACCGAAGAAGAGGCCGCCTGGGCGGAAAGTGAACTACGCAAGCGGCTAGGGGAAAATAGCGTTCCTCCTGCCCCGCTGATCGGCCTGCAAGTTGCCAGCTTTCCCACCAAGGGCTACCGGGACTGGCCGATCGAACGTTTCGCCGAGTTATGCGATCGTATCCGGCAAAGTTATCCGAATGTGCATTTCCTCATCTTCGGTGGCCCGCTTGAAAAATCACGTACCCAGTTCTTGCATACCCATCTTGCCGGCTGCTCAACGCACTATGCTGGCAGCCTCAGCTTGCGCCAAACGGCGGCGCTGATGGCTCGGCTGGATCTCTACATCGGCGTGGATACCGGCCCCACGCATATCATGGGCGCGCTACACCGTCCGATGGTGGCGCTGTACCATCCCTATTCGCCTAGCCGCCTACTGGCACCACTGGATCACCCTTGCCTCTATATTGTCGACCACCCCCGTGTCGAAGAAGCCTGCGGGCCGGAGACTTCCATGGCGGAAGTGTCGGTGGAAACGGTGTGGGCACAGGTGCAAGCTGCGCTCACCAATCACTATAAATATCATTCGACGCCCGCCGGAGAGCCAGCTTGAAGTTTGCCTTTGTCACCACCAACCTGCGTGGCGGCGGAGCAGAAAAAGCCATGCTTAACCTTGCCAGCTTGCTCGCTTCGCGCGGGCATGAAACCCAGATTTGGTTACTGGAAAATTTGGTCGAGCACGCTATTCCATCTGGCGTGACCGTGCACAATCTGCACGTCTGCCACATAACCAAGAAGGGTTGGCTTGGCAAGCGTTTAGCTGCTTGGTCATTAAAACGGAAATTATCGGCAGCAGGCCCCTTCGATTTAATCGTCTCCACCCTGCCATTCGCCGACGAAGTGGTGTCGCTGGCACGCCTGCCGAACGTGTGCTTCCGTATCGCCAACACCTTATCCGCCGAGATCGACTCCCTCTCCGCACGCGACCCAAAAAAAGCCGCGCGGCGGCGCCAACGTTACCGTCACCTGTATAACCGGCAACAGCTCATTGCCGTGTCCGATGGCGTGGCTGCTGATCTGAAAGCAACACTGGGATTGTCCGATGCGCGGATAGCACGTATTTACAACCCTTTCGACTTTGCGCACATTCGCCAGCAAGCAAAGCAGCCCGATCCCGATCTGCCGCATGAACCTTACGTTATTCACGTCGGCCGCTTCATGCCGCAGAAACGGCATGACGTCCTGCTGGCAGCCTGGCGTGAAGCAGCCTTGCCACATCGTCTGGTGCTGCTGACGTCCGCTTCGCCACAACTTGACCAGATGATTCACGCCCACGGTTTGGCACAACAAGTGACGGTGGCGGGTTTCCGGCCCAACCCGTATCCATGGATCGCCGGCGCGGAACTGCTTGTGCTCGCTTCCGACCGGGAAGGCATGCCGAATGTGCTGGTAGAAGGCCTGCTGTGCGGAACGCGGGTGGTCAGCACCGACTGCCCCTCCGGCCCGCGCGAGGTGCTCACCGGGCCGCTCGCGCGCTGGCTGGTGCCGTGTGGAGACCCGCACGCGCTGGCCAGCGCCATGCGCGATGCCTTGGCCTCGCCTCGTCCTTCCATGCCAGAAGATTTTGCTAAATTCTCTGCGGAAAAAGTCGCTCAGGCTTATGAAGCATTGGCATTAGAGAATCGGGGGAATAGCTGACATGTGCGGCATTTTTGGCCTGATCGGCACGCCATGGCGCGAATCCGCCAAGGCCGCGCTCACAACCTTGAACAGCCGCGGGCCTGACGAACAGAACTTGGTGGAAATGGGCGAAGCCATGCTCGGCCACACCCGTCTTGCCATTATCGACCTGGTCACCGGCCACCAGCCAATGCGCTCCCCGGATGGCCGTTATTGCATTGTCTTTAACGGCGAGATTTACAATTTCCAGGCATTGCGCACAGAACTAACCAGTCTCGGCTATGCCTTCTTGACTACCTCTGACACTGAGGTACTGCTACACGGGTTTGCTGCTTGGGGTGAGAAATTATTAGCGCGCCTCGACGGCATGTTCGCCTTTGCCATCTGGGACGCCCGCGAACGCATCCTGTTTGCCGCCCGCGACCGCATCGGCATCAAGCCGTTTTTCTATTCAACGGTAGCTGGCTTCAGCTTTGCTTCGACGCTCGCTCCGTTTTTCCGTCTTGAGGGTTTCCCACGCAAGATGGACTACGCAGCCTTGCGCGACTACCTCGCCTTCCAGACCCCGCTTGCACCGCATACCTTCCTTGCGGATGTGCATCAGATGCCGCCAGCATCCTGGCTCCGCTATGAGGCTGCAACGGGAAACACGAAGCTGGAGCGCTACTGGTCAATCCCGACCCCTTCCTCCGGCCCGGCGCCATCGCACGAAGAACGGCTTGCTCAAGTAGAAGCCGTGTTAGCCGCAAGTGTGCGCCGCCAGCTTGTCGCCGATGTTCCCTTGGGCGCATTTCTGAGCGGCGGCATCGACAGCAGCCTGATGGTGCATTACATGGCTGAAGCAGGCGCAAAGCCGCTGCGCACATTCAGCATGCGCTTTGCCGAGAAGGGCTTTGACGAAACTGCCGCCGCGCTGGCAGTCGCCACACGCTACGGTACCGAACACACGCTCATCGACGCGCCCGACATCGGCGGCGACAGCCTTCTAGCAGCCATCCGCAACCTCGACCAGCCGCTTGCCGATCCTTCCTACGTCATGGTTGCCGAGCTATCCCGGGCAACGCGCCAGCAGGTAAAAGTTGCCATTAGCGGCGACGGCGGCGATGAGCTGTTTGCCGGTTATGCCCGCTACCGCGTGCAGGAATCCGATTTCCCGGATTCCTCACCCAAGCAGTTGATGCGCTGGCTGGTACGCCATCGCATGCTGCCAGGCGCCCTTCTGCGCCGCAGCCTGGCCGGCAAGGAAATGATGCTATACCGCCAGGTCGAGTTGGGGCCTTTCGATCCATCCCGCAAAGGGTTGGGGCGTTACATGCATGAAGATGCTTTGCATGCATGCCAGCCTGAGAGAACCCTTGGCTTATGGCAGGACTTGATCCAGGAGTTCGGCGGCAGCGCAACTACGGCAGCCTTGATGCGCGCAGATTTATGGACTTACCTGAGTGAGAACTGCCTGGTGAAAACGGACCGGGCCAGCATGGCCCACGGCTTGGAAATACGCGTGCCGCTGCTGGGCAAGGAGGTGCTTGATACAGTGCTGGGCTGGCCCGCCAGCGTCCACTTCGATAACGCCGGAGGAAAGGCCATCCTGCGCGATCTAGCCAAACGCCATCTACCGGAAGAAGTATGGAACCGTCCCAAGCACGGCTTTTCGGTGCCGTTGAGTGATTATTTCAACGGCCAGTGGCGCACAGTATGCGAAGATTACGTGCACCGATGCGGCCAACTAGCGCCCTTCCTCAATGCTGCGGCAGTTCGCAAAACCTGGGAAAATGCCAAATGCGGACGTGCCTCGCGCCGTCTTGCCTATACCCTGGTGGCCTTGCTGATGTGGCTTGAAGCACATCCTTTGGTCTCAATTTGAAAGGAATCGCAATGCTAAGAAAAGGTGGCCGGACCGAGAAACGCTTGAAGAAATTTGCCAGGCACTTTCATTCGCCCGCATTTGCCGATAACTTCGGCATCCGCTTGCCGCTCAAGCACTCCGCCATCACTGCCGCCATTCACCGCGACATCTACTTTGGTGACTACGAGCGCAAAGAGAAGGAGATCATCAGTAGCCGGCTGGAAAAGAACGACATCGTAATGGAGGTCGGGGCCGGCATCGGATTTCTCGCGGCTTTCTGTGCAAAACGCATTGGGAGCGAAAGGGTATTCGCCTACGAGGCCAACCCGGCATTGATGGAAATTATTCATCAGATTCACGCTGACAATGGCGTTTCCCCGACGGTGCGCAATGTTCTTTTAGGCGATGGCGATGGCGAACGTGATTTTTTTCTTGAAAAAGATTTCTGGGCGTCTTCCCTGATTCCACAAACAAAAGACGCGAAATCCATCCGCGTTCCTCAAGAAGACCTCAACGCTGAAATTCGGCGCATTGCTCCCACCTTCATGATTGTCGATATCGAGGGAGGCGAGGAAGAATTCTTTCGGATTGCGAAGCTGGATCCTGTACGCAAGCTCTGCATCGAGTTCCACCCGCATACGTTGGGCAATCACCGCATTTCAGCAATCATCGCCCACCTTATCAGTCAGGGCTTTGCCATTGATTTTGGCTGCATGCGGAAAAATGTCCTGTTCTTCTCCCGTGAAGCATGACCATGGCCGATGATCGACCAGCAAACACCCCGGAGAACTCTGCCCCGCTCCTGAGTTTGGTGGTGCCCGTCTACAACGTGGCGCCTTTTCTGCCGCGCTGCTTGGATAGCCTGATAGACACCGGCGGCATCTCCACCGAAGTCATTCTGGTGGATGACGGCTCTACCGACGAGTGTCCGGCCATTCTTGCCCGCTATGCGGCGCAATACCCTCATTTCCATGTCATCCGGCAGGAAAACGGCGGGCTGTCCGCTGCCCGCAACACGGGTATCGAGCACGCCCGTGGAGAATATATCGCTTTCGTCGATTCCGACGACTATGTGGCCCCCGGCTACCACGCCAATCTTGTCCGCCTCGCCTCGTCTCTTGACGTACCCATGGCGGTGGGCAACGGCATCTACGAATTCAATGGCAATCGTGACAACTTTTCCATGTATTTGGATAACCTGCCGCGCGGCATCATGGCTTCCCATGATCTGCTTAAACGCCGCCTGCGCGATCGAACTTTCCTGCATATGGTATGGCTGCATCTATATCGCCGCGATTTTATTGAAAGCCACGAGCTGCGCTTTGTGCCCCGGCTTATCCACGAAGATGTGCCGTGGACGACCCGCGCCCTGTTATTGGCAAAAAATATCGCCTACGATCCAACGCCCGGCTATTTTTACCGCCAGCGTATCCGCCGTTTTGAGGCATACAAACCTGCCGATCTTGATAATCGCATGACGGCAATTATCAAGAGTTCGGTATTCAATGCCCGTGAATTATCCAACATGGCGACAGAGGTCCGCGATGATCCTGAATTGCAAAGCTTGCTGCGATGGCAATTGGTCGACGGCGGCCTGTCAATTTTTCACAAGCTGGAGAAAATTTCATCGTCCGCGTTACGCCGCGCAATATATCGATACCTTAGAGAGGAAAAACTTTTTGCACTTCTCTGGGCACATGCGGCGGATTTCCGGCAGCACCGGAAGATTGCCCGAAACTACCTGAAAAGCTGTCTGCTAGGCTAAGGAACAACCGGTGCCATCAATCTGTTACCAAATCAACCTGCATCGCGGTTTCGGCGGCGGCGAGGTCTATACTGCAATCTTTGCCAAGGCGGCGGAACATCTTCGGATTTTTTCGAAAGATGCTTTTATATATACTGCGCGTACAGTACTTAATTGAACTATTGAACTTCTGGCCGGGAAATCTTTGACAGCCCTGCACAAGCAACCATTCAAAAGCCCAACCATGAGTCGTCAGACCATTATCCTGAACTACAAAAAAGGGTTTTCCCCCTTGAAGGAAGCATTCGAGAATCTCGGCTTCCGGGTAGTGGAAGATGTTTGGGCGCTAGATGAAGCGTTGGCACAACAAACCGAACTGTGCGTCACCAATCTTTATGAAGCGGCGCGGCACCCTTTCCGGACACTCCGGCTCAGACGACATTTAAAGCGTCATGCCATACCGTTTATTGCGCTTGACCGGGATGCGCCATGGCATATGGGCCTGCTCCACCGCCGTTTGTGGCTGCTTCAATTGTTAAAGCCTTTTGACGTGTATGCAACGCATACCATGCAACCCACTTTTGAGTTTGCTCCCGTCAAGATTTATAGTCCGAACGCTGTCTGGGTTCGAAACTTCAATTTGCACGGCCGTACCTTGGAAGAAATGCGCGACCCGAAGTTTTTCGAAATCGATGTCTCGTTCATAGGCAACATGAATGGCGCACGTTTTAAAGAACATGCCGAGAGAGAGCAATTTTTTAATGCCTTGGCGCAGCGCCTCGCCCCACTCGGTCTGAAGTATCTGTTTTCGAATTCGACAGGCATTTCGGAAGAGGAACAAATCCGGGTCATTCAGCGTAGCCGGATCAACTTGAGTTTTCGCTCTTCTTGCGACTACACCCCAGGAAAAAGTTGGGGGCTCCCAGAAAGATGCTATGGTGTTCCGGCAAGGGGAGGCTTCCTGCTAACCGATGCGCGCCAGCATGCGGCTGATGATTTCGACCTATCAACAGAATGGGCCGGCTTCACCGATCTGGATAACTGCATAGATAGAATTTTGTATTACCTGGCGCACTTCGACGAAACCAGAAACATCGCGGAAGCAGCCCATGCTCGCGTAATGCGCGAACACACCTACGAACACCGCGCTCAAAATCTGCTCCTGGCGGCATCGGGCATCAGAAATATGCGCAATATTCCCGACACCGGAAACGCGTCACGATGAGCATTAAATCCTCTCATTTACTCATGCGTATTCGCATCGCCCTGGGGAAATTTCTGCGCCTATTTTGGCGGCCACCGATACCAAAATTAAAGAATGGCGAAATTCGGCTGCATCTCGGCTGCGGGAAAATAAACCACCCCGGTTTCGTCAACATCTACGCTATCCCGCGGCGGCATGTGCACTATGTCCAGTCGGGAACCACGCTTCGCAATTTCAAGAATGACGCCGTCGATTTCTCGCTGAACCTCGAAAAATTTAACCGCTGTCGCAACACTTTTAGCACTTGTTACTTCCCGCGACCAACCTGAGTCTTTCCGTGCTTAACCCCAAAATTCTTATTATCCGACGAGATAATATCGGTGATCTGATTTGCACTACGCCTCTTATTCAGGCTTTAAGACATCAATTGCCCTCTGCATGGATTGCCGCACTGGTCAATCGCTACAATGAACCGGTTCTGGCTGGCAACCCCGATGTAAACAAAATTTATTCCTACCAAAAAGCCAAGCACCGTGGTTCTGAAGAAACCGTTCTGAGCATATACTGGCAGCGGCTTAAAATGCTGGCCGACTTACGCCGCCAACATTTCGACTGGGTGCTCTTGCCAGGCGGCCCACAGGCCAGTGCGCTTAGATTCGCCAAGTTGATTGCCGCCAAACACACGCTCATACGCGGCCTGGCAGATGCGACGGCGGGTGCGCACGAAGTCGAGCAGACGTGTCATCTCCTGACAAGGATGGGATTGCACTATGAAACACCTAAATGTCGCATCATAGCGAACCAGGAAATAATCAAGGTCACCGCTACCCAAGTGCGCTCACATTTAGGCTGGACACCGACCCGTATCATCGGCATTCACATTAGCGCACGGAAACCATCCCAACGCTGGCCTGCGGAACGATTTATTGAATTGATACAAAACTTCCCAACTCCACCTGGCACTGCTTTCCTATTGCTATGGGCACCTGGTTCCGCCTCCGACCCCAAGCATCCAGGTGATGATGAAAAGGCTGCGACCATCCGTTCGCAGCTAACCGCTTACCCAGTAGTTCCAGTTCCCACAAAGAAGCTTGATGAGTTAATCGGGGCGCTTGCTCTGTGCGATAATGTTGTCTGCGCTGACGGTGGAGCAATGCATATTGCTGCCGCCCTCGGAAAACCCATTGTTTGTCTGTTTGGGCAATCATCTGCCGACCAATGGCGGCCATGGGGAGTACCTTATGCGCTACTGCAAAAAGATAGCCATCAAGTAGCGGATATCTCAGTTGAGGAAGTCTTGCATAGCATCAAAACTCTAATTTCAGCACCATGTTAAAAAATCCTCTTAACAATAAACCTTCACACTTACTGGAAACAATAGGGTGGATACTCCTTTCCGCCTACGTCATGGTTCTACCCATCGGCCACACAGTTGCATTACGCAACCTGCTGTTTTTTTCCTTGATAGCCATAACCATATGGCTAGCCCTGCGCAGCAGAATTCAAATTTCCGTGCCTATTGTCAAACCTTGGCTACTCTATGCTGCAATAGCATTCATTTCACTTACCTACGCAATTGATCCTTGGTATTCGCTTGGTGAAATAAAAACGGAAATCGGATTTGGGTTTATGGCAATGGTATTGGGAGCAACCTGGGTCAGGACACCTGCGCAACTTTCCCGGTTGATGTGGGTTGTCATCGCTTGCAATGTATTTCTTGTCGCCGGTTCTTTGTATTATGCCTTGCCGGTACTTGCTCAAACCAACATGCCCCTGATCGGCAGCTTTAATATTGGCATAGGCAAGCTTAGCACTTATATCATAATGGCATTACCATTCATTGCCGCCCAATGGGCTCAACTACCGGAACGGCATCGCGGATTTAAGAGACTGCTCTTGGGCTTGATTGTGGGAAACATCGTTTCCCTTTATTTCACCGGCAATCGCGCCGGCCTAGTAGCGCTTATTGTGGAAATTGCCGTGCTGGCAACCCTTCTTCTGAAATATCACATCCTCTCGCATACTGGAAAAAGAATGGCGGCTTTCCTCCCGCTATTCATTCTATTGCTGGCCGCTGTATCGTTAGGTATTCTCGAGATCAAACAAATGGGCAACCGGGCCTCCTCAGCAACTACAGATATCTCCGCAGCGATATCCGCCGACGCGCGTTGGGAAGTATGGGGCTTTGCGGCAAAAAATATTCAATCCCGCCCGCTCACTGGCGGCGGCTTTGGGTTGCACGCATTCAAATTGCTCAACCCTCGCTACCAAAAAGACAATCCTAAACATAATACTCAGCTATGGCATGCCCACAACACTCTGCTGAATATTGGTGTGCAGATGGGACTTCCTGGCATGATCGCTTTCATCATTTTGATAGCTACGGCATTGTTGCAGGTAAGCGTGCCTCTCAGGAAAACACATGGGCAGAGAAAAGTCTTAGTGTATTCCGCAACAACCATAATCATGTTCGTAGGCCTCGCCATCAAACTGCAAACCGACGATTATTTCAACCGCGATATCGCTCTTTTCTTCTGGCTAATTGTTGGTGCACTCACATTCACAATGGCCAACCCCAACACTGAAATCCAATATTAATGTTCGGCCTTTCTAAACATATTATGCAGGAAAACCAAGAATACTGTCCCCAAAAAACCTGCCAAAGCAGCTAGAAAAACCACCAATCCTTTTCTTGGCGACACAGGCTGGTCGCTAACATCAATATTGCCTCTCAACCCCGTCGAAAAAGTTCGGGATGGGATCAACTGTTCTTCAAGTACACGCTTGTTTGTTTCCATTTCACGAATCCCTGTTACTTTCTGCTGATAGAGCATGAGATAAAGTACTGTCCCAGTATCACTCACTTTACCAAGAGCTAACCTCTGTTCTAACTCTTTCATGGCTGTTTTCTCGCTCTGCATATTTTTTTCAAGCGCCACAAGCTGCATTTTCATACTGTTAACACTGGCTGCCGCCAATTCGTCATGCATTGCTCGTAGCTGATCCACTGTTGCAAGCGCCCATTTTTCTGCCAACTCGCTCGAATAAGCTCTGAGCTTAATTTCGATTAGATCTGTATCTGGAATTTGTTTGGCTTTGAAACTGTTTTTATAAAGCAATTGCTCCGGCAATCCCGCCGAGGGTTTTATAACTCCCACTGATCGGCTGAATAGTTTATGCATAAAAACTTGACTATTCAGCCGTGCCACTACACGTGAAATTGGCTCAACCAACTGTGGTCCAACCTGGCCAACCTGGCCAACCTGACCAACCTGACCAACCTGAATAAAAGCAGAAGCTTCCCAAACAGACCGCATCTGAGTCACGACCACCAGCGCAACAACCATGCAAATAACCGGTACGGCCAAAAGCAATATTCTATACCGTCCCAACACATGGAATATATCCGTCAAGCTAATTTCATCGTTAGCTGTTGCATGCTGCATCTGCTCCGACATATATCTTTCCCTTATTTCATCCTGAAAAACCCGTTGACCATTTATTACTTATTCAATAATACCTTCCAAACATGGTCACTGATCCCGCATTGAGGCTGATAACCTTCTACCGCCTCCAACAATATCTGCCTGACCTCCTGATATGCAAACTGGTGACAAGCCTGATCAAGCTTGCCCAGGAGTTTTTGCAGCACCGCCCACGGCAACTCGGTCTCTTCCGCCCGCATGATCAATGGATGCTCCGTTCCGGATACATTTTCACCGATAAGCAACTCTTCAAAGAGTTTCTCACCGGGTCGCAAACCCATAAACCTGATGGCGATATCGCCATCAGGATGTGCTTCATCGCGTACCTCGAGGCCGCTCAAATGTATCATCCTGTGGGCGAGGGCAAGAATTTTAACAGGGTTGCCCATATCGAGCACAAAAACATCCCCGCCCAGCCCCATGGAACCTGCCTGCAACACTAACTGCGCCGCTTCGGGAATAGTCATGAAATAACGAACAATTTCCGGGTGGGTCACCGTGATCGGCCCGCCCCCTTGAATCTGTTTTCTGAACAGTGGTACAACAGAACCGGACGAGCCCAGCACATTTCCAAAGCGCACCATGCAAAACCGCGTCGGCCCACCCTGACGCGCCAGCCCCTGCAAGATCAACTCCGCAAAACGCTTGCTTGCCCCCATTACATTGGTAGGCCGTACAGCTTTATCGGTCGAGATCAGCACAAATGTTTCGACACCCGCGCTCCGCGCTGCTTCCGCAACATGCCATGTACCGAAGACATTATTGCGTACCCCTTCGATCGGATTATGCTCGACCAGCGGTACATGTTTATAGGCGGCCGCATGATAAATCGTCTGAATTTCGAAGCTACGCAAAACAGCCTCAACCCGATGCCGATGCGTAACCGACCCCAGTATTGAAATCACTTCCACATCGCTGCTGGCCTTGGTATTAATCGCATTCAGTTCTTGTTCGATCTGATACAAGGCAAGCTCAGATGATTCAAACAGTACCACCCGCTTGGGCTCTTGCAACAAAATCTGACGGCAAAGCTCCGACCCGATAGAACCCCCCGCACCCGTCACCATTACCGCTTTGCCCTGAATACACCTGGAAAGCAACTGGGGGGCCGGTGGCACAGAATCTCTGCCAAGTAAGTCTTCGATTCCCACATCCCTGATCTCGTCAATCTTGGCTTTGCCACTTACTAAATCGACGATGCCCGGGATTGTTTTTATGGATACGCGGAAGTCCTCAATTTGCCGAATAATTTCCTGGCGACGCTTGCGGGAGATAGATGGCAGCGCTAACAAAACCGTAGAAAATTCCTCTTCCTCTAAAACTTCAGAAAAATCGTCTGGTGAATAAACGGGGATACCGCTAATCTCACATCCATGAAGATCGTGTTTTTCGTCAAAAAAAGCCACTGGCAAAAAATTTCGCAACGTGTGCTGTAATGTCGCGGCTAATTGCACCCCGGCCTGACCCGCGCCATAAATCGCAACCCGCGTTCTTACCGCCCCGGTAATATTAAATTCAAGCCGTCTAATATAGGCCCGGGCAAGCAACCTGCTACCCCCGATATAGAGCAGCGCGATCAGCCAATAAATAATATACGAGGACCGTGGAACTCCTTCGACGCGGACAAGGGCAACAAGCGCCACCAGCAGCAGGACGGCGAGCGTAACCCCCCAAAAAATCGCAAAAATAACCTTATCGTCCATGTACCGGACAACGGCCCGGTATAAGTTGATTTTAATAAAAATCGGGATAGCTATCACGGGCGCCGCCAATAGCACCCACCACAAATTGATCAGATTGGGGGACCAGCTTCCCAGCCGTAGCGCGATAGCAGACCAAAGCGCCATGGGCAACAACACCAAGTCAGACGCCAGCATAATAAAGCGCTTCGATTTTCTAGGTAATTTTGTGAGGAGGTTATTGTGCATCCTGCTCTATCCTGTTTCATTAACTGGCAAACAACTATCATCAACACACGAAATTCGGGCAAACTTTTTCATACAACGATTGGCGATAACGCCCCTTGAGAAATTGGCGCTTAGGTCACACCACGTCTCGAATCAATCAACTTTCGGATATTTCTTTGCAGCCGGGTAATTAATAAAAACAATATGGGCTGCAAATAAAAAAGGGTAACCATACCGAAGCCGCTTGCACCATAGAGTATGTCCTTTTTCCCCTCATGATAAGCACGGAATGTGGCAGCAGACAGCTTACCCGCCTCGTCAGAATCACTTTCGGGAGCGATCACTTTTCCCACCCGGACAACAAACACGTTCAATCTTCGATTCCTTTCCTGCATCCGGGCCAGCGAGCTCTCCTGCAACAGCTTCAAGGAGCTGTATATTGTGCGGTTTGGGCTTTTGACGAGAGTCAGCACTGTAGAAACGAAAACGACATGTAGCGGATTGAGCTGCGTTGCAAGAATATTCTCAACGATCCGAATCGGCCCCAAGAGATCGGCCTCGACGTAGGACGGAATTTTGTCCGCATCGATCTGATCGTCCCGCAATCTCGAGGTTGCGGATACCGCATTAATTAGTAGGTCGATTGGCACCAGTTCAGTCACCGCTGCAGAGATACCGTCCCATCCTGAGCTATCTGGGCTGATGACATCAACCCTAACAGCGCCACTGGCATTGCATCGCTCCACCGCTTGCTGCAAGCGCCTAAGATCCCGCCCAATCAGCACCAGATGATTCCCAGACGAAAAGGCTGCGGCCAATTCCATTCCGATTCGGGAAGACGCGCCAAGAAGCACGATTTTCATGAGAGATCAGTCTGTTTTAATCGAGTGCAGCATTAACTGACGTGCAGCCTCGATGGAAAGTGGTTTCCTGAACAAAATCATGCGCACGGTATGCCATGCAATGAGAAAATCGCACTTGAGGACATTTCCATTCCGGTACAACGCGGAATAGAGTCGTTCCAATTCGATGCGTTCTTCCGGCTGCTGTTGCATCTTGCCCACAACCTGCGTAATCCCGGTAATGCCGGCCGGACTGCCAAACCGTTCCTCCCATCCATCAAATTTTTTCAGAAGCTCGATGTTTTCCCTGGGCAGGGGACGATTCCCTATCAAACTAACCCCGTGAAAAATAACATTGAACAATTGCAAAATCTCTACCAATTGGGTTTTTTCAAGCAGTCTGCCAATAGGGGTATAGACCTCACAATCCAAAGGAATATCCAGGTAACCATCCCGCATAAAGCGCTCGTTCAACCGGTACTTGGGCGATTTTGCATCTTTGACCATGGTCCTGAATTTGTATATCGAAATGTTGCGGTTCAGGGAGATAAAGCGCTTGGAAATATAAAAGATCGGCCATCCTTCTAGAACGAGGATCAACAACCCCACCAGCACCAGCAATGGAGAAATCAGGATCAACAGCAGGGAGGCAACCGTGACATCAAGTATTCTTTTAAGGGTGTGAGACAAACTCATGTGCCGATTTAAACCAATCTATATAGAAAGTTACGGATTATACGCGGTTACCCGCAATTCTAAGAACCAATCGGACATCGCGAGACCATTAATGCCGGGAAAAATCTGTGTATTCGTTCAAAACGAGGCGGTTGACGGCGGCAGAATCGAACAGCGCCCGAGCCCGTGCCTGCGCCGCCAACCCCAGTTCTCGCCTTAACTGTGGATTGCCCAGCAAGCGGGCCAACGCTTCTGCAAGCGCGTTCGCATCTTTGGGGGGCACCAACAAACCCGTCTCGTTTTCAACCACCGAATCCACGATACCGACCACCCGGGTTGCGACCGTCGGCACACCCATGGCGGCCGCCTCCACCACCACACTGCCGAACCCTTCCCGATAACTTGGCAAACAAAATATGTCCGTAGCCGCCAAGTATTTTTCCGGCGTATCGGTGTAACCAACTATCCGAATATGTGGGTTCTGCTCCAGATTATTTTTAGTAGTCTCCGGCAAATGGCTGTCCGATTCAACCGGTCCGATAAGCAATAGGAATATGTTATCAAAACCCTTTTGCGACAGTAGGTTGAAAGCCGTCACCAATTCTACGATACCTTTTTCCCGTGTGATGCGCCCGATGAAAACGATCACCAGTGCGTCAATAGGGATTGATAGTTCGGTCTTGATCAGACTCTTCTCAAACCGCCCAATCTCAAACCGCGACAAATCTACCCCGGCGACCGAGCCAGCGCCCAATGTCTTGATATGGCGACTATCCGCAACCCCCTCCGCAATCAGAAAAGCGCGTTGTGATTCACTGTCCGCATAACATTGCGTATTCAATCGGGCAACCAGCCAATCACAGGCTTTGGATATCCATCTGACCGCCCCTGACAATCCCGCCCATGGCTGGCCAATAAACGTATGCAAGCGGATGGGCACCCTCGCCGCCATCGCAGCGATAGCACAGAGCAGCCCCGCCTTGGACGTAACCGAATGCACCACATCGAATCTGCCTTGCCGAAAATATCTGTAGAGCGCAGCCAGCGCTCGCAAATCGGCAAGCGGGGATATATTCCGGGGAATTTCAATTGGGTGAAATTGCACCCCCTTCAACTGTAAGTTATCCTGAATACCCTCTCGAAATCCAGACGATGAACTTGAAACCAGATACACCTCGTGCCCCGCTGCAACAGTGGCCTTAATCTGGCTATTGAGATGATGAAGAAATATGAAAGGAACTGTTGTAACTCGGCAAATACGCATTTTTGTTAGCTTGTAGAAATCATGAGAGGGTATCCAGCTTGAACTATCGTTTGTTTTCAAACCACGCCATCACCAACTGCCGCAGCCCGTCTTCCATGGGGACAAGATGCTGATACCCCAGCTCTGCCTCTATTCTTGATGTCGAATATGTCGCACGCTTCACCATCGCATTCACTCTTTGTTCGGTCAACGGGGTGTTGGGTAGGAAAGCCGTCACTCTTGCGGCCACGCGTGCCCATCTTTCCGAGAGACGCCACCGGGGCACCGATTTGTGAAGCGCGCTGGCAATTACGGCAACGAAATTCTCGATGGTGCGGTAATCGGATATGATGTAAACGCGGTTTTTTGCGGCCGGCATGTTACCACATCTGATCAACCCTTCTACAACATCATCCACATGGACGTAATTTGCCGAGGCTCCCGGTCTACCGATAAAGAAAAACAATCCTCTGTCCACGAGCGAAAACAACTGGAACAATACCCTGTTGCGCATCCCCAATCCATAAACCTTGGATGGCCTCAGGATCGAATAAGTAAAGCCGTTTTTCGCAGCGGCCTCGATAACGACATTGTCCGCCTCCGCCTTGCTCTCCTCATAAATATTCACCGGCCCGTTTGGCGTTTCTTCGGTAATTACGCCATCAGTGTGGGTTCCGTAAACGTCCGCGCTGCTCAACTGTACCCAATGCCGGATTTTCCCTGCCGCAGCATGCGCAAGATTTTTTGCACCATCGACATTGGCAGCAAGCATTTTTTCGCTATCGTTGATTTCCGCAGCGCAGTGGTAAAGAACAGCCGCTCCACTCACGAATTTTTCCAACACTGCCAAGTCGCCCACCAGATCCCCCTGAAAAACTTCGACGCCATCCGGCACATCAACTTGAGCAGCCGGACGACGCGTTAGAATCCTGACCGGGTAGCCCTCTGAGACAAGCCGCTTAACGAGCTGTCCGCCAATAAACCCTGTACCACCGGTAACGGCCACGATGGAGGCAGTCTCTTGGGACATTGATGAAGAGTTGAAGCTAGTGGTGCGGGGAGATTGCAGCATGACATACTCTTCTAAAAACTGCGCAGTATGAAACTGTACTGTTTGGCCGGACGCTCTCGAAAAACACCGCTACTGCTTTGGTTGCCGGAATAAAAATCGAGCGTAACCATAGGCAATCGTCTCGCCAATTACAGTTCGTACACCCTCGCTGGTATTCCACCAATTTTGGGGATCGTAACTTGGATCGTCGATGGCAGTAATTCCTACTACCGCCCCTTCGCCCAGGGCTTCCTCGAACATCAAACGGGTCCGGCGCGCATGAGGTCCAATGGACATAACATGGTAACTCTTAGGGACGACCCCATGCTCAAGTAGCCAATTCTTCAAAGCCACTGCCGATGCATAGGTACGATCTCTGCCGACATTGGGTGCGGGTACTGCTTGTACGACATACGAAGGCAAACCTTTACTGCGCACTATGGCCGCACCAAGCTCTGCATACGTCATATAGCCCAACAAGGACGCACCCCTTTCAATCGGCCCCCCGGTTACGTACAACTTTCTATACTGGTTTCTCTTGAATTCGGCGATCGCTTTCTCAAATGCATAATCGGCCACCCAACCTTCCACAACCAAATCCCCGCCGGAAACCGTTTCCGTGGTAGCCAGAAATGGATAAATTTCTTTGGCTGCAACAAAAAGCAACCCTGCGCCCATCAACACTAGAAAAAACCATCCCCGCGAAGTTGGAAGTAAAATCTCGCGGCGCTGAATTAATCCAAAAGATGGCTTGCTCGGTTTTATATTGGTTCCCCTATCTTTGCAGCAAGATTTAATACTTGATCTTATCTAAACATGAACGCTTAGCGTGCATGAAATCGAAAAATTCTGTTGACGTGCACTTTAGTTCGGCGGGGAAATATGAACCATAATACGGGATGTTTAATTTTCCGGATAACTGCTTAACTAAATGGTCAACTTCTCGAATGTTTTTTACGACTTTAGTTTCACCTAATGCAAATACATTTTCATGGTAGGGCGTAAGAATAAAATCTACTGAAATTCCAGATTCACGTATTATTTCGACAATCTTCACTAAAAAATTAATCGCATTTGTATCATACGCAACACCATCAATTTTATAATCGCCCCCTCCCACCTCAATAGTTTTTCTAGCCTGGTTTAGAATATAGCTTTCATCATAAACATGACTTCCATCGGGTAAAGTTACGGTCTCTTTATATCCCCGATCAAAATTAAACGCCTTGGCCTCAACGATTTCTTTCTGAGAAAAATCATTTTTGTTGAGAGAAGTTTTCCCGTCCGCGATTAATTTTATACTGGCTTCAAAATAGTGAATATTTATCAAGTTAATTATTTTTCTATACACATAAGATGTTCCACCTCCATTATTATGAGTTTTTATCAGGGACCCCATTTTGTCATAAATGGGTTTATTTTCTCCCCACCGGGAATCCATATTAAATTTTATAGTCCACGGATCAATTCCAATAAAAACCTTTTTTGGCTTATATGCAGAATCTGTTATTAAATATGCAAATATTGCGATATCTTCCAGGGATCCGCCGGACACGCCCAAATTCAGCAAAGTCCCACACTGAGCACTTATGCTGCCATGCCTTGTAGCACTAATTTGCATCACATGACTGGAGCCTATCACCACACAATCATAGTTCCCTGAACGTCTTGCCAATGCAGTCTTGACTAACCGTTCATTCCACCCTGACTGGACTAGCCCATATTTGGAATTTACCAGTTTTTCGACGAATTCGGTAGATCTCGATTCTTGCAAAACTTTTTTTAAATAAATCTCTCCAGGATCAACAATAATGTTAATTGCGGATACGATAGAAAGCAAAATGAAAAGTGTAGTAAAAAATAGTTTTACTGCTCTTGAATCACGCCCGTATTTCATTAAATGTGGCACCCAACGTTTCCTAAAAATTAAAATATAGAAACTCGGAGGCTCCGCCCATATAGGTTAGTGCCGCGAAAAAAATAACCGCACTAAACATCATCCCTATATACGATGTCCTAAGTTTTAATGAGCATTGGGAGGCTGATTTAAACATTAGAGCTATGCCTAAGGCCACCGCCAACTGAATGTAAATCATGTTCGTTGCGCCTATTGCCACAAGAGGGTCGCCAAACCTCACGCCTTGAAAAGAAAGCCCCCCTAGCAGCGATTCAATTTTATGCGGCAGCACTACGCCCTCAAATCCGAACATTCCTTTGATAACTTTAATTGCGTCCTTCCATTCTCTCGCCCTAAAAAATATCCAGCCGAGATTGACAAAGTTAAATGTTAAAATCCATGCTATAACCTGATTCAACTCAAAATCGAACTGTCGCCATATTCTGTGTATTACGATTGCCACGCCGTGTAAAAATCCCCAGAAGATAAAGGTCCATCCGGCACCATGCCAAATACCGCCAATGACAAAGGTTGCCATCAGATTAGCGCCGGTTAGAAACTCCCCTTTTCTGTTCCCGCCAAGAGGGATGTAGACGTAATCTCTTAGAAAACGGGAGAGAGTTATATGCCACCGTCGCCAAAAATCTTGAATATTTGTTGCCCTGTAAGGGGAATTAAAGTTAATAGGTAACTTTATATTAAAGAAAAGCGCCCCGCCTATTGCCATATCTGTATAAGCACTAAAATCATAATAAAGTTGAAATGTATACGAGAGCGAAGTTGCCCAGGCCTCTATTAAGCTCAATGCCTGCATATGATCAAAACCATTGGTCGCCCATACCCCCAATGGATCCGCAATAATCACCTTCTTAAATAATCCAATCGAGAAGAAAAAAAGACCGTTTGAAATGTTTGCATAACGGACAGACTTATTTCTGTAATTTGAAAATTGCGGCATCATTTCCTTGTGGTGAATAATCGGACCCGCAAGCAAATGAGGAAAGAAGGTGACAAATAAAGCATAGTTCAAAAAGTCATATTCTTTAGCGTTGCCGCGATAACTATCTACTAGATAAGCAATCTGAGTAAATGTAAAGAATGAGATTCCTAAAGGCAATCCGATGTCAAGAAGAGGAAATTTTGTAGTAAGCGCGGAATTAATATTCGATATAAAGAAATCGGCATATTTAAAATATCCGAGTAGGAAAACATTGCTGGCAACCCCGATGATCAGAAGGGTATTTGGTTTTGTTTTTCTGTGCTCACCGGGCCTGGAGAGCGAAATGCCGATGATGTAATTAAATAGCACCGACCCCAAGATAAGCGGTAGATAAGCGGGATTCCACCAGCCATAGAAACAAAGGGATGCAAAAACCAAAAATCCTACTCCCGCCTTTATCAACCTTTTTTTATTGAGATAAAAATAAATAAAAAATGTTAAGGGAAGAAATAGGAATATATATATAAGAGTTGAATAGCATGGTTACTGGAAGTGACCACTTAACATTTTCTGCGAAGCAGCGAACACACTATAAACGAGAATAACGGGGCTGCTTTTCGGATCAAGCCGTTGTCGTATGTTTAGGCTCGCCTGGCAACCCTCCTTTATTGATCGAGAGGAGCCAACCCAATATCATCTGACCCGGGAGGAACGACATGGTCGCATAATGAATTGACGCCGATAAAACTATAAATAACGGCAACCCATTGGCCCTGTTTACCCGGGAACCAATCAGCGACAGAAATAATAATATACCGAGAATCCCATTGTGTTCAAAAAAGGACAAATACCCCCAATCACCTCCGTGACCACTCACACCCGTTCCATCTTCACTTGAAAAGCCAATAAAAAACGCGGACATTTCGGCTTTTTCGTATACGTCCACGATGTTTGACCATAACAAATCGGTCAAATAAATAAGGTATCCCGGGTTTGTTTTGTCCGCAAACATGTCAAACACGAACAGGATTTCTTTGTAGAAAAATAGCGTAGTTAATAGCAGAAACAAAGAAAATGGGAGTGCTGCTTTTCTTATCTCCGCGCGATATCTAACTAGCAGCAACACCGTTAGAGCCAATACCCCCGTTCCCGATGCAAGCGACAAAACCGCCAATATTGAAAGCCAGAGACGCCATCCCCGCACATTGCAGAGTGCCATTAGCGAAACAAGTAATGGTGCGCCTACTTGTGGCATACCAGCAAATGAATAAGGTCTTTGATACTCGCCAGGGGAAGCGATATTGGAATTTAATCCCCCAGGAAAGTTCGGTAGCATTTGTACATTAGTAACCGTATTGACCAAGAGTGCTTCCACCAGAGTCAGTACGCACAACAAAACCAGCACGCTAGTCGATACTTTGTGGTTGAGAATATTTCCTTTGAAAATAATATAGAAGAATACCCACCCCCAATAATAACGAAAATCCAAAACCACATCAGAGGGCGTTTTTATTGCAAGATGAAAAACCATCAGGAGCGCAAGACCAAGCAGGAACAAGAAATCCACGCTTGATATTTTTAATTTTTTTAAGGCAATGAAACAATAGGCCAGAAAACCTGAAAAGGTCGTGTAATAATGAAACAGGGATAACCAGATAACTGTCCTGATCAAAAAAACCTTCCTGGTTGATAGAGAACCGACAAAATCACGCGTCATATAAAAAGCACTCTGTTATCAATTAACCCAATGCACAAAGTATTCAAGCCTTCGGAATTGGTGGGAGCAATACAAAATCTCTGCTTAACTGGTCTTGCTGTGTCATTAATTCCGATTAACCATACCGCGATACGGGTAACGTTTGAGCCGGGCGGCGATTCCGCTGCCGCCTTGAGAACAGCACACAGCGTTGTGCAAGCCCCGTCCCCGTGTTCACCACGCGAGGGTAGGGGCAGATCATAACCCTCGTTGAACTTTGTACACGATTTCTTTGGCAAACATCTTGAATAGATTTATCAGTAGCGCGGTCTGGGTCAAAAAAGTTACGTCCTTATCCCAAAAATAGCGCCTATATATAGAGCGAACCTCAAAGTGCCTCTTGCTACACGTTTTGGTAGCCTGGCCGGCATGGATCCTCCATGCAGCCAAAATATCCAACGAATAAGCGAAATCGACTATGAAACCAGCTCGAATAAGGTACTCATAATCGCAGGCATAGCTGAGTGATTCATCCAGGACTCCCAGACGCTGGACTGTTTCTCGTCTGATGAAGCACGACGAGGAAGTGCTGAAACAACCTAGACTTAGTAAAAGGTTTGCTGCTTGCCCTTTTCGAATAAACGACTCTGGGAGTGGTGAAAACCTAGACATGTGCTCACCAATCACTTCGTCGCGCTCATTGATGTGATGAGTATCGCAGAAAACAAGACCGGCCGTTGGGTAACATTCTGCGATTTCCATTTGCCGCGAAAGGCGAGCTGGATCACACAAATCATCTTGGTCGATGATGGCTATCCATTCCCCCTTCGCTTGGGTAAACGCAAAATTTCTCGACGCAGGCAAACCGTGGTTGGCTCTGAAGAATGGCCGTATACATGGATACTGGCTGGCGAATCTCTCGATCATCGAGATCGTTCCGTCGCTTGAACCGTCATCAACAATAACTATCTCAAAATTAGAATAGCCTTGTGCAAGAACGCTGTTAAGCGTTTTCTCAAGGTACAACTCCCCATTGAAGGTGCAGATGACAACAGTGACTAGGGGCCGATTCATTTTATTCGCCGGCGATATCAAGGTAATGTTTATAGTAGGTATCCAGATATTCCTGTAACCCTACCTTCCACTCCCGCATTGAATTCAGATTACGCAAGTCCAGCCGACGGTTAATCAGCCGTTCCGATGGAGGGCGTTCAGCAAAATACTCTTCCTTAAAATAGTCGGAGGTTACTTCGACAATGTTCACGCTGTCCTGCAATCCCGTCAGCCCAATAATTTCTTGGGCGACCTCTAATCGACTCGTAACTCCTCCGCATACCATGTTGTATAGACCCCAATATTCCTTTTCTAGAAGCAGTTTCACATTTTGCGCAAAATCGTGTGTATATGTGGGTGTTCCAAATTTGTCGTTAACGACATAAATTGTCTTTTTCCCGTCCTTCAACTGTTTCATAATCTTCTGGACAAACTTCTTGTCCTTTTTTGGCCCACCGCCCATCATCCAGCCTGCTCGACAAATAAGGGATTGCTTGGTGTTTTCTTTCACAAACACTTCACCCGCATACTTTGATCTCGCATAGTGTCCTAATGGATTGGGTTGATCCCAATCATCGTACACATCTTTTTTGCCATCAAAAATACCGGCTGTGCTGATATACAGCAAAGGAATGTTCAGTTCATTTGCGATAAATACCGCATTTTCTACCGCTAGCGTGTTGGTAACATAAGTATCATCCGGATGAAGTTCGCAAAATTCCAGATCTGTATAGGCTCCCAAATGAAAAAGGTAGTCCGGTTTGAAATCTATTACATCTTTACGGTATGCGTCAAAATCCCTGAAATCCAGATATGCAAGCCACTGCTCATTAATATCGATATCCGTACATTTCAAGATTGAATCTGTACTGAATACTTTATAAAAAGCCTCTCCGAGCATCCCGCCACAGCCTGCTATATAAATTCTTTTCATCATGATTATTCCTGCTTTTG
>JBBRTU010000004.1:0-142655 GCA_038244115.1 Burkholderiales bacterium
CTTCGACGGCGTCAAAACCATAGCGCTGGATGCAGGCCTCCGCCAGATCGCGCGCCAGAATCAAAATGCCTTTCGGCGTCTGCACCAGATCGTAGGTAAATTCGGGATGCACGCACACCGCTTCATTGGCTGGCAGCGTCCATGGCGTGGTGGTCCAGATCACGGCGTAGACCGGCTGCGCGGGTATCTTCAAACCCAGCGCCTGCGCCAGCGCTTCCACGTCCCTGATGGCAAAGGCTACGTCAACCGCCGGTGACGCCTTGTCCTCGTACTCCACCTCAGCTTCAGCCAGCGCCGAACCGCAGTCCACACACCAGTGCACCGGCTTCTGTCCCTGATACAGGTAGCCGTTGGCGTGAATATGCCCGAGGGTACGCATAATGTCCGCCTCGAACTTAAAGTCCATGGTGAGGTAAGGATTGTCCCACTCGCCCAGCACGCCCAGACGGATGAAATCGGCCTTTTGCCGTTCGATCTGCGACTTGGCGTATTCGCGGCATAGCTCGCGGAACCTGGCCGCCGGAATTTCCTTGCCGTGCTGCTTTTCTACCTGCAATTCAATTGGCAAACCGTGGCAGTCCCACCCCGGCACGTAAGGCGCATCGAAACCCGACAAGGTTTTGCTTTTGATGATGATGTCTTTGAGCACTTTATTGACCGCGTGGCCGATATGAATATCGCCGTTGGCATAAGGGGGGCCGTCATGCAGAATGAATTTTGGCCGCCCGTGACAGATTTCACGAATTTTCTGATAGCGCTTTTTTTCCTGCCATTCCTTTATCCAGGCGGGTTCACGCTTGGCCAGGTCGCCGCGCATGGGGAAAGGTGTATCGGGAAGATTAAGGGTGTTTTTATAGTCAGTCATATCTAAACCAAAATTTACCGCGCTAGATTTAGCGAGCCAGTGCGGTCAAGAAATACTCTTTTGCATCGGCCACATCTTTGGCGATGGCTGCAATCAATGCATCAAGGTTCGGGAATTTTTCTTCGTCGCGCAACTTGTGCAGAAAATCCACGCGTACGTGGCTGCCATAAATCTGGCTGTCGAAATCGAACACATGTACTTCCAGCGTCGGCACTCCATCCTGTTTCACGGTGGGCCGCACGCCTAGGCTTGCCACCCCGGGCAAACTGCCGCCGGGGAGGCCGCTCAATTCTACCGCAAAGATGCCGGAGAGCGGCGGCTTGTTGTGCTTGATCTGCACGTTGGCAGTGGGATAGCCGATTTTTTTTCCTAACTTATCGCCGTGCACCACCCTGCCGCTGATGCTGTATGGACGCCCAAGCAAGCGCTTGGCCATAGCCAGATCGCCGGCTGCCAATGCCTCGCGCACTGCCGTGCTGGATACGCGCAAACCGTCAACCGTCACGCTTGGCATGGCGATCGCTTCGAACCCAAGCTTGGCGCCTAATTTTTGCAGCAGGCTGAAGTCTCCTGCGCGCTTGGCACCGAAACGAAAATCATCGCCCACCAATACCCACTTGGCATGCAAAGCATCAACCAAAAAGCGCTGCACAAAATTTTCTGCGGAAAGATTGGCCAATTCCTGATTGAAGTGGCACACATGCATATGTGCTACACCGAGATTGGAAAACAATTCTTCTTTTTCACGCAGACTGGTCAGCCGTGCGGGCGCCTGCTCGGGCGTAAAAAACTCCCGTGGGTGCGGCTCGAAGGTTAGCGCCCAAGACTCCAATCCGCGCTCCTGCGCGGTTTGCGTCAGTCGTTCAAGCATGCTCTGGTGGCCAAAATGCACACCATCAAAGTTGCCAATGGTGACTGCCGTCGGCCTGGAGCTGAGTGGAACACCGTGAGAAATATGTTGCATAGTCAGTAGACGATTAATTGAGTCTCATAGCATTGCATAACCGGCACTAAGCCGCACGTCGGGCAAAATCCCTGAGCCGCATGCCCAACAATCCCAGCGTAACAAAATAAGCTACCACACCTGCTGCGACCAGCCAGGTCAAATGCATAATCCGTGTACTAAAGCGTCCTGCAAGCCAGCTCTCGTCAGTGCCCATACCAAACCACAAGACTAGCGCCATGACCGCCATCGCTGCAGCTACCTGAAATGCAAACTTCAGCCAGCCTGGCTGCGGCTGGTAGATTCCATGTTGCCGTAGTTGATAGAACAACATGCTTGCATTAAGGCATGCACCCAGGCCGATAGACAGCGCAAGTCCCGCATGTTTTAACTGCCACACAAACAACAGGTTCATCAACTGGGTAGCAGCCAGGGTGATCAAGGCGATTTTTACCGGTGTCCTAATATTTTGCCGTGCGTAGAATCCAGGTGCCAGCACCTTGACCAGGATCAGCCCCAGCAAGCCGAGCGCGTAGGCTACCAGCGCCTGGCGCGTCATCCACACATCGTTCGCAGTGAATGCCCCATAGTGAAACAAGGTTGCGATCAGCGGCACCGCCAAAATCGCCAACGCCACGGCAGCCGGCAATGCCAGCAGCAACGTCAGGCGCAATCCCCAGTCGAGCAGTTTGGTGTATTCGTCGGATGAGTCGTCAGCATGATGTTTGGATAGACTGGGCAACAGAATGGTACCCAGCGCTACGCCCAACATGCCCGTGGGAAATTCCATCAGCCGATCGGCGTAATACAGCCAGGACACGCTGCCGGTCACCAGGAACGAGGCAAAAATGGTGTTGATGAGCAGGCTGATCTGGCTAATGGATACGCCAAACGCCGCCGGCCCCATTAATTTGAGAATGCGCCACACGCCTTCGTCGTGCAACTCCAGACGCCAGCGCGGCAGCAGGCCAAGACGCTTCAGAAAAGGTATTTGAAAACCCAGTTGCAACACCCCGCCGAGGAACACGCCCCAGGCCAGCGCCAGCACGGGTGGGTGGCAATAGGGTGCGAGCCACAATGTGCTGCCGATAAGCGAGATATTCAGCAGTACCGGCGTAAATGCCGGCACGGAAAAACGACTGAAGGTGTTGAGCACGCCGCCGGAGAGAGAGACCAGGGAAATAAACAGAATATAGGGGAAAGTCAGGCGTAGCAGATCGACGGTGATATTGAATTTCTCCGGCACGGCGGAAAATCCCGGCGCGCTGACGTAAATCAGCACAGGTGCCGCAACAATGCCGATCAGCGTCACGGCAAACACAGCCAGAAATAGTAAGCTCGCCACATGATCAAGCAGCAGCTTGGTGTCCTCATGTCCGCGCCGATTTTTGTATTCTGCCAAAATTGGCACGAATGCTTGGGAAAACGCGCCCTCTGCAAACAGACGACGGAGCAGATTAGGTAGCTTAAAAGCGACGAAGAAAGCGTCGGTGTACATGCCTGCGCCGAAGGTGCGCGCCACAATGGTATCCCGCATAAAGCCCAGAATACGGGAAAGCAAGGTCATGCTGCTGACAGCGGCAAGGGCTTTAAGAAGATTCATGCGTGGCTTTGGACTCTGGAGGGAAAAGCTTGGATTCTATATGGGTTTGGGCAAGACACGCCAGTCGGCTGCTTGCATTCCCTGCTTACATTTCCTCTTGCGCTCATAGGCAAGAAGCAGTATCATCCTGCCCTTTGTTACAGCACCAAGATTTCAAGGAGTTGCACATGGCAAACAGCGCACAAGCCAGAAAGCGCGCCAGACAGAATGAAAAACAGCGCCAGCATAATGCCAGCCTGCGTTCGACCCTGCGCACCGCAGTGAAAAAAATTCAGAAGGCAGTTCTTGCCGGTGATAAAGACGCCGCCAAAACTGCATACCAAGCTTCCGTCAGCGTCATCGACGGTATTGCCGATAAGAAGATTATTCACAAGAACAAGGCTTCTCGCCACAAGAGCCGCCTGTCCGCTGCTATCAAGGCAATGGCCTAAAAACTTCAGCCGGCGCTTGGGATATTTCTCAAGCGCCGCGTCCTGTAGCACAAACATTGCGCTTTCTAGGCGCCTTGCGCTCCATCGACCACCTTCAAGTCATTATCTTTCGCAAAATTGAGCAAGAAGGCGTACGCACGCGGTTCGAGTTCGTTCAGCTTCTTGTCAACCCACACGCTGCGTGCGCCTTCGTAGGTAATCGGTTTAACATAGGGCGAGTAACTCATGCGACGATCCGCGCCAAAAACCGACATGACGCCAGCCAAGCGCTCGGCCCAGTCGCTGGGACGAAAAGGCTTGCCTGCTGAGGTTAATCCTTGAATAACAATCTCATTTGCTGAATGCGCTGTCATTTCAAACTGTTTCCCCGTAGTTGTCCGCGACATTCTAGCAGCAATTTATCCGGAAGGCGGAATCACGGTCAGCCCTGTCGGAGCCAATATTGTTGAATTACTCGCAAATTTTACTTGCGCGAACAACCCGTTTTCGGTAAAAATTGCGCCTTCAAGTTAAACCTGATCAAAACCCTCAACAATATCTAATTGCTAGATATCTAAACAACTAGGAGAGCACGCATGAAAAACCCGCTGGATTCCCTCTGGGGAACCGTTATCTCTGGTCTGGTACTGACGCTTGTCCTGTACATGTTTGTCAAAAACGTTCTGATTACTACGGGAGCTTAATCATTATGGAACTCTTACCGGCACTCGCACGTTGGCTTCACTTTATGTCAGGCGTTATGTGGATTGGCCTGCTTTACTATTTCAATTTCGTTCAGGTTGACGCGCTGAAAGCGGCAACTGCCGATGGCACCAATGCAGGGATTACCAAGCACGTCGCTCCACGCGCGCTGTTTTTCTTCCGCTGGGCCGCCTTGGTAACCTGGTTTGCCGGCGCACTGCTGCTGGGGCACGATGGCTTCGTACCAGCATTCACCCTGCAGCCCGGTTATGCCGGCATCGGCGTCGGCGCTTGGCTCGGCACCATTATGCTGTTTAACGTGTGGGGTCTGATCTGGCCCAACCAGAAGAAAATTCTTGGCATCAAGCCTGCCACCGACGAAGAGAAAGTCAAAGCACGTCGCGTCGCATTCCTGGCTTCCCGCACCAACACCATGCTATCCATACCCATGCTGTTTTTCATGGCTGGCGGTCTGACTCATCGCGCGGTTTTCGGTCTGTAAATTTCGCGCTTGTTGTAGTATAGTTGCGATGCACACGGCGGCTCTTGCCGCCGTGTGCATTTCTATTTGTTGTGTATGGAATAATTAATAATGTCGCACTTGATGAACACCTACGCGCGCCAGCCGGTTACCTTTGCACGCGGCGAAGGCTGCTGGCTTTGGGATGAAGCCGGCAAACGCTACCTGGATGCCGTCGCCGGCGTGGCAGTCAACAGCCTGGGCCATGCCCACCCCAAACTCGCTCAGGCACTGTGCGAGCAAGCCAAAACACTGATCCATACTTCCAACCTGTATCAGGTGAAACGGCAGGAAGAATTGGCGGCGCGTCTCGCCAATCTGTCCGGCATGGACAAAATTTTCTTCTGCAATTCCGGCGCCGAAGCCAACGAAGCCGCCATCAAGCTGGCGCGCCTGTATGGCCACGGCAAAGGCATCGAGCTGCCTACCATTATCGTTATGGAAAAAAGTTTCCACGGCCGCACCATGGCCACGCTCACTGCCACCGGCAGCCGCAAGGTGCAGGCCGGTTTCGAGCCGCTGCTCACAGGTTTCGCGCGCGTGCCTTACGATGATGTTGAAGCGGTTGCCCAAGTTGGCGAGAACAATCCCAACATCGTCGCCATTCTGGTGGAGCCTGCTGAAGGCGAAGGCGGCGTGCTGATTCCCGCGCAAGATTACCTGCTCAAACTGCGCCAGTTGTGTGACAAGCATGGCTGGTTGCTGATGTTGGACGAAGTGCAAACGGGCATCGGACGTACCGGCGCATGGTTCGCTCACCAGTTCGCCAATATCCAGCCTGATGTCATGACGCTGGCCAAGGGCCTGGGTTCAGGCGTGCCGATTGGTGCGTGCCTGGCACGTGGTGAAGCCGCGGATATATTCAAGCCGGGTAATCACGGCTCCACTTTCGGTGGCAATCCGCTGGCCTGCGCTGCAGCGCTGGCAGTGATCGACACCATTGAGTCAGACAAGCTATGCCAGAACGCCGCGCAGATGGGCGACTTCATTGTCAACGGTTTCAAGACACAGCTGGCTGGTGTTGCCGGTGTGGTGCAGACGCGCGGCTTCGGCCTGTTGATCGGCATCGAACTCGACCGTCCCTGCGCTGATCTGGTAGGAATCGCACGCGACCAAGGCCTGCTGATCAACGTCACCGCGGACAAAGTAATTCGCCTGTTGCCACCGCTGATCATCAACCAGCAAGAGGCACAGCAATTGATCGATACCCTGAGTAACCTGATAAAGGACTTTCTGAAAGGCTGATGCTGATTGGAAAGAAGTTCTATGGAACTCAAACATTTTCTGCAATTCAAAGATTTGTCCCGCGAAGAGTTCGAATACATTTTCGAGCGCACGCGCTGGATCAAGCAACAATTCAAGTCTTACCAGACCTACCACCCGCTGCATGACCGCACGCTGGTGATGATCTTCGAGAAGGCCAGCACCCGCACGCGCCTTTCATTTGAGGCGGGTATGCAGCAACTAGGTGGCTCGGCCATTTATCTCAACACGCGCGACTCACAGTTGGGCCGTGGTGAACCGGTCGAGGATGCCGCGCAGGTGATCTCGCGCATGAGTGATGTCGTCATGATCCGCACTTTCGAGCAAGAGATCATCGAACGCTTTGCCGCCAATTCCCGCGTACCTGTTATCAACGGTCTGACCAACGAATACCATCCATGCCAGATTATGGCCGACATCTTCACCTACATTGAGCATCGCGGCAGCATCAAGGGCAAGACCGTAGCGTGGATCGGCGATTCAAACAACGTCTGCAATACCTGGCTGCAAGCGGCTGAAGTGCTGGGTTTCAACGTACACGTCTCGACCCCGCCCGGCTACGAAGTCGAACCGGAACGCGCTGGCCTGTATGGCACCGACCACTACGAAGAATTTACCGATCCGATGGAAGCAGCGCGCGGTGCCGACCTGGTCACCACCGACGTGTGGACCAGCATGGGTTTCGAGGCGGAAAACGAAGAACGCAAACGCGACTTCGAGGATTGGCAAGTCGATGCCGACATGATGAAACTGGCCAGCCCGGATGCCTTGTTCATGCACTGCCTGCCGGCACACCGCGGTGAAGAAGTCACAGCGGAAGTCATCGACGGCGCGCAAAGCGTGGTGTGGGACGAAGCTGAGAATCGCTTGCACGCGCAGAAAGCGCTGATGGAATACCTGCTGCTGGGTCGCGTTTAACACTATGAATATCGCATATTTTAAAGACAGCGACACGCTGTACTTAGAAGTCTCGCCAGAAAATCCTGACCACACGTGGGAAGCGCACCCAGGCGTGGTGCTCAACCTTTCCAAGGATGGACGCCTGATCGGCGTGGAGCTGCAACATGCCAGCAAAACCACCGATCTGAGCATGTTGCGCGTTGGCAACTTCCCCGGCGAAGTGCACGCAGTCGAAGGATCTACACACTGAGTCAGCAAGGAATTACCATGTCTTCTAATGTCAGCAAAGTTGTCCTCGCCTACTCCGGCGGGCTGGACACCTCGGTCATTTTGAAATGGCTGCAGGACACCTATCAATGCGAAGTCGTCACCTTCACCGCCGATATTGGCCAAGGCGAAGAGCTGGAACCAGCGCGCGAAAAAGCCAAAAAATTCGGCATCAAGGAAATTTACATCGACGACCTCAAAGAAGAGTTCGTGCGCGATTTCGTGTTCCCGATGTTCCGCGCCAACACCGTTTACGAAGGCGAATACCTGCTGGGTACCTCGATCGCCCGCCCGCTAATTGCCAAGCGCCTCATCGAGATCGCCAAAGAGACCAACGCAGTAGCCATTTCCCACGGCGCCACCGGCAAGGGAAATGACCAGGTGCGCTTTGAGCTGGGTGCCTACGCACTCAATCCGGACATCAAAATCATCGCCCCCTGGCGCGAATGGGATCTGCTGTCGCGCGAAAAATTATTGGCCTATGCCGAGAAACACGACATTTCAGTGGATATGAAACACAAGCAAGGCGGCAGTCCCTACTCCATGGATGCCAACCTGCTACATATCAGCTATGAAGGCCGCCATCTGGAAAACCCCGCTGCCGAGCCGGAAGAAGATATGTGGCGCTGGACGGTATCTCCGGAAAAAGCCCCGGACGAAGCTGAATACATCGACCTCGAATTCCTCAACGGCGACCCGGTTGCGCTTAATGACAAAAGATTAAGCCCTGCTTCCATGCTAGCCGAACTCAACCGCCTCGGCGGCAAACACGGCATCGGCCGGCTGGATCTGGTTGAGAACCGCTACGTCGGCATGAAGTCGCGCGGCTGCTACGAAACACCCGGTGGCACCATCATGTTGCGCGCCCACCGCGCTATCGAATCCATCACCCTGGATCGCGAAGTCGCACACCTGAAAGACGACCTGATGCCGCGCTACGCGAGCCTGATTTACAACGGCTACTGGTGGAGCCCGGAGCGTCGCGCCTTGCAGGAATTGATCGACCACACGCAGGAGCATGTCAACGGCAGCGTGCGTATGAAACTGTACAAAGGTAACGTGATCGTGGTCGGCCGCGACTCCAAGAGCGACTCGTTGTTCGACTCAAGCATCGCCACTTTCGAAGACGATGCCGGTGCCTACAACCAGGCCGATGCCGGTGGCTTCATCAAGCTCAATGCCTTGCGTATGAGGATAGCCGCAAAATTAAAAAACCGTTGAACCACGGGGAGCACGGGGGACACGAGGATTTTTGAATTGCTTTCCCCGTGCCCTCCGTGTGCCCCGTGGTTAATTTTACTTTCTAAAGGAACACAAAATGGCCCAGTTCGACAATGTCAGCGTCAAGAAAAAAGCAAACGTCTATTTCGATGGTAAGTGCGTCAGCCACACTATCATGCTGCCCAACGGCACGCGCAAATCCGTCGGCGTAATCTTTCCCAGCACCCTCACCTTCAACACCGGTTCACCTGAAGTGATGGAGCTCAATGCCGGCCTGTGCAAGGTGCGCATCAAGGGTGAAGACGAGTGGACAACCCACGAGGCAGGCGATAAATTCACCGTACCGGGCAATTCCAGCTTCGATATCGAAACCCTGGAGATGCTCGACTACGTTTGCCATTTCGAATAATCACGGAGGTCAATCGTGCCATCCTTTGACATTGTTTCCGAAGTAGACAAACAGGAACTCAGAAACGCCGTCGATCAGGCCAACAAGGAAATCACCAACCGCTTCGATTTCAAAGGCTCGGACGCGCGCGTGGAGCAGGCTGAATTCGTGCTCACGGCTTATGCTGACGATGATTTCAAGATGAACCAGTTGTTCGACGTATTAATGGGCAAACTCACCAAACGCAGTATCGACGTGCGCTGCCTGGACAAGGGCAAGGTCGAAAAAGTCAGCGGTAATAAAATCAAGCAGCAAATAACTATCAAAACCGGTGTGGAAACCGAGCTTGCCAAGAAGATCGTCAAGCTAATCAAAGATTCCAAACTCAAGGTGCAAGCCAGTATCCAGGGCGACGCCGTGCGCGTTACGGGTGCCAAGCGTGACCTGTTGCAAGACGCCATCGCACTGGTGAAAAAATCCATCAGCGATTTCCCGCTGCAATTCGGTAATTTCCGCGATTAAATGCGCAAACAGTTGGGACGCAGATATACGCAGATTTGCATGATCTAAGATCAGCGTTCTCTGCGTTCATCTGCATCCACAAAGGATGGTCCCATGCCTAAAGTCCTCCTCCCCCTTGCCCAAGGCTGCGAAGAACTCGAAGCCGTCACCATCATCGACTTGCTGCGCCGCGCCGGCATCGAGGTGGTTTCCGCCGGTCTCGACGACAAACCAGTCAAAGCCAGCCGTGGTGTCATGCTGTTACCCGACACCACCCTGGATGAAGCGCTCAAGCAAGACTACGACATGGTCGCCCTGCCCGGCGGCATGCCCGGCATGACCAACCTGAAGAACGACCCACGCATCATCGCCCTGCTGAAAAAAATGACTGCGGCTGGGCAATACACCTGCGCTATCTGCGCCGCACCGGTGGTGCTGGCGGAAGCGGGCCTGCTTGGCGGCAAACGCGCCACCAGCTACCCTGGATTTCTCGACAAACTCAACCTCCCGGAAATGACTTACCTGAATGACGCTGTAGTCACTGATGGCAAAGTCATCACTTCACGTGGGCCTGGGACAGCGATGGACTTTTCTTTGACGCTGATTGAAACCTTGATGGGAAAAGCTAAGCGGGACGAGGTGGAAAACGGTTTACAGCGAGCCAGCCACTAGCCTGGCTTGCGCCACCACAACGACATCTCCGGCACATACGTCAGCACCATCAGCCATATCAGCATGATTCCGAGGAACGGCAGCACCGCACGGAACAGTTTCATGATGGGTTCGCCGAAGCGCTGGCTGGCGAGGAACAGGTTCAGCCCAATCGGCGGATGCAAGTAGCCGATTTCCAGGTTAGCAAGGAACACAATACCCAAGTGCACCGGGTCGACGCCGAAGCGGTGCGCCAGCGGCAGGATCAGCGGCACCACCACCACGATTGCGGAGAAGATATCCATGACGAAGCCTACTGCAAGCAAAAACACATTCAGCAACAACAGGAAATGCAGTTTGTCGGTGACGGTATGCTCCATCATCGCCAGCACTTTCATCGGCAGTTGTATGTCGATAAGCAAATTGGTGAGGCCCATTGCCACGCTCAGGATGATGATGATGCTACCGACGAGGATGGCGCATTCCTTGAGCAGACGCGGCAGCTGCGTAAACGGATGGATGGTGCGGTGAATTACCAACTCCAGCAGCAAGGCGTAGGCGGCGGCCAAAGTGGCGGCCTCGGTCACTGTAATATAGCCGCCTAGCATACCGCCGATAATACCGATGGGCATGAATACATCCCAGATACCTGCACGCAGCGCGCTACCCACCTCGGCCCAGGAAAAAATCTGACGCTGAATATTGAACGTGGCACCTTTGATCATGCAGTACAGTGACAGCAATACCAGCAGCAAAATGCCGGGCACGATGCCGGCCATGAACAATTGCTCGATACTGACACCGGCAACGATACCGTACAGCAGCACCACCAGGCTGGGCGGAAACAGCAAGCCAATGGAACCGGATGAGGTGACCAAGCCGAGCGAGAAGCGTTCGCCATAGCCTTCACGCTTGAGCATGGTGTACAACAAACCGCCCAGCGCCAGTATGGTCACGCCGGAAGCACCGGAGAATGCGGTAAAGAAGGCGCAGGACGCGACGGATACCACCGCCAAGCCGGCGGGCATCCAGCCGAACAGCGCGTTGAATAACCTGATCTGTCGCTGCGCCGCGCCGCCGCCGGAGAGCACCACACCAGTCAGGGTAAACAGCGGGATCGCCATGAGGTTGGGGGAAGATGCCAGCCGCATCATTTCCACCACCAGCACAGCGGGATCGAGATTATCTTGCCACACCGCCAACAGGCTGCCCGCACCAAGCGAAACAAATAGCGGCACGCCAAGCAATGCCAGCAGCATCAGGAGGAGAACGACGACAGTAATCATTGTGAATTATGGCGCGGCGGCCTGCGTCCGATCAGACCGAGCAAAACGAAGTGAATCACTAGCAGGAAGAAACTGACAGGGAGAATCGCAGCCAGCACGGTAGCCCACTTCTCGTCGGGCGGCACCGTCTGCCACTCTACCAACCAGAAGTGCACCGCAGCCCAGCCCAGCAAACCGCAAATCAAGGCGGAGAAGAAATTGAACGGTCGCGCCAGCTTGGCCAACCATGCATCCGGCATCCACACCGTCAGCACGTCGATCTTGATATGGCGTTGTTCGCGCACTGCCAGCACTGCACCGAGGAATGCAACCCACAACACCAGATGACGCATTGCCATGTCCGCGCCCGGCACGCCTGAGTGAAAAAAATTACGTGCAGTAATTTCGGCCAGCGACACAAACAAAATGCCTAGCAGTGCTGCGGCTGCCAAGGTATTTTCAGCCAACACTAACCCGCGCTCAAACCGCTCCAGCCGGGCTACTACAGGGTTCACTTAGCCGCCTTCCTACTTCTGAATTCAGCCAACGCCTTTTGTGCTTTGTTGTAAATGTCGACGGGGATGTAGCCACTTTTGGTCAGCTCTGCTGCGGCTTTGTCGCGCAAATCGGTCAGCTCGGCTTCTTTGGCATCTTTCAAAGTCATGCTTACCGACACGCCATTTTTCTTCAACACATCCAGGCTCTTCTCATTGTCGCGCCGCGTTTCGGAAAGGAGTCTTACACTCGCCTCGTTGCCGGTGCGCAGCAGCATGTCCTGCAAATCCTTGGGCAACTTGTTGAAGAATTTACCCGACACCAGCAGGCCGCCGACACCATCCGCCAGATTGATTTCCACCATGTACGGCGTTTTGGTGAACCACTGCAGGGCGATTGCACCCAAGGGCGGGGCCACGGTGGTATCAATCAGCCCGGTGGAGAGGCTGGTGAAAACCTCGGTGATAGGCAGCGGCACCGGTGAAATGTTGGAAGCGGTAAAAAACGCGCCGGCCAGTTGGTCGCCCTGCCATAACCAGATACGGCGCTTCTTGATGTCATCCATGGAATGCACTGGCACCTTGGAGAAGATGCGTACAAACCCGGTTTCCATCCAGCCAAGCAGTTCGAAATCGCTCTTGCGAAAACCTATTCTGAATTCGGGAAGAAGCTTCTCGCGCACGTAGTCCACTTCGTCATAACTGCGAAACATGAAGGGCAGCTCCAGCACCCGTGCCGGGGAATAGATGTAGCCAATGCCATGACCGGTTAGCGCCCCGCCTTGCAACTGGCCAAAACGAATCTTGCGCAGCACATCCGGTTCGTCTCCGGATATGCCACCCGGATACAGCTTGAACTTCAGCCGCCCGTTGCTTTCCTTATCCACTTTGCCTGCCCAATCGGCAATGATGTTCATCCAGGTGGATCCTTGTGGTGCCAGCGTGGCGAACTTCAACACATAGGCATCGTCCGCATTCGCACCCAGTGCAAGCAGGGCCAAACCAGCCAGCAACAAACCTTTTATCATTCGAACCATTCTTCTTCTCTCTTCAAAAGTAATTTCGCCTTACGCTGGGCGATTGCATTGGCCAGCGCCATTTCAGGCCAAAGATCTTCAGGCGCATTCACTACTGCGGTTAACTTGTCGTGGAATTGTTTGCGGTCGCCGCGCTGACGTGAAAGATACTGGGCATATAGCACATCAACTGCCAGCAATTTCCCCTTGGTAGTCGCTTGCACTTTCGCAAAATATTGCTCGGCCTTGGCCGAGTCACCGCCGAACATGGGTGGCAGGCTGCCGTAGTAAATGCCGAAGAACAGATTAGCGCCGCCAAAGTAGTAAGCCTCGTCTAGTTCCAACGATTTGCGCATCAGCGCCGCCACTTTGCCCATTTCGGCAATGCGCGCCGGGTCGTTGCGGTTCATGTCGATCCATTTTGCCCAGTTGGAACCCGACCAGAACAGGGCCGGCACAGCATCGCGCGACACCCCGGCCAATGCGCTATTCAGTTCATCCAGGCTCATGCTCAATGCATCACCCTTGAGACCGCCCACTTCCAACGCAACCAGGGCATGCTGCAAACCCCGGCGATACAATTGCGAAGCGCGTAGTGGATCTTCGTCTTCGACAAAACCGAAGCTGTAGCCATAGAACCCTTGCGCGGCGCGAACGCGCATATCCGGGTCGCGCGGCAATTCCTGCAACAGACCCTCAAGCAATTTGAGATTGGCGGGAATAGCAGACTTGGCGAGTTCCAGATCGGTTTCACGATTCATCGCGGCGACACCGCTTTCCATGATAGAAGAGGATGAGCGCGCCACCATCTGGCCCATGGAACAACCACCAAGCGATGCTGCACACAGCCCGAGCAGCAGCAATCGTTGTAGTATTGAATAACAAGAATTCATTCTTCCCCCAAAATTTTCTTTAGTGATGAACAAAAAATAGACACAACATCACTCAGCATTCACCCACGTCAACGCCTGCTCATAGTCTTCGAATGCTTCGATATTGGCATTCAGGAAAAGGCGTGATAGCCATGCGCTCCAGGCAACCCACTGACTGCCGGTGACCACCGCCATGCGTCCGAAATCATGCGAATGCTGACGCGTAAATTTAACTTCTTCCCATGTCACATCCAGCGTCGCACCCAACATGTCGCGCAGGTCAACAAGTAGATTAACTGTGCCCTTGGGTTCTATTTTATGGAACAACGCATCTTCAAATTCTTTAAAATCGGCCAGTGTAAATTCGCCCAACACGGCGACGTTAACCAGATTATTCTGTTGTTGGATCGTAATCATTACCGGTTCCCCTTTATTACAATATGGGTACCTCTAAAAATTCAGAGTTCGCACAAATGCAAGGCGCGGTAAAAATTTCGCAGCGCCGCATATGAAGTATATGTCAGCAAGAAATTTTTTCCGCAACGCAGCAGTTGGGATGAAATCTGGATTTTTAGGGGTGCCCATATAACTATAGGGCAGATTGCTGCGCCTGGGTAGTGCGCGCGCTGACCACTCCGCTCAGAATGATCAATGCAATGCCAAACCATGCTTCGAGCGTGAGCATTTCATCCCACAACAGCAAACCGAACAAACTGGCAAACACCACCGTGCTATAGGCCAGGCTGCCCGCCACCATGGTCCGGCCGACGCGATAAGCGCGCGTCATGGCGAGTTGTGCCAGTGTGGCGGTAGTGCCAAGGCCGACCAGCAGCATAAAACTCTTCCAGGTGACAGCGTGGAATTCATGCAACAGCATCCAGGCACCCGCGCCAATCGTGGAAACCAGCGTGAAGTAGAACACCACACGCCACTCCGGTTCGTTCATTTTCCCGAGCTGGCGCACATTGAGATAGGCGATGCCAGCCAGAAAGCCCGACCCGAGTCCCAACACACCGGCCAGGGCCTGCCCCCGGTTAATGGTCGGGTGCAACAAAATCACCACGCCAATAAAACCGAGTGCGATAGCCAGCAGCAAGATTTTCCCGTGCCGTTCCTTGAGCACGAATATACTCAGCAGCGCCAGAAACAAGGGCGAGGTGTAATTAAGCGTAACGGCGGTGGCCAGCGGCAACGCGGTGATCGCATAAAAAAACAGCATCAGTGCAAAAAAACCAGACAAGCCACGCCAGAGGTGCATTTTCAGCAGCGGGGTGGAGAGCGAATAGCCATTGACGCGCACCACAGCGAAGATCACAACCAAGCCGATCAGCGAGCGATAAAAAACCAGCTCGGCGCTGGAAAAATAGGCCGCGCCAAGTTTGACGAACACCCCCATCCAGCCGAACAGGAAGCCAGCCACCACCATCCAACCGGATTTCATGCTTACCCCACGAGAAAGCCTTGATTTTGTCTTAATCCATGATACAGCGCAATCATGCCAATCCCGCGAAAACATTGACTTGGCACAGTGTTTTGCGGTATTTTTACGGTTTGACCTCACCCCATCCACCAATGAGCAAACCCTCCAAAATCCAGCCCCCCGCCTCTTTCGAAACGGCACTGTCAGAGCTGGAAGGCATTGTGGCCGGCATGGAAGCCGGGCAGATGTCGCTGGAACAAACCCTGGCCGCCTACAAGCAAGGTACGGCGCTGTTGCAATTCTGCCAAAAAACATTGCAGGAAGCGCAACAACAGGTACGGATCCTGGAAGGCAACACATTACAAAATTTCCCCAGCGCCGATGATGACAACTGAATTCCAGGAATGGGCCCGTGCGCGTCAATTCCACATGGAAACCGTGCTGGAGCACCTGCTGCCCGGCCATGACATTGCACCCGCTCGATTGCATCGAGCCATGCGTTACGCAGTGCTGGGTGGCGGCAAACGGATTCGCCCGCTGCTGGCTTTGGCGGCGGGAGAAATGAGCGATGCGGATCCGGCACGTGTCGAAATTGTTGCCGCCGCAGTCGAGCTGATCCATGCCTATTCGCTGGTACACGATGATCTCCCGTGCATGGACAACGATACTTTGCGTCGCGGCAAACCAACCTGTCACGTGGAGTTCGGTGAGGCCATGGCGCTGCTGGCAGGAGATGGTTTGCAGTCTTTGGCTTTTCAGTTGCTGGCCGAACATTCATTGTCCGATGATGTGGCTATTCGGCTCGAAATGCTGAAACTGCTAGCAGCTGCTGCTGGCTCGCGCGGCATGGCAGGTGGCCAGGCAATCGACCTGGAGGCGGTTGGCAAGCAGTTGTCCATCGCTGAACTGGAATTCATGCATATCCACAAGACCGGCGCGCTGATCCGCGCTGCTGTGCTGCTCGGCGCGTATTGCGGCAAGCCGCTGGATGATCAGCACAAAGACCGGCTTGATCATTTTGCCAAGTGCATTGGTCTGGCGTTCCAGGTGGTAGACGATGTGTTGGATGCCGAGGCCAACACCGCCACGCTGGGCAAAACCGCAGGCAAAGACGCGCGGCAGAATAAGCCCACCTACGTAACCTTGCTGGGCATTGAGCAAGCCCGTGCCTTCGCGGCAGAGTTGCACACTGATGCACTAGCTGCGCTGGACACTTTTGGCAAGCATGCGCAGCGTCTGCGCGAACTGGCCGACTTCATCATTTCTCGCGAGTTCTAAGTGCGTTCACCCACCGAAGTCATGTATCCACTGCTCGAAACCATTGACGATCCAGCTCAGCTGCGCCTGCTGGAGCGCAAGCAACTGCCGCAGCTTGCCAGCGAACTGCGCGCCTTTCTGGTCGATAGCATCAGCAAAAGCGGCGGACATTTATCCTCCAACCTTGGTGCTGTTGAACTCACCATCGCGCTGCATTACGTATTCAACACACCGTTCGACCGCATTGTGTGGGACGTGGGTCACCAGACTTACGCACACAAGATTCTGACTGGCCGGCGGCACGACATGGCGAACCTGCGCAAGCTGGGTGGTATTGCCGGTTTTCCGCGTCGCGCTGAAAGTGAATACGATGCTTTTGGAACAGGTCATTCCAGCACTTCGATCAGCGCCGCGCTGGGCATGGCTGTTGCCGCGCGACAGGAGGGAAAAGATCGACGCTGCGTGGCCTTGATCGGCGACGGCGCCATGACTGGCGGCATGGCGTTCGAAGCGCTGAATAACGCAGGCGCCATCGATGCCAATCTACTGGTGATTCTCAACGACAATGACATGTCAATTTCACCCCCGGTTGGGGCGCTTAACAATTATTTGGCGAAGCTCATGTCCGGTCGCTTTTATGCCAACTTGCGCCGCGGTGGCGAAAAAGTATTAGGCTCCATGCCGCCTATTCTCGAACTGGCCAAGCGCGCCGAGGAACATGTCAAAGGCATGGTAATCCCCGGCACGATGTTCGAAGAGTTCGGCTTCAACTACATCGGCCCCATCGATGGTCATGACCTGGATGTGCTGGTTGCGACCATGAACAATATTCGCCAACTTTCCGGCCCGCAATTTCTGCATGTGGTCACGCGCAAGGGGAAGGGTTATGCGCCGGCCGAGAAAGATCCTTGCCTGTATCACGGCGTCTCCAAGTTCAACCCTGAAGTCGGCATTGTCGAGAGCAAGCCTCCAGCAGCAACGCCGACCTATACGCAGATTTTCGGTGATTGGCTATGCGACATGGCAGCGCTGGATGAACGGCTGGTTGGCATCACCCCTGCCATGCGCGAAGGCTCCGGCATGGTGCGGTTTTCCGAGGAATACCCGAAGCGCTATTTCGATGTCGGCATCGCCGAACAACATGCGCTGACCTTCGCGGCAGGGCTGGCTTGCGAAGGATTGAAACCGGTCGTAGCGATCTATTCCACTTTTCTGCAACGCGCTTACGACCAGTTAATCCACGATGTGGCGCTGCAAAATCTGCCGGTCGTATTTGCCATTGACCGCGCCGGATTAGTCGGTGCAGACGGCCCGACGCATGCCGGCAGCTTCGACCTTTCCTACTTGCGCTGCATCCCCAACCTGACCGTGATGGCACCGGCCGACGAAAACGAATGCCGCCAGATGCTCTACACTGCCTTTCAGCTCAACGGACCCAGTGCCGTGCGCTACCCGCGCGGTGCAGGCGTTGGCATCAAACCAGTGAAGACAATGACTGCATTACCAATTGGCAAAGGAGAAATTCGCCGCCAAGGTAAAAAAATCGCCTTGCTGGCTTTTGGCAGCATGCTACAGCCCTGCCTGCAAGCCGCCGATGAGCTGGATGCCACCGTTGCCAACATGCGCTTCGTGAAGCCGCTGGATGATGAACTGGTGGCCTCGCTGGCCAGTACACATGATTACCTGTTCACGATAGAAGAGAACGTGGTGATGGGCGGCGCCGGGAGTGCCGTTGCCGAGTGTCTGGAAAAACTGGACATCGCCATCCCATTGTTGCAATTGGGCCTCCCCGACCGTTTTGTCGAACACGGTGACCACGCCAACCAGTTGTCCAACTGCGGCCTTGATAAGACCGGAATCATGGCGGCCATACGCAATAAATTACCTGAGTAGTTTACTCTACTATTAAAACCCTCTATACTTGCGGGCAAGTTTAGACTAAGTTTAAAAGGATTCTGTATGAGCAACTGTACCCTTCCCGGCTGCGAACCCGGCGCTCCTGCCTGCGAAAATGACGCCATCGCCGATGTGCAGAACTACGCGGATTCACGCCAGATTGCCATCGACAAGGTGGGCATCAAAGCCGTGCGCCACCCGGTGCGCGTTGGCGATAAAAGCGAGGGCGTGCAACACACCATCGCCATGTTCAACATGTACGTATACCTGCCGCACAACTTCAAGGGCACGCACATGTCGCGCTTCATTGAGATTCTCAACAGCTACGAGCGCGAGATTTCAGTGGAATCTTTCGAAGCCATGCTGCGCCAGATGGTGGAGAGGCTGGAAGCCGAATCCGGCCATGTCGAAATGAGCTTTCCCTATTTCATCAACAAGACTGCGCCCGTTTCTGGCGTGCAGAGCCTGATGGATTACGACGTCACATTCATCGGGGAAATTAAGGATGGTCAGTTCCAACTCACCATGAAAGTACTGATCCCGGTGACCAGCCTGTGCCCCTGCTCCAAAAAGATCTCCGATTATGGCGCTCACAATCAGCGCTCGCACGTGACCATAACCGTACGCACAAACGACATGGTGTGGATTGAAGACGTGGTGCGAATGGTGGAAGAACAAGCTTCATGCGAACTCTACGGCTTATTAAAGCGCCCCGACGAAAAATACGTCACCGAACGTGCCTACGACAACCCCAAGTTCGTCGAGGACATGGTGCGCGATGTCGCAGCAGCACTTAACGCTGACCAACGTATTGATGCCTACGTGGTTGAGGCGGAGAACTTTGAATCAATTCACAACCATTCGGCGTACGCGCTTATCGAACGCGAAAAATCAAATCCGTAAAGTTGCAACCATTAAACGAAAAGGGCGCCGGTATTTTCGGCGCCCTTTTCGTTGTCAAGTAAATCAGATCCTTAAAGCTTAGCCAACGTCGCTTTAGCCTCATCCAAGCCAGGAAAGTTTACTTTACCTCCCACCGCCATCTTCAAGTGTTCCTTCGCACCGGCATTATCGCCTTTCTTATACAGCGCCATGCCAAGGTGATAGTGAAAAAGTACAGCCTGTGGCGCTTTATCTACAACTTTCTGTAATAATGGAACGGCCTTATCGCTCTGGCCTAACTTGTAGTACACCCAGCCTAGCGTATCCTGAGCGGCCGGGGAAGCTGAGTTTTCAAAACGCTTCGCCAATTCCAATGCACGATCTAAGCTAACCTTGTCACCTTTTTTGTCAGTCAATAATGAAGCCAGGTTATTGGCAGCCGCATCAGCCTTTGGATTGGCTTTCAGTATCACCTCATACTCAGCGATAGCTTTGTCATAATCGCCCGAACTTTGATAAGCCTCCGCAAGCGCATTAGATAGGCTCAGATCGCCTGGGATAGCAGAGAGTCCCTGCTGCAAGGCTTGCACTGCCGTTTTTGCGTCGTTACGTGCAAAATACATCTTAGCCAAATCCATATAAGCGCCAGGTATTTTGGCATTAGTCTGGATAGCTTTGCGGAAAGCGCCTTCCGCTTCTGCATACTTCTTCTGATTGGTGTATAGCTCTCCCTGCAACAAATAAAGCGTAGCATTGTTGGGCGATGCCAGCAGCCCTTGGTTGACTCGTTCGACAGCCTTATCGAGTTTCCCCTGCGCAGCAAGCGTAGTTGCCAATGCCATGAGAGGCTCTATTGATTTTGGAGATTTCTCCAACGCTTTCTCAAACTCAGCCACGGCTTGATCGGTTTTCTTCTGTGCCTGATAAATCAAGCCCAAACGGTAATAACCAACCGGCTCGTTCGGCAATGCCTCTTTGACCTTCGACATCGCTTCCTCGGCTGCTTTCCAGTCCTGCTTGGATGCGTAGATCTCAGCCTTGCCCTGAAGCGCCTTTGCATTCTTCGGCTCCACAGCGAGAATCGCATCCATTTCCTTTAGGGCACCATCGTAATCCTTCTGCGAAACCAGGAAATCGGCGAGTGCGAAGCGCAGGTTGGCATTGTTTGGATAGGACGCCACCGCATTAGTGAACGCATCCTTAGCCAGTTGCGGCTCTTCGTTAGCCATATGCGCCTTGGCAAGCAGGCTCACCAGTTCAGCCGACTCCGGCTGATCCTTGAGTACCGTCCTGAAATCATTGATCGCTGCCTTGGCATCACCCTTATTGAACGACAATTTACCCCTTAAGAGAAGTGCATCATTATCCTTTGGGTTTTCCTTCAGCACTTCGGCAATCAGTTTTAGTGCTTCGGCGGATTTGCCGGCTGAAGCATGCAAGAGTGCAAACTGGTCCCGTGCCTTTAGTCCTTCCGGCCCGGTTTTGTCCAGATCAATTATTTCCTGCAGGGACTGTTGCGCCTTGTCTTGTCTATTTGTGGCCAAATAAAGTTTCACTAGGCTAAAGCGCAATTTATAGGCCTTGGGTTTGGCTTGGATCTGCGCGATCAGCTCTTTTTCACCCGCATCTGCACTCTTTCGAGAAATCAGGAATTCGTCCAGCAGCATATACCGCCGTTCATCCTCAGGATCCTCCTTAATCGCATCCCTCAGTGTATTTTCAGCCTTGTCGAGCTGTTTCATATCTGCATAGAAGCTCGTCAGTTGTATTCTGTGTTCGAGTTTCTTCGGCTCCAGGGAAATAATTTCCTGAAGCAAGCGCTCCGCCTTCGCCATATCTTTTTGGCCAGCAGCCAAATGTGCCAATTGCAAACGCAATTCAACATTTTTTGGATTTGACTTTATCCCCTGCTCCAATATTTCCTGTGCTTTGACCATGTCACCACGACTGCCATAGAGAGCTGCAATTAGACTAATCGTCTCTACCTGAGTGGGATCAGCGGAAACCACTTGGTTCGCTTCCTTCAAAGCCCCATCCACATCACCTTTCTGCGCCAGAATAGCCGCTTTTAGCGTACGCCCTGCCGGATGAGATGGATTCTTGCTCAAAATTTCATTGACATTTTTCTCGGCTTTTGCAACGTCTTTAGATAGCATAAAAAACTTAGCCAACTTTGCTTTTGCGTCAAGGTAATCTGGTTTTAGTTCAACAGCCTGGGCATAGTTGCCAAATGCTTTCTGCCACTCTTTCTGCTTCTCTGCAATCATCCCCGACAAATAAAAAGCTTCCGCACTTTTTGGGTCGATTTGTAAAACGTTCTTTACCTCAATCTTGGCCTTCTCAAAATCTGCCTGCTCGTAGAAAGCCTTACCTTTTTCCAGATGCTTTACCTTGCGTTCTTCCTTGCCGCCACAACCGGCCAATACAATTGGCAAAGCCAGCAACAAGGCGGCTAGTAGGTTGGTCTTATATTTCCGTTTCATCACAATCCTCCAAAGATAATCAAGTATTAGTTTTGAGTCATATTGCGTGACCTGTCCAGCAAGAGGCTCATCAATAAAACCCCTTGAGCCGTAGCATGAAAATTCGATTGATTAGCTTCGATCCCCACTCCCCTGCCCGAAAATCCTAGCGCCATATTCTGCCACACCGGCACAATAGGCTGAAAACTTGTCCATCCACCATCGCTGCCCTGCACATCTAAAACCCGTTGCATCCAGACTGGTTTGACACGCGCTGAGTTCCCCATATCTACCAGCATTAGTACCCGCTGAATATAAACATCTACCAGCCTTATATCCCACGTCAGTTGCAAAACGACTTTGTCCTGAAGCTTGGAAATGGCTGAGTTTACCTCATTCTGATCTCCGCATCCCCTGTCACGCATCAACATCAAGCCCATCATCTGATGAGTTACGCATGCAGGTGAAAACGGTTTGCTATCGCAGAACGATACACCCTGCTGCGCTTGAACAGATTGCACTTTCGCAAGCTCTGCATTACAACTAACTCCATAAAGGAACAGCAAGTTGTAATCGGGCAAACCTTCCAATTCCCACAATTGCATCGACACACGCACCTTGGCATCGAACAGTGGCAGCCAGGCGTTGCGCGCATTGCCAAGATATTTACCACGATAGTCCGCGTACAGATTGCCCAGCCGCTTGTCTCCTGTCAGTTCCGCGCTTCTTTTCACCATCCACCACAACATGGGATTTGCATCATCGAGAATCTCAGTGCGGTGGTTGTCAAGCCACTTGATTCCTGAAGCCAAACTCCTTTCAAATTCCTTCTGCTGGGGATAATCGATTTCCCTATTGTTCTGCCATATGCCATACAACAAGAAGAGCCCAATCAAAAATACCGCCACCCCCAATAAGGCAAATGATTTACGCATTACGCGGACAAACTCCATAATCAACTAACTTGAGCGCATCAGAAAATCTTGGAAAGCAACCCGAATACCCTCTTCCAGGTTAATCGTAGCCCGCCATCCCAATTTGGTGAGTCGCGACACATCCAGCAATTTCCGTGGCGTACCATCCGGCTTGGTAGTATCAAACACCAGTTCACCCTCAAACCCAACCACCTTGGCAACCAGTTCAGCCAATTCACGGATAGTGATATCCTGCCCTGCCCCGATATTCACTAACTCACCGATATCCTTGGCATCTCTCGTTTCCATTAAAAATATGCAAGCATCAGCCATGTCATCGCTACACAAAAATTCCCGATGAGGTGTCCCCGTCCCCCAAATAACGACTTCTTTATCGTCACGCGCTTTAGCTTCATGCATCTTACGAATCAAAGCCGGCATGACATGAGAGTTTTGCAAATCATAGTTATCGCCGAGCCCATACAAATTCGTGGGCATGACAGACATGAAATTGGTACCGTACTGCCGGTTATAAGCACTACACATTTTGACACCCGCAATTTTAGCAATCGCGTAAGGTTCATTTGTCGGCTCTAAAATTCCGGTTAGCAGATACTCTTCTTTCATAGGCTGCGGTGCGAATTTTGGATAGATGCAACTCGACCCCAAAAACAGAAGCTTATTAACACCAGTCTCGTAAGCGGAATGAATTACGTTGTTCTGGATCATCAAATTCTGATAAATAAAATCGGCAGGATAGGTATTATTAGCAACGATGCCGCCCACCTTCGCTGCCGCGAGGAACAAATGATCCGGCTTTTCCGCCTGAAAAAACTCGCGCACTGCCCGCTGATCCAGCAAATCGAGTTCGGTGTGGGTCCGCGTAACAACGTTTTGGTAACCGCCTTTTTGCAAACGACGCAACAGCGCTGAACCCACCAAACCACGATGCCCGGCAACATATATCTTGTCGCCAATTTGCATACCCTTACTCATGATGATTGAAAGTCCTAAATCCCTCGCTACGACACAACTCGTCCCTTTCCGCAGCCTTCAAGTCCCCACGCACCATCTCAGCAACCAATTCTTTGAACGTAATTTTCGGCACCCAGCCTAGCTTCATCTTGGCTTTAGTCGGGTCCCCTAACAATGTTTCCACTTCGGTCGGTCGGAAATAACGTGGATCGACTGCCACCACGCACTTTCCCGCCTCGTTATAACCCTTCTCGTCCACGCCCCTACCTTCCCAGCGAAATTTCATGCCAAGCTCTTCCGCCGCCGCGTTGACAAAATCACGCACGCTGAACTGAATCCCAGTAGCGATAACAAAGTCCTCAGGCTTGTCCTGCTGCAACATCAACCACTGCATCTCCACATAGTCCTTGGCATGCCCCCAATCACGCTTCGCATCCAGATTGCCCAGAAAAAGCGATTCCTGCAAACCAAGCTTGATGCGAGCTAACGCCCGGGTAATTTTGCGTGTAACAAATGTTTCTCCGCGAACCGGGGATTCGTGATTGAACAGAATCCCGTTGCAGGCATACATGCCATAGGCCTCACGATAGTTCACGGTTATCCAATAGGCATATAGCTTCGCCACCGCGTAGGGCGAGCGCGGATAAAACGGTGTAGTTTCCTTCTGCGGAACCTCCTGCACCAGACCATACAGTTCAGACGTGGAGGCTTGATAGAAGCGGGTTTTTTTCTCCAAACCCAGGATTCTAATCGCTTCCAGTACCCGTAGCGCCCCCAATGCATCCGAATTGGCCGTATATTCCGGCTCTTCAAAGGATACCGCCACATGACTCTGCGCAGCCAAATTGTAAAGCTCGTCAGGCTGCACCTGCTGAATAATCCGGATCAGACTGCTGGAGTCCGTCATGTCGCCGTAGTGCAAAATAAAATTACGCTTCGATACGTGCGGATCCTGGTACAAGTGATCAATACGGTCGGTGTTGAACGATGACGCTCTCCGTTTGATGCCATGTACGACATAGCCCTTGCCTAATAGAAACTCAGACAGATATGCGCCATCCTGACCAGTCACACCCGTAATTAAAGCAATCTTACTCATAGTATATTATCCATTCCTTCATATTAACTGACACTCAACCATACTCATGGTCTCATGCCACGTAAAGCCAGAACTGCTAGGGTACCCATAGCTGCGAGCCTCATAATTCCCCAGCGCCGCCACATATTTGCCAGAACAAGTTCCACGCCGTAAAACAACACAATCACCATTGCGACACCCTCACCAAAATGCGAATCAGAAGCCAATGTCTCGGACATATTGGGTACAACCATAGCAAGGAAAATAACAAGAACGTCCAGCGTAGAGACTCTGAAAATATCTGCCCCCGCAAAACGAAATCCGATTGCTATCGCGACTATCAGAAGCGCAAAAAAAACATTTCGCAACATGACAAACTCTGACAATTTTCCTGGTTCAATCTGCGTAAGGTATACCGCAAAGACAATAATCACATACAAACACGCGCGTTCCATGATGTGGAATGGTCGATTAAAATTCTTGATAGAAATCAAAACCATCATCACCAAAAGAACCCAAGACACAACTGCGATGCTCGAATCTTTCGGCACACTCTGGGCAAACAATACCATCACCAACAAATAAGCGGGGATCCCTGCCAGCGCAAAATAATAAGCACCCTTCACTAACCAGCGTCCTTGCTTGAGCCACTCAATTCTTTTCCCAATGAAACTGCTCGGAACTATTGGCTCATTGTTAATACGCAGACGGATTCGTCTGGCATAATTGAAAAACAAATAAACCGATGCGCAGAATGTGAAATAAATAAGCAACAAGAGAACATCTGATTGGAAACGCAGAAAATATGCGGCAGATACTAATATCGCTTGGGTAATATAAATCAAAAAAACCGCTTCATAGTGATCAAAACCCAACTCAAGCAGTTTATGATGTAGGTGGTTTTTATCTGGAGAGAAAGGCGAACGCCCCTCGTAAATTCGCTGCCCCATTACCATAAAGGTATCCAGAATTGGCAAACCAAGAAGCAATAGTGGCAAAACAGGACTTAGCGCAGTATTAACTTTCTGAGTGAGAAGAATAGCCAATATCCCCACCGAAAAACCCAGGAATTGGCTTCCCCCATCCCCCATAAAGATTCGAGCCGGATAAGTATTAAACCGCAAGAATCCGAGGATGCTGCCTATCACCACAAGCGCAATTAGCAGAACCTCATTCCCATCAGACATGTATGCAAGAAGTGCAATTGCTCCAAAGCTCAGCAAGGTCATCCCGCCAGCCAAACCATCCAGGCCATCCGCCAGATTAATCGCGTTCGTTATCCCCAGAATCGCGAAGATGGTTAATGGAATGGCAAGGTATGATGGAAGCGCTTCATCCACAAGAGGAATATGCTCGATAACCACGCCACCATAAAGTACAACCACCAGCACTGCGACAAACTGGCCAAAGAACTTTATCTTATAGTTGAGGTTCTTGCGGTCATCCCATACGCCGAATACAAAGATAACGCCCACTCCGACAAGAAAACCGAATACCTCTTTGACAGGTGGCAGCCACATAACCATCGGTATCAGCGCACCAACGACCATGGCCACGCCACCAATACGCGGAATGGCCCCTTTATGTACCTTGCGGTCATCAGGAAGATCAATAAAATTCAATCTTTCCGCCCAAGCCATCAGCGGCGGAATCAGCGCCATAGTAATGAATAGCGCGATAATCAAACCAAAATATAAAATCACGCAGCGACCTTATTCAGGAAGATACCCCTTCAACGGTGAAACTGCCACCCGGGTGAAATCAGATAACAACTTGTCTCCCTGAGCCAAATCTTCACCTGGGGAAATGAAAGTGGTAAGACGCACAAGAGACCCATCTGTGCGGTTTTTAAGGAGTGCGTCGACCAACAAGTACCACTTCACCATAAATTCGTTGGTAACTGTTCTATCACGCTGTTGGAACCAATAGTAAACCAACTCCTTGGTTGAACCTTTTTGAATAACCGCACGATTTACTTTTAAGGGTTGCCCACCGACCACAACATCCGCAAGTTGTTTCTGCGTGAAATCAGTTATTTCCCATCCGTCTCCTGGAATGCACGAACGAGGAGAGTGCACGGCCCCCCCTTTGCGCTGAGAAGCATAATAAGCCACATAAAAATTGACCGACCTTCCTTGCTCATTGGTGAAATCGGCAATAATGTAATCATCAAATTTAAGCGTTTCAATATAAATCTGCTCCAGACGCTCTCCCTTGCCTTTCCAATCACCCATCGCCAAGGGAAAGGTCGAGAAATCCTTACGGGCAGGCTTCATTTCGACACGTTCAGGCAAAGTCGCAGTAACTACAGTAGTTATGACAAGCAGCACCAAGGCAGCAACAAATGCTTTCGGGATAGCACGATACCTGACTTTCGCGTCAGTCGGGGTAGGTGCCGGAAACTCTAGCCCAAATGCCTCGCGTAGCGGCATTTTTTTCACACCGATCCTGGATAAGACCCACATTTCCGCGACGAGAATTGCTGTGCACGCCATGAATACCGCCCATCCTTCAAAATCATGCAAGAACCCTTCGGCCATACCACGCCCCCAGTTGTCAACCATAATACCGATGACACCAATTCGGAAGCTGTTCATCAACACAGTAATGGGAATGCTCGATATAAAAACAATCGCGCGCTTCCAGAAAGCGCCTTTGAAAAAATAGGCCGCAATAAATCCCAAAGTCATCAGCGGAAATAAATATCGCAGACCACTACACGCTTCGACAACCTGAAGCTTGAACTCCCCCAAGTCGATTACATTCCCCTCCAGAAACACACTGATACCAAACAAACGAATAACTGCCACACCAAGCTGAGACGAAATAAGTTGAAGCTGACTAGATAAAGTATTAAAGAAAAAAACTGGTAGTGGAATCATGAAAGCCAGAAACAGTAGCGGGACAAAAATTATCTTAAGCCCCTTCCATCCGGTAAATGCCAATACCGTTCCCATCAGGACAATCAAAAATGCATACTGCACAATGACGAATATCGCACTCAGATTCCCCAAAAAATATAACACCAATCCAAAAATAGCCACGACAAAGCCATACCACGAACCTTGAAATGCCATGCGTTCGAGCTGATCTTTTTTCTGCCAGATCAGGAACAATGAAATGAACGGAATAATATAGCCATAGCTGTATTCCTCCTGCTCACCCCATACCTTGACCATTTCTTTCAGCCCATCCCAAAATATCCAGCCCAGCAGTAGCGCCAGCACCAATAAGAGCCCCCAAACCAGGTTGCTTTCTTTCCATACCAATTTCTCGCTCATATCCCGCTCCTACAAATTCTGTTTAAGACTTTCCCGGAACTATCTTTTCCAAACTGGTTTAGCCGTCTCTTTAAATGGGCCACTTTTTATTTTCCCAATCTGTCGATCCGTCAAGAACTGATACGTCCACATGGCGACACCATTTCCACCACGCCACTTTGTACTCGTATAGGTGAGCAAATCAGCCACTCTCTGCGGGTCACGCGAATAGGCATCAGGTGAATTTTGTTTGTCATCCGGCCAGTCCACGTTACCCACCAAATCCACAAGGCTATCCGGTTTTTTTAGATGGCTTCGTCCGAGTTCCACCAGCCTTGTATCGACCTCACGACCATAATCCATGTTATAGATAATATCGATCCAACCATCATTACTCCACTGGATGCTATCTGCCCCCTGCACACGAAAATCCTCAATTTCTACAATGCTATCCACACTGATTAGCAACCCCGGCTTGATAGCCTTAGCCTGGGTTGAAAAGTTTGACACAATATCAGCAACCGCCATGCGATTCCATTCTTTCAGGTACGCCCATGTTTCAGTTTTATCCCTTAGACGCTGCGGCATCAGATCGTTCATTGCCACATCCTTGAGTAAGTCCCGGCCCATTTTTGTTTTGTAATCATTAACACAGAGCTGCGACTTACATAATCCTCTGGAACGTATAACATCCAGGTTAACCCCGTCAACATCGTAATTCCGCACGACCTCCAGCATAAGATCAACGATAAATTTTCTAAAGCCAGGTACATGCACGTTAAACGCATGCTCCGGCGTTCCCTCGTCGTAATATTCCGGAAAAAAGTTCCGCCATCTGGTCATTACCGTAAACCACGGATGGACTTCAATACCCATCTCATGTGCGCGACGGATCAAATATGCCAGAGGATCGTGTCCAGGAATGGATTTAACCCGCCATTCCGATGCCATTGGCGCCAGTTTCGACGGCCAAGTGGTTCCCGCCCCAAGCCATACACACGGGATGTAAACATTGAAACCTGCGTCCTTGATTCGTGCAAGCGTTTTTTCTGCACCCTTGGGCGTCACCCAAGAATACGTCTCATCGAAAATAGCTCGACTTTCCTGAAGCTCCGCCCATGCTGGAACTGCGAAAACCAGACAAGCAATAAAGCAGAAAAACCGTACAAACCCTGTAAATAATCTCATAGCAACCCCAAACGTTTTCGAATCACTTGGGAAACAAATTTTGGTAGCGCTGTCTGTCTAAGGAGACGCTTCGGTTGCGATGCCAGACGGTAAAACCACTCCAGATGCATTTTTCTGAATGCCAGCGGCGCACGCTTCACTTTCCCAGCAATCACGTCAAAAGTGCCACCGACACCCTGGCATACTTTTACATTAAGCTGCGGAAGATACTTCTCCATCCATAATTCCTGACGTGGACTACCCAAGGCAACGAATAGTATCTGAGCACCGGAGGCATTAATCTCGTCAATAAACTGTGGCATTTCTTCTTCTTTCACATAACCATCCCGCCCGCCCGCGATCAGAATACCGGGGAAACGCTCACGCAACACTTCTCTTGCCCTCTGGTTCACATCAGATGCCGCACCAAACAAATAAACCTTATATCCTTTCTTTGCAGCCATCTCGCAAATTGCCGGCATCAATTCTGATCCCGGAACACGCTCCATGCTCCCCAACCCCAGTAGACGCGCAGCCGCTACCAGTCCGATCCCATCAGGAATAAGCAAACCGGCTTGACGCAAGCGCGTCAACAAGACCGCGTCACCCTGCGCCTTGATCACCTTCTCCGGATTAACCGCAATCACCGCCTCAGCCTTATTCCCGGCCATCATATGGTCAACAATTTCCACTGATTGACGCATATTCACGCAATCAACCGGAACCCCCAGCACCTCTATCCGCTTTGGCTTCATTACACCCCCTAATGTTTAGCATCAGCCAAAGGCACGGCGCCCAGGCTGCGGTAAACCGCCTCTAGTTGAGGCAATATCTTTTCTGCGCTGAAACAATCCATGATTTTTTGTTTCGCAGCCATGCCAATTTTCACTCTCATATCAACATCCTCAAGCAACAGCGCAATAGCATTTGCAAGCGCATCCACATCGCCCGGCTCAATCAAAATTCCATCCACCCCGGAATTAATGACATCTGGGATGCCCCCAACTGTTGTGGTAATAACAGGAACCCCGACCGCCATAGCCTCCAGCACACCCATCGGCATTCCCTCGATATACGAAGGTAAAACGTACACAGCGGCCTCAGCAAGCAGTCGTTGTTTTTCTTCCCCCTTTACCCAGCCGAGAATCTTGATATTTTCCTCAATTCCGAGTTCCTTTGCCCGTTGAGCAACCTGCTGCAATTCACCATCACCGCCGCATTGCAGCCTTATGTCTGGAAACGCGGGGCGAACCCTGGCCACCGCTTCCAACAAGTCATAAGTGCCCTTGCCTTGCCCCAACCGGCCAAGGAACAGCAAGATATTGCGGCGCCCTTGCTGTGGCAAAGCATTACAGGACGGCGCAACGCTGACTGAGTTAAAAATACTGACAGCTTTTGCACGCGGCGCGATACCAAGGATATTGGATTTCCATTGACTGGAAAGCCCTATCACACAAGCCGATTTCTCAAGCACAAAACGCACGATCCACTTGGCCAGCCTGCCACATCGGTCAGTATAAAACTGTATAAATGCGCCCCCATGCAAATGGAAAACTACAGGACGGCGTGCCGCCAAAGCAATCAAAATATAAATCAGTTTGCGCCAAAAGCTGACCCTTTCTGAAGCATGAATATGTACCAACGCAACGTCGCCCTTGAGCAGAAGCCATAGCAAGCCAAACAGCGCTGATAACGCTGTCGCCAATTTTTTGGCTTTCGTCCCCTCGACGTGCGTATTCAGGTAAACAACATCCCACCTGTCGAACAGACCAGCCTGGATATATCCATTCACAACTGAGGCCACGCCGCCTAGCGAATTGATGGATGGCCCCATCATGACAATCTTTCTATGCCTCATGCGCTTACACCAGCGGAATATGCAGATATTGATCAGACTGCAGCATATTCCCGGCACCAAATTTCCAGGTTCAGCAACGTCCACAACAAATTCTCATGGTTCTGCCGGCCCTGATCGTGCTCTTGCAACACTTTCACAAGCGCATCGCGCTGGTAATAACCGCTGGTCTTCGAATCCGCCCCTGTCAACAAATCAAACAGGTATTCCCGCATACCACCACGCAACCATTCATTCACTGGCATCCGAAAGCCAACTTTGGGGCGGTCCAGAATGGATTTCGGCAAGAGTCCTTTCATGGTCTCATACAAGATCCACTTCTTCTGCATGCCACGAACTCGATCATTATCAGGCAAAGTCGAAACAAGTCCGGCCAGTTCGTGGTCCATGAACGGCATACGCGCTTCTAGCGAAGCTGCCATTGTCATCCGGTCGCCCCGCTCCAGCAAATTGTCCGGCAGCCAGCTTGTCTGGTCGAAATACAGAATGCGCCGCAACGCACTGTTCTGCGCTGACGTATCAAACCACGGACCATCACACACTTCATCACCATTCGGGCGGAGTGCGACCAACTCATCGCGTTCGCTCTTGGAAAGCGCACCGAACCAGCGTACCAGTCTTTCTTTCCGGTCACCCAGTCCCAAATTTCGCACGGCAGTCTTTACGCTGCGAAAACGGTAAGGCAGCGCATAAACCAAAGGTTCGATCAAACCGTGGCGAAGCAAAGAAGGCAACGTCTGATAAGCATTCACATAGCGCTCGAATACATGCTTGTTATAACCGCCCAGAAACTCATCCCCCCCTTCGCCGGTCAGCACCATCTTGACCGTGCGGCGTGCCTCCTTTGCCAGAAGATAAACTGGAATATCCGCTGGATTGCTAACCGGCGCATCCCGGAAACGGGTCAGCGCCGGCAACTCATTCATCAGATGGGCGTGTGAAATGGTCAGTTCGTGATGCTCGGTTGCAAACTGCTGGGCAATCACCCGCGCATAACCCAACTCGCTATATTGGGATTCCGCAAACCCCACCGAAAAAGTCTTCACTGGCAGTGAACTGTGCCGCGACATCAGCGCCACAATAGCCGAGGAATCGATCCCGCCGGAAAGAAAAGCGCCGAATGGCACATCGCTGACCATGCGGATACTGACTGATTCGTCCAGCTTGTCACGGAAAGCCGCCACCGGATCGCTTGGCAACGGCGCGCCAGAGTGCGGCTCACGATCGGGCGGAAGGTAATAGCGGGTTTCCTGTAACCCCCCTTTTTCCCACACCGCATAACTGCCCGGCGCCAGTTTTCGGATGCCTTCAAACAAGGTCGCAGGCGCCGGAACATAACGGTAAACCAGATAGTCCCACACGGCCTGTCGGTCGATTGTCGCCACAACACCGGGAAACTGAAGAATGGATTTGATCTCGGAGGCGAACAGCAAAACGCCATTCTGAAAATAGATAAACAGCGGCTTCTTGCCAAACCGGTCACGCGCCAGAAACAACCTTTCCCGCTTCGCGTCCCATACCGCAAAAGCAAACATGCCACGGAACCGCTCCACGCAGCGCTCACCATACTCCTCATAAGCATGAACGATCGTCTCGGTATCGGACATCGTCGCAAACCGGTGGCCGCACGCAATCAGTTCCTCGCGCAAGGCCTGGAAATTATAGATTTCTCCGTTGAAAACGATCTGGATGCTGCCATCTTCATTCCCGATAGGCTGGTGGCCCGTTGAGAGATCGATAATAGACAACCGGCGATGGCCCAGCCCGAGACGGAACCTGCCATCACGTGTTGCTGCTTCAAAAAAGCCTTCGTCATCCGGTCCACGGTGCGCAATGGCGTCGGTCATGCGCTTGAGGTCAGCCGACCCACCTAAACTTCCTTGCGCTATAAATCCAGCAATCCCGCACATATTTAATTAAGCCCTAACGCATTGTTCAATCAATGCACCGGTTTTCTGGATCATGCCTTGCTTGGTGAATCGCTCCTGTACCAGCTTGCGTCCCGCCTGCCCCATCTCCTGCCGTTTAGCGTCATCCCCCAACAAGGACGCCAACGCGCGCGCCAGCGCTTCCTGATCGCCCGGCGGCACAATCATCCCGGTCTTGCCATGCAGCACCCCTTCGGCCGTCCCGCCCATATCCGTCGCCACCATCGGCACCTGCATGCACAGGGACTCCAGCATGGCAATGGAAAAGGTTTCCACCGCCGTGGATGCCAGCACCGAAAGATCGGCGGCGGCCAATACGGGTCTCACGTCTGCGATACTACCCAGGAAACGCACCTTCTCTTCAATTCCACGTTCACGGGCCATATCCGCGATATGCTGACGCAATGGCCCGTCCCCTGCAAAAATCAGGTAAGCATTTGGCACCTGCCGCAATACATCGGCAAAAGCCTGCAACAATATTGCATGCCCCTTTTCCGGGCGAAAACTGGCAAGGTGGCATACCACCCGCGCGTCCCCCGGTATACCCAGCTTCTGACGGAGCGACACGCCGCTACCAACGAATTTAGTCGGGTCGAAGTAATCGCTATCCACACCGTTGTAAATGACTTTGGCACTGCGATGCAGAAATGGAAATTTCGCACGCCAGTAAACATCCTGGGTTTTGCAGACAAAAAGCACTTTGCGGCAACTACGCATCAACCATTGATACACGAATTTATCAAACCACTCGTCCCGTCTGCTCGCATTGAGTGTGGTGTGAACCGCTAACACCAACGGCGGCTTGCGTGTCGACAGCTTGATGCCAAGCCACCCCATAAACAAGGATATCTGCAACGAGCAATGCACCAGATCGATCTTTTCATCATCGATGATTCTGGCTATTTCGCGTGCCACCCCCAGGTCGAACCTGGATTTTCTGAGCCGGTGATAGAACCTGATTTGGGTGCGGTCAAGCCGGTCAAGCTGGTCGAGATTGGCTTCAAATGTCAGCATATATTTCTCATATCTGGCCGGGGCCAAACCATTTACCAAATCCACAACCTGCGTCTCTGCGCCTGCACGCACCAGCGAAGGGAGAATGAACAGCACTTTTTTTGCAGTTGTACTCATGAGCGCTCGCCTGTCGCTGCTTGCAGCATGACGCTTTCGCCGGATTTATGCGCGATGGCCAGCCGGTAGGCATTTACCGTACTATCCGCTATCGCCTCCCAGGACAGTTCCGTGGCAGCAAGCTGCGTGGCGTTTGCTGCCATAGTTTTAGCCAATTGCTGATCTTCCACCAAGCGCTTGATGGCATGTGCCAGTGCCGCTGCATCCCTGGGCGGCACCAGCAGGCCGTTGTAACCATCCCTAACCACCTCGCCGATACTGCCCACATCGCTAGCCACCACCGGCCGTCCAAAGCGCAGGGCCATCGCCACCACGCCGCTCTGGGTCGCGTCCGTGTAGGGCAGGACAACTATATTTGCCCTGCCATACAGACCCGGAATTTCGTCATCGCCAATATAGCGGTCGATCAGTTCAAATGAATCATCCGCCTTGATCTCTGCCCGATACTGCTCCAGATCAAGGCCGGTACCAGCAATAATTCCTTTCACAGCCACACCTTCCAAGTTCAGTAATTTCACGGCATCAATAAAATAACGCAAGCCCTTGTATTGCTCGATTCTGCCAAAAAACAGCAAGGCGCCACGCACCCAATCATGGCCACCCACGGATGCAGCCTCACCCAGTGGTCCATGCGGAACCGCCACAATCCTGCTGCGTAGCCAGGGCAGCAGTTCTTCGCTTTCGCTCCTGATGCGCTCGCCATGAACAATCACTGCATCGGGCATGCGGCGCAAACGACGCCGGTAAACAGCAATCCGCTTCCGGGTCATTTCATGCGCATCTATTCCGGAATGCGGCACATGATCATGGATGGTTAGCACCAGCGGATACTTGCGCAACAAAGCCAATGCGCCCATCAGGTAATCATTGATTGCTTCCTGGCAATGCACGACATCCGGTGAAAACTGCCGGACTTCGGCAACGACTCTAAACAGGTTCAGCAGCATCAAAGGGTTTTTCAGCCCGCGCTCCGGCAACAACACTATTTTCAATCTCTTGCCTACGGCAGATGACAAGCGCCGGCCCAACTCGCGCTCCGCGTTCTCCTGATTCAATATCAGCAACACCTGGTGCTGTGCCGCCAATGCACTAGCCAGCATGAAGGTATATTCGGAAAAGTGAAATGAGATTAACGCGATTTTCATGCTAAAGCCTTCAACCCGCACGCCGGAGAGGGATGTTCCCCTTCCTGCCCAAAAAATAATCCCACAGGCCCCACAGGTAATACAGTGTTCCGCGCCAAGGCATACCTTTCACCACCCTGCGTGCAAAATACATCCCATGGCATTTCAATAATGCCAGTCCGTGCACGCGCCAGCGGAAATTTTTGTGATTCTTGGATACCAGCATCATCTGGTTGCGGGAACGGAAATACAACCTGAACGGCGACTCTTCACCTCCGGCAAGAGAGGCTGTCACTTTGTGCCATAGCACCGACTCCGGCACGGCAACCACCCTGTACCCAGCATCCGCTACCCGGAAACAAAAATCCGCGTCCTCGCACAGGTAAAAATAATCGTCATCCAGCACACCGATTTTTTTAATCATTTCAGCACTCGTCATCAGCGCGCAGCCCGTGGCGTAATCGCATTCGACAGGGCGGCTGAACTGCCCCGTATCTTCCACCTGACCACCCACCGGCCCGCCCAGGCCGGTATTGCGATCCATATAACCGCCAAAGAACCAGAGCATATTGGCAGGTTGGGCAAAATAGATTTTGCTGGTCACGACACCAATGCTGGGATCGGTTTCCAGCGCCCTTACCAGCGGTTCCAGGAAACCGGCGTCCACTTCCGTATCGTTATTCAACAACATGACATACCGCATACCGTCGGCCACCGCCTGATACAGGCCGACATTATTACCACCGGAAAAACCAAGGTTCCCGCCGCTGTCTATCACTCGCAGATTCGACCTGTCGCCAAACTGACCGATCACTGCCGCGACACTACCATCCGATGAAGCGTTGTCGACTACATAGACATGCAACGCAGGGTAAGTGCAGCGAAATAAGGATGACAGACAAGCGAGCGTATCCGCCTTGCCATTCCAGTTAAGCACCACCACGCCAATGCTGGGCAGGCCTGAGCTGTCTTGGGCAGCCGCCAGGGTTTCTTCTTTCATGCGGCGGGCGTCTCCGCTTTTCGTGCTGCTAGCGCCCTCGCGCCAATCACCTCCATCATGGCAACGCTGACAATCAACGCGGCAATACGGGTATCCAGCGCCCAGTCCGATTGCGTAATGCCATTGATCAGGTGGCGTGCCGTGCTAAACAGCAGCGCCAGCATCAACGCCTTGTGGAGGGGGCTGTCCAGGTAGCGGTAGCGCCGCAATCCCCGCAGGCAGGCCTGAATGATCATGACGAAAAACGCTGCGGTACCGATCAACCCGGTCTTGGCCAACAGGCTGACTAGCGTACTGTCGCCATAAATAACCCCCGCACCGAACCCGATGCCGAATAGCCAGTTATCCTCCATCTTGCTAAAAATGTACTCTGCTCCCTGTACCCGGCCCTGCAGGCTCGTATCCTGCCCCATTTCTGTCACCCCACGGAAGAAACGCTCACCGATGAATTCGAACAGACCATAACTTCCGGCTCCAGAACTGGAGAAAATCATTTTGTAAATAATAGCCACCGTAACGGCAAACACGCTCAGCACCAGGATATTGCGGATTTTTGCCCGCGCTGCACTCTCACGAATCAACAATGGCATGAGCAGCAACGCCAGCAGCGTAGTCACGTACATGCCACGGGTAAACTGCAGCAACACCTGCATCGCCAGCAACAGCGCCAGCCCGCCCCACCAGAGGCGCCTGCGTCCGGTGGGGAACAGCCACATGCAGAAAGCCACGAATAACATGATCCTGAACAGCACCGTACCCTGCGAAATCAAACGCTTATAATCCAGTGTACCCGTACCCTTACCACCGGTGCTGACATCAAGTGAACTGCTGTACAGCCATGGGTATTTCTGGAATATCGCAAATTCACCGAAAAAAAACTGGTAGAAATAAAGTAATGCGCCAAAAAAAGCTAAAAGTGCCCATAGCCTGATAATCCAGCCTAGCCCCTTGTCCGTGCCGAAGCACCAGATCACCGGAAAAAATAACAGGTAGTAAAAGAAATCCTTGCTATCGTTATAAACGGAAAATAGCGGGCGATCGAGCGCCACCACAGCATAAAGCGCCTCGGCCATCACAATGAACACAAAGACCACAATATAGCCACTCAGCCCCGAGCTAACGGCTGTACGGCGATTGTTCAACTTGGCAAACAACCCAAAAAGAACCAGCAGCCACAGCAGCAAGTCCTGCACAAACATGCGCGCCCCGCCCGCCAGCGGAACGGAGGGCAAACCAAATGTCTGAAACACGGTGTTGAACATGACAAAAATAATTGCCAGCATCAAAAACAACATCAGGCTGGGCGCAGGCAGTCGCTTACTGCCTGAAAGCGTATTGCCAGACGCTGCTATTCCAGTTGTATTGACCACCTGATTCATTCTTCCGAATCCTTCATAATCATTCACGTCACCCTAATATTTCACGTATCCCAGACCGCACCATTTCCCAAGCCTTTCCGAGCAAACCGTTTTCCGAAACAGTTTCCTCTCAATGGCGCTAAACGTGGCCAGATCGGATTCATCCATACTGCGCGTCACCAGGGGCGCTGCCAAGCAAACCAGCGTGATCCCGGCAAACAGCAAGAAATGCGCCCAAAATACCGACAACGGATAAGCCGTTAATACACCAGCGCACACAACTGCCGCCAGCGCGCAGAATACCATTGGTCTCAGGTAAGCGCCTTTTAATGGGTGTATGCCGGTACGGAAATACAGATTAACCGAGATAAACATGTTCGAAACGGATAAGGCTGCAGCAACCGCAATGGCCGCCCCCATCGCACCCCAGGCTGGCATCAGGGTCATCCCAAGCACGATATTGATCAGCGCCGCCAGCCCGGTGGATAGAAAAATGGCTCGCCGTGCACCGAAAGCCAGCAGTGTCATCCCGTTCGGCCCGAGTGCCACATGGATAAAATACCCCAGCGACAATATGCGCAACGCGCCTGCCGCTGGCAAGTATGCCTGCCCGAACAACAGACCGATAATGAACTCTGCATCCAGCATGATCGCCAGAAAAACCGGCAGGGTAATCACGGCAATCCACTTGGTGCTGCTCAGATAAAGCTTCTCCACTTCGCGGCTGCCCTGGCCGCCATGTACAGATGTAGCGATAGGCAGGTAGATAAATGCCAGCGCAAGCAAGGGCATTTCCAGCAAACGCGCGAGCGTCACCGCCACGTTGTAATGGCCGACATGATCGGCAGACTTGAAATAACCCAGCAGTAGCGTGCTTGCCGATACCATCAGAATTTCAATCACATTATTGCCGAACAAGGGCATGGAGAAGACCACCAGTTCCCGTCCGCCCCAAATCTGTTTAACCGTAGGTAACAGGCGCGGAATGCCGTGCCAGGCATAGATACAGAACGCGATGAATGCCATCAGCGTGGTGGCAACAGTAACCCACACGATACCCGGCAAACCCCAGCCCATCAGCGCCACTAGCAACAGGCCGAATACCCGTATTACGCGATTGAGCACCTCGTCGAACACGACTTTGGGCCAGGTGCTGGAAAACCCCCGGTAAATACTGATCAGTGCGATAGTCAATGCCGAAGGCCATAAAATCAGCGCAAACGGGCCCAATACGGCGGCCAGCTCGGGCTTGCCGAACAGACTGGCAAGCTGCGTTGACAAGCCATAGGTAGCCACTGTCAGCACACCACTGACAGCCGCGACAATGCCCAGCGTAGCGAGCACGATGCCGCGCGCCCGGGCGTGATCCCCCACGGCCAGATATTTCGCCAGCAACTGTGGTGAACCGTTGCCGAAACCGAGGTTGGCCAATGTCGCTGCCGTGGCCACAATAACCGCCGCCAGGGTGTAAAGGCCGTATTCCGCCGGCGCCACCAGACGCACCGTAATAAGCCCGGACAACAGTTGCAACACCGCTCCCGCTAAGGACCCAAACAAGCCGATGCCCGCACCTGCGGCCATACGCTTCAGATTTTTTTCATCGGGTGCCATTAATTCGGTGTCATTAATGCGTCACGATCATGTTGCAAACCATATTTTTCAATTCCAGTGGCTGAGATCGCGCCCAATGAGGCGGGCCAACTTCTCATTTTCAGGCCGATAAATTTCCACCAAATGGCGGTGCGTTTCTTCATTTAGTTTCAGATCACTGGGTTTCTTGTTCCAGGCAGAAAGACGCGCCCTGAGCCGATCTCGCCAGGCCAGGTTTGGCACGAAGAACCGTGCGATACGGCGAAATACCGGATAGGCATCCTCATTCCGGAACAATACGGCGAGCGCCAAATTTTTTGGCACCGTCGCCTCGTGGAATTTCTTGTTGATCTGGCTCGGCACAAAATCAGGTGCCACCCCCAGAAATTCCAGGCAACCGCGCACCGTTTCAGCAGGTTGATTAATGAGGTCATCCGCCAGCACAAAATGCATCTGCGATTTATCCCACTTATCCAGGAACCTGCTTACCTGATCGGCGTAAAACCCTCTGCGCACATAGCTGAAATGAAAATCCTCGTAATAGCCACGGCCAATACGCTCTGCTTCAATGCGGATTGCCTCTTCAAACGTGTTGAGTTCCAGGCCCCGCCTAAATGCCATGACATAACCGGAGAATGCCCTGCCTACCGGATTCCTGAATATGAAGATGAATTTTGGATTGCGAATATGCTGACCAATCCGTTCCACTCCGGTTTTGAAATACATATAATCCGGATCAACTTCGCCTATCGCCTTTTCATCCTTCCAATCAGAAAAATATTTTTCTGCGTAGTACTCAATGCCCTGAGCGTATTGCTCGTCATCCACAAAGAACTTAGTTTCCTTCTGGGCAGGCAGATATATATCTGGATGCTCGGCCAAGTAATGATGCAACGAAGTCGTTCCTGATTTCTGGGCACCTACAACGAAAAAATTGGGCAATACCACATGCATCTCCAAATCAGGTGTTCAATAAACCTGCTCAGGCTTGAATAGATAAAAGCAAGCTTGATCCCCGTGCCCTGATTCATTCAAGGCTATTGCCTGCGCTTCGAATGAGCTAATGTCGGCCTGAGTAAATAAAGACTGATCCGGGTTGATAACAAAAGTGGTTGGATCCATAAAAGAACGGGGATCATTTAGTGGAATATCCTTTTGGTATTGGATGCTCCCCCAGAACTGAAAAGGACCAGAATCATAATCAACGCGTGCGATTTCGAAACCGGCTTCCTTCGCCAGAATATTGATACTGCGTTCAGTATGTGAATATAGATGCCTTGGCGCATCCAGTTGCACCCAGTCCGCACCGTAAGTTTTCCATGCATAACTGGCCACAGGTACTCGGAGCAAGGCATATCGATTATGTTTAAGCACCCGATGAATCTCTCGTAGTGCATGCAATGGATCAGTCATATGCTCGAAAGAGTGATGGAGCATTACAAAATCATAGACTCCATCAATTTCAGACAACTCCATTTTGAGAACACGGACACTATTACTGTAAAGAATATCCTTCTCATTATATGGATCGACGCCAGTCAAATTCTGGAAACCTTCGTTGTACATATTCAGCAGTAGATGCCCCGCACCACTACCAACGTCAAGAATTGCGTCCTCAAGATGCAGCCGACTATTCCTGGCCCACTCTAAAAAGTTAGGGGTGTTTTTCCCTTTTATAAGTAAACGTCCAACCATGGAGTCCTGCCCTAACCATTGCTGCGACCTTTTACGTTTCAAAAACGCTTTAATAAAGTTCGCAGAGTGAGGATTGGGAACGGTTTGAGAGTAATACCCCCGTGGATAATATTTGGAAATATCTGTCGGGATAGTTGTAATCTGCAGGCAACCGCAATTTGCACACTCAAAATATTCAAACTGTTCACGTGTGCCATACAACATTTCACGCGCCATGAACAAAGAATTACCTTGAACATTTTTACAAACACGGCATTCATACATGACACTATCCCCTGATATTTTCTTTACCCATTATCTTTATTCTCTTACAAGTATGCTGGAATTATATTGTCTCCATGTATACCTGCACACATTTTCACGTCACGCAAACCAGAGTCGCGCTATGGTTTCTTAGCAACCAAATAGACCGCCCCCGCCACATTTGAACTCTTATTAAAATTCAAATAAGCCAAAGGCAGGACACAGATGGACACTATAAATCCAAACGCATAATCAACATATCTATTCCCCGTGGCATTGCGTGCAAGGCTTTGACAATAAAAAGCCAGTGCAGAGCCACCGGGGATAGACGTATCACATTGCTGAATTTCGAACTGGTTAAAAATGATGCCCAAGGCATCCTTGGAAAATCTGAACAAATCAAGCGTATCTGGGCAATATGGCTGGACAAAAGGGGCATCAACATAAAGAATTCCACCAGGCTTCAATACTCGAAGAAGTTCTGATGCCACTTGATAGGGATCGCGGCAATATTGCAACACTGCAGATAACACCACGATGTCAAATGTAGCCTCGCCAAATGGAATGTGGTGCACATCGCACAGACAATGAATTCCATGTTTTTGCTGAATATCGACATTGACACAATTACCGCCCAGGTTGGTACTGCTGGAACCGGCGTTGAGAATATTTGCCTTGGGAAAACCATATGCCAATAGGAAATCGTCAATATCGAAGGATTTCCGTATTACATTAATGCTGAAGATTTTTTTAAAAGAACCCAGCTTCATTATTCTGATTCATGTTGGCTATGGAAACAGGATACGACATATCTTTCCATATGCATTTCCCGTTTTTCCGTTAAGTTCCAGAAGGTCTTCTGAACTTTAATAGTGCGATAAGACATAAACATGAAACGACTATCGAAACTCTAAAAACAACCCTCGAAACATCATCGTCTAACGACATCAAATCATTTGGTATCGGGGGAAGTGAAAGCAGTTTGACAATTAAAGCCACTAGCCCGATAAATAGCATATACCAGCTTGCTTTTGGCCGATAGCTAATTGAATCGATTACCGTGAGGCGATTTTCATGGTTCAAGGTATGCACTGCGGATACCGATTTACTCCATTCAGGTTTTGCATATGACACCAAGCGCTCGCGATACTCCCGCTCGTTTAAAACTTCAATGCAGTTAATATTTAGTCCATAACCATATCGTACTGAGCAATCTTGCGAAGGACGAAAAATCGCGCCATTGTGGCTAAATATTTTTCCTGCCGGGCGCGCACGCCGAACATCGGAAACCACCGGATTGCATGGATGGGAAGTCCATATATCGCTAAGAGGACTGTCGGCGTAGTACAGAAATAGTTCATCCCAATCAGACCCCCCCTTATTCTCTATGACATTAGCAAATAGCCACCATTTACCCCCATGAGAAAACAACGTTGCATCAACTGCATCGACTCCTTTTAGCAAGCTTTTTTGGAACTCCCACTTGTGTGGGAATTGCACGCATTTATAAAGGTCAACAGTTCGATTCTGCTGAGATTCGGGCATCATGTAATAATCGCCCTCAAATTGAAATACGAAGGGGTAAGAAAGATGGTATGGCAGATCCAATACTGATACCACTTCCCCCCTGTTACCATGTTCGTCTATTGGCATGACGGCAATCCGCCCTTTTTTTCTTGAATACTCAAACTCTTCCAGAAAGATGTAATATTGTCCTTCCTTGAAAACCACGAATGGGTCTGCCCAAAACAATCCTTTAGGAGGGACAATTTTCTTGTACTGTGCAAAAGTCAAAGCCAGACCTTCCTGAAATCTGAACCAAAGAACCCACTGTTCAAGAAATAGTGCTCTGACCAATATGTGTTTTACAAAGCCGGCAAACTGGATCCAAATAAATTTTATTACCTGAAGATTAGTCGGCGCCGTATAAAATTTACTTGAGTAAAACAGTGGCGCTTGGTTTGCTTCACGCACCTGTTCGAAGAAACGTTTTTCCCCCAACGTGTGTAATTCCTTTAGCGCACGCGGCAAGAATGACGCGCTTTTCCAAAAACATTGGTGGAGGCTACGTGAAAGCAACTGTTGCGTTGCTGTATAGGAGCGGTATAACACCAATCCATTGTCTAGATCTTCGGAAAGAATCTGAAGCACTGTCCCTATGACTGGCTTTCCTTCCAGCTTCTCCCAGAAGCCCGGGGGCCACCCACGAATTTCCTTGTTATCGGAATGATGATATGACCATATACCAAACCGTGCGGCATTCAAAACCTCCCCTCGCAATATCCTGAAACCCAACCTGACCAGAACATCTACGTCATGTTGACGTATAGCCTGTACGTCGCTGCTTTCAAAATAGTCGGTATAGGTAGTTTGCCTGGGCATAACAGATATCTGCGGCACATTCTTGAGTAATTCAGATAGGTCTTTTGCCTCGAATGCATCCGGCCGATGCTTGAACAATCTATTCTCAAGTTCAATATATATTTTATATAGAAACTTTTGCCAATTCTTACAGGCTCTCCCGAAATAGGATTGCTTTCGACTTGAACTAAACGAGCCATTCGCAACAACTAGGGTTATTTCTGCATAATCAGAATGCCGGATTTTTTCTAACACGGAAAATGCCCATGCCGGAACAACCTCTGAATCGAGCAGTATGCCAATTTTTAGTTTTTCAGGCATCATGATCATTTTTGTTAAATTCCATTAGCGTGGCTTTATTTGCAAGCTTTGCAACGCATTGACAATACGAGGCGCGGCATGGCCATCACCATAGGGATTATGGGCATGCGACATGGCATCATAAACTGCCTTATCCATTAACACCGTTTCAACGCCTGCAACGATTTTTTCACGATTGGTCCCCACCAGAAGCACCGTTCCGGCTTCAACCGCCTCCGGGCGTTCGGTCACATCACGCATAACCAATACAGGCTTACCCAGCGCAGGCCCTTCCTCCTGGATACCACCGGAGTCAGTTAGAATCAAGTCACAGTGATCCATCAACCAGACGAACGGCGCATAGTCCTGCGGCTCAATCAGGAACACATTATTCAGGCCGACGAGAATGTCATACACCGGTTTGCGAACATTCGGATTTAGGTGCACCGGGTAGATCAGATCCCAGTCAGGGTGGCTACGTGCCAGATCACGGATGGCGGAGCATAGATCAACAAACCCTTGACCGAAATTCTCGCGACGATGCCCGGTAATCAAGATCAGTTTACGCGAGGAATCGACAATCAAATCATACAGTGCTTTGCCAAGGCAATCCTGCCAATGCTCTGCAGGCATCTGCTTCACCCGATCGCGCACAATTAGCAGCGCATCGATCACCGTATTGCCCGTCACCCAAATGCTGTTGTCTGGCACATTTTCCGCCAGCAGATTGTGGCGTGAACTTTCTGTCGGCGCAAAATGGTAGGAAGCCAGACGCCCCACTAGAGAACGGTTGGCCTCTTCCGGGAAAGGCGCACGTATATTGCCTGTACGCAACCCAGCCTCAACATGGCCAACGGGAATATTTTCATAGAACGCAGCCAGAGCTGCGGAAAAACAGGTGGTGGTATCACCATGCACCAGCACCACATCAGGCTTTTCCTTGCGCAGCACATCACGCAAACCCAACAGCGAGCGGCTGGTGATGTCGAACAAATCCTGACCTGGTGCCATTAGGTCGAGATCAAAATCCGGCTTGATCTCAAACAGGTTGAGTACCTGATCCAGCATCTCGCGGTGCTGGGCAGTGACGCAGACTTTCGACTCGATGCCTTCAGCCTCTACCAAGCCGAGCACAACTGGCGCCATTTTAATGGCCTCCGGCCGCGTGCCGAAGATGGTCAGGACACGCAAGGTCATACGATAATTCCGCGCGTATCGATCAGGATTTTCTCTTTCAGGTCGGCAGCCTTGAGCTTACGGAACTGTTTGTGGTCAACCAGCAGAAGAACGATATCTGATTTGGCAACGACTTCTTCATACGGTAACAAATTAAATTCAGAATGCTTAGATAACGTTGGTTCAGAAATCAGGATTTCACCAACGTTTGCTTGTATCAGCTTACGAACAATTTCTACTGAGGGCGACTCGCGCAGATCATCCACATCAGCCTTGAATGACAACCCCAAGCAGCCGATCACTGGTTTCTTGAATTTGTCAGCACTGGCTTTTACTTTTGCAATCACCCATTCCGGCTTGTAGTCGTTGACTTCACGCGCAGTACGGATGAGACGCGCCTGCTCCGGCGCGCGTGCCACGATGAACCACGGGTCCACTGCGATGCAATGCCCGCCCACGCCAGGGCCTGGATTCAGGATATTGACGCGCGGATGGCGGTTGGCGAGTGAAATCAGCTTCCACACGTTGATGCCTTCCTTGTCACAAATCAACGAAAGCTCGTTGGCGAATGCGATATTCACGTCACGGAAAGAGTTCTCGGTAAGCTTGGTCATTTCCGCAGTGCGCGAATCGGTTGACAGTACATCGCCGCGCACGAAAGTCTGATAAAACTCCACTGCCTGCTGCGTAGATGCTTCGTTAATGCCGCCAACAATACGATCATTTTCGACAAGTTCGGTAAGGATACGGCCAGGAAGCACGCGCTCCGGGCAGTGCGCCACAAACACTTCCGTATCCGTATTCAGCCCATTTTCCTTAAGGATTCTTGTCACCACGCCATCCGTAGTGTCCACTGGGCTGGTAGATTCCAGAATCACCAGATTGCCCGGTCTGACATAAGGTGCGATTTTTCTCGTAGCCGCCTCGACATAGGAAAGGTCAGGTTCATGATTACCCTTGAACGGCGTAGGCACGGCAATGATGAAGATGTCAGCCTCTTTCGGCTCCAGTCCCGCACTCAGGTTGCCAGACTGAACCGCAGATTTGACCAGAATATCCAGATCAGGCTCGACAATATGAATCTTGCCCTCGTTGATGGTATCCACCACATGCTGAGAGGTGTCGATACCATATACCTTGTACCCCTTGGTGCCCAGCAATGACGCTGTAGGCAGCCCGATATAACCCAGCCCGACCACACAAATCGATTTATCGAAGTTTGCCAAAATATTTCCCCCAAATTAACTAGAATCTAATTTTATTTTTTTACATTACCCACTAGTCTCATGTCCAAAGCTTTACAAATTTCAATCACTACCTTTGCTTAGGCATAGCCGTCAGGGTTCTTTACCTGCCAGCGCCAGGCGTCTTCGCACATCTTGTCCACGCCAAATTTCGCCTTCCAGCCAAGTAGGCTTTCTGCCAACACCGGGTCGGCATAGCAGGTGGCGATATCGCCGGGGCGCCGGTCCACAATCTGATAAGGCACCGTGCGGTCGCTGGTTTTTTCGAAGGCGTGTGTCATGTTAAGTTGGTGACGCCAACGTGGAAACCTTTTCCAGCAACAAGTCCGCCACCTGAACCAGCTCCTTTACCAATTGCTCATCGATTTCCAGATGCCCTTCGTATTCCGCCAGATTTCGGCGCTCATGGCACAACGCCAATATTCGCCAATGCGCTGGCCCAAGACCCCGCGTATGAGGCAGGCATTGGAAAACGATATAGCGGTTTTGATCGGTAGCCATGCCAGCGCAAGGCCGCCAGGGCCAGTGCATGGGCGGCATTATAGCCGAGATCAAAGCGGCTCTCGATGGACAGTGTTTCCACATGTGCATCCTTTAGCCGGGCACGGGCGGAATGCACCAAACCGTCGAATTCCTTCCGACTTGGCGGCTCCGTTTTAAGCTGGTTAGTCTTTACCAGGTTCGCCAGGTTTTGGGATGTCATCATCTGATCCGATTAAAAATATCTTCGGCTGCTCCAGTACACGGAGCAGAAAATCACTACCATCCGAAAGTTTACGCGTCAGCGCACCCTCGCTGTAAATGCTTGGGTTAATGGCACGGCCAATTTGACTTTCCGTTTGAGAAAAGCATGAAATCACATCACCATAAGGCACATTCTCCCCAATCACTATCACGTCTATATCGCTCCTCGCTGTATCACTGCCCTTGGCTACTGAGCCGTAGATGAAAGCAACATGGATACGGCTGTGCAAAGGTGCCAAGGCCTCACGTAGCACATCAGCCACGCCGAAGGTCTTCAAGACAATGCCATGCAGTTCGCCAAAAATCGGCGATTGGCGATTGGCTTGGTAGTGCTTCTGGTTGCCAATCTTTGTTACCGAAAGCAGCCCGGCTGCCGTCAGTTTTTCCAGCTCCCGTTGTACCGCGCCAATGCCAGCGCCTGCAAAGCGCACAATTTCATTCGCGTAGTAACTTCTGTCCGGATTGCCGAACAGCAGCCCGAGGACGCGCTGCTGTGTTTTTGTGAATAAGGCACCAGACAAGCCGGTTTTCATCGTTCCCATATCGGGAATGATAATTCCCTTTTTGGGTAATCGCAACCTGTTACCTTCACCCCGATATCCTCGTCTGCTTGCGGATAGGTACGCAGTAGCGCTGGGGGAGGGAATACCCATACTTCACCTTCCGCCTCAACAGGCATACCCATCAGGGTTCTTAACCTGCCAGCGCCAGGCATCCTCGCACATTCTTTCCACGCCAAATTGCGCCTTCCAGCCAAGCAGGCGTTCTGCCAATACCGGGTCGGCATAACAGGTGGCAATATCGCCGGGGCGCCGATCCACAATCTGATAAGGCACCGCGTGGCCGCTGACTTTTTCGAAGGCGCGCACCATGTCCAGCACGGAGTAGCCATGCCCTGTTCCCAGGTTGACCGTGAGCGGCTGGTTGCCTTGCCATCCGTTTAGTGCTTGCAGCGCCGCAAGGTGGCCTTTTGCGAGGTCTACCACATGGATATAGTCGCGCACGCCGGTACCGTCCGGCGTTGGGTAATCGCCGCCGAATACTTTCAGATGCGGGCGGCGCCCGACCGCCACTTGTGCAACGTAGGGCATCAGATTATTGGGAATGCCATTGGGGTCTTCACCGATCAGGCCACTTTCGTGCGCGCCGACGGGGTTGAAGTAGCGCAGCAAGGCTACCTTCCAAGAGACATCCGATAACTCGAGGTCACGCAGGATATCTTCAATAATCAGCTTGGAACGACCATAGGGGTTTGTAGCGGAAAGCGGAAAGTCTTCGCGGATCGGCACAGTGGCCGGGTTGCCATACACCGTGGCCGAGGAGCTGAAAACGATCTGTCGCACGCCCGTTGTGCGCATGGCGAGGAGCAAAGTCAGTGTGCCGCTCACGTTATTGTCATAGTATTCGAATGGTTTTTCGACTGATTCGCCCACTGCCTTGAGGCCGGCAAAATGGATGACGGCTTGCGGTTTCTCTGCTTCTAAAATTTTTGCCAGCGCCACGCCATCGCGGATATCGGCTTCGTGGAATGAGATTGATTTTCCGGTGATGCTCTCCACACGGCGCAGCGCTTCACGCGAGCTGTTGCACAGGTTGTCCACCACTACCACGTCGAAACCGGCCTCCAGCAGCACCACGCATGTGTGGGAACCGATGTAGCCGGCGCCGCCGGTGATTAGAATTTTTTTCTGGTTAGTCATTTTGTTCATTTTCTAGTTAAATGCCCCTCGCCTAAAGGTGAGGGATTTACGGATTCCCTAACCCGCCATATTTACAGCCACCGCCCCAAACCCCCCTCAAATTCCCCTTTTGCAAAGGGGAAGGCAATATGTAAGGACCCTACATAAACCGTTATTCCCCCGCCCAGTTTTCCACTTTTAACCCTGGTACCCTGGAGAATTCACCGACATTGTGCGTAACCAACGAAATACCGAGGCTGACGGCGTGGGCGCTAATTAGGGTGTCCATAGGACCGATAGGATTGCCTTTTTTCTCCAGCTCGGTGCGAATCTTTCCGCCGACATGGGCAGCTTTTTCATCGAATGGCGCAATAATGAAATCGAGCAGGAATTCTTCGAGCAAGGCAAGGTTAGCTTTACGCCAGCGCCCTTTCTGCGCGCCGTAGCTGAGCTCAAAGGTGACGATGCTGGAGAGGACTAGGCTCTCGTCCGGCGCGAGTTTGTCCAGTCGGGCGAGGATGCGCGACTGGCGCTCGGGGTGGCGGTCGGTCATGAGATAAATGCAGGTGTTGGTGTCCAACATGTAGTTCATCGTGGCCAGTCCCGCTCCTCGAACGCTCCCTGCGGTGCTCGCTCGAAATCACCCTTGAATTTGCCGATGCAGTTTTTCATGTGTTGCCAGCGTGCCGCTTTTTTAGGGATCAGCAGGACAGTATCACCCTGCTTGCGGATGAAAATTTCATCATCCTGAAAGCGAAATTCCTTGGGTAGCCGCACGGCCTGGCTATTGCCCTGTTTAAATACTTTTGCAGTTTTCATGATCGCCCCCATCATTGTGTACACTTTTTAGTGTATACGCATTAACTGGCCAAATCCAGCAATATGCAACATATGAACCATTTTTAGGCTGTAGATCGGTTCATACCGATAGGCCTTAGCACGAACGGCTTTGATCCTGAAATCGTTATGGAGGCACTTATTCGGGGACAGTGCAGCACGGTTTTGCGATACCGCCCAAACTTGAAACCGCATCCGCAAACCGCTTGCGGTCGAATGTGAGAAACTCTGAGCAATTTTGACTGGCCGCCAAGTGCAGCGCATCGGGAAATTCAAGCCCCCGCCCAGACCATTCTAACGCCCGGTCTACCGCATCGTAATCTTCAACCATGACATTCCGCAGGCTGATGAGGTGCCGGATTGCAGCATGCGCTATTTCAGCCGGCATCTTGTATGCGGGTGATTTGTTTAGCACCCAGAACAATTCGAGCACCACGGTCTTTGTCACAAACAGAGAAGGTTCATCCGCCATGATACGGAAGGCGATGTCCGATTGCACAGGATCGTCCTTCGCATAAAAACGCGCCAGGATGTTGGTGTCGAGCGACTTCATGCCGAATCTTCCGCCCCAGCTGCAATCGCGGCATCCATTTCTTCGAGTGTCACCATTTTTCCGGAATATTTCAGCATCCCATAACCATCCTCAACCCGAGAAAACTTCCTGTGTTTGACTGGCACCAATCGCAGCCCGTTGCCATCAAATTCGAAATCGACCGCCGTGCCCTCTGTAATACCCAGCGCTTTACGGAATTCAACGGGAATGGTTACTTGCCCCTTGCTGGTTACATTCGTTGTCATGACTGCCTCCATGCGGTAACACTAGGTAATAAATTTGAGTTTAGCACAAGTTCTTACCCTGTAACACTCAGGTGCGGGGCACGATATCCCGCCCCACACCTTCATGGGGCAGTATCTGCGCAAGCATGACGGAGTCTCATATAATTCGTGCTGAAGCCATGGGTATTCACATTAATCAACCTGCCCTATCCGCTTCCTCAGCCGTGTTGTCCGACGTCTCCAAATAGCCTTCGCTCAATAGGTACAACAAGATTTCCTGCGCCGCCTGCATGGGTGAAAGTTCGGCGGTGTTGATGCTCAGCTCCGGCCTTTCTGGCACCTCATAGGGGTCGCTGATGCCGGTGAACTCAGGAATCAGGCCTTGCCGGGCTTTGGCGTACAGCCCCTTGCGGTCGCGGCTTTCGCAAATCTCCAAGGGAGTGGCGACGTGGATTTCGATGAAAGCACCATGCTGCTCGATCAAGTCGCGTACGGCACGCCGCGTGCTGGTGTAGGGGGCAATCGGCGCGCAGATGGCTACGCCGCCGTTCTTGGTGATCTCGCTTGCCACAAAGCCGATGCGTCGCACATTGAGGTCGCGGTGGACTTTGGAAAAGCCTAGTTCACTGGACAGGTTAAGCCGGACTACATCGCCATCCAGCAGTGTCACCGGGCGGCCACCCGCTTCGATAAATTTGGCATAGAGTATTTTCGCCAGGGTGGATTTGCCTGATCCGGACAAACCGGTGAAGAACAGGGTTACACCCTGCTCGCTGCGCGGCGGGCGTACCTTCCTGAGTTCTGCGATCACGTCCGGGTAGGAATACCAGGCAGGTACCTGCTGGTTGCGGGCGAGGTGTTCAAATAATTGCTGCTCGCCAAAAAGGGCGCCCTTTTTGCCTTCCTGCTCGATCTGTTTTACTGGCAGGAACTGTCCATCATCCGGCACATAGCGCATTTCCTGCACGGGCACGATGCGGATACCCAGTTCGTCCTGGTAACGCATCACCAATTCTTGCGCGCTACCGGCCACATAGAAGCGCGCGCTGCCTTCGCGCACGCCGGGCGGGGCTGCATGTTCAGGGCCGACAATGAAGTGGGTGCAGCCGTAGTTCTGGCGGATGATGGCATTGAGCAGGGCCTCGCGCGGCCCGGCCATGCGCACCGCGAGCGGCAGCAGGGAGAGCATGGCGAGGTTGTGCGGATAATGGCGGCGGATGGCCTGGTAGCAGTGCACGCGAGCATAGTAGTGCAGGTCGCCAGGCTTGGTCATGCCGACAGCCGGATGTAACAGGATATTGGCCTGCGCTTCCTTGGCAGCGTTGAGGGTGATCTCCCGATGCAGCCGGTGCATCGGCTTGCTGGTGTGGAAAGCCACTACGCGCCGCCAGCCCAGTTTATTGAACAGATGGCGCAATTCATCCGGCGTATCGCGCAGCGTCTCGAAGTCGTAGTGGGCAGGCAGCAGAATGCCTTCCACCTTGCCACCCACGTAGACAGGATGCGTCTGCTCGTAAAGGTAGCGTACGCCGGGGTGTGCATCGGAGGCAGTACCATAGACCGCTTCAGCTTCGCGCTTCTTGTCCGGTTGCCAGAGGCTATCCACGTGTAGCACGGCGAGCATAAAACCTTCCGCATCGCGCAAGGCAAGCTGTGCGCCAGGTTGAAGTTTCTCAGCAAGCGAAGCCGGTATATCAAGGGTGATGGGGATCGGCCAAAGCGTATCATCCGGCAGGCGCATGGTTTCCACCACGCTGTCGTAGGCCGCCTGGGACATAAAGCCGGTGAGCGGCGAAAAAGCACCGTTCATCAGCAATTCCAGATCGCACAGTTGGCGTTCGGTCAGCGTCAAAGACTGGCATTGCTGTGTATCTGCTTTGAGTACGGTAGCACGAGCTTCATCAACTACCAGGTTAACGAGCTTGCCGCCATAAGGTGGGATGAGGTTTTCGATCATTTTATTTTGCCCGTTCTTCCATGCAAAGCCGCAAGGCTTCGTCCCACTGCGGTACGGCAATGCCAAATACATGTGCGAGCTTTTCATTCGACATAACTGAATTGCTTGGACGCGGGGCTGGTAAGGGGTATTCGCTTGTGGGAATGGGGGTTAGCTTAGGTATGGGAAATCCCCCCTGCCCCCCTTTGTTAAAGTGGGGTAAAGCCAGAATAGCTTTTGCGAAACCGTGCCAACTGGTTTTCCCTCCGGCTGTCAGGTGGTAGATTCCGGTAAATTCGGTAATGGGCAATGAGTGATGAGCAATGGGGGAAAAACATCGGGCAAGAATCTGCGCCGTTGATTCGGCTATCATGCGGCTCCATGTGGGGGCGCCGATCTGGTCATCCACGATTTTCAGTTCGGGTCTTTCTTGCGCCAGTCGCAGGATAGTCAGCAAGAAGTTTTTGCCGCGCATGCCGTATACCCAACTGGTGCGCAGAATCAGGTGCGCCGCGCCGCTTGCCTGAATGGCCTGCTCACCAGCGAGCTTGGTTTTTCCGTAAACGCTTAATGGGTTGGGGGTGTCTTCTTCGGTATAAGCACCTTGCTTGGTGCCATCGAATACGTAGTCAGTGGAGTAATGCACTAGCAGGGCACCAAGCTGCTTGGCTTCCTCCGCCATGATGCCGGGTGCCACGCCATTCACCTTCATCGCCAGTTCCGGCTCAGATTCGGCCTTATCCACGGCAGTGTATGCCGCTGCGTTGACGATTATTTTGGGTTGCACTTCACGGATTATTTTTTTAATCGAGTCGGGATCGGATACGTCTATCTGCTCGCGCACGACAGCCATCACTTCACCTAGTGGCTGCAAAGTGCGCTGCAACTCCCAACCGACTTGGCCGTTCTTGCCGATGAGCAGAATTTTTGTACTTTTATTCAGTTTCACGCTGCGGACTTTAGCCTTATAAGTAACGTCCTTAATTCAGGCGAAAATTTTCGCAGCGAGTCGTACACTGTTAAGGCTTCCTGCGAGTTGTAGGTGTGCGACATCCGGTTCCTGGCATCAAGCATCTCCAGCCAGTTTTCTTCACTGTCTATCCAGCCGTTCGCAAATGCCTGCTTCAGACAACCCTTCGGCGAAAGGCAATCCGGCAACCCCAGGCTAGCTGCCATACGCTTGACAGACTTCCAGGCCAGTTCGAAACAGAATTCGAAATATTGAATACAACCGGCCTTAATAAGATCATTTTCCGCAGGAAGGGTTAATGCGTCCTCCAGCCTTGTTAAGGCTTGTTCGAAGTCCGCCAATATCCAGGCATCATTCATACATAATCTCCACGTCTCTCATCGCACGTTCCCGAAACTCCTGGCTTGCCCGGTTGAAATCTACCCAATCGATTTTATAGAGTGTCGGCAACTCATCCAGCATAGCCTCGATTTCAAAAAATATCTTGATCGGTAACGGCCGATCACCATAAACCCCCAAGTCGAAATCTGACCGGGGTCGAGCCTGACCAGTTGCCCTGGAGCCGTAGAGAAACACCCTGTATTCCTTTAACAATGGCGCGGCCTCAAGCAACTTGCACCTGATCATTTCTCTTACCTGAGCTTCACGCGGCTCGTTCCTGTCCAATTGTCCCATGCGCCTTACCCGAAAACCTCTGCCTCTTTCAATAGACTGCCTGCCTTGTCCTTTGCCGATAGCACCGGCTCACCTGCAAGCGGCCAGATTACGGCCAGGTCCGGGTCGTTCCAGGCAACGCAGCGCTCATGCTCAGGCGCCCAATAGTCGGTCGTCTTGTAGAGAAACTCCGCATATTCCGACAGCACCAAAAAGCCATGTGCAAATCCGGCAGGGACCCAGACGATCCGTTTGTTCTCGGCGGAGAGATTAAATCCTACCCACTTGCCAAAAGTTGGCGAATTCTTTCGCACGTCCACGGCCACGTCGAATACCTCACCAGCAATCACTCGCACCAGCTTCCCCTGCGGTTGCTTGATTTGATAGTGCAGGCCACGCAAGACATTCTTAGCCGAACGGGAATGGTTGTCCTGCACAAATTCAGCGTCAATTCCTGCTACCTCTTTTAGCGTTTTCTGGTTATAGCTTTCAAAGAAAAAACCACGTTCGTCGCCGAATACTTTCGGTTCCAGAATCAGCACACCCGGTAATGCAGTTTGTACGACGTTCATCAAAACACCTGTTCTTCCAGCATGGACAATAGATATTGCCCATAGCCATTCTTGCTCAACGGCCTAGCGAGTTCCCGCACTTGGTCGGCGCTGATGTAACCCATGCGATAGGCAATCTCTTCCGGACAGGCGATCTTCAGACCCTGCCGTTTTTCGATGGTCTCAATAAACAGCCCCGCTTCCAGCAAAGACTCGTGCGTGCCGGTATCCAGCCAGGCCATGCCGCGTCCCATTACCACGACGTCAAGCTTGCCCTGCTCCATGTACACTTTATTCAAATCGGTAATTTCCAGCTCGCCACGCGGAGATGGCTGTAAAGCTTTTGCGATTTCACTCACCTTACCATCATAAAAATACAGCCCTGTAACGGCGTAGCGCGATTTAGGCTTGGCAGGTTTTTCTTCGATGCTTATTGCCTTGCCCTCGGCATCGAATGCCACCACACCGTAACGTTCGGGGTCATGCACGGGGTAAGCAAATACCGTTGCACCTGTTTCCTTTTCCGCAGCTTTCCGCAGGTCATCAGAAAGCTCGTGGCCATAAAAGATATTGTCGCCCAGTACCAACGCGCAGGGCTCATCGCCAATGAATTCCGCACCAATCAAAAAAGCTTGTGCGATACCTTCCGGATTTGGCTGCACGGCATAAGAGATATTCAGCCCCCAACGACTGCCGTCGTTCAGCAGTTGCTCAAAGCGCGGCGTATCCTGCGGCGTGGAGATCACCAGAATATCGCGAATACCCGCCAGCATCAGCGTCGATAGCGGATAGTAGATCATCGGCTTGTCGTAGACTGGCAGCAGTTGCTTGGATACCGCCTGAGTCACAGGGTAGAGCCTGGTGCCCGAACCGCCTGCGAGGATAATGCCTTTGGTACAGGAATGCGTAATGGGTGATGAGTGATGGGTCATAGTCTATATGGGGAATGAGTAATGGGATGCTAAGCTGTTACCTTCTTGTGTAGGCCTGTAAGCAAACGCGACACTTTATTCAACAAATCGAATATTGCATGGCCTTGCTCCATGTACTCTAATTCTACCGCTATCAACAATTGCGTTTCCAGTTCACTTAACGAACCTCTTGCAATGCTTAAAAACTGGGCAAACTCTCTCTGGCCACTACGTGCTGCGCCCTCAGCCAGATTACTGGGCACCGACACCACCGCCCGGCGCATCTGCGATGTCAGTCCATAAATTTCTTCCTTTGGAAAGGATCGGCTGATCTTATATACAAATGTAACAAGCGACATAGACGATTTCCATGCATCGAGATTGTGATGAGGCCTCCTCTCACTACCCATCACTCATTCCTCATCACTCTTTACCCTTCTACTCACACCTTGCCTATACTGCTTATCGACCCACTTCTGATACTCGCCGCTCACTACGTTGTCGACCCACCCCATGTTATCGAGGTACCACTGCACGGTCTTGCGGATGCCGGCTTCAAAGCTCTCCTTCGGCTGCCAATTAAATTCGCGCATGATCTTGTCAGCGTCGATAGCGTAGCGCCGGTCATGGCCGGGGCGGTCTTTAACGAAAGTGATGAGTGATGAGTGATGAGTAACGAGTGAATTGGGTTTAAGTTCATCCAGAATAGCGCAGATTGTATTGATCACTTCCAGATTGGTCTTCTCATTACAGCCGCCAATATTGTAGGTTTCACCTAACCTACCCTTCGCCAGCACTACCCGGATTGCTTCGCAATGATCGCCAACATACAGCCAGTCTCGCACGTTAAGACCATCGCCATAAACCGGCAACGGCTTGCTGCGCGCGGCGTTGAGCATCACCAGGGGAATCAATTTTTCCGGGAATTGGTACGGGCCGTAATTGTTCGAGCAGTTAGTTGTCAGCGTTGGCAGACCATAGGTATGGTGGTAAGCCCGCACCAGATGGTCAGAAGCCGCCTTGCTGGCAGAATAGGGACTATTCGGCGCATACGCGGTAGTTTCGGTAAATGCCGGATCGTTCGGGCCAAGTGAGCCATATACTTCGTCGGTAGAGACGTGCAGGAAACGAAATGCAGCTTTCTCTGGTTCCGGTAAAACTGCCCAATAGGCGCGCGTCTCTTCTAACAGATGAAATGTGCCATTGATGTTAGTCAGAACAAAATCCTCGGGGCCGTGAATTGAGCGGTCGACATGGCTTTCCGCAGCAAAATGTACGATGGCGCGAGGCTTGTATTGGGCAAGTAATTTACCGACTAGCACCCGATCATTGATGTCGCCCTGGATAAAAATATGCCGGTCATTACCTTTCAGGCTCGCCAGGTTTTCCAGGTTGCCGGCATAGGTCAACTTGTCGAGATTGACCACTGTTGTGCCCTCTGTTGCCAGCCAGTCAAGCACGAAGTTTGAGCCGATAAAGCCGGCACCGCCTGTGACAAGAATCACAACATTCTCCTTAGCATTTCCTGTGATAATCCTTATACCAGGCCACGAACTTGCCAATGCCTTCTGCCAGCGACGTGCTAGGCGCAAACCCCACAGCCTTCGTCAACGCATCAATGTCCGCATAGGTCGCCACCACGTCTCCTGCCTGCATCGGCAGCATGTTCTTCTGTGCCTTTTTTCCCACTGCCTTCTCGATGGTTTCGATGAAGGCCATCAATTCTACCGGTTCGTGATTACCGATATTGTATATGCGGTAAGGCGCATAGCTGGTGGCCGGATCGGGGTTTGCGGTGTCGAATGCTTCGTCCGGGGTCGCTGTTTGATCCAGCACGCGTATTACGCCCTCGACAATGTCGTCGATGTAGGTGAAGTCGCGCCGCATTTTGCCTTGGTTGAAGACATCGATGGGCCGGCCTTCCAGAATTGCGCCAGCGAACAGGGAGGGCGACATGTCGGGACGTCCCCACGGGCCATAGACGGTAAAGAAGCGCAAGCCGGTGGTGGGCAATCCATACAAATGGCTATAGGTATGTGCCATTAACTCGTTGGCCTTTTTGCTGGCAGCGTACAGGCTTACTGGGTGATCCACGTTCTGGTGCACTGAAAACGGCATGTTGGTATTAGCGCCGTAGACGCTGGAGCTGCTGGCGTAGACAAAATGTTCTACCTTGTTGTGGCGGCATCCTTCCAGCAGGTTGGTAAAGCCCACCAGGTTGGATTGCACGTAGGCATGCGGGTTTTTGAGGGAATAGCGCACGCCGGGCTGGGCGGCGAGGTTGATGACCCGCTGGAAACCTTCTTTGGCGAACAGCTCGCTCACCATGGCCGTGTCGGCGATATCCAGCTTAATGAAGCGGAATCTTTCAAACGGCTTGAGTTGCTCCAGCCGATCCTGTTTGAGCTTGACGTCATAGTAGTCGTTGAGATTATCTACTCCAACCACTTCGTCGCCGCGTTCAAGCAGGCGTTTTGCAGTGTGCATTCCAATAAAACCAGCTGCGCCGGTTACCAAAATTTTCAAATTATTTCCTTTCTGATTTTTTCACGGCCTCGCGCTAATGGGCGATCCGGCACAATTTTATAAAATGTATTTTTGGCATTTTCCAACTTGATTTCTTGCCTGCCGCGACCAAAAAACACTGCCCGTGCTATGGCTCGGTAAGGGCCAACTGCCGAGTCAGCCGAAAATACTGAATATACACCGGGCGGCAAGTAGGTCACGATAGAAATATCACCATGTTCTATAGTCTCCATATAGCCGCCGAATGGCCTGGCCAGCGGTTCACCAATAAATATTCCCTGCCCCGGCATGGCCACGCTTTTCCAGTAGGCCTCGATCAACGATTCACCTGCGGCATAGCGTGCAGTAACAATGGCCGGGTTGGGAAATTTAGCCGGGAAATTGCATGGCTCCACCACAGCCCCATAGCTCCCCGTCGCCCCCGCCTCTAGCCAGCGCAGACTGCTCATCTGCTCGCTACCAGTGAGCATGCCCCCTGCTGAGGTCAAATGATCGGCAATAGCTCCGGGCACAAATGTGTTGCTTGTAAGCCCATCTACTTTCGCAAGGCCAGTGAAATAGAACAGCACATCCGGCTTATGCTCGATCAAATTTGCCTGGACATGTTGCACCTTCAACCAACCCTTCAAATAACGCATCAATTCACCATAGAACTGGACACGTACATTTCGTGCCCTATCACTAGTATCAAGCAGATAGGCCGTTCCAGACGGGAAACTACGGTCGGATTCGACGCCACGGTCGATCAGTTTTCTGGCTTCTTCGAAATTCTGCGCCGCAATACTCATCGTTGGGCGTAAGCCGTAATCATTGAATGGCGCTCTGCTCGCCGAATTAAAATACGGTAGTGTTTGCGTAAGAGCACACCCTTCCGCGCAGTATTTCTTATCAAACCCCGCCGCAAATGCGGTGGTAATCGACATGCACCCTACCCGGAAAGGCTTGACCCAAGTCAGCGCGTAGGCTTGCACTTCACGTGGCGTTTTTTCATCGACTTCTGCCTTAATCTTGCCAAACTCCACCGGCTCCATCACCGTTGCTGCCGCGTTAAAGCGGACATGAATCAGGTTCCGCTGGGGTATTCCACGTTTTTTCTGATAGTAGGTAGCGATTTCAACACTAAGCGGATCAGCGTCATTCACGATCACTGCAAGGTCTTCCGGACCGAAACCGGTTTTAGGCAGCATTACTGTAGGTTGTTGGCCAACGGCTGCAGATTCTCCGGCAGACTGCTCTGCCCAGCAAGGCCCTGTAGTCGCCATGACTAAGAAAACACTGCCAAGCCATAATCTGCCCGCGCTCATTTTTTTCTCTGCTGTGTTATACCCAGGCCGTTTCAACTGAGCCTCCAGCAAAACCGCAAGCCTACCGAATTTAATCATTTCTTACGACAGGACAACACCGCCGTCTTGAACTTTTTATATAGATCCCGGTGCGTTGCCTTCATGTACTTTATGATATCCAGATCAACCCGCTTGAAGCGCAACTGACGCAATCGGTTGGCTAGGGTTACATCCTCAGCCGAGATTGCCGACGGGGAAAGCGCTCCATCGCTGCCATTATCTGGCTGATGCTCATCCAGAAACGATTCAAGTTCTTGGAAAAATTCTGTCTGCTCAGCTAGCTTACTATCGCTAGTCTTTTTTTTTCCTGCGAAGGAAAAATGCCGCCTTTTATTTTGTCTCGTGCGACATCTTGAACCAGTTGCGCGTCAATCGCTGTCTTCTGCTCGGCAAACCCATATACCAATGCGGTATCACAAAGCAGATTGATAAGCCGCGGTACACCCTGGCTATATTCATAGACCACATCGCATGCAGCATCATCAAACAATTCGGCGTTACCACAGCCCGCAACACTGACACGGTGACGGATATAGGTACGCGTTTCTTCCTGGCTGAGCGGCCCCAGGTGATAATCAACCGCGATACGCTGGGCAAACTGCTCCAAATCCGGGCGTTGCAGCAGATCACGCAACTGTGCCTGACCGACAAGAATAACCTGCAACACCTGATCCTTGTCCGCGTTAACGTTGGACAACATGCGCAACTCTTCCAGCGTTTCCGGCGACATGTTTTGCGCCTCGTCTACAATCAGCACGGTGCGTTTGTTCTGGGCATATTGCTGCAGCATGAAGTCGAGAAAAGTATGGAACATCTCGACCTTTTCCTTGCCTCTGTATTCCAGTCCATAGGCAAATAATATCCACTGCAGCAGTTCGCCAAAAGAGCGATGAGTATTGGAAATCAGACCAACCGTGGTGTCCGTCCCCAACTGTCCCAGCAAGTGCCGGATCAGCGTAGTCTTTCCGGTGCCGATCTCGCCCGTAATAACATTAAACCCTGCCTGATTCATCAGGCCATATTCCAGCAGGTCAAACGCCATCCGATGTTTAGGGCTGAAATACAGGAAGCTCGGATCGGGGATAATGGAGAAGGGCTTCTCGCGGAATCCGTAAAATGCCTCGTACATTTTTAGTGGCTCCCGCGCTTGAAGACACGCTTAAACCAGCCCGCATTAATTTCTTCTGGCATTTCCAGCTCAAGCGACTTGTTCAGCACGGTACCGATAATACGCGTTGAACTCAGCATCTCTACTGCACGCTTAACATCGTCCTGTTTGGTTTTACCTTCTTCCACTACCAGCAACGCCGCGTCGACATAAGGGGAAAATGCCATGGCATCCGCAGCCGTCAGCACCGGTGGCAGATCGAACAGGACAATCCGCGTGGGATAGCGATTCTTTAGCTCTTGCACAAGCTCAGCCATTTTTGGCGAACCCAGCATTTCAGAAGAATTCAGCAGTGGCTTGCCACCGGGTAGAAGCACGAAATGCTCGATTCCAGGATTGACCAAAAGTTCTTCCACCGAGGCACCGCCAGTCAAATAATCGCTTAGCCCCTGCCCCTGCTTGATACCGAAATACGCATGCACGCCAGGGTGACGTAGGTCAGCATCGACCAGCAACACGGTATGATCGACTTCCAAAGATAAACTAATAGCCAAATTGATTGCCGTTAGCGTTTTCCCCTCGTTTTCACCCGGGCTCACAATAGCCAGCGAGTTCCAGCCATTTTCCCGCAGCCGTTGGTGAACCTGGGTACACAAAATCTTGTTCGCATCGGTGAATACCCCTGCTTCGAAACCACTCACTACTCGTTTTTCTCGCAGCGCACTACGAGACACTTTCACTGTCTTGGTCTGGGTATAGGTAATACTGCCAACCGTATCCTGCGCAGCTAGTGATGAAGCCGCTCTGGCCGTACTGCCGCCAAAGCCAATCCCTTTCCCTTCGCGCTCTTTGCGGGCTCTTTCCAGCGCTTCTCGAATTCGTTCCATACCTCTTCTCCTTACCCTGCTTTCTGTTTATCCAGTTCCGGCGTATACCCTTCAAGTATGCGCATCGCCTTGTACCAAACCACATCCAACGGCAACCAGAAAAAATGTACTAGCAGCAGCAATACAGCAATGCCACCCACTATGGAGAGCAATAGAACGTTGCTCCCCTTTTGCTTGCGTTTCCTGTCCTCGTCATTTTCCATATAAGGAATAATTCCCAGCAATGGCGCCTGCACCAAGCCCACGAGCGCTTTCGAGCCACGCACCGAAGCATCCATGCTTTCCAGAATTCCGGCATAACCCACACCACCACCAATTGAAAGAATCAATCCAAGCAAGATAATCGCCGGACGGTTCGGGCTATGCGGTTTCTCAGGTAACTGTGGCGGGTCTATCAGTGAAAAACGTTCACCCCTGCTCCCTTTTTCCATTTCTTGCGCCACCTGCGCTTCCATCTGCTTTGCATTGAGCTCCTGATAACGACGAACAGAATTTTCGTGATCACGACTCAAATCAAGATATTCGCGCTCAACCTGCGGGGTTTGCTGAATTAGAGTCTCATAGGAAGCCATCTTGGCTTTCAGTTCACTGCGCTTAGTCTGTAAAGTTTTTAGTTCACCGACTGTGCCTTCAAGCTGCGACTGCATAGTAATATAGGCCGGATTCTCCGGTTTCTTGGTCGCCGCGTCCGAAGCACCACTGCCAGCCGAGTGCTTTTGCGATTCCTCAAGCGAAGCAATTGACTTCTTAAGCTTGATTACATCAGGATGATCATCAGTGTATTTCTCTCGCATGGTGGCAAGTTCGCCTCGAAGGCCACTCAACTGCTTCATCTGCTCTTGAGTATCACCAGAATTAGCCATTCCCTTTTTTAAGGACTCGATCTCACGACGCATTTTCACCACGTCGGGATGATTTGCCGAATAATTTCCAACCAAACTCGCATACTGCGACTGCAGAACCTTTAACCGCTCATCCGAACTCAGAATTCTTTCTCCAGAAGCAGAAACACTAAAAGTGTTCGGATTTATCTGTGCTAGCTGTCCTTCCAAATAGAATTTTCGTTCCGACAACATGCTTACTTGACGTTCAAGTTCCATCAACTCCGAATCGGTACGATCACGCAATTGCATGTTTAGCTGTGTCAGTTCAGGTAACCTACCCATATTCTTGGCTTTGAATACTGCCAATTTTGCTTCCGTCTCAGCGATATGCTGACTTATTTTTTCCGCTTCCTCTGAAATGAAGCTCGAAGTCTCAGAAGATTTCTGCTGCCGTGTTTTTAAGTTTTCATTAAGATAAAGTGAGGTTAATTCATTAGCTACCTTCTGGGCTGTCTCAGGTTTTTCTCCATCATAGGAAAGCGAGAAAGCAATAGTGGCCGTTGTTTTAAACCCACTACGGCGGTCAATTACGTCAGCGTTGATAATTTCCAGCTTAACGTCTTTATGCATACGGACAAGAATTTCCTCGTTCGTCTCGCGTCTGCGCTGCGAGGGGTAAAGATTATATTTCTCGATAATTTGCATCAAGTTGGCACGCGCCATTACTTGCTGGCTGATAACCTGAATACGCTGATCGGCAAAGCTAGTAATAGTAGAACGCACCAATTCTGGTGGAATTTCTTGCTCTTCGATCAGGATTGTTGAAGTTGAACGGTAAACAGGGGGAAGCAAAAATGCCAACAACAGGCTCACCACGAAAAGTACAGCCATGGTCATCAGGATCTGTTTCTTGCGTCGACGCAAAGAAACCAGATAATCTTTTAAATCTTTTGTTTGCTCTTCCATTCGTTCTTCACCCTACGTTTGAATACAATCAGTGTAATTACAAGTAATTTTAAACCATCAAATTTATTGACAACCTGCACATCAATACAGTTGCAGCCAAATAGGCAAGCAAGAAATAGGCCACTTGGTCATTAATCAAAATTTGCTTGCTATATTTAGACGCATGCACATCTGTTGCTCAACATCTCCAATGGGATATGTGGTTTCATAGCGATCAATGCCATTTTCTTGACATCGCTGTCAATTATTCAACCAACAGAATTTTAGATGCCTGGGAAATTATCTGGAAATCGAAATTTTTGGCCAGCTATAGGTTAGCATCACATAAACTGAATTTGCCGTGGCTGCTTTAGACAAATTTTCAAATTTTTGCTTGGCATAACTATAACCTGTCGCCATTGTCCACCACTCAGTCATTCGCCACGTAATTTTCGGCTCAATTGAAAAGTAATGGCTATCGCTATTCGTAGCCACGGACCCCAGATATCTTGTTCGGTAATTAGAAATATTAAACGATCCAGTTAATGTTTCAGAAAAATTATCGGTCATTGAGACAGTTAAGCGATCCGTCTCAACCAAACCGCTGCCGGAGGCGTTTAGCTCCCTGCTCAACAAACCGTTAACGCTTGCCTCCTCAAATTGCTTATTTAACGAAGCTTCCAGCGATGAACCGCTATCATGCGACTCCTTGCTGAAGGTAATTAGTGGGTCAACAAAAAACGGAGGCGCGTTGTTATAAGTACACTCAGAAGTACCTACCACCCCATTACATGTATGCACAACCTTAGACTGTGTGCTTCGACGGCCAACTTTCAACACAGCACCAAAGGATTCCGAGAATTTATGATCCAGTCCCACCATAATATTCTGCGTATTGGAATCATTCACACTTATCGTGTCTTGCCCGCCTCCACTATTTACCGGGATGCCAAAGAAAAATCCTCTTAATACAAACGGGGTTACATAGGTTATGGGCGCATATTTAAGCGTGTCATAACTTCCCTCCAGAAAAATCTGGTCCAGTTCCGACCACATATACTGCAGAATGACACTTACCTTCTGATAGTTGTAATCAGTCAGTCCAGGCGCAGTTTCATAGTTGACATCAGAATACTGGTAGTTACCTGTCACCTTAAACCTCTCCGTCAAGTCCCTTGTCCATGATGGCGTAATATCTCTAGCGCTTCGCTGCTTGCGAGCTAACACATAGCCAGTCCTTGCAAACTCACTTGAAAGTGTTGAATCCCGCGTATAGGAAGCATCCAGTCCTAAGGTATCGTGCTCTGCCGTGTAACCGGACGAAAACGTAAACAGCGAATCATTCGAATTCAGCGCTGACTCACCTGAGAAACGGTTAAAATTCAGCTTGACACCACCAGTTACACCAAGCGTTTCGCTGTTTCCTCCAAAGCGAATAGAAGGAGAAACGGTAGTTGCAAAAACGGATGGATGAGCATCTGTAGTAAGACGTATGTTATCGTTAAACTCTTCCTTAACCCACACTGAAGGCTCAAGCGACCACTCTGCGGAAATAGCAACAGAAGCAGAACCCAAGCCTATCAGTAACGTGCCGACGCTTAAAGCCCATCTGCGATGATGGTTCGAAAATATGGACTTACTCATGGCACTACAACTGTATCGCCACCTTTAAGCTGAATATTTTGTTCCAGATTCTCGCCCTTTTTCACGCTGCCATACTGGAAGGGAAGAACAACATCTTTGCCGCCTTCCTTACGCAAAATCTTAATATCATTCTCCGCAGCAAATGTGGTAAGACCTCCCGCCATACTGAGCGCTTGCATAACGTCGATATACCGGCCAGCCGGAAACTCTCCAGGACGGTTAACTTTGCCGATCACATAAACTTTGTTACCCGCAATCTTTAGCAAACTGACGGAAACCACCGGATCGGGAATAAATTTTTCCAGTTTTTTGCTTATTTCATCCTGTAATTGAGCCGCCGTCTTGCCGGTTGCCTGGAGGTCCCCAATCAATGGGAAGGAAATACCTCCATCAGGACGAACCAGCGCTTCTGCCTTCAACCCTTCTTCTTTCCAGACCACTATGGAAAGAACATCCTCCGGACCAATCTGGTAGCCAGCATCCACGGCCACGTCAGGTTTCACCGCCGCTGTTGCGGGCGCCATTTCAACCTTTACGCCTGCTGGAACCGGAATTTCAGCCGCTTTGGCAGGCTGTTGTGCATTGCTCGCCGGCTCTTCGGCGAAAGCCATGGTGTTCAATGCAAGACAAAAAAACGTGGCCTTCAGTACGTGAGATAGCATCTTTTTCATCCCCTCATCCATCATCTAGAAGTAATTATCATGCGCCTCTACAGGCGATTTAGTACAACTATACCATAGTTGCAGTGACGGTTTCCTTACCGAGCTAAGGACATTGAAACACGATAAGTGCCGCTGCCTTCTTCCTTGCCGAATAATCGCATAAAATCCTGCAGATTATCTCTGGTTGGAGGCTCGGCCTGTGCCATTCCTTCAAATTTGACACCACGCCCGCTCCACTCACCCTGACCCGACAACTGCAGAGGCCCGGATAAGGCAGACAAGTTCAATTTCCCCTCCTTAACCGACAGCAGATAGCTACCAAATGGATTAATTCGGCTCAGGCTACTTGATGCATTCTGCCACTTTACCTCTGCAACGCCATTTACACCGTCACGGCTCACGCCAAACATTTCGGCATGGGCTTCCAACATGCCGCCAGGCTGCCAAAGTTTCCAGTTCGGATAAAATTCCGTGAGGGTAGAAATCGGCATAGCGACATCTATTTTACGCAAGCGGATGCCGCCAGGTACCAATGCCACTATGCCATGCGACTCTTTTGGAGCGGTCGCCAGATCAAGGGCAATCGCCAACTCTCCACGCAAAATAGGCAGCCACAGCATGCGCCACTTGATCGCGCCCAGTGACTGCGTATTACCGTCAGTTGAAGCAACTACCAGATCGGCGGCTTCTCCGCGCCAGAAACTGCCATGCGCACTTTGCAAGTACAGTCGCTCGCCGGAATAGTGTGGCAACAGCCGCTCCATAATCCCAACAGGTGCGGTGATGAGTAAAAGAAACAGGTACAACACTGCTCCCAGGACAACCAACTGTTTTCTGTTTAGCATCCTGTCGGCCAATTTTTTCATCGGGTCAGCACTGCCTGCACCTTCACCATCCCCGGTTGCGGCAAGGCCTCAATTCGGCAAGAATCCAGGCGGATACCTTTCTGTATCTGCAATGCGGCAAGCCATTTCGCCCAGCCATCGAACGCCACAGCGGTCAAAGTAACGTTGAGTTTGTTATTCCCCTCCGCGTTCGCCTGGGTCACTTGTAGTCCATCTGCGGAAGCAGCCTGCTCGACCATTTCCCGTAGTCCACCGGCAACCAGCACCGGCTTTTCATCCCTCTTAAGTTTTGGCACTTCTGCCACATCCGCACGAATTTTCTCTGCCGCTACACGCAGCCTGGGCAGGCTGGCTCGTAAACGTGCGCGCTCTTTCTCCAGCGGTTGCCAGACGTAGAAAACGAGAATAACAATAACCAGCAACCCAACCCCGCCACCCATAATCACTTGCTCGCGTGCGGAGAGGCGGCGCCAGAAATGTAATATTTTCCCCATCAGATGCGCCCCTCACTCAACATCAGCTTTACCACTGCACCCGTCTTGGCTGCCAAATTGTCGAATTCGGCGTTCAGTCCAGTAGACAATAGCCGCCCGCGCAAGTCGGCAACCGAACCACTGTGCAAGCGCAGCTCCAGCTTCAACATGCCGTGTTCATATTGCATGGATTGAATCTGCGCAAAGCCCGATATTACTGGCGCGACCTTGGCAAGCAATGGCAAAAAATCGCTGCTATCCGGCTGACCCGCCGCATGCCGCAAATCCGCCAGATTGCGCCGCATTTGCAGCGGAGCATCCACAACCATCCTGGCTTCCGGAAATGCCTGGCGAAAACTTGCTTCCATATCCGCCTGCAACTTGTGCTGCTCATAGCTGAGCAATGCCCAGTCGAATGCTCCCCCGCCAAGTTGCAGGGCAATGATCAATCCGCCCAGGATTAGTGCGGGTTTCAAGCGCGGCAACCAGTCTGCGTTAAATCCGGTTGGTGCGAACCCGCCTTGCAACAAATTGATCGCCGGTACCGCTTGCAAAGCCTCTGCCGCCCAATCCCACGGTAGACCCTGAGACATCGGCACTGCCAATTGCGCCGACCATTGTTCGGAATCGGGCGCTTGCGCAGCGCCGAAGAGCCGAAGCTTAATTCGCTTGGGCGTCCGTCCCGCCTTACGTGCCTCCTGCACGGCAAGCAGCAGTGCTAATGGCGGAGCATCGCTACTGCCGCCATCCAACGACGTACCCGAAAGTTCACTGGTTTTGAGAAAGCCCGCATTGCCATCCCACACCGCAGTCCATTCATCCACCTGAGTCTTAGGCAACAGGATTTCCGGCCACATCGTGCGTGGCCTCAGCCCTGCTTGCTGCAACGCACTTATGACAGACTCCATCCAGCGGCGGTCGATCACGGCAACTGGTATATCGTCAGCACCTTGCCGCAACCCCGCAGCCACGTGAATGGTTTCGGGATCGTACATGAGTTTTTCTTCGACTGCGAAAGGCAGCAGCTTCAGCATTTTTTGGCGATTTCGCGTCGGCACACGCACGCTGGTCAGCAGTACCTTGGCGGCAGGCGCCACCACTTGCACGGCATCGGCTTTCGGCATTTCTGCTGCAGAGGATTCGCCCGAACGCAGCACGCGTCCGGTCGTCTCACGCAACACCCAAGGGCAGCGCGGTTGTTCGCCCGGAGAAAAATTCTCCGGTATAAAAATTTGCAATAAGCTCAACTTAAATCCTTCGCAACTTATAACACCTTGCGCCAGAGCACTAGCGGCCAAGCGTTGCCACGCCGCTGTAGCAGCGCCTGCCAACCAAGCCGCACACGTCCGAATGAAGCGCGCCCGGTAACCAGAAAATAATTGCTGTTCACGCTGAAGATCGTGTCGCGCATTTGGTTGGATTGTCCCGCAGGCATCCGCCCGCGAAAATCCGCCTGATCCTTGAAATAATTTTTCTTGCGCGCTTCCACCATGGCCTGGGCGCTTTCCAGTGTCAGCTCTGGAAAAAACGCTGCCAACACTTCCGCTGACGCGGTGTTCACGTTAACGGGTGTAGGTTGCGGTAATGCTGTCACAAAAGGTCGTAATTTTTCCACTGTTTCCCGATCAAATCCTTTCACGCGAAACAATCCATCCACGCCGCTCAATGGCCGATTGGCAGCCCTGTACGGTGGCTCCAGGCTCAGGTAATAAGCATCTTCCGCGCCGCCAGGTTGCCGTGGCTCTGCATTCGCATCCACCCAATCCGCTGCGGCATCGGCCAGTTCCGTTGGCAGACGCAACAGATTCAGCAAGCGGCGGAACGCGGCGATATCTTCTTCGCCCCGAGACAGATTATTCAAATTGAATAATCCCTGCTGATCGGTGATGCCACCGGATATCTGGCCTTGTTCCACGGGCAGCACTTTCAGCGCCGTCGCCCAATTTTCGTCCAGATGATCCACATTATTATCGCGCGCATCATCGGCCAAAATGGCCCGCGCCCAATCCACTGCAGCGCGCGCAATGGCGCCCGCTTGCGCCTGATCGCGCAGATTTTCCATGCGACGCACTTCGAGCTGCTGCTGCCAGGCCATGAAGGCAGCGGTACTCACCGCCAACGCCACAATCAGCAGCACCGTTATCAATGCAATGCCGCATTCGCGTTTGGTGCTGATGCTGCGTGTAATCCCCCCTAGCCCCCCTTTTACAAAGTGGGGAAATAAAGACATCTTGGTTAAAGGTTCCCCCCTTTGGCAAAGGGGGGCTAGGGGGGATTTAAGCCCTCGCTCACGCCTCATAACGCGAACACCCGCACGACCGTTTCACCACTTTTTAACGCCACCGTCATCTCGATTGCTTGCGGTATTCCCGCTTGATCCGGCGATGGCCATGCGCTCTGCCACACGTTTTGCGCATTCAGATAGCGCAGCCGCAACTCCGCCACTTCCTGCAAGACAACAAAACTGTCCGGGTGACTCCGCGGTGCCCTGTCCAGCACGGGCCACACAATCTGTTCGATAGCCCCATCGCGCAAACGATAGCCAAAACGCTGCAAATCAGCCAGTTTGTCACTTTGTGCGGGCAGCCCGGTGCGCGTAAATTCTATTAGCGCATCCTCTTGGGCTATCGTGCGTTCTTTCCCCACCAGCGCTGGCAGCAGCAAGTCACCGTTATCTCGCACTGGCCGGTCGATCACTGCCGTCAAATCAGCTTCCACCCTGGCAAAAAACAATGCAAGCTCGCGCCACTTGCGGCTTTCCAGCGTTACCCGCTCACGCACTTGCAGGATGCCATTCAGCCCGCGGTAGCCGACCACCGACATAATGGCGAAAATGGTGATCGCCACCAGCACCTCAATCAAGGTGAAGCCGCGTGCATTATTCAACTTTCTGCCTGCCCAGATAGCCGACTAATTGAGCCAGGTAGCGGTCGGGATGGCCGTCAGCAAAAACGCGGATTTCCATCCTGCGGAAAGCCGCATTTGGCGTACCGGTAACCCTTTCCTCCCAGTTGAAATGTATGCCCGCCTGCTCCGCCGTACCGGTGTTGATGCCGGTCTCCGGCCAATCAGCGCGTGCCGCATGTTGCGCCAGTTGATTCTGCGCCACCCAGGTAGCCAAGGTACGCTGCTTAACTTCGCTGGCGCTATCGGTCATCAAATTCGCAGCACGTGTCGCGGCCGCCAGCGTGACCGCGAGTATGACCAGTGCCACCAGCACTTCAAGCAGCGTAAACCCACCGTGCTGCTTCATCCTGCTTCCTTCAACGTCACCTTGCCTTGCACGTCGCCCACAATCTCGATCCGAGCAGCATTAAAACCCAAGTCAATTTCGAATGGCACGCCGAGGCCGGCAGGCGAAAAATTTAGCCGCTCATTTGGTGCCACTGCGTTATGGTTGATGCGCAACGCTCGCACCACGACACCGCTGGAAAACTGCCGCTCGCGCCATAGCGCGTCTTGCGTCCATGCTACCCACTTACCTTCCTCGTCACGGCGCCAGAAATTGTAATGCCCCTCTGCTGCCGACCAGCCAATCGCCTCACTGCTTAACACGGCCTCGTCGCGCGCCTGCTCCAGCAGCAGCGCCAGACGTTGCGCCTCGTTGCGCAAAACACGCTGGTCATCCGGCATTAAATTAAGTCCAATCAGGGCCAGGGTGATGCCAACGATCACCATCACAACCAAAATCTCAATCAGCGTAAAACCAGCAACAGGTTTCGAGTTTCTGGTTTCGAGTTTCGGGTTCATTGAAAACATGCCTTTCTCAACTCAACTCGAAACCCGTAACCAGTAACTCGCAACTGTCATAAACTCCAAGAGCCTATGTCTCCATCATTGCCTTCGCCGCCGGGGGCACCATCGGCGCCTAAACTAAACACGTCGATTTCGCCGTGCAGGCCGGGGTTCAGATACTGGAATTCATGTCCCCATGGGTCTTTCGGCAAGCGGTCAATATAACCACCCGATTTCCAATTGGGTGGAATCGGTGCACTGCCGGGTTTTACCACCAGCGCCTGCAAGCCTTGTTCCGTGGTGGGGTAGGCAATGTTGTCGAGCTTGTAGAGCTTCAATGCCTGCATCAACGTAGCGATGTCCTGCCGTGCAGCGACCACACGCGCTTCATCCGGACGCCCCATAATCTTGGGCACCACCAGTGCTGCCAGGATACCCAGAATGACTACCACCACCATTATTTCGATCAAGGTAAAACCGTTTTGCTTTTTCATGTGTAACCCCAACCCTCGTAAAACATTGCGCCAATCAGAAAATAACCAGCATTGTAAAAAACATGCAAGGCTAATCCCGGCCATACACTCTGATATCGATCGCGAAAATAACCGAATACCAAAGAAGGTGCAAACACCTCAATCGCCCATAGCGGGGCATGATAGACCAGATGCATGAGCGCGAATAAAACGCTGGTCAGCAGGTTTGCACTGCTCATGCCAAAATGTCGTGTCTTCCCCCATGTCTGCCATGCTACTTGTCCCTGGATTACTCCCCGGAACAGCAATTCCTCCAGCACTGGCTGCCACAAAATAAGCGAGGCCATTAACATGAAATCGCGATATGGCAGCCTGGCAAAAAAACGCGGCGCTACGAACCAGGCCACGCCCCATACGGCCATTCCCAGGACAAGTGCAAAAAGAAACCGTCCGTCACGGTAAAATTTTCCGCAACGCCCAACCCCGACTTCGCTCCAGAAGCTCTCGTTCACTGCCGCCTATTTCTGCGCCAATACAATCCCGCCAGGGCAGCAGCGGCCAGACCCGCCAGTAATGGATCGAAAGGTACGGCCAAGCTCAAAGCGCAACCTCCTCCTCCGCCTCCCCCACCTCCGCTGCTGGCTGGACTGACGGGCACACCGCTCGTGGTGCTCGCCAAGCTTACTGCTGACGCTGCGTTGACAATCCCCCCGCCACATGTGGATGTTGTGCAGGTAGAGTCAGGAAAGCCTGTGGCCGTGGACTGAAGAATGGATTTAACTTGAGCGGGCGAGAGCTGGCTATTAACGGAAAACATCAGAGAAATCACGCCGCTCACCTCAGCTGCTGAAATACTGGTTCCGAAATAATAACCGTATGTATCCGCTACGGGCACTGTCGTACCTGTGTTGCTAAGCATATAAATACCGTCATTCCATTCACCGCCTGGCGCGCTAATCGTCACCAGACTACCGGTATTGCTTCCGTTACTGTCTCCACTCCTACCCATGGTAAGCGAGCCGGATCGGGTCGTTGCGGCCACGGTAATCACGCCGCTGCAATTGGCCGGCGCCCCCACATTGCCGCTATCATTTCCGGCTGCCACCACGACCACTTTGTTGAGCGCGACAATTTCATCGACTGCACTTTGTTCAGCCGCGCTGCATGTACCGGAACTCCCCAGACTCAGGTTCAGCACCTTGGCCGGATTGGCATTAACCGGTGCACCCGGCACTGACAGTCCGGCTGCCCAGCGTATGCCATCAACAATATCGGATGTGTATCCACCGCACTTTCCCAGCACGCGCACCGGCAATATTTTTGATGTCCAGTTGATCCCGGCAATGCCAACGCCGTTATTCCCTATCGCGCCTATCGCGCCGGCAATGGCTGTGCCGTGCCAAGAGCTGTCTGCAGCTTTATTGCCAGCGCATGGCACAGGGTTAGCTGTAATCTCTCCGAGCGTTACCCAATCACCCGGGTCGGCTGGATCAGTATCGCGCCCGCCACCATCGTTGGCGACAAATGTGTCGCTAATGAAATCGTAGCCAGCCACGCTACGTCCGGATAAATCCACATGTGTGGCCATCCCGGTATCCAGTACAGCAACCACAATACCGGCTGATCCCGTGGTCGTATCCCAGGCAGCGGGTGCGTTGATCCCATAGCTGCTATTGAGATTCCACTGAACACCAAACGAAGGATCAGTAGGCGTTAACATAGGACGCCGTATTTGATCCGGTTCGGCATATTCCACACTGGGATCACTTTGCAGTTTGTTTGCCACAACCTGAGCCTCGGCAACTGTCATCGCCTGCGGTAGTTGCATCACCTGCCCGCCATCTGACATAACACGCACCCGAGAAAGCTGAATGCCTGCAATGTTGCGTAGTGTTGATTCCTGGCTTGCGCTCATGATGGAATGCATTTGCGCACTGACAGTGGGCGCACGTAACTTGACGATAAGCCGGTCGGTATACTCTGCCGCTGACGCCACTTGAACGACGCTGGCAACCAAAACGGCCAACCCAATTTTCCAGTAATCCATCCTGAATACCCCAATAAATTTATTGTGCGCGTCGCACGCGGTCTTCCTCCGCGTAAACCACACCAGATCGCTTGGCCAGGCGGCGCAATACTTCTTGCAACTCTGCCGCATCGTGCAAACCACGCACCTCAAACACATGCGCCGCACCGCTCATGGGCCGCACATAGATGAGTCTCGCTCCTGCATCGTGTGAAAGTTGATCCACAAAAATATTTTCCGACGGATTCATCGTTGCATCGGAAAATTTGACGATGATCTGCGCCGTATAGCCATCACCCGCTACGGAGGGTGGGGCCGGTGTACAACCCGCCAGAATCAGCGCGAGATACATTGCAACAACACCAAGTATTTTGCTCATAATATGATCACCTGATCAATTGGTTCATTTCAAAAATCGGCAGCAGGATTGCCAGCACAATCACCAGCACCACCCCACCCATGAACAGGATCAGTAGCGGCTCCAGCAGATTGGTCATGGTCGCAACACGCGTCTGCATTTCTTGCGACTGCTGGGTAGCCACGCGCTCCAGCATCTGATCCAGCTTGCCGCTGGCTTCACCGCTGGCAATCAGGTGCACCATCACGGGTGGAAACATTTTTCCCTGTGCCAGTGCACGGCTCAGGCTTACCCCTTCCCGCACCATGCGCACCGCTTCAGTTAGCGCCTTACGCATGGGCAGATTTGTCACCACACCGGTACCGGCCTGCAAGGCTGAAAGCAACGGTACACCGCTACCGACCAGTATGGCTAATGTACTTGCCAGCCGGGCTGTATTGGCACCACGCGTCAGACGGCCAACCATGGGGAGGCGCAGCAACCAGGCATGGTAACGATGACGCAACAACTCCTGTTTCATCGCACGCCTGAACAACCAGATGAACAACGCGACACCCCCCAACCAGACGAACCAGGTAGCGCGAAGAAAAGTGCTGAGGCCAATCAGCGCACGCGTCAGCAATGGGAGTTGCTGGCTACTATGCTCGAACACATTCACCACTTGCGGCACTACATAAGTGAGCAGCCCGAACACGACCAGCAGCGCAACCACAGTGACGATTGCAGGATACACGAAGGCAAGCCCCACCTTCTGCCGCAGCGCGTGGCTTTCTTCCAGGTAGTCAGCGAGACGCAACAGAACTTGTCCAAGTTGGCCGGACTGCTCGCCGCTGGCGACCAGGGTTTGGTACAACTCGGGAAATACGCTGGGATATTTGGCCATGGCACGGGCCAGCGTCTGTCCTCCCAGCACTTCGCCGCGAACACCGGCAATGACCCGCCTGACATATTGGGATTCAGCTTGCTCTATCAGCGCATTCAGCGTCTGCTCCACCGTCAGACCGGCGTTGAGCAAGGTAGCCAATTGCCGCGTGAGCAAACTCAATTCTGCCAGAGGCAAGCCGCGACGCAAGCGCCAGCCAGCGCTATCAGTCAGCGATTTTTCCGACAACGCCTCAACTTCCAGCGCGATCAACCCCTGCTCGCGCAGCAACGCACGTACCTGGCGCGGGGTGTCGGCCTCCAATACGCCGTTTACCGTGCGGCCAGCAGGATCGACTGCGGCGTATTTAAATCCGGACATGATTCCTGGCAACGTGGGAGCAGAAATCCCCCCTAGCCCCCCTTTGGCAAAGTGGGGAACAGGACAGTGCCATATTGTTAATTCCCCACTTTGAAAAAGGGGGGCTAGGGGGGATTTCGCCATTATTGAAAACAACGGGGATTTCGCTCACTTTAATTCCAACCACTTCGTTATCCTCTGCACGATCACTTCAATCACCGCCTCCGTTTCCTGCAAAACTTGCAGGTTATCAAAGCGCAAAACAGTCAAACCCTGCGCTCCGAGCCAGACATCTCTTCCGGTATCTTTCCGCACATGCTTCTCATCCGTATGCTGCGAACCATCCACCTCGACAACCAGCTTCGCAGCTGGCGCGTAAAAATCCACGATGTAATTACCCAGTGGTTTCTGCCGGTAAAACTGAACGCCTGCAATCTGTTTCCCGCGAAGCCGCGACCACAATTTTTGTTCGCTATCGGTCATGTCTGTGCGCAAACGGCGGGTATGCAGCTTTAGCTTTGGGTTATATTCAAGCATTTAAATCCCCCCTAGCCCCCCTTTTTCAAAGTGGGGAATTAGTCAAAGATGCTGCACTGTTCCCCACTTTGAAAAAGGGGGGCTAGGGGGGATTTTATTTTCAAACCCGCACATCTCTCGCCACGCGCAAAACTTCTTCCAGCGTCGTGTCACCCGCCGTGACCCAACGCATGCCATCCTGGTGCAATGGTGTCAGGCTATGGGCGAGTCCATAGTCACGCAGCGATTGTTCCGACGCGCCGTCGTGGATCATGCGGCGCAATGTCTCGTCCACATTGAACAGTTCGTAGATACCGGTGCGGCCCCGATAACCCGACATGTTGCAAGCGGGGCAACCGCTGGCAGCGTACAGTTCCTGCGGTGCATTGGTCTGGTTCAGCAAAGACAATTCCGTTGCATCTGGCGTATAGGGACGGCGGCACGCCGGGCATAAGCGCCGCACCAAGCGTTGCGCCACCACACCCAGCAGACTGGAAGCCAGCAGGAACGGTTCCACGCCCATATCCACCAGCCGCGTCACCGCGCCGGCAGCATCGTTGGTGTGCAATGTAGCCAACACCAAGTGTCCGGTCAGGCTGGCCTGCACGGCAATCTGCGCGGTTTCCAGATCGCGAATTTCGCCGATCATCACCACATCCGGATCCTGCCGCAGAATGGCGCGCAGAGCACGCGCGAAGTTCATCTCGATGCGCGGGTTGACCTGGGTCTGGCTAACGCCGTCGAGGTCGTACTCGATCGGGTCTTCCACCGTCATAATATTGAGCACCTTGGCATTCAGGCGCGACAGCGCTGCATACAGGGTAGTGGTCTTGCCCGAGCCGGTGGGGCCGGTCACCAGCACGATGCCATGCTGTTGCAGAATAAGTTGTTCGAGTCCCTGCTTGGCCTCTGCACTCATGCCCAGCACTTCCAGATCCAGCTTGCCCTGCTGCTTGTCGAGCAAGCGCAGCACGACGCGTTCTCCATGGCCGGTAGGCAACGTGGACACACGCACATCCACCGGTCGACCGCCGATGCGCAAGGTAATACGGCCATCCTGCGGCAGGCGTTTCTCTGCGATATCCAGCTGCGCCATCACCTTGACACGCGACACAATCGCCGCGTGCAACGCGCGCTGCGGCTCGATCACGTCGCGCAGCATGCCGTCGACGCGGAAGCGCACCACCGAGCGGGTTTCATAGGGTTCGATGTGGATATCCGAGGCATGCTCGCGCAAGGCCTGGGTGAACAGCGCATTGATAAGTCGAATGATGGGAGCATCGTCTTCGGCTTCCAGCAAATCGCCGATTTCCGGCAGTTCCTGAGCCAGCTGGCGCAGGTCAACATCCTGCTCCATATCGTCCATCAGGCGTGCCGCGTGGCCGTCCTGACGGGCATAGGCCAGCGTCAGGCACTGCTCGAATTTTTCCGGCGACAGGATGATGGAATGCAGCGGTCTGCCAAGTGTCCGGCGTGCCTCAGCCAGCGTTTCCGCCTGCACGCCTTCCCGCAGCCAGACTTCAATTTCGGTGCCGAGACGGCGCACGGCAATCACGCCCTTGGCTTTGGCCACATGATAGGGTAGCTGCTGCACGACCTGCTGATCAGGAACGGAAAGTTTTAGCTCAGCCATCGCTGCTTACTGCTGTGGTTCGGTTGCGGTTGCCGGCTGCTTTGTTGCTGGCTTGCGCTCAGGCAATTGCGGGCTGGTAATATCTGGCAAAAGCAGCCGTGAAGGCAATGCCGCTGCACCCTGTAGATTGCGGATGTAATCGTAACGGTCACCCGTCAGCGATTCTGCCGAGGCCGCATTGCGCAGCACCACGGGACGCAGGAATACCATCAGGTTGGTTTTCGTGTGCTTGCGCCGTTCCGTTTTGAATAAATGGCCCAACAGCGGGATATCACCTAGACCGGGCACTTTGTCTGCACCGTCCTCCACATCGTCCTGAATCAGCCCACCGAGCACGATGATCTGGCCATCTTCCACCAACACCGTGGACTCAATCGAACGCTTGTTGGTAATAATGCCGGCCTGGTTGGTCGTATCCTGAATGCTCGACACCTCCTGCGCGATCTGCAATTTAACGGTGCCGCCTTCGGTGACCTGAGGCTTCACTTTCAGGCTCAGGCCCACATCCTTGCGCTCGATAGTCTGAAATGGGTTGATCGTCGAACCAGGCGTGCTAGCGCCTGATTGCGCATAACTACCAGTAATGAATGGCACGTTTTTGCCGATGATGATTTTGGCTTCCTCGTTATCCAGCGTGAGCAGATTCGGCGTGGAGAGGATGTTGGCATTAGCATCCGACTCGAGTGCACGCGCCAGTGCGGTAAGCCCGACTACTTCCTTGTCGCCGATCATGATGCGGCGCAGCACCCCCAAATTAAATCCGCTGCCGGGCAATGTGTTCCCCGCAGAAAGTCCCAGGATATTACTGCCACCGCTGCCAAAATTGGTACCACCAACCACCGCAGTATTCGCCGAGTTCGAGCCTATCGGTGACTGCCACTGGATGCCGAATTCCGCCGCCTTGTCGGTGGTCACTTCGGCGATCAGCGCTTCCACGAATACCTGGGCACGACGCGCATCCAGTTTATCGATTACCGAGCGCAAACCGTTGTAGACATTGTCCGGCGCAGTAATGATCAGCGAATTGGTTGCAGCGTCGGCCTGGACAATGCTCGATGTCGCCGTAGCCGCGGCCCCAGCCGGTGGCGCACCTGCAGCTTGCACTGCCTTGCCTTCCCCAGACAAGATCGCGCGCAGCGTTTCCGCCAGTTTCACCGCATCCGCATTGCGCAGATACACCACATGCATGTTGCCGGGCGAGTCGGTAGGGACATCCATTTCTTCCACCAACTTGCGCACGCGCGTCACACGCGCCGGATTGTCGGAACGCACCAGCAGGCTATTGGTGCGAGGATCAGGCGTAATGACAAATTTTTGCCCCGGCTCCCCACCCGCCATTGGCGCACCCGGCGCAGCCGCCACTGCGGGACCTTCTGCCACAAGGCGCGTCAACTGCTGGGCCAGGTCCACGGCTGAAGCATGTTTCAGCTTGATCATCGTCACCTCGCCGCCACCCGGCTGGTCGATGGAATCGATGATCTTGTTGATGCGTTTTACGTTATCGGCATAATCCGTAATCACTAAGGTATTGGTATTCGGATAAGCAGCAATTGTGTTGTTGGGAGAAATCAAAGGACGCAGAATAGGCAACAACTGGTTAGCCGATTCATACTGGAGCGGGTAGACCTGTGTCACGATCCGGTCGCCGCGTGCCTCGACAGATTTGCCCGTAGTAACGCTAAAATTTTGTTTGGCATCTGCCTCGGGCAGAATCTTCACTACACCCTGCCCTTCCACTGCGGCAAAACCTTGCAATCGCAGTGCAGAAAGCAAAATCTGGTAAGTCAGCTCGCGCGGCACCGGTTTGGCAGAAACGATATTGACCGTGCCTTTTACGCGCGGGTCGATGATAAAATTCTTGCCGGTGATCAGACCCACCGCTTTCACCACTGAGTCTATATCTGCATTCACAAAGTTGAGCGTCACCTGCTCCTGCTCTGCAACTGCTAATGATGGCAGCAGGCTACATACCAGGCCTATCAAAGACACATATCCGCGAATTTTCATATTCCCTGCCCGCCCTAACTTATTGCTGAATTTCGTATTTTAACTGTAATGGTCTGCTACCGCGCATTAAGTCTAGTTTTGCCACGGTTACATGTTGGAGCTGCTGAACGAATTTTTGTACATCGACATTGCTATTGAAAGGCTGATTATTGAAGCGTTGTATCACATCCCCTGTCTTCAAACCCAACTTATCCACCAAGCTGCCGGCTGCTGCATCACTGACCATCATCCCCCCCGTCGGATAGGGGTTCAGCCGTCCCATCTTCAGCAACTGCTTAGCGTCCTGCATTGCCTGGTTTAATTCATTGCGGGAAAAACTGAAAGTATTCCCGCCTGCGGCACGCACATTCAGCTTAAATTCTGCCGTATCAATATTTCCGGCCATTGCTGACGAAGCAATTTTCTCCAAATTTAGCCGCTCCGTCGCACCATTTCGTCTAAGCACAACATACTCAGGATGGACTTCTGCCATCACCACCCCTGAAGCCACCTCATTACCGGCCTGAACAGGTTGCGCAGGTTTGCCATCGACACTCACAATTGCAAACGCTGGCAGCGAACCAATTGCCGCAAAAACTCCCAGCAACTTCATATTGGAACTTGTTTGCGTCTGCGATGGCAGCTCAAAATGCGATCCTACTGCCAGCCCAAACAAGTGGTGGACAGCGATTTCCTCTGCGAGCGATTTGGATTCCATTTGCGCTTGGGATGAAGCCATCTGTCGAGATTTGGGCAAAATCAACAGCCATGTCCATTGAGCCAAGAGCCAACAAAATAAAAGTAACATGGTTCCCGTGAGCGCAAATGGCCAGCGCTGCCGAATTATCGAATTAAATTGCATCAATGGCGCCAATATGGTCTACAAATAATCGCTAAGAGAATACATGAGCCTCTCCCAATAACCAAGCGGTACAATATGCAAAATTAGCAGTAAATATTTTCGACAAATTATCTACTTAGGTATGCACTATTTTCCAGTGTCCTACTTTACAAAAACAGTAGATATGTACCATACTTCAATTAGATGTATTAAGAACCTGAAAGAAAATAAGAGTGCGCTAATGTAGCCTACATATGCAGGCTCGCTTCCCGAACGTGGGGTGGCCAAGGCTGGAGAGATATCTTGCAGAAAAAACTAACAATAATCTCACTAGCACTAGCATATCTGCTGACATTGGGCACTGTCATGGCAGCGCCGCCATCTGGTGTTTGTGCCATGGTAGAAGGTCGCTTGCAGCAACACCTGGATCATGTCGCACAGACCCCGATGGTTGCGGCTGAGCCCATCACCATCATCCGTGAAGCTGATTCGCTTTCAGATAATGATATCTCTCCCCACGGTGGCAAGCTACGCTACCATTGCCGCTTACACGAAGTCGCCATTCCCGGCAATAAGCTAGCTGCACTGCTGGCAAATCTACCCGCTAATGTTCTAGCACGTTTACCCTACCACCATGAACCGGTGGCTGTTGTCGGCCAGGGCGTCGCCAAGACCGGCACAGGGGACATTGTAGCAATGGGTAATAGTGGCGCTGGCGTGAAGATGAGTATTATCGACCTGGGCTTTATTGGGCTTAGCGGCGCCATTACCTCTGGCGATCTACCGTCCAATATGGTTAACACCGATTACACGGGTTTGGGCCTGCAAACCGATAATGGTGTATCACACTGACCCAAATGTTTCCAACAAGGGAGACATTGCGCCACGCGGCGCGCCAAATGGCAAAGTCGATATCGCTGACCTACTCATTCTCAGCCTTTCGTCACAGGGTTGGATGTGCCCACAGCAAGGGAAAAAACACTGGCCGATATGAATGGCGATGGTGTGTTGTATGTTCGGAACATTTTGCAGCTACCGCAGCAGTTAGAGTTTTAGTGAGGCGACTATGAAAACCAATTCTATTAAACTATTAAGTATGTTGGCGCTTTGCACCTGCACCCTACTATCAGGTTGCACCAGCGTAAATACCTTTCCGTCTATTGCACGCCCCGGCGATACGGTGTCGCTGATGATCGGAGGATCTGAGAAGGCAAACAAGAATAGCGTGAATATCGCATTCACCGATGCAGCAGGACAAATTTGGGACTTAAAGGCTCTAGGCTTGGTACGCTCCGTGTTTAATTTACGCACTGATGGACGTGCCATCGGAGCGCATTATTCATCCTATGTGGATAGCTATGTTTCATGGGGATTTGGCCATGAACCGCTACAGACCGTACTGGTAACAGATTTACCGTTGGCAGCAGCTCCTGGTCAGGGAAATCTGACCATTTCCGTGAACTCATCTGACAACAGCTCAGGGGTGAATGATCCATTCACCGTAAAACTGGAGATTATTCCTGGTTTGGGTGCGGCAGACCCGCTTTTGAATCACACAAGCGGTGGTAATGTACCAGCTGATTTTGGTCGTCTAGAAACTGCCCCAAATGCAAAGGTAACTTTTGGCACCGGAACCACATTTATTGGCGCGGCGTCATTGGTCGTCGGCTTTGACCCCACCATCGTGAATCCGAAAGACTTGAATCTCTATGTGCCGGAATCGGAGGTGCGCGGTGGCTCTACTACAGCTGCATTTGGTAAGACTCAGCGCATGGTGTATTGGCATCAAGACGGAACCAAACTCTATGTAGACATTGTCGTGCCTCAAGGTATTAATCCACGCTATCTGCAATTTTTCGTAGTAAATCCGCCAGGTCTGACTGGTTCGCCTGCCTTTAATATTCTAAGTGCGCAAGTATATGACGCGGACGGAAATGCCATCGCAGTGACGCCAATGCTTACATATACGCCCTGAGCTTGTCGCAAGATAATGCAATCACTCGATTCATATTATGCGTAACACGCAATCCACATTTTTCGATATGCATCTTCCACTTTATGCGCAAATGACTTTCCGTCACACAGCGCTGAAATGGCCAAGTGATCTCGTAATTTTGATCTTAATTTTGCAAGCCCGTCTAAATCGCTCGCCTTTTTAACCGCCAGCGCAACGTACTTCTCAGGCGTTTCGGCAATCCAATCCTCCAATCCTACGGTACTGAGCAAACTTAGCCCCATACGGTGACGCGCACCCGCAAGCGCCACCACCGGCACGCCCATCCACAGGGCTTCGCAGGTAGTAGTCGCGCCGTTATAGGGAAAGGTATCCAGGGCAATGTCCAATCGTTTATAAAGGTCCATATGTTCCGCTTGAGTTGTCGTATGCCCAATCAACTCGACTCGATCGCGCCCGATACCTTGTGATTCAAACAGGTCGTAGTAGCGCTTTGCCGTTGAATTATCTGTCAGGGGTGAGCTCTTGATGAATAGCCGTGATTGCGGCACAGCGCGTAGCACTTCCGCCCAAAGGGAAATCACTTTTTCATTTACTTTCGGCAAAGCATTGAAAGAACCAAACGTTATATAACCTGTTCCTAACGCAGGGAGAGGAGCAACTTCTGGCGCATCGGGTAGAGGCTTGTAGCAAAGGAAACAACCTGGCAGCCGCACCAACGACTCGACGTAAAACGCATCCTCTCCTTCTGGTTCCACCAGTGCATCAGTAAAGCGATAATCCATGGCTTCTAGCCCGGTTGTAACCAAATATCCCAACCAACTCACCTGCACAGGCGCGGGCTTGCGCGCGAACAAGCCCAAGCGGCAGTCACCCGTATATCCTGCCATATCCACCAGAATATCGATGCCATCTGCACTCACCATTGATGCCACCTGCTCATCTGACAAGCCGGCGATGCTGCGCCAATTTTGCGTCAGACCCTGCAAGCGCTCCGTCATCGTATCAGGCCGATGCACACCTGAGTAACAGAAGATTTCCACCAGGCTGGCATCATGATTAGCCAACAAAGGTTCAAAAAAGAAAGCAACGGAATGTTCCCGAAAATCCGATGACACATATCCAACACGAATAGGCCGGCCGGGATCACGGCTGTTGTTGTAAGCCTCCGGCTTAGACAACCCGCTTGCATACACCTTGGCCGAGTTACAGTGCTCTGTGAAAACTACTTTAGGATCGGCTTCTGGCAGATACTGCATAGTCAGGAGAAAATTGGAATGAAACTTGCAATCCGCGGGGTTCAGTTGCAAGGCACGCCGATGATGTTCAATTGCCTCTGCATATTTTCCCTGTTCGCATAAAGCACTAGCTAAACTATCATACAGCGAAGCATTATCAGGGTTGAGTTGCAATGCTTTACGGTAGCAATCGACTGCCTCGTCAAGCCGGCTGAGAATATGCAGCATCGATCCTTTACTAGCGCAGGTATCCGCGTTGACTGGATAGAGCTTAAGCATCTCCAGATGACACCGCGCCGCATCGTCTGCCCTGTCCAGTTCAAGCAATACCGATTTCAATGTTTCGTAAGTTGCCATTTGGCCGGGATCAAGACGCAATGCCTCGACAAAGGACTGTACCGCTTCATCCAATCGGCCTTGGGTACGGAAGATAGCTCCCAGGTTAAAATGAGTTAGTGCATGATCGGGGCGAAGTCTAGCTGCCGTATGTAAGCAAACCACCGCCTCATCGGCATGTTCCAGCTTCCCATTAACAACTCCTAGCATGAACCATGCTTCGGCATCAACGCGATCCACTTTACAAACCTGCTCAAGGAGCATCTTGGATTCTGTAAAATTGCCATGCTGGGCGCACTGCGATGCTTTTTTTATTTTGGATTGAGTCAGAACATTTTTTTTAGCCATGGCATCGTTATGGATTAGGTAAGCATTATTAATCAAGACCAACTAAAATAGCAGAATTCACCTCACACACGAAGGTCGGTTATCTAAAGCAGCTCTGCCTTAGCTCCAATATTTCACTAAAGTGCAAACGTCGATTCAAGTTTGAAGTGCAACGCTTGGTGACTTGAAGAATACCTGATTGGTTGTCTGGTATCCAAGTCGTTTTCTGGGGCGATTGTTCAATCACCCCATAGCTGCATCAATCTCCGTTTGTGTAATGCTGGTGAAGTCCCGGTTCTTTGGGAAGGTGTCTATGACAACCGGACAGTTTGCGGGCTACATATCCGGACAGATCAAAAGCTCGCGACACTCGCATCACACGGCACATTGCAGGAATGCGCTGGAGTCTGATAAAGTTGGCAAACCAGAAGGTTTTCACTGTCTATGCTAAGTATTGATAAATGAGTACGCCCAGCCGTAACGACCCTTGCCCCTGCGGCAGCGGGAAAAAATACAAGAAATGCTGCCTTGTCAATGCGGCAGCGGCAAAAAACGTCCCCAATTCAAACGGCGAAATCCAGGCCAGATTTCAAAACGATGAACGTGTTGCCGCCCCCTCGGAGAACTGCTCGAGCGAACCATTCAGGTTGCATATTGGAGGGCGTGAGCCTAGACATGGATGGAAAATAATCAATATCCAGCCAGGTCCTTATGTCGACTACGTTGGTAGCTGTACCTCATTACAACAATTCGCCGATAATACTATCGACGAGGTTTATGCCTCGCATGTGTTGGAGCACTTGGGTTTCCGTGACGAACTGCCAAAAGCTTTACGGGAAATTTGGCGTGTACTTAAGCCCGGCGGTACCTTGAAAATTAGCGTACCTGACTTTGAAATTTTATGCTCATTGTTTATAAATCCGAAAATTCCGAAGGAACAAAAATTTTCCTTAATGATGCATGTGTTCGGGGCGCAAGAGGATAATTACGACTTTCATAAAGTGGGGTTGACGAGGGATTTTCTATGCCAATTCCTCAAGCAAGCGGGTTTTAGCGGGATGAAACGTGTTGATGAGTTTGGCTTGTTTAACGATTACAGTTCATTCCGACGGTTTGGTATCCTTATTAGCCTCAATCTAGAAGTTCTAAAGTAGCGCTACCGTGACTATCCGCAATTTATTGAAGTCTATTGGAATGGCAATGCTTTTGAGCAAGGCCCAAGTTCGGTCAATACCAGTAGCATTGTTCCCGCAATAGGTACTTTGTGGGTGCCGGGTAGCACAGAATATGGGCGGTTTTTCCTGGCAGTATGCCTAGAATGTGATGCGATGGAAAAGCTGCTTAGGGAAATCGTTCTAAGTGATTGATTATTTTTGGTGGCTGATGGAGCCCGAACCCACGACAACCGGAATCACAAACTACACCGCTTGGTGGAGGAATGGGGGTTCACTTTGATTCAGACCTTCGCAGGCTTTGATGATCTTTACCGCCGAACTTGAATTGCAGACCCGTCCGCGCGAATGAAATTGCACTATTGCGAGACATTAGCTTTAACCCAATATGGCGTATTTGAATTCGCTCAAGCTTATAATCGAATACTAATGAGCTATTTTATGCGCTGCGTATAACACCAATTATAAAATTTGTACAAGTGGACTTTGACAACATCTGTACCATGCCATACAAATAGTTGCGCACCGAATCGATAAACCAAAATGCTCTCTTCAAGAACCTCTTATGAATAATCCTGTCGATCTGGACATCCTGTTAAGAAGGGCAAACAAATTCATTTTATCGGGCAACTCTCACCTTGCTCTTCAAGCATTGATGAAGGTCTTTCATCAATATGAAAACAATTCCAATTTTTTGGTATCACTAGCCAGAGCACTTGAGCACACCGGCCAACCTAAGCAGGCAGTGGGGCACTATCACCGAGCTTTAGCCATTGACCCAAACAATTTGCAGGCCTTGATTATACTCGGGGAGCGATTACAGGATACGGCTAGCCAGCCTGAGGGACGCACATTATTTGAAAGGGCACTCCAGATTAACCCAGATTCCGAAGAGGCTCTAATTTTATCAATTGGCGGAGCATTACGTTCAGCTGATTTAAGTGATCGCACCCAATTAATAGAAAGACTCAGGCACTTTATTGACGTCAACCCTCAACTTTTTTACCTGATCAAAGCCGCTTACTGGGCACCGTTTTTGAACATAGACGACAAGTTTGAGCGGCAGATATGGGCCACGATAGAAAAGACCATCAGAAAAAAAACAAAAATGCCCAACCTCTTCGTGCCGACAAGGGCGAGGAAACGTTCAAAACTACGAATCGGCTACGCCTCTCCAAATTTTGGCAATCACCCTGTAGGGCACGTAACCAAATCCTTGTATGGGACTCATAATCGCGAGCAGTTTGAAGTATATCTTTATTCTTCCAACAAAAGACCCGGCGATAATTCCGAGTACAAAACCATTATTCGTCAATCCTGCGAGAAATATATCGACATTAGTGAAATGGATGTAAAAAAAGTTCAAGCAAAAATCAAGGAAGATGAAATTGATATTTTGGTCGATCTCAACGGATACATGAGAGACACAAAGATAATTGAAATATTTGCCGGCAGACCCGCACCTGTCCAAGTGTATTGGCTTGGTCATGCTGGCGCACTTGGATTATCATTTTACGACTACGTCATCGGAGACAACACGGTGACGCCACCTGATGAAGACGACCGGTATATCGAATCGATTGCACGACTTCCCATCACGTTCCACTCTACTGATAGACACAAAATCAGCGATGAGAACCTTAGCCGTGGTGATTTCGGTTTGGAGGAAGAGGCATTCGTGTTTTGTGCCTTCTGCAATCCGATCAAAATTGACCCGGAGGTCTTTCAAGCATGGATGCAAATTCTGAAAGCAGTTCCTAAAAGTCAATTGTGGCTGCGTCGAGATGCCAACCCAACGGTTGAATCCAACCTAAGAGCCTTCGCAGAAAAACAAGGTATAGAAAAGGAACGTTTGGTATTTGCAGATCGTATGCCAGATAAAAGTCATCACCTTGGCCGACATCGGCTGGCGGATCTTTTTCTTGATACTTTTACCGTCAATGCTTCGTCCATGGCGATTGATGCTCTATGGGCAGGGCTACCCATTCTAACACGACCAGGAATGCATTTTTGTTCCCGCAATTGCACTAGCTTTCTGAAAGCACTAGGACTCGACGATATGGTTTGCGGAACAACTCAAGAGTATATAAATCGGGCAGTGTATTTTGGCAAGAATCCCTACGCCATAAAAGCAGTCAAGGATAGGCTATGGGGAAATCGCGAATCATCTTATCTCTTCGATATAGAACATTTCACACGACAGCTGGAAAATGCATACCAAATAATGTTTCAACGCCACCTATCTGGTATGCCGCCAGCCTCGTTTCCAAATTAGCGCCAGACCAACGCGTAGGAGGTTAATCACTTTTTTGAGATAGAAAAATACAATATATGCCATCCTCTGAACTCAAGCCAGAAATTACTTAACCGCTTCGAGATTGAGGCTCATATGCCGGCCATTCTGCTTGTCCAGATGCGGTATATAAGCCTGAGAGTAATCATCAATTTTAGCGTGTTCAGTCGTCCGCCAATCCCAGGGGCGTACCTCTCGAAAACCGATATCAAGTAAGGCCAGCCGCAAGAATTTCTCGTCAAAAATCATCTTATGGAAGTCGTAATCATCACGTTGCCCACCGACGATCAGGCCGACCAGGCCACTAAGTCCGTCGGCCAACCCGCATTCGTAATAGATCGCCGCACATGCTGCAAAGTCAGGAACTGAAATCCGAAGTATCCCGTCAGGCTCAAGCACCCGAAACCACTCTGCAAGAACCTCTTTATAGGCATGCCTGTCAAAATGCTCAAGAATATGGCTGGCATAAATCAAAGAAACACTGGCATTTGCCATAGGCAAGCGTTCTACCGGCCCGACAATGTCCACATGAGGTGCAGGGAGAGCGTCCACATGCACAAAACCTGGAATATAACGCTGGCCACAACCCAGATGTAGCTTCACCCTCAGACCACCCCTTCCAACCAACTGCCGGGGCGAGAAAATCCGGCTGTCTCGCGCAGCGCACGCGCTTCCGCTTTTCGGCCGTATGCCAGCAAGCGCCCATTAGCGCGCCTGTAGACCCGCACTGACTGTATATCAAATCCGGCGTCCACTAGCCACCGGCCGAAGGCCGTTTCATTCGGCGCATACCAGTTCCACCCTTTTTCAAGGGTACCCGAATAACCGCACACACTACCTTCACCTGTTGTAGCCTTGGTTTCCAGAAATACTTCTCCACCGGGCTTGAGGTAGGCAAATAATATTCGCAGCAAGAGCAGAGGATCCGTGACGTGATAAATCACCCCAGAGCAATAAGCGTAATCAAATCGGCCTGCCCACTCCTGCTTATCCGCATACAAGCTCGCTTCCACTACACGCGTTTCCAGCCCCAATAGTTCAACCAGTCGACGGGTTGCCCTAGCCGCGACAGGGTGCTCCTCCATAGCCGTGACTTGGGCGCCAAGACCCGCCAATACCAAAAGATCTCCCCCGGACCAGCACCCCACGTCTAACACTTGCTTACCTTTTAGATCAGCAGAGAGCATTCCCAAGTGCAACGCCTCAGCAGTAATTTCCATGTGGCGCTCATCCATAGCACCCGCTCTGGTGATACCGCAGCCAAAATCATGATTGTGGCCCCAAACAAAAAAATCCCTGAATGCCCCTGAAGATTCGGAATGCCAGAAATCGTCAGGACGGGCCTGGTTGGGGAATTCCTTTTCAAGTGTAAGCGCAACCCGCTGAGCCTCTTCCGTTGTTGTCGCCTTCCACTTGGCAAGCGCCGCTGCAACGATACCTTCCGCTGCTTCGCGCGACATTACCGGCTTGGGCACAGAGAAAGTTTGCGGGGCGTTTTCATCACGAATACGATAGATATGATTCACTGAATTTTCCTTGTTTATGAATAGTGCCATTCATTCAATCTTGCTATTGCAGGCTACCAGAATTGCGATCATCGCCTTAGCATATCTGCATAAAAGTTCTAATGGCGTCTATCACCCTTGACCAGATGCCGCAAAACCATCAGGGATCGAGTATTGGATTGCGCTGCGATGAGCCGCCCCTAATCAGGAACAACCGGGAAAAAATCGCGGATGTCCGCCATAATACTTCCGACATTTTCATTCAATTCAGTATATGCGCTATATATCGAACGAAAAGTCGGCTTCGGCACCACGCCGCCTGGTTTGTGCCAATTCTCGAATTTACACCAGTAGGGGTCACTATCCAGGTTTACGGCAATTCGGCAAATCACTGGCCGGTACTCATAAATTGAACACGCGCCCTGCTTAAGAAAAGGACATGGCGTCTTCTCGGAAAAACTGAGTGGATCACGTTGGGCTGGTCTGGACACCTGAGTATGCTGGATCCCGGTTTTTTCCTGAATATACTCTGCTTCAAGCCTGGATATATCGATAGCTTGGTGACAGCAGTATGCACATCCCTTCCTGCAAGCAACATGTCCATCCGCATAGGCAAACAAGGTCTCCACTGATTTGCGGATGCGTGCCAATTTGACCAGAGGTTTTGCGTTCATCAACATCAGGTCGGCTGGCAATCTTTCCTCCCGGCGATGAACATCAGCAGGAATGGAAGCAAGAAAAGCTTCGTAATTTTTCTTCGCGATTACCTGAGTTGCTTCAGGCGTTCGCAATTCGGCAGCATCCTCCACAACCATCTCCTTAGCACTCTCATTTTCTACCAGTCCGCATTCCGTCCGTTGCAACACATAAACCGCGCCAATGATGGGTTGATCGTTATCCAGGCGAAGACAAAATTCTTCGCTCGAAACAGACGCGAAACCGAAGCGATGCGCAAGCTGGCTCACATAAGCCTGCGAGTGTGCATAACGCCCCGTACGACGCAGCACGAAGCTCTCGCCCTCATCCTCATTAGTTACTTCTACCGAAAAAGCGAGCAGTCCTGCAGGCCGTAGCGCCTTGGCCGCCGCCTCGAACACCACTGCAAGGTCGCCGACATAAACGAACACATCTGCCGCCAACACCACATCGAGGCCGCCCCCGCGCTTACGCAGCGAGTCAGTCAGCTCTCCAATCTCAAGTTCATCGTAAACTGCACGGGCACGAGCCTTGGCGACCATTTTCGGCGAGATATCCACACCCGCCAGCGTGCGTGACACAGATTTGAATAAAACACCACACAGACCCGTACCACATCCGAGATCAAGCACATCCAGATCCCGCCGATCCGTAAGCGCGGATCGCGCCGCACCGAAAAGCACCTCCGGCGCACGATACTGGAGCTTGCCTACCAGCTCCTCATCGAAAGTCTCAGCGTAACCATCAAATAGCTTTGAGACATACTCCGGCGGCGCAGTGGGGGGGCGATTACCTGCGCCCAGTGTGGCTAGAAAATACTGGGCCTCGGCATGCCCTGGGGAAACCTTGAGTGCCTCACGAAAAGCCAGCTCGGCTTCCTCGCGTTTTCCATGCTGATTAAGTGCAGTACCAAGCTGCACATGCGCATCAGGATTGCCAGGATTAGCCCTGACTGACTGACTGAAGGCGGCAATCGCCTCTTCGTAGCGTCCTGTAGCCAGAAGGGCGCCACCGAGATTAATCGCGGCACTGGCATAGTTTGGCGCCACCGCAAGAGCACGCCGATGAAAGCCGATTGCCTCTTCCCAGCGATGACGTGACGCAAGGATATTTCCCAAATTGGTCAGCGCATCCGGGAATTCAGCATTGACAGCCAGTGCTGCACGGAAACAACGCTCAGCCTCATCATGTCGATCGAGGCGGACATAAAGATATCCGAGCACATTACAAGCTTCAGCATGCTGAGGTTGTTTGGAAACAATTGCTTCTAGTTCAGCGACGCTCTCCTCAAATCGACCGAGGTCACGCAGTGCAATCCCCAGATTGAACTGCGCCTGAAGAAAATCTGGTTTGAGTAACAGCGCCGTGCGAAAAGCACCTTCGGCGGCCACGGCATCGCCGCGCATCCCTGCAAGCGCCCCTAGCAAAAACCAGCTCTCGGCGTCCGCCCCTGAACCAGCACAAATTTCCCGCAAATATTTTTCGGCTTCCTCATGACGTCCGCTGCGCAACAGTTCTTGAATTTGGGGATTACTCATTTAGTCCTGTTTCATCTGACCGTGAGAATTCAAGGCAGCGATAAGTGGCCCCAAATGGCGCTCATAATTTTTCCAGCGCGCTATTGATTTTTTGTAAATGGGCCGCCGAACCTGATCGTAGCTGGGTGTCGTCACCACTCGTTCGGATTCGTGAAAACGCAAGCAGCGCTCGTCCCATGGCAGACCGCAAAACTCGATCATCTTGCGCGTTATTTCTTCCTGATTAGCGACAATCTCCTCGTACCGAACTTCCAGCATAGGAATGCGTAACACCTGTTTCCAGTGCGTCATTAAATCCTGATATTGCCGATAATACGCACCCAGCTGAGCAAGATCAGCCGCATAAGCGTGGCTTGCACTGAAAGGCAAAGAATAAATGGACAAACAGGTATCAACTGGATCACGTAGGCAATGGATAATTCGCGCACCCGGAAGTAGCAGGTCGATCATTCCCAGATGCCGAAAATTGTGCGGCATCTTGTCCGTCACACGGCTGGACTGTGCTGAAAAACTGGCCAGTTTTTTCAGGTGCTGTTCGGCAAAACCATTGATTTGTGCACTTGTTATGGCGTCAATGATGTGAGGATAAGGCACATTGCTTCCCATGCTAGCTGGTAGCATGTTGATCAGATTGCCGATATCGTGCAACTCCCCCGCCCCATACACAGCCGGATGGCTAGCAAGAATCTGCTCCACCAGGCTTGTACCGGAGCGCGGCATACCAACGATAAATAATGGCAAAGCAGATTGATTCGTGGCACGGGGGCGGCGCGAACTGTTCACCACACCGAATATAGATTTCAGGTCAGCAAATAACTGCGCGTTTTTCTCAAGGTCAAATTCATTTTTGCCAAGCTCATTTGCACTTCGCCAGTGAGCGAAGGCCTGTTCATAACCCTGCACCTCATCAAAAAGCTTGCCCAGCGCAAAATGCACGGATTTACATTGCTCGATCGACAGTCGACTCTTTAAAACATCTTCCAGCAATGCCATCGCCTGACTTTGGTGCCCTAGCTGCCTGGCCAACGCAGCATAAGCTAGCGCGACATCCACATCTGTTTCCTCGCCCCTCAGAAAGGGACGCAGCAGGACATAACCCTCTTCAAACTGCCCTTCGCGCTCTAAGGCTTTGGCCATGCTCGCGTAGACTTTGATATTATCAGGGCTCAGTACCAGAACACGTTGCAAGCTTTTCAGCGCCAGCTGGTTTTTCCCCATGGCCATTTGCGCTATAGCAAATTGAAAATGAAGCACCGGCTCTTCAGGGTGCAAAACAATAGCTTCCTGATAGACAGCAATAGCCTTGTCTATATACCCGACAGACTTATACAACTGGCCGAGCGCATCATGAGCTTTAACCATTCCCGGACGCAACAGAATGGCTTCCCGGAAGTGTTTCTCAGCATCAACAACCATCAGCTTGTCGCGCAAAACCGTGGCCAGGTTGTAATGTGCTTCAGCATAGACAGGTTTCAGAGTAATTGCACGTTGGTAACTTTCGATCACTTTACCCGATTCTCCCCCGCTCAATTGCAGGGCAACACCCATCTCGTTATGCGCCTCAGCATAATTGGGATTGAGCAAGCTTGCCTGCAGAAAGCTCTTGGCGGCTTCGCCGAATTTCCTCTGTTTCTGCAATGCGATGCCCAGATTGAAATGTGCCACGGGAGCACCAGGACTCAAGGCAATCACCCGGCGGCAACATTTTTCCGCCTCGACAAAATTCTCGAAATGACCATGAATAACCCCCATCATTAGCCAAGTATCCGCATCTTTCGGGCTAGATTGGCAGAGTTTCGCACACGCCCGTTTTGCCTCTTCCCTCTGCCCTCCCTGGATCAGGGACTTGATTGCCTCCTTGCTCACCATCGCTTTCTCACCATTCCACACATATTCTGGATTAGGTAATGATAATACTTTTGCGGTTAATTTTCATAACCCGCCAAACAAAGAAGGGCTGGCAATTTCTTGCCAACCCTTCGGGTCATCCAGCGTGCAATTATTGCTAATTGCGCACTTTCAGATTTCTACGTACTTAGGCTGCTTTGCGACGCGCAACACCAACCAGACCGAGCAGACCGGAACCCAACAACCAAGCAGCGGCGGGAACAGGTATTGTAGCAGGCGCTGTAATACCATTCACGCTGAAGTTAGCGCTTTGGCCGACGAACGGGCCGTCAACCATCTTGGCGCCGCTAAAAGTATCTCCATCAGCATCAACCGATACGCCATTCCACACCGTGCTGGCACTGTTACCAGCAACATTGGGTGCGCCTAAATTGAAAGGAGAAGCCGTACCCGTACCCGTCCATGAATTGTTCATGTTCCACAACACGACCACGTCGATATCAGCGCTGGTGGACCAGTTAAACAGCATGTGCGCGCCAACCTGACCTGCACCCACGGTCAGGGTCTGGGCTACACCCGAACCACAAGTAGGATTGTAGGTAGTGCTGGCAACGCCGCCAGACGCGCAACCGGTATAAAACGTATAAGTACCAGCGCTATACACGTTCACATGGTGAGCGGTCCATTTCTTGCCGGAGAAAGCGGTTGGCGAGGACAACGTTGCGTTGTTGAGGCCGCCAAGTTCCTGCGACACTGCGGTACGGTAGGTGCCGTCCCAAGTGAACGTCACGTCATTGGTACCACCAGTGTTACCGTTGGTAGCACCAACCATGGTGAAGTTGTTGTTGATGGTGGTAACAATCGGGGTATAAGCGGCTTGCGCTGCGCCTACGCCGAACGCCATCGCCAAGGCTGCACCCAGAACTGATTTTTTCATATTAATCATCTTATTTCTCCTCCAGTTAATAAAAGAATTACTACAGAAACTGCCACATCATTGTCAAGCCATACCTTCTTTAAACTGCCTTCAACTTGCGCCGGGATAAACCAACCAGCCCCACAATACCTGAGCCAAGCAGCAACGCTGCACCCGGCACAGGCACCGGTGCCGTCAAACCGATAGACGTATAGGCCACTGCGTCGGTGGCGACATAATCCGAATGCCCAGTTGGGCTGATAAATTCCAAGGTTCTATTCGCATCTGCGCGCATCATAAACGCATAGCCGCCAAACGCGTTCAGATGCCACACCGCTCCATCCCCTCGAACATCGCCATCATTCGCCCCATCTGCACCTTGCACAGTATCCACGCCGTAGTCGATGGAACCATCCGGGCGAGTCTGGTTGATCCTAATCCATACACCAACCGGCACTACACCAGCACCTAGGAATGAAACCTTGTTATGGTAAGCTGGGTCTAATAGACCGGTAAGCGGATTGGTATTGTTGCCCGTTGCGCTTCCGTAATAGTCTAGCACGTCCGTACCATCATCCCAATGCAAATGATAGTCACCATAGCTACGCATGACGAAACCTGGCACGACCTGGATGGCTGGGCCAAAACCCTTTTTCCCCGTCGCTGGCTCGTTACCCAGGAATGCGTCAAAGGCAAAATCAAAGGTGACCTGACCTGCCATATTCGCCAACCCATTGGGGTTGGAAGTTAGCACCGAACCGCACCAGCCTTTCGCATCGGAAATCGCGTAAGGCTGAAAATTGATAGTGGTGTCCGTCGTCACGACGGGATTGGCACCATTCTTGTAATCGAATGTATTGTAGTACTGGAAATTCATGTCGTTCTTGGCGACATGGTAATTACCTGCCTTGTCGATTTGCATATTGTTGAAGGTACTGCCAGCAACCGTGGTGTAACCCCATTTGTAAAAGTTTACCGCACTGTCCATATTGGCATTCGGGTATTCGGGAGTAGCCGAGCCACTGAAATCCTGCCACACTGGATGAGCCGGATCGCGTGTCAAAAAATCCGGGCCAGTGGTCAATACATGTTGCACTTGGCCGATACGGGAAGAGTCAAATCCCGAACCCACCTGAAAATCATTGGCGCCTACGCCTGTCGGGCCTTTGTAACCCCAGTCGTTGAAGCTGACGGAACCGCTTGCACCTGCCACGTTCGTAAACGTACTAGTCCATGTCGTCGGTGTAGCCGCATGAGCGGACACAGCAAACAATCCTATCACCGCCAAAGCTAGAAACCGGTTCCCCATTTACCCCTCCAAATACAATTATTTCGCATCTCCACCACTTTGGGGTGGTTAGCAGGGCTGCGGATCCTACCGCAGCCCTGTACCTTCTGCTCTAAGCGCTATACTATCAAGCGCTTACGCAACATTAGGCAACAGCAACCTTGCGGCGAGCTACACCAACCAGACCGAGCAAACCAGAACCCAACAACCAAGCAGCAGCAGGAACCGGCACTACTTGAGTGGCGGTACCGTTAAACGTTGGCTGGAAGCCAGCGAATGGGCCAGCAGGCATAGAGCTTTGCGTGGTGAAGAAGGTGTTAACCAATGGGTTAGCAGTTGGCATCATCTGGAAGGTAACCGCAACACCGATGTTGTTGTTACCGTTCCAGTCAAACAACATGGTGGCGTTCACTTCACCCGGGTTCATGGTCGCTTGCAACACGATGTTGTGAGCAGACCATGCGGAGCCGAAGAACAACGAGCCTGGAACCATGGTTGCAGAGCCAGCACCGGTGATCGTGTCAAGGGTCATTGTGCCAGTGATAGGGTCGCCAGCGATGCCATTGCCGTTGTTAACTACGTCTGCTGGGTTGCTGAAAGTAGGATCGTAACCGTCAAACATCACGAAGGCGCCGGTGAAATTATAGTTAACCGTAGCAGCTTGGGAAACGCCAGAAATCAGGCCCAGACCCAGTGCAGCAGCGATTGCAGTTTTTTTCATGGTAATCATTGTGTATTTCCTCCAGTTGAATGTTGTGCTACGTAAAAACTCAATATCTAGATATGTTCCAGTCTTTAATTTATCACAGTGTGCTTGTTCCGCTAATACACAGATCGTCAACTTCGACTAGTTAGAACCGGTACTAAACTACCATGCCTATCTGTGCCTAATTGGTAAGCAAGGTGCATGCCAGATTGGAAATATAAATATATATATTGTTTAATATCATTATGTTATGTAATTTATAAGCAATATTATGAAGCTTGCTTTGTGAAAATTTGTAAATTTTTCCGACACATTTTCAAACCATTCACAACTAACATCCGCCTACCCATCCAGGCAATATCCCCTCGGCATGCCAATTTATTCAGAAACGATTAAATACATTATTACAAACATAATGTTATCGATTTGATGACACAAGCTTCAGATATCATTTCAAATTATCATGACTGTAAAATTTTCCGACAACAATTCAGATAGCAGTAGCGTTGTCCTAACAGTACCGCCTCCGTTACGACTCCTCGTATCTGAGTCCTTCGCGCCAGGACAGCAGCTCGCCTCCGGCTTCCTTCAGATTCGCAGTCGCCCACGACGCCCTTGTCGAATGTAGAGAACGCCGCCACCCCTCCAAGCCGCTTGACACCAGCCACCACAGCCATTCAAGCCCAAGCATCCGCGTAATACAAAATGCCCATCACACTAACGCATGTTGGGCATCTTATTTATTCAAACAACTTTACAGAGCTTTTACACAGCCGGATCAATTGGCTATTTTAACTCTCTACGCTAATTAGTCGCGCTGCTTGCGTTTCCATCCAAGGTAACCAAGACTACCCAGCAACATCATCAGCAAGGTAGGCTCGAATTTCCCATTCAGACTGGCCGCACATCCGCCACCACCAGGCGCACTGCCAAGAGCAGGGGCAACAGTCACTACGACTGTGCCCGCACCTATTGGGTCTTCGATAGTGCCTGACGTAGCGTTTGCGTCATAACCCGTACAAGGTGCAACAGTACAGTCGGTGATATTTATCGTGATGGTAGTACTATTTACCCGGGTAAAAGCAGATTCCGGAATCGCTGTGTACACGGGGCTAGCCACAGTGGTATCCACCTTGTAGAGGGTCTTTCCAGCGATGCTGGCAGGAAAAACGATGGTCACCGGTACCGTTGAAGCCGCAGTCACGCCGGTAATCTTATAGCTCACCAGCCCTTCGCTGAATGTCACGTTAGCTGGCGCTGTTGCGGTAACCTGAGCAGCGGTAAGAAGACCTACCGTAGCCAGACTGCCGTTTCCACTTGGAATAGACACCGTCGTGGTTCCCGGTGCAGCCGTTGAGGAAAGCGTAGTGGTAGCCGCCGCAGCACTAGTCGTAAAGGTCCACGTATAGTTAGAGGCCAACCCAACAGGAATTGTGTTGCTTGCGGCAGTGGTGACTATCGCCGTATAGGCTGTGTTTGCCGCCAATGCCGCAGGCGTACAAGTAAATACCTTATGGTCCGCACTTGCCGTAATGCTACCACCGCATACCGATGACCCCACGCCACCAGCCTTTACAGTAAACGAAGCCAGCGTCAGTGTGACTGGATCCATTGGCTGGTTAAAGGCCACCGTCACAACTGAGCTTGTTCCTATACCCGTCCCATTCGGGTTAGCGGTTTCCACCGCAGGAATTAGAGGAAGAATGCCATTCACGCTGAAGTTAGCGCTTTGGCCGGTGAATGGGCCGTCAACCATCTTGGCGCCGTTATAAGTATCACCATCGGCATCGATCGACACGCCATTCCATACAGTACTGGCAGTATTTCCGGTAGTATTAGTAGACAGATTGAAAGGGGAAGATGTGCCGGTCTGCACCCAGGATTTGTTCATGTCCCACACCACGATCACGTCAATATCAGCACTGGTGGACCAGTTAAACAACATGTGCGCGCCAACCTGACCTGCACCCACAGTCAGGGTCTGGGCTACGCCCAAACCACAAGTAGGATCGTAGGTGGTACTGGCAACGCCGCCAGACGCACAATCGGCGTAGAACGTATAGGTGCCGGGACCATAGACGTTGACGTGGTGCGCAGTCCACTTCTTGCCGGCAAACGCGGTAGGCGAGGACAGCGTAGCGTTGTTGAGGCCGCCAAGCTCCTGCGACACCGCGGTACGGTAGGTGCCGTCCCAGCTAAAGGTCACGTCGTTGGTACCGCCGGTGTTACCGTTGGTAGCACCAACCATGGTGAAGTTGTTATTGGTGGTAGTGACGGTGGGTGTGTACGCCTGTGCCACGCCGCTGCTGAATGTGGCTACCACAGCCAGGCTAATTAATGTCTTTTTCATTGCTACTCTCCTAATTCTTGCAATTCAGCAGGTCAACGCAGTAGTGGCGCATTCCGCCTTTCCGCTCTGATGCCTGCCAAATGTTTCCAAACTTTAAAATGCATTCGCCGTTACTGAAGCTATTAAAACTTCAAGGTATAGGCAATGTCCCAGGACGATTGCTTCATTTGCATGCCCACCAAGCCAACCGGGCCGCTGGTACCGACCGTGTTTCCTTCAATCTTTGTATTAGGCGCATACATCCCGGCAAAGGTCAGCAAACCTTCGCTGCCGAAGCCGAAGATGGACTGGTCGCCCAAGCTATAGGTAAAGCCAAAGGTGTAATGTTTTTCCGTGGTAGCTGTCGCCATTACCGAGAACAACATCTGGTCAGCTTGAATCGGCATTTTGCCGTAGTTGTATCCAGCCCGAACGATCCAACTGTCATTGATCTTGTACGCCATCCCCAGTTTGTAAACCGTTTGGTCGCGCCAGCCAAAAGATGCGCCGTCCGCCGTGCCCAACGAGGTGCCGCCACACACCACCGTCCCTTGCGTACATGCGTCAATATTCAATTGACCCGAGCTATCCGGCCCACGATGTGCAAAAGCTGGTACACCGGTGTACAGGATTTTTTCCACGTCCAGCGCAACCGTCAGGTCATCAATAGGCTTGACGCCGATCCCCAACGCATAATTCGCAGGAATATCAAAGCTCCCTTGATTAGGAAACAAGCCTTTGTATTGACTGAGCTTCCCCATAGACACCTTGGTTGCGTAGGTCGCGCCTAAAGTGACTCGCTTATCGAGAAAATATCCCATCCAGCCAACCCGGCCACCCAGCCCATTGGCAAAATCGTGCCCCTTGTTGGTCAAATTGTCCGGATAAGCTGAAAAGGCCTTGAATTCTTGCAAGCCCTGAGCCAAAAATCGCTGCCGCGCCGGGATAATCGAAACACCCACTGAATGCGCCGGACTAAGCTTGAACGTTGCCGTAATTGGAACGATTAACTGAACCAAATCTGTCCCCAAAGTACCTGCGCCGCCGAAAAAGCTGTTGCCATTCAGCCCACCACCCTTATTAGCGGGAAACGTAACCCCACCGCCGCCAGCGGGCAGCGCAGCGAATCCGATAGTCAGCAAATCATTAAAAGGAAAAACAAACCCCATGGAAGGTAACAGGTAGAGGTTAACCTCACTCTCCACATATTTTCCACCATCAGGAAGATTAAAACCGCTCATAACAGTTGTCGCAGCAGCCCTTGGCGGACGAAATAAGCCAGCGCCCACATCAAATTGCGGCCGCTCGAACGCGCCCAGACAAGCAGGGTTGCCGCCCACGCACATCGAATCCTGCGGAGAGGTTACGCCAACGCCACCCATCCCTATTGAACCAGCACCAGAACCAATCATAAAAGAACCGTTGGTGGCGTAAACATTTCCAGCGGCACCAAGCATCGCGGCCGCAGCCATCGCCAGCAATCGACTTAATTGAATTTTCATCGTTTCTCCCTCACTCACCCAATCTGTACAACCCACACAAAATTGAATAAAGCAAAGGGCAGGTTTCCCTGCCCAATGCTTTCTGCTGCTTAATTCAAGCGCTTAGCTAACTAATTACTCAGCACCCGCCACAGTCTTCAGAGTGGACTTGATATTGCCAGGTGTTGCCATGATCTTGCCAAAGCTGGTCATTTTCAGAGCGGACCAGGACAGCGCGATGCGATAGCGACCGAAGAAGGCTTCAGCTTTGTCGCCCACTACGAAAATCTCGTAGGGCAGCGCAGCGATGTTCTCGGTACCTTCGATCTTGTTGACCCAGTATCCGTCACCGGTTTTCGGGTCGTTCATGGCCACGCCGAACACGGCAATTTTCTTATCTGCCATCACGATTTCATATACCTTGCTGGTGTTGCCGGAGCCCTTGGCCAGATTGGCGCGAACGGTTTCAACTGCTTTCTCGAAACTGGCATACTTATTCAGTTCGCGGTTGTCGTCGAAACGTTCCATACCAAACATGTAGTGGTACTTGGCCAGATCAGCAGGTTTTACATCGCCGCCAAAGCCTTCGCCAGCGCCCAATGCAGTTTTCAGTTTCGACTCGACACTTTTCACAGCAGCTTCGTTGGCGCTGTAACCGTCACGAAAATAAGCACGGTACCAGTATTCCGGGTTGATATAGGAAACCGAACCATCGGCCTTTACACCAACGCGAATGGCTGCGCCTGCAATCACGTCGCCACCGATTTTCTCGATGGCACCGAGCAACGCTTTATCGGTTACGATAACCACGCCACTATCAGCAATACCTTTAGGCTGGTATTTGCCGATCACGTCAAAGCCGTTGGCCTTAAGCTTACCTTCGACTTGAGTCATCGTCGCGGTCAGATCACCGCCGCTTACTTTGTCACCCTTGATATAAGGTGTCATAGCGAGGGCCAAAGGGGCCCAGATCATGAGCGCACATACTGCAATGGTTTTTTTAATTGATATCATGGTTATTTCTCCTTGCTCCAGTTTTGTGATGGTTTACTACAATTTTTAAATAAACAAACAAACATCCGACTGTTGGGCAATCGGCAAGAAAGATGCCGCGCCCACGTAGTCGGTTACTTCCGGGATAAATTCGCTCTTGTCGAACCCGAAGAGTTCGACTGTCATATTACAGGCCACCATTTTCACACCGGCCTCGAGACACAGATCACGCAATTCGGCAATCTCGGCCACACCCACGTTCTTGATTGTTTTTTTCATCAAGGCTGTAGCAATGGACTCGTAGCCAGGAATGGCGGCTTGAACAACATTCGGAATATTCCAGCTGATCTCGCGGAACCACTTTGGCCCCATCGGCATTTTCATCGGCATGGCAGGGTTGCCAAGCGGGCTGACTTGCGCGTTGATGTTTTTCTTGAGCAGCGTCAAGCCATAAAAAGTAAAGAAGATGCTTACGTCCCAGCCCAGTGCAGCGGCGGTCGAGGCAAGAATGAAGGGGGGGTAGGCCCAATCCAGCGTGCCTTTGGTGGCAATGATGGACATGGTGGGTGTTTTTGCTGCTTCGATTTCCGCGATTTTTTGCGGAAGCATGGCGTCGAGACGTTGGTCGAGCAATTGATCCAAGCGTTCAATCAGCAATTGGTCAACTTGGTCTTTTTCAAGTGCGAGTGCAGACATTGTAGTGTCCCTCCGTTTTCCGTTATTTATTGCTGCTTGACGCCTTGGCCTGCAAAATTATTCCAGATTTCGCAGACTACAGCATCATCCTTTGGCAAAACTTTACTTTTCTTAAAAATCGTGACCAGCCAGCATTCCAGATCACGCTTTTATTTATGTTCGGCCATGCTACCCGAAATTAAAAAGGAGTGGTACACATAGACTAAAAAAATTCCTCACAGCCAGCGCAAGCAACATTCATGCCCACTTCCATAAAATATCCTCTAACCCCCCTATCAGCACGGATTATGATCACAACCAGCCAATCGAAAAATTTACAAAATGTTAATTTTTTCGACAACTCAGTTGTAACATTTAGCGAAATTTCTGCTTCTCGTAATTCAGACAAAACTATTATTTTTTAATAATTAGTCTATTACGCGTTACATCTCATCTATTTTAATAACAAACAAGTTTTTCGCTTCCTGTAAAATTTTCCGACATCCTTTTAAAATCAACAGGATGTTATTTTCTCTCAATTGTGAACGATGGGCGCAATTCCCGCTTTAAAAGCTTTAACTGCTATCTCTGACGAATTCACAGTCAAGCCCGATGGACAAAGAAAATCGTCGTACAACACATGATGCTGACGATTACGGTCAGCATAGCGGATCTGTTCCCACTTACCAAAGCGCGCTTTCGACCAATTGCCCTCCACTCGACCAAAGGCATAGATTTTCATTTCATGCGTGGCACAGCGCATACCTTCGAAAGTAACGTTCACGGCACCCTCTGGCGATTTCACCATTAACACATAGCGCACAACGCCGTCCTCGCCCACGCTGATCGATGGCGCATCGATATAAAACCGGTTATCAGTAGCAGCGCTCACAAAAAACGGCAGTAAATTTTCCTGCCTGGGATAAGCGGGAAGCATTGACTGCAACTCAGACCAAGGTTTCTCGTTTTCAAACTCGAAATCGAATTTCCCCCACTCGGCGGCGGCTGCCATGCATGGCAGTACAAGCAAGAATAGGATCGGGATTTTTTTCATGTTTTTAGCAGCACTACATAGCGCCGTCACGACCATCGTTCGCCAGCTCATCACGGATCGCAGTCATCTGTTCCACAAGATGCGGCAGTGCGGCTTGTACCGTGTCCCACACGATTTCGAGGTTGATATCGAAGTAACCATGCGCAATCCTGTTGCGCATGCCCTTCATGTTCTTCCAAGGCACGTCAGGGTGTTGGTCGATGAACTCAGGGTAATCCTTGGCGAGCTTCGTTGCTGCCTCGCCGATGACCACGATGTTCAGAATGACGGCCTGCTGCGTGCGCCTGTCGGCAAGGAAGTCGCCCTTGTTCAAGCCATCAAGATAAGAGCACGCAAGCTGCGCTGCTTCCAGCATGTGGCCGATGTAATCGATGAGACGGTTCTCGCTCATACCGGTTCTGCCTCCAACAGTACTTCCTTGCGGAACTTCGGCGGCAGATCACCCGGGGTCAGCAGATCAACCTGGACACCCAACATCTCTTCCAATTCGATTTGAAGACCACCAAGATCAAACAGCGTCACCCCTGGCAGCGGATCAACCAGCAAATCCAGGTCACTACCGTCGCGGTCATCACCGTGCAGCACGGAGCCGAACACGCGCAGGTTCGTGGTTTTGGAGCGCTGCGCAATTCGGCGCACAGCTTCACGGTTTGCTTGGAGTGCGTCTGAGGGCTTCATCTAACAGGGTCACATATCGTCCAAGTTCAGGGGCGTAGCGTTGGGCGGCACTATCACATTGCTGCGATGAATTCGTCTGGCGATACATCGGCCTGACGCAATACGCCAGCAAGAGTACCGACCTTGATTTCCGCGTGCATGGGAACCACACAGCCTTTGGAACCACGGCGCATGATTACGTGGCTTCCGGATTGGCGAACCTTTTCGAAACCCAGACGCTCAAGTGTTCGTACTACGGTCGCCCCGGAGATGCGGGGCAGCTTAGGCATGTGCAGGAACGCTGAACATTGTTACCAGCGGATGGCCCAGCGTGAGCACTGGGAACTCCGATAGATAAAGTGACGTGGCCTCCTGCAAATTGGCAAGTGCCTCCTCAACGGTTTCACCTTGAGAAGTAGTGCCCGTTTCAGGATTTAGGGCTACGTAGCCGCCTTCTTCGGCGGGGCTGAGTACCGCTGTCAGTTCCATGGTTGTGCTCCGCTGAGGAAAATCTGATTGTCGCTCATTCTGGCTATTGGTGCCCAACTTTACGATATGCAGCTCTGACCTCTTGCTCCCTCCCCCTTGATGGGAGAGGGGGTTATTCAGTATTTCCTTAACTGCACTTGCGCTTGTCACGATCCAGATAATGCACGAGTTCGTTTAGCGCCAGTTGATAGACCTCGCGTTTGAATTCGATCACGGATTCGAGCGGCACCCAGTATTCGTTCCAGCGCCAAGCATCGAATTCAGGGCGTTCGCTCGCGCGCAGGCAGACATCACAATCGCGACCGACCAGGCGCAACAAAAACCAGATCTGCTTCTGTCCCTTGTAGCTGCCGCGCCATTCGCGCCTGACCCAGTGGTGCGGCACGTCGTAGCGCATCCAGCTCTTGGTGCGGCCAAGAATTTTCACGTGACCCGGGTTCAGGCCAACTTCTTCCTTGAGCTCGCGATACATCGCTTCCTCGGGCGACTCGCCCGAATTGATACCACCCTGCGGGAATTGCCAGGAGTGTTCTCTGATACGTTTTCCCCAAAAAACTTCATTCTTTGCGTTGCATAGAATGATGCCGACATTGGGGCGATAGCCGTCCCGATCGATCATTTAAATCACCACCAGTAACTTAGAATTAGGGTGATTTTTTCACACTTCCGATGATCTATAAAGATATTATTGTTACGGCGGTTTCCCAGACATCCATCACACCAGCAAACGCTTGTCGGTATGCAGGTTCATTCTATCCAGCCTTTCGACAAACCTGAGGAACTCAAGGCTGTGCGTCATTTCCAGCGACCGCGCCCGTTCGCGTAAATCATCCCACTTCGGCATGCCAGGGCTTTTTTTAAAGCCGAATACAATAATATTGCCGCGTTTCTCTGCGGGCAGGCACAAAACCAAGCCGCCAAATGCCGCTTCGATACGGCCACGATATTCCGCGAAGCGATGGTCGCTGCCCCACAAATTCACTACCAGTATGCCGCGATCGCCTAGCGCTGCGGCGCAATGTTCATAGAACGCCTGGCTGGAGAGCGAGTCAACCTGGCACGTGCCATCGTAGCCATCCAGCAGCAGCACATCGCACGAGTTGGGATGCGCCTCCACGAATTCCGCACCATCTCCTAGCACAACGGATAAACGCTCATCATCCGGTGGCAGAAAGAAATGCGTTCGCGCTGCTGTGATGACCTGCGTGCTGATTTCCACCACGGTAGAACGCACTTGCGTTAATCGCGCATGCACAAACTTGGCCAGCGATCCGCCGCCCAGCCCGATCATCAGCACATGGCCTGGCGCCGGACGGAACAGTAGAAATGCCATCATCGCCCGCGTATAGGCCAGCTCCAGCTCATTTGGCCGTTCGACCTGCATGGCGCTTTGCACCGTATCGCTACCGCCCAGATGCATGAAGCGCACGCCATCCTGTTCGCTCACTTCGACGCTATGTCCGTCCTGCGCTTGCTTGTGAATACGCCATTTAGAAAAGAATCCCATGGCGCATATTCTAACGTGAACGCCGTGCAAATGAATCTCGGGTAAAATACACGACCTTACCCAGCCCACGCAGCAGGCCTCCCCCTTTGAAAAAGGGGGATTGAGGGGGATTTGCGGCTGCGGCCACATGCTTCCAAATCCCCCTAGCCCCCCTTTTGCAAAAGGGGGAACAGTTAGTTTGGCATTTTTAAAATTGCTCCCAGGAAAGACAACACCATGCGCGTTTCACAATTTTTTATTTCCACCTTGAAAGAAGCGCCGTCCGAGGCGGAGCTGACCAGCCACAAACTGATGCTGCGCGCCGGCCTGATCCGCCGCCTGGGCAGCGGTCTGTACACCTGGATGCCGCTGGGCCTGCGCGTGTTGCGCAAGGTGGAAGCCATCGTGCGCGAGGAAATGAACAAAAGCGGCGCAATCGAGATGCTGATGCCGTCAGTAATTCCCGCCGAGCTCTGGCAGGAAACCGGGCGCTGGGACGTATTCGGGCCGCAGATGCTGAAAATCAAGGATCGCCACGAACGCGATTTTCTGTTCGGCCCTACGCACGAAGAAGTGATCACCGACGTTGCCCGGCGCGAGATCCGCAGCTACCGTCAGTTACCGCTCAACTTGTACCAGATTCAAACCAAATTCAGAGATGAAATCCGGCCACGTTTCGGCGTGATGCGGGCACGTGAGTTCATTATGAAGGACGCGTATTCCTTTCATGCCAACCACGCCAGCCTGGAACAGACTTACCAGATCATGTACGAAACCTATTCGCGCATTTTTAGCCGATTGGGACTGAAGTTCAGAGCTGTGGCAGCTGACACCGGCGCCATCGGCGGCACTGGCTCGCATGAATTCCATGTGCTGGCCGATTCGGGTGAGGATGCCATTGCCTTCTGCCCCAGTTCGGATTTTGCCGCTAACGTGGAACTCGCCGAGGCTGTCGCGCCATCAGGGCCGCGCCCGACTGCTGCCCAGCCCCTGCACAAAATGGCCACACCCGGCACGCGCACCATTGAAGAAGTGGCGGCATTCATGAAGGTGTTGCCACAAAACATCGTTAAATCACTGTTGGTGATCAATACGGCGGGGCATCCCTATCTGCTATTACTGCGTGGCGACCATGCGCTGAACGAAGTCAAACTCGGCAAGCATCCGGCCTTCAGCGAAGGGTTCCGCTTTGCCAGCGAACAGGAAGTGGAAGAGATCATGGGTTGCCGCGCCGGCTATATCGGCCCGGTGCAAGCACCGTCCGGCGTCGAAATCATTGCCGACCGCAGTGTCGCCGCCATGGCAGATTTTGTCTGCGGCGCCAACGACAACAGCCAGCATCTGACCGGCGTCAACTTTGTGCGCGACCTGCCAGAACCAACCTGGGTTGGTGACATTCGCAATGCCGTCGAAGGCGACCCCAGCCCGGACGGCAAAGGCACGCTGGAACTGTGCCGCGGTATCGAAGTCGGCCATATCTTCCAACTCGGCAACAAATATTCCAAATCCATGACTGCGGTATTTCTGGACGAAACCGGCAAGGAATGCGTGATGGAAATGGGCTGTTATGGCATCGGCGTATCGCGCATCGTGGGCGCCGCCATCGAGCAGGGCAATGACGCGCGCGGCATCATCTTCCCGCAGGCTATCGCCCCATTTGAGCTAGCCATCGTGCCCATCGGCATGAAGAAAAGCGAGCTTGTGCGCGAGACTGTCGAAAAACTTTACACAGAGCTGCAAGCGGCTGGAATCGAGGTACTGCTGGATGACCGCGACGAGCGCCCCGGCTCTATGTTTGCCGATATGGAACTGATCGGCATCCCGCACCGCATCGTGGTGGGCGAGCGTGGCCTGAAAGAGGGCAACATCGAATATCAGGGACGGCGTGATGAGACCTCGCAGGCTATCCCATTGCAAAATGCCGTCAAGCTCGTACAATCAAAACTATGCGTCGATTAATTGCACTTCTTTTACTGGCTGCACCCCTGCTCGCTAACGCAGGTGAACAGGCCTATGAGCCTTTGGCTGCCAGCGTACAGGCCTCTTTGTCCAAGGCTGTATCGGACGCGGTACCGCAGCGTTCATCTTTCAATACTGAAGCCGAAAGCCACGTCTGGCTGGCAGAGATGTCCCGGCGCATGGCGCGTTACCTACCAGACCCAGCACAGCGTACGGATTTCCTGAAAACTGTGCATTATGAGGCAACCCGCGCCGGCCTTGATCCAGAACTCGTTCTGGGACTCATACAAGTGGAAAGCGGTTTCAAGAAATACGCCGTATCCAGCGCCTCGGCCCGTGGCTACATGCAGGTCATGCCGTTCTGGGTCAAACTGATCGGCGCCAAAGATCAAAACCTGTTCCACATGCGTACCAATCTGCGCTACGGCTGCACGATCCTGCGTCACTATGTCGATATTGAACGGGGCGACTTATACCGCGCGCTGGGCCGTTACAACGGCAGCCTGGGCCAACCCCAATACCCCACCATAGTGGTAGGTGCCTGGCGTAACGGCTGGATGCTGAACAAGCCCAGCCGCACCGTGGAAGCCAGCACCGCCAAACACCCCGGCTAGTTCTACTTAATCCCGGTTGCCAACAGGTAGCCATGAGGAATTTCCAAACCGCTTGCCGCGCGGTGATCTTCCGCCCAGCTAGCGATGTCGGTTGGAATCAACGACCATTCTTCCTTTGGCAGCGCTTCAAACTGCGTCTTCAACACAGCCGACGCTTCCAGCAAATTCCAAAAATCATCGAATGAAGGAAAGCGGAATACGACTTCACGCTGGCTGATTTCGACATCGCGAAAACCTGCGTCAACCATCATTTTTTCCAGCAACAGCGGGTCGCCAAAGCCGGTAACCTTATGCAGCGGGGGCAAGAGGTTATCGGGAATGCGCCCCCTGAAAGCCCGATGGTACCAACTCATGGTTGGATTATGTTCAGGCGCACCCCACACCGACAGCGCAACACGCCCACCAGGCCTGAGTACGCGCCGCATTTCACTCAGCGCCATGTGCGGATCACCAAAAAACATGAGTCCGAAACGGCATAACAGCTTGTCGAAAGATGCTTCATGGAAATCCAAACATTCCGCTGGCATGCATCGGAATGTGATATTGGAAAGCCTCTCGCGCGCTGCCTTCTGTCGTGCCACATCAACCATACTCTGCGCTGTGTCCGTACCGGTAATCGTGACCGCGCCGAGCTGTCTCCTGGCCTGCGTTAATCCAGGCTCGCCGGTACCCGCCGCCACATCCAGCACGCTTTCACCCGGGCATACGTTGAGCGCATTCAGCAAAGCTTCGCCAACCGGTGCAATATGCGGCAACCAGGCGTCAAACTTCTCCGCCATGTCAGCGAAGTCGAGCGTTTTTTTATCATCGTTCAAGGCAATCTCACTTTCACCGGCGTTCCGGCGCGCAGTAATTCTTTCGGATAAAACACAACCTCCACGGGATAAACCGCCTCATCCTTGCCCGCTAGCGGTTCCAGTCCAAGCGTCCTGATCTTGCCCTGATAGCTTTGCCCGTTGGCTTCCACAGTGAGTGCCTGACCCAGCTTAAACTGCCCGATTTGCGTATCGTAGAGCTTGAAGCGCGCCAGCATCTCGCCTGCTTTGGCCAGCACCAGCAAAGTCTGCGGCTTTAAACCGTTGGCGAGCGCTAGTCCAGGTTCCGCATCCCTGCTCACGACAAATGCATCGAATGGTGCACGCAAAATTCTGTCCTCAACACTCTGGTTATCTTGTTTGAGACGGGCCTGCGCTTCGTCTAACGACGCCTTGGCTGCCACATAGCGGAGCTTCGCCTGATCCAGATCGGTGGTGGCGATCACGGTACGGTTGTAGAGTTCCTGCACTCGGCCAAGGTCGCGCCTGGCTTCTGCCAGCACTTCTTTATGACGCTGCACTGCTGCCTGGCTTTCCGCGACTTTGGCTGAAGAAGCGTGTGTATCAAGCATTAGCAGCACTTGCCCTTTCTTCACCCTGTCACCCATTTCCACACTGACCGACTGCACCACACCAGATACCGATAATCCGAGTTCCACGCGTTGCGACCACTGCAAAATTGCCGCAACATCTGTGGCCAGTGCAGCCGGTGCGGCTAAAATCATAAGGACAGCCGGCAGCCATTTTTTCATGAATATCTCGCGCATTTATTTCGCCTCCAGCGGCTTGCCTAGCAACGCTTCCAGGCGGGCGAAGGCAAGCGCCAATTGATACTCGGTATGTCGCTCGCGCAACTTTGCCTCCACCGTCGCTGCCATGGAATCACCCAGATTGGTTTTCAATTCCAATTCGTAAACCGCGCGGCTTCTTTCCAGCGCGAGGTCACGAAAAGCCGTTTGTTTTTTCGCCGCACCGCGCACGGTTTTTTGCAGTTGCTCGATTTCCAGCCAATTTTCCAGCAACGCCTGAGACAGTCCCATCTTGAGCTTGTCGTACCCCGCTTGCAACTTGTGGAATTGCGCCTGCTCCCGCGCAATTCTGGCATTCACCCGGTCACCCTGATACAGCGGCCAGTTCAGCACCACGCTGGCACGTACACGGTCACGGGTAGTTGCCGGACGACTGTAATCGGCAGCTTCCACTTCGGCATCCAGCGTCGGGCGATTCTCCGCGCGCATGCCTTCCAGCCGCTGCTGCGCCGCAGCCAGCAAGCGGCTTTGCGCCACTAGGCGCGGATTGTTATCCAGCATCAGCGGAAGCAGCACCTCGTATTCCTGCAGCACGCGATTATTGCCGGGCAGTGGCGGATCTTCCAGTTCGCCAGGCAGCTGGCCTGGACGATTGATGGCATTGGCAAGGCGTGCTCTGCTTGCGCGCTGCTGCTGCTGGCTTGCATTCCGCTTGACCCGCTTCTCCTGGTAATGGTGTTCCAGTTCAGCCACATCGGTGGCAGCCGCCTGTCCCAGCCTGAAACGATCTTGTGCATTATCGAAATTGACATAGGCGACTGCCATGTATTCGTTGTCAGTGGAATATTGTAGGTCGGCCAGCAACACATCGAAATAATCCGCCATCACTTCCAGGCGATGCGCCGCGCGTGCATCAAGCAGATTAGCATCGCGCGCTGCCGTTTCCGATTTAGCTGCAGCCTCTGCCGCATCTGTCCGGCCAAAATCGTACAGGGGCTTGCGCCCGACCAGGCGCAAGCTATTGTCACTGGCAAAACCGCCATCGCCGGTGGTTTGCCGACCACTGCGCAAAATACCTTCCGCGTTCACGGAGAAATCGCGCCGCGCACCCGCAGCCTGTTCGTCAGCCGCAGCAGCCTCACGTTCGGCCTCGATCAAAATGAGTTCCGGGTGATTTGCTTCTGCCGCAGTCAATGCTTCGGCAAATGTCAGAATTTTGGCGCCGTCAGCGGCATGGAGATATGAAGCGTAAGCAAGGAACAGAAGGGAGGCTACGAGTGATGCCGCTCGCCTCATGGGGCAGCCTGTTTTAGTTTGTAACGCGCGAAGGGGAGCGACTTGTCCTGGTAAGCACCCTCCACCACATAACGTCCCAGCGACAGGAATTCATTCACATCCTTGGCCGCACCGGTAAAGCGTGTGGTGGGATTACCATTCAAATCGAAGAAGGCGAATACCGGGGTGGCACGCACACGCTGCAGGGCGGAATAAGTTTTTTCTGTGGTCGCCTTACCCTTGAAATCCACCATGGGGTTATCGCTCTTGATGTCGATGGTGAAAATCAGAAAATGCTTGTGGAAATAATCCTGCACCCCAGACTGGTTGAGAATGGTCTGCTCCATGCGGTGGCAGAACGGGCAGTCCTCCTGTTCGAACATCAGCAGGATGCCCTGCTTTCCCGCCTTCTGCGCGACCGCCAGCTCGGCTTGAAAGTCACCCATCTTCTGGTCGAAGAAATATTGGTTTACGTCGCGCGTCTCCGCAGCAACTGTGCCGAAAACCAGTAGCAGAAAAAAGGCGAGCAATGCTCGAATCATGGTATTCCTTTCAATCTCAAAACGGCTATTGGACGCAGATAAAATCCGATTAACGCTGATGAGTCAATTCCTTGGAGAGCTGATTCCCTTAACCTATAAGGTGCGTGTAAATAAGCAAGTAACTTCATGTCCTAGCTGCGCTTATCTGCGTTCATCTGCGTCCCACTATTTTTCTAGGTTCAATTAAGCGCTACTTCTTCGAGGCAATATAGCTTTCCACCGCTTTCTTCGTCAACGCACCTACATTGAAAGCCACCATCTTGCCCTGCGGGTTGTACAGATACGTCGTCGGCAGCCCTGGCACTTCGCCGATCTGTGCGGTAATCTTCGCGTTACCCAACACGATGGGATAACTAATTAACATATTTTCCGAGAATTCGGTCACCTGTTTTGCGCTTCGATAATCCATGGCAATGCCGATCACCATGAGATCCTTGCCCTTATGCGCATCGTGCAACGAGACCAGATCGGGAATCTCCTCCAGGCAAGGTGGACACCAGGTAGCCCAAAAATTCACCAGCACCCATTTCCCCTTGTAGCCCTCTAGCGTATGCACCTTTCCATTGGTATCCGTGAGGGAAAAAGACGCTGCCCATGCGCTCATGGATAAACTGGCAGCGACAAGTAGCAATAAAATACGTTTCAACAAAAGCACTCTCCCTCTAAAATGATCTCTTTTAATTCCGCAAAATTTCCACCATGACCAACTTCCGCATTGAGAAAGACTCCCTTGGCCAGTTTAAAGTTCCCGCCGATGCCTGGTACGGCATCCAGACAGCCCGTGCTGTGGACAACTTCCCCATTTCTGGACGCATGCCGGACGTGGATTTTGTCCGTGCCCACGTGCAAATAAAATGCGCGGCAGCGCACGCCAATTGCCAGCCCGGCTGGTTAAGTGAGAACAAGCGCGACGCTATTGTGGCAGCCTGCCAGCGTATTCTCAATGGCGAATTTCTGCAGCAATTTGTCGTCGACCGCTTTCAGGCTGGTGCCGGCACCAGCCATAACATGAACAGCAACGAAGTCATCGCCAACATCGCCAACGTCGCGCTGGGTGGGGAAAAAGGCCAATACGCGCCAGTCCACCCCAACGACGACGTGAACATGGGTCAGAGCACCAACGATACCATCCCGACTGCAATTCGTTTGGCTTGCCTGGCAAAGTTGCCACGCCTGGTAAAAGCTGCGGAACACATGGCGGGTGAATTCGAACGCATCGCCGTGGAAGAACGAGACACAGTAAAAAGCGGCCGCACGCATTTGCAAGATGCGGTGCCCACTACGCTGAGTCGCGAATTCGCCGCGTATGCGTGGACGCTGCGTCGCGCCGCAAAAAATCTGGCAGATGTTCGCGCAGCGCTGGGCGAAACCGGGCTGGGCGGTTCCGCCGCAGGCACGGGCCTCAATACCTCGCCCGATTATCCAAAAAGAGTTGCGGCAGAACTGGCCAAACTCACTGGCGATCCTATCGTTGCATCCGATCTGGCAGCGCAAATGCAGTCCATGCTCGACCTGCAACATCTATCAGCGCAGATCCGCGGCCTTGCGCTGGAACTCACACGCATCTCCAACGACCTGCGCCTGCTGGCCTCCGGCCCGCGCACCGGCCTGGGCGAAATCACTCTGCCGGCGGTGCAGCCCGGCTCTTCCATCATGCCGGGCAAGGTCAACCCGGTCATGTTCGAGATGCTCAATCAGGTGTGTTTTCAAGTGTTGGGGCAGGATGCTGCGGTGGCCTACATGACCCAGGCCGGCCAACTGGAACTCAACGTGATGATGCCTGCGCTGGGCTCTGCCCTGTTTGACGCCATGGATTGGCTCACCAATGCCATCAACGCGGCTACCGAGAAAAATCTAAAGGGCCTGATCGTCAACCGCGAGCGCTGCTACCAATTCATCCACGCCAGCGTGGGCCTCGCCACGCTACTCAATCCGCATATCGGTTATATGCAGGCGGCGGAAGTTGCCAAAGAATCAGAAAAGTCTGGCCGCCCTGTGCGCGAAATCGTCGCGGAGCGCGGCATCATGAGCGCGGAAGAATTCGATAAACTGGTGCTGAAAGCCGCGCGCGACGGGAAAGTTGAGTAATTGAGTAAATGAAAATTTGAGGGGGAGACCTCAGAGCCTGGCCTCTTTCCCTTCTTGCTTGATCGCCCGAGGGGAGAAGGGCTGGGGATGAGGGGTACGTGGCAGCGTGGGGGAAAGAAATTCATGTGTCTTGATATAGGGAAGTATCTATAACAATCAATCCGATAGAGAAGGGGAAATACAAACGTAATTCAGGTAGACTTATCCACAGTCAATCTCTTCGGGGATTCGCATTTCCACCTGGTCAATTTTAAACGCGCACGGGTGGTCAAAATTCGGTGCGCAAGAACAGCTAACAGGCTGCAAGGACGAAGCGCAGGCCGCATAATTCAGCCGCTAAAAAAGGAATGACGCCATGTTGAACAGCCAGCACGAGCAGATGATCGTCGAGAAGTTGAGAGCGCTTCCGCCGGAGCGCATCGCGGAGGTGGAAGATTTCGTGGACTTCTTGCAAACCCGCACCGAGGCGCAGCAGCTAACCCGTGCGGCAGCGAAGCTCGCGGAAAGCACTTTCAGCAAGGTATGGGATAACGAGAGCGATGCCGATTATGACCGGCTATTATGAATTCGCCGATGTCGTGCTGGTGCCGTTCCCTTTTACCGATCAGTCCGCTACCAAGAAGCGCCCCGCCGTTGTCATCAGTTCTGACGCTTACCACCAGGAGCGACCAGACCTCATCATCATGGCGATTACCAGTCAGGTGAAACCTGATACAGACCGTCGGCGAGGTGATGGTCAAGGACTGGCAAGGAGCGGGACTGCTCAAGCCTTCTGTCATTAAGCCGGTGATCACAACTATCGAGCGCGGCCTGATTCTTAACAAACTCGGGCAGCTAAAGGAGGATGACCGCGCCGCGCTGGAACGCTCAATCGGTCAAATCCTGGGGTAAGGCAGGCGGCTAAAAGAAGATGTAAAAAGCCCGGCCTGCCGGGCTTGGAGGAAGTTTTTCTGGTTAATAAATTTGATGGGTTATAGTGTAATTCGAACACAACCCCATTCATGCTGTAGGCAGCATTCACAAAACCGTGATGTCAAGACCTGGTACCTACGTTTGGTATGGATTATCTTGTAGGGACTGGCATTTAGGCAAGATTCTGACCAAAATGAAACAATGTGATAGAGATAAGACGGTTCACATCCTCTTCGACATCAGCCTAATTGGTAAGGCCGTGGACGGAATGCTTGAAGTGATCGGTGGTGTCGTCTTATTCTTCGTGAATACAGATCAAATAAATGGGATATTGCGAGTTTTCACGCTGCATGAACTCAACGAAGATCCTCATGACTTTCTCGCCAATTTCCTCCTACATTCCGCGCAGCATCTCTCTACAGACACCAAAATTTTCGCCGCGTTTTTCTTGCTGTGGCATGGGGTAGTCAAAGTCGGTCTTGTATGGGCCCTGTTCCGCAAGCACATGTGGGCCTACCCAATTGCAATTGTGGCATTCGGTTTGTTTCTTGTGTACCAAGTCTATCGCTACTCGCACACTCATTCAGTGTGGCTATTGGCGCTTTCGATTCTTGATTTATTCGTTATTGTCTTCACTTGGCTCGAATACAAGCGCTTACGAAAATCACAACCGTTTCTTAGAGCCTTTAGGGAGCCCCTTTTATAGCGGATATAGAGGCCACGGCTCCGTTATATCAACGCCTTTATTTTACAAGTCAATTACGATCTCTGGATTACTGCAGTCACGCAGAAAATAGCCGGCCCTGAATCCAGAGCTGTAATCATCAACCTTCGCAACGAGCTGATATATCGACAGTGTATCGGCGCGCTTACGGCAGGCAGCGCCGTCGGTGACACCTGTCGTGTACTTAGATGGACTTTGTGATTGGCCCGTTCTCACTTGCGGCCTTAACAGTGTTGCTTGCATCGAACCATTCCTCTTATTCATTTGCCTGATCCAATCAGACTTGGACGATATCCATCGCTGCGTCGATTATCCGTTTCGATTCGAGCTGATCTGTACGCTACCGAACACAATTTAAAATTGGTTTATAGTGAAGTTCGGCAACTGCTGTTCACTGATGTCGTTGAGGGTTAAAAATGCAGCCCCTCCGGTTTTGAATCGAATTGTGTGACTACTGATGGGAAATGCATGCAAGATTCAAATCCAATTCTTCTCCAAGCACAGCCGTTCCAACACACGCTGCTTCAAATTGAGGACAACCAGGCCAATGCGCTTTTGGTCGAGATGATGCTTGCGGAGCGCAGCGATTTGAAATTGTTAACGGCCATCAATGGGTATCAGGGCATCAGGGCATCCTCGCATAAGCCGGACATAATCCTGATGGATATTAATATGCCTGACATTGGTTGTTTAGCCGCATTGAAAATTTTGCGCGAAAATCCTGCAACCGCCCCTATTCCGGTCATAGCGCTTTCCTCCAACGCTTACCCTCGCCAAATCGAGGAAGGACTCAAGACTGGATTCTTTCTGTATTTGACCAAACCGTTCAAACTCGACGAGCTTATGGGGGCGATAGACGCCGCATTGCGTAGTGCGGCGGAAAATTTGCTAACAAACTAGACTAGCCTCAAATTTGGCGGTATGCGTATGTCTTAACTTGGCCGGCTTGTCAGGGATTGAAGGTCTCTTATCCGGCGCATTACAGACGTACTCTGGCAGTCGATGACCGACGGCAGTGTCGGCAGTACTCATTCAGGATTTTGATATACAGCCGCTCGCAAGGATTTTCTAGGTTCCATCCGTGAACGGCCGCTTGTGAAAAAAATTCTGCCTGCACACCAACGGCGTTGAGTGGCTGCTTCGGTAGGAGTTAGCTGCCGCTCAACTTCGCTCTTTTTTGAGCTGCTGGATGACTGCAAATGGCACCAAGCTCCCAGCCGGCAGATTGGTCAGCGCCAAAGAAAAATGGTTTCATGTTCACCTCCGGTCCGCTGAGACGTTTCCACTATGAACCGGGAAAATTACCGGGAAATCTACTGGCGCATTTCATTTTTGTTATCAAGGGCACGCTCGAGTTCTTTTGGCCGCCAATTTCCCGCTGCCTCCGCGCAGAAGACGGCGAGATTTTCTAGCACGGTTCGCACCGCATGGTTGGCGGCTTCTACGCCGCCGTAGGGATCCGCGCTCGGTGCGGTCGCGACGGCTTCTAACTCGCGCGATGCGATTATCCGACGGGTTGCGTCTTCAACCAGATAGGCACGCAGCATGAACCGCACACGGCTCTGCTGACCCTCAAATTCTTGTTGAAGCTGCAATACCTCGGTGTCGAGCCGCAGCTCACCGCCGGCGGAACTCGGCGTGTTCACCACGGCACGGAAAGCCTGGCTATTCTCGAGTGCCACGACAATAAGCGGCGTGAGCATGCGCGCTGGCGTATCTATCCATTCGCTGTTCGCAAAATATTCGAGCTTGTGCGGCTGGCGTACATAGATGATGCGCTGGCTGTCAAAGCCAGCCGCGGCACGAGGCGTGCTGACCACCAGGGTCGGCGCCGCCGTTGGCAATGCGCGCAGCACGACCGGTGCGGCGCTGCGCGCGTTGTCGAGCGAATAGAAACTGGGTGGATTCGGCGTAACCGCCGGGCTCAGTGACGCGCAGCCGCTGGCAAGCACTAGACACAAACAGGCCGCCCCGAGACGGCCCCCGTGTTTGGAAAGATTCATGTAAGCGGTAATTTTCATTTTCCTGGCCCTTTCTCTGATACTTCTCCCGGGCCTTCCGGCACGGACTTGCGGCCGAACAGAAAGCCGCGCGGATTGCGTTCGGTTTCTTCTACGAAGCGCCGCAGGGACACCGTGAGGACATTCATTTCGCCAAGCAGGCTCTGCAGCTCCGGCATAGCGTCGGTCGTGAATCGCTTGACATCCGCGCCCACTGAGTCAACTGTCTTCCCAGCGCTGGCGCTTGCCCGTGCTGTCTCATCGCCCATCTTTTTGACTGCATCGGCGCTGCGCCCAATACGGTCGATGACCGGGCCGAGTTGCTCTGTTAAGCGGGCGCTGTTGTCGAAAGTGCGCGAGGCACCCGCAATTCCAGTGTCGATCGAGTCCTTGCGCGCTGCAATTGTGTGCGCAACCGTAGCCAGGTCTGCCAGCGTGCTTTTGAACGCCGCGAGGTTCGCGTCGCTGAGTACCTTGTTGACGTTGTCCGAAGTAGAGTCGAGTTTGGCCAGCACAGTCGTAAGAATGTTCTCCAGACGAGCGCTTAGCGAAGGCTTGGTGCGGATAACCGGAAATTTTTCCGGCGCAACCGCGCGCAAGATCGGCGAGGCGAGCGAGCCGCCATCCAGTTCGACATACGCAATGCCTGTGAGTCCCTGGGTCTTCAACGTTGCCTGAGTATCTTGTTTGATTGGCGTGCCGCGTTCGATTGCGAAAGTCAGCCTCACCTGTTCCGGTTTGTGCGGATCGAGTCGGATATCCTCCACCTTGCCCACATCGACGCCACGGTATTTGACCGGTGCGTTGAGATTGAGCCCCGCCACCGATTCTCCGACCAAAGCCAGGTACAAGTCGTATTTTTTCTGAAATCCGCCACCACTGGCGAGCCACAGGATTCCTGCAACCAGCGCGGCACCCAGCACCAGTACGAATCCGCCGACCAGCACATAGTTCACTTTTGTTTCCATGCCTACTCCTTTACCTGTTCAGTTGCCTGGCCACTTGTCTTATCGGCGGCCGCCCTGCCACGCGGGCCATCGAAGAATTGGCGGATGGTGGGATGCGCCATGCGCGATAGTTCATCCATCGAGCCGAGGCCTTGCACCTTGCCTTCGCCAAGTACCGCGACGCGATCCGCCACTTGCCACAGCAGGTCAAGGTCATGCGTGATCATGACAACAGTCAGACCGAACGTGTCGCGCAAATTGAGCAGCAGCTCGTCCACGCCACCGGCGCTGGCCGGATCCAGGCCAGCTGTCGGCTCGTCGAGAAACAGTAGTTCGGGATCGAGCGTAAGTGCGCGTGCAAGGGATGCGCGCTTGAGCATGCCGCCGCTCAATTCTGACGGGTACTGCGTCCCTGCTTCCGGCGCAAGGCCGGCGAGGGAAATCTTCCACGCGGCGATCCCGTCGATCGACGCCTCATCGAGAGCGGTGTGTTCGCGCAGCGGCAGGCCAACGTTTTCGCGCACGTCCAGCGAACCGAACAACCCGCCATGCTGAAACATCACCCCCAGGCGTAGGCGCAACCCCTGTGCCTGCACCTCATCCAGCGATTGAAGGTCAACACCCAATACCCGGATCGAGCCAGAATCCGGGCGCTGCAGCAAGATCATTTCGCGCAGCAGCGTGGATTTTCCGGAGCCGCTGCCGCCAACGATGGCAAAAATTTCGCCGCGCCGTACCTGCAGGTCAACATCCTCGTGCACCACGTGTTCGCCGAACCGCGTCGACACATGGCTTATTTCGATGACGGTTTCAGCATCCGCCATGTCAGAGATCCAGGAGGCTGAATAGAACCGAGAACAAGGCGTCGGCGACGATCACCAGGAAGATAGCCTGGACTACGCTACGCGTTGTTTGTCGACCGACGCTTTCGGCACCCCCGCTGGTACGAAAACCCTGGAAACAACCGACCACCACGATAATTCCTGCGAACACGGGTGCTTTGCCGATGCCGATCATGTACGCCGTCGCGCTGACCGCCTTGACGAAACGATCGAGAAAATCCTCGAAGCCGACACCAAGCTGGGCGCGAGCCATAATCATGCCGCCGAATACACCCAGCACGTCGGCGAAGAATGTCAGCAGCGGCAGGACGATAATCAGCGCGAGAATCTTCGGTAACACCAAAAGTTCGATAGGCGCGATGCCGATGGTACGCATAGCGTCGATCTCTTCGGTGACGGCCATGGTGCCGATCTGCGCGGCATAGGCCGAGCCAGAACGCCCGGCAACGATAATGGCCGTCATCAACGGAGCAAATTCGCGCAGCATCGACAGACCCACCAGGTCGGCGACGAATATGTTTGCGCCATATTTCCTGAGCTGGTCGGCAGACTGGTAGGCAATGACAATGCCCAACAGGAAAGACAGCAGGCCGATGATCGGAAGCGCATCGAAGCCGGCGCTGCGAATATTGTGCAGGATGGGCCGCCAGCGCATGCGCGCCGGATGGGCGATGCTGCCTGCCAGCGCGACTGCGATCTCGCCGATGAAGCCGAGAAGCGCGAATGCCTGCTCACCGGCTGCTACGACCGCGCGGCCAATTTTTTCCAAGGTGAATGAGCGGGACTGCGAACGTGGCGCGTCGGAGTGTTGCACGACAAGTTCGAGCAATTTTGAAAACTGCGGACTCCAGCCCCGCAATTGCACGACATGGCCTTCCCCGCGCAAGCGTTGCAGCAACTTTTGCAATATCCAGACGCCGACCGTGTCAAGGCCCTCGACGCCGGCACCGTCGACAACGACCTCCGCTTTCGAAGGCACCGTGAGCGCTTCAAGTTGCCGGTCAAGAACACCAATTCCCAGCGCAGTCCAACACCCCGATAGCACGAGTTCCGAGGAAGTCGGCTGGGCGATTGCAGCTGGTGTCACCGATAAGGGCTTCATGATAAGTCGCAGGTTAGACCAAATTTATTTTGCGGTATGTACGCGAGCGCACAGAGCTTGGCCGAAATTAAGAAGACAATTGCTGCAACGATCCTGCTTCATGGCCGCGATTCGCGGCGCCGTGCGGTGTCGATGTTGATTGCACCAGATACGTGTGCCAGATGGAGTTTATTTACAAGGAAGTTAACATGATAAATCATGCTCATTCGGATGCGAGTTCGCGCGCATGCCCGGTATGCGGGGAGCACGAACTGATCCAGATCCGCCGTCGCGCTGTCGACCGTTTCTTAAGTATATTCGTCGTACGGCAGCGTTTTCGTTGCACAGAATTTCACTGTCATTGGCAAGGCAATCTAACGGATCGTAGCACGCTGGCGAGACCCTCGAAGTCCATCCACTTGCCGCTGCTGATCGTTGGTATCGTTGCCATGCTGTTCGGTATCGTGGCAATGACAATGATGCCCATCATGGGATGATTCCACGATTCGTTCGAGGATTCTGTTTTGGTAGGCCTAGTGTAAAGATCGATTTGAATAATTCTCAGGAGAAAATTTATATGAACATTCGCCTCTATCCGCTGGTTTTCGGCATGGTGCTCACCACTGGCATGGCCATTCTTATCACCGGCTGCAATCGCCAGGAGGCGGTTCCTCCCAACGCCTCCGTGCCTCCCTCGACGACGGTTGGTACAGAAATCGACGATACCGTGGTGACGACGAAAGTGAAATCCGCGCTGCTCGGCGACCAGGACATCAAGCACTTCGATATCAAAGTGGAAACCCGTAAGGGCATGGTTCTGCTTAGCGGTTTTGTCGATAATCAGGCCCAGGCCGCTCTCGCCGTCTCAGTCGCGCGCGGAGTGGAAGGAGTTAAAGGCGTAGAGAACGGCATGACGATCAAGGATGCCAATGTCACGGTCGGCAATAAAGTAGACGACAGTATTGTTACCACCAAGGTGAAATCCGCACTGCTCTCCGATGCGAGCGTCAAGAGTCTCGATATCGCCGTCGTGACGAGCAAGACTGTAGTCCAGCTGAGCGGTTTCGTCGACAATCAGGCACAGATCGATCGTGCGATCGAGGTCACTCGTGCTGTCGAAGGCGTGCAGGACGTCATCAATGAAATGAGCATCAAGAAGTAACGTTGCGCCGCGCAATTGCAAAATTTCGTGTTATGTGCGGTGCCGAACAGAATGGATGACGTTGTAGAAGTAATATCAATGCAGGTTCTCATTCTCCCTCCCTTATGGGAACCTGAATGACAGGTGTGCATTTTCTCCCCGACAATGGGCGCCTGAATTACCGGGCTCGGTAGCGGCAATGTCGTTGCCGAGCCATTTTTTTTGTTTGGATTCAGCATGCGAGCCACCAAGACATAAGACCAAGACTCGGCATGCGATTCGACCGATCGCCCCAATCAACAAACCTCATTTCAACCACTGGGTGCACGGGGAACACGGGGGGAATCAATGTACGACGCCTAAGCATTCATCCACCTATCATGTAGCGTAATAATTCGTACCAAACGAATGACCTTCTTTGCTTTTCCCCGTGCTCTCCGTGCTCCCCGTGGTTAACTACATTCAGGTTCAAGCTTTACCGTACCTGTCCTTATCCATCTCGTAGCACGAGCACGACGCGGCTTCCAGGCCGCGTCCATTAACGATGACGATATTCCCGCGGCTGTACTCGATCAGGTTGCGTTGCTTCGGATTAGTTCGCCAATTGCGAATCACGGTTACAAGCCATACGGTGCATTGTCTGTGCGCTGGCGTGCGCAAGAACACAACGTCTTGCCTAATTCGCAATCGCGATGGAAACCGCAGCACATGGACGCGTTCCTGACCTTCGTGCGCTAGCGAACAGACAATCGCTGAGTGCTCACTCAGACTTTGACCAATACCTAGCTTCGATAAAGAGCGCATCTCATGAACAAATCCCTCAAGTTTCTCGGCATTCCCGGTAGCCTTCGCCGTGCCTCGTATAACCGCGCCGTGCTCGTTGCAGCCCAGGGCCTGCTACCGACTGGAGTGAGCCTCAATATTTTTGACCTGGAGGGCATCCCCCTATTCAATCAGGACACGGAGGGCATGCCCGCCTCCAAGATCATCGAGTTCAAACAAAAGATACGCGAGGCCGATGCGATATTGTTCGCTACCCCGGAATATAACTATTCCATACCTGGTGTGCTGAAGAACGCTATTGACTGCGCGTCACGACCCTACGGCGAAAGCGCGTGGCACGGGAAACCGGTGGCGGTTATGGGCGCTTCAGCCGGATTGTTTGGCTCTGCCCGGGCGCAGTATCACCTCCGGCAGACGTTCGTCACGCTCGATATGTTTCCAGTCAACCAGCCCGAAGTGATGATCGGTAATGCCGGCAAGGCGTTCGATGCGCAAGGCAAGCTGACCGACGAACCGAGCCAAGAGCTGATTCGGCAACTCCTAGAGAATCTCGCGAGTTGGACACGGCAGTTGAAAAAAGGATAGGAACGTTATTCCTGCCATGATGCAAAAAAACGAACGTCATAAACAGAGCTTTGGAGAGCGACATGAATAGTTACCTGCACCGCATTTTCGGCATTTATGCCAGCCGCCATGAGGCCGAGCAAGTGTTCGAACACCTGCTGCAAGACGGGTTCAAGCTCGAACAGCTGGAACTGATCGATAAGCCAGGATCCAATGCGGAAACCGCCCCCGATAGCGACGAAGTGCGCAATGAGGTGCTGGTCGATGGTGCCATTGGCACGGCCGCAGGAGCCGGCATCGGCGCCTTGGGTGAAGTGGCGATTGCAGCGGCCAACGTCAGCCTGTTCATCGCCAGCCCGGTGCTAGGTACGCTGATGATGATCGGCTGGGGAGCAGCACTGGGCGGCGTGATTGGCGCGGCAGTCGGCGCGGGTACCGAAAATACCAAACATTTTTCTGACTTGGTGAGGGATGCCGTCAACAGTGGCCATGCGGTATTGATCGCGCACGCCGCGACCGAACAACAAACCACCACGGCGCAGTCTGTCATCGGCAATTCGCTGAAAGACCCGAATCAGGCGGGGCGACTTGATTGACTTGGATATGTCTTGATGCTCTATTGAGTCAGCACCGAGCCGTACCGGATATGAAATTCCAAGCGACCACGCCTGACAAGCCAGTGTGGCCAGCGTTAGACAGACACTCAGCGGTTTCATGTGATGAGTGAAGATGAGTTGACTATTTGGACAGTCGGGCATTCCACTCGAACCCTGAGTGAGTTTATCTCGCTGCTCAGCGTCAATGAGATCGAAGCTCTGGCTGATGTGAGGCGCTTTCCGGCTTCCCGTAAATACCCGCATTTTAATCAAGACGCGCTGCGTACCTCACTCCTGGACGTTGGAGTAGCGTATGTGCCACTGCCGGAACTTGGCGGCCGCAGGCGCCCGCGCCCGGACTCGAAAAACACCGTCTGGCGCAACGCATCATTCCGTGGCTATGCAGACCACATGGAGACGAAAGAGTTTCGCGCAGGCATTGAGCGGCTATTGGAGCTGGCCCGGCGCAAGCGGACGGTACTCATGTGCGCGGAAGCAGTCTGGTGGAGGTGCCATCGCTCGCTCATTGCCGACTACCTAAAAGCAGCGGGAGTTTGTGTGCGACATATCCTTGCCGGGGAAAAGAGCGAGCTTCACCCTTACACAACCGCGGCACGTATCAGCGGAGGGACATTATCATATGCACCGGATAAGTAAAGCGGGCAGGCCGAGTGCTTTACTTATCCGCTGCTGTCACGGTGAGCCAGAGGAAACCAACGTAGTGCGCCAACGTACAGATGATCCGTGCACCGATACATATTATGAACAATTGACAATGAGTACCAGCATCGAGCGCGTTAAGTCAGGCGACTCTCGCTGATTTGAAAATTTAAATTTACCTGGAGAATCTAAACATGAAACAACTAAATCGTATATTCGTATTTCCTGCTGCTGTCGCTCTGATAACATTGGTCGCGCCAGCATTTGCCATTGATGCAACCCCGCCCGTCGCAGAAGCTAAACAGGGCGAATACATAAAGCCGAACGTAAAACATGAATCGTATGGGGTGATGAAAATTGTCATGCCGATTACCACAGATGACAAAAGCATGCATGGTATGAAGCTGCGCAATCTTTCTAACAGCTTGACGGCGGTGGAGAAATGGGGAGGTAAGATCAATGCCACCATCGTGCTCTACGCTAAGGGGCTTTCACTACTTAAGAGCCCGGACGAAACAATGCAAGCGCAGATTGACGAGCTAAAGCATAAAGGCGTTCGAATCGAAATATGCAACAACTCGTTAAGTGAACAAGGCATCGACTTTCACAGCCTTTATCAAGTTACTGATAAAGACATCGTTCCTTCTGGGTTCGCTGAAGTAGCTTATTTGCAAACCAAAAAGAATTATGTGGTCGATCCAGCCAATTGAAAGAGGTTGATGTGCGGAAGTTTGTCCTGGCTTGACGATGCGTAATCTCTCGCTTAGCTCAGCGCCGCTCGGGTTTCCGCAATCGATATTGATTCCGTCTGGCGCTGCTTCCGCGATGACTTGGTTATGGATGCGAACGTCGGCAGCACCAGGAATGAGCGGGGAAAGTGGCTGGACGAGCGGACTGATGCTACTGGCGGCCGGGCTGACGGTGTGGACCTTGCTGGAATACCTATTGCACCGTTTCATGTTGCATGGGGTGGAACCATTCAGGCGCTGGCATCTGCAACATCATCTTCATCCGGACGTACCGATGCGGACGCCGATATTGTTCAGCCTGACGCTGGTACTTGCGCTGGCCATCCTGCCAGCATTGTTGAGCGCTGACATGGGCTTTGCCGCGCCATTTTCATGCGGCCTGATCCTTGGCCACCTGCTGCAGGAAATCGTCCATCACCGCCTGCACAAATCCTTGCCACCGTCAGGGAATTGGATCAAAGCCCGCTGGCGTCATCACGATTTTCACCACCACCACGACGAGCATTCGAACTACGGCACGCTGACCGAGTTCTGGGATGGCATATTTAATACTCATGGGTAAAGGGGCCATAAAGCATTGAAAGTTCCCGATGCGACCTAAAAACCTCTACTATTTCCGCAGATTTTTTTCCAGATAAGGCCATGGAACGCGCTTACTGATCTCGGCATCCTGTCCACTGTCTTGGCAGGTAATTTCCCGTCCAGATTGGTCGTAGCAGGTAAGTTGCCCGGTCTGAATATATCCTGCGGGAATCATTCAATCGCTCCAGCTGTCGCTGGCCTTGCGCAAATCGGCGTAAGCGGCACACCAACTTGCCTACTTGGGCCGCGGTCGGGATAAGCCCGCATCGGCTTGTTCGAGACCACCGGCGCGCTGCGCCTCAAGTGCGCGTGCCACAGCGCGTGCGACGTTACGCACTTCCTCTTGCACTGCGGTATCCCGATCAAGGCTCTCATGGCTCGTCGCATAGGGCTCGTAATAGCCAATAAAGCGATCCAGCCGGGCGGCCGCGCCGGCATCGATCAAACCCATCCAGTCTAGCCAATCCGTCAGCCCGCGACGCACACTTTCTATGCCAGCGACATCGCCATGCACCACTACCCCATAAACACGGCCCGCTAAATGTTTCGGATAAGGCCAGCCGGCAAGCTCAAGTGCTTTTGCCATTTCTGGATCCTTACCTGCTGTTGAAGTTAAATCCGGATTGCCACCATCGGCGCAAACCAGGCGATCGATCATTAGCTTGAGTACGCTAGGCGTCTGATACCAATAAACCGGGGTAAGGATGATCACGCCATGCGCGGCAGTCCATCGGGTGTAGATTTCCGCCATCCAATCATTGGTCTGCCCTAGCGAATGATTGGGGTAACAACTGCACGGCCAGTGGCAAAGTGGCATCGCGGTCGACACGCACCCCTTGCACGGATGTATGCGCCGACGATATTCCGAACTCTGCAGGCTAAGATCGAGCACATCCACTTCGATTCCAGAGGCTTCGAGCGTTTCGCGCGTTAATTGGGTGAGGCGAAACGTTTTCGACATTTCGCCGGGGCAAGTGCCGTCGTTGCGCGCGGCACCGCAAATGACTAATACGCGTAGCGGCGTAGCGGGATCGCTTTGCTTGGTTTGTGCGGCTCGCAATTGATCGCGGGTTTCCAACCATTCCACGGATACTTTGAAGTCTGGGTCTTTAAACCCTGGCCCGGCCTTTTTGGTACGTGGCGACTTGCGGCCGCTTATATAACCATCCCAAGCGATCGCTTCGATCTGTGCCAGCGCCGCGCGCGCAGTATCGAATGCGGGATCCATGAAATCGCGCTCGAAGCGCCGACGAAATTCCTCGCGGCTGAGTTCTGGCGGGGCTTGGCCCTTACGTGGCTGAACCATCACGATACGCCGGCGAATTCGCGGCGTCGCTCCGTGGTATCGCAGAACCGCCCAGCAAGATCGTACTCATGGTAGCAATCGCAAATGTCTTATGGATTGTATTCATCGCAGTCTCCTATGTTTCAGCACAAAGACTAGCTGCTAAAAAAATATGGATCAGTACGCTGCCGCACAAATAAGGAAAATAATATGGCGTGAAACGCCTCTCCACAGAAATTCGCCTGACAGGTTTCTCAACAGCCATATTCTTGAATGTGCGCTGGCGTACTGAGCATCGTCAGCAAACCGTCTATAAAGGAACATTGAAAAAGATTGTCTGTTGGATTTAGATCAGGAACCGCATGCACTACCTGGGCCACCTCCCCAAGAACGACCAGCTTTACCAGTACCTCCGTTATGACATCCTTCCGCAAGTCAGTGTAAGCGGCGTCACCCCTGATTTTCGGGTGTACAAGCTGCAGGCTTCCAACCACGTCTATCTGTATGAGGACAGCCGCTCTCAGACTCGGTTGATTGGAAAGTTTTTCAACGGTGTCGAGGGGCGCTCACCAGAATCGGCGCACCGCCGCATGGAACGGGAGTACAACAACCTCAATCATCTGCGAAGCATCGGTTTTGCCGGCTATCCTCACTACGTCGCTCGCCCTTTGGGGCACAATGCCGACCTCGACAGCGTACTGATCGAAGAATTTTGTTACGGTACACCGCTCACTGATTTCATCGTCGGCGCAATCCGTCAGGGCGCGCGGGATGCCCTGTTTCAAAAGCTTACTGCGCTTGCCTGGTTCCTTGCCTCAATGCACAACCGCACCGCTAACGGCATCGGGGTGGACTTTAACCAGGACTGTATATACTTTGACAGGATCATGGAACAACTGAAGAATTGGGGGCACCTGGGATGGGACGAGGCGGAGGAGTTTTACCGCCTCAAGGACCGTTGGGGGGAGCAGGGGTGTATGTGGGAAGACCAGCAGGTGCTGGTGCACGGCGATGTCACGCCTACCAACATTCTGTTCGGTGACGGCCCCTGGGTCATCGCCATTGATCTGGAGCGGATGAAGACGGCCGACCGGGTGTTCGATGTGGGAAGAATCGCCGCGGAGATCAAGCATTTCTTCATGCAATATACCGGCAACAAGCATCTGGCGGAGCCGTTTATCGGGCACTTTCTGTGGGAGTATGCTTGCCACTTCCCCGACCGTCAGCGTGCTTTCGATTCCATTACGCATCGACTCCCTTTCCACATGGGGATGACCCTGCTGCGCATCTCCCGCAACGCCTGGATAACCGGCAAGTATCGCAGGCAGTTAATCGACGAAGCTAACAACACATTGAGGAGTCATACATGGCAATAGAAGGCATCCTCTTCGATCTGTACGGCACCCTGATCGACATCGAGACTGACGAGTCAATGGATGAGATATATCGGGGCATTGCCCATTTTCTGACGTACGAAGGGATACAGCTGCATCGCGGGGAGGTACGAGACCTGTACTGGCAGCTATTGAAACAGCAGAAATTAGAAAGTAACGAAAAATATCCGGAGATAGATGTTGAGAAAATCTGGAACGCATTCCTCCAGCAACATGGCATAGATTCGGCCCCCGTGCGCAAAAGACTCAGCGACATCCTGAGCCATCTTCACCGGGGCATTTCCAGAAAGCGCCTGCAACTCTATCCCGAAGTGCTACGGGTGCTGAACGCGCTGCGCTCCAACTACCGCATGGGTATTATCTCCGATGCACAGCCCTGTTTCGCTCTGCCGGAGATACAGGCGGTTGGCCTGGGTGGTTATTTTTCTCCGGTCGTCATATCAGCCGATGATGGATTCAGAAAGCCTGACTCGCGCCTCTTTGCCAAAGCGCTGGATTTTATGCAGCTGAAACCAGCACAGGTCATTTACGTGGGGAACGACATGTATCGCGACATCTACGGGGCGAACCGAGCCGGCATCAAGGCAATTTTTGTGGACTCAAACCAGGGGGAAAAATATTACGAGGATGTGAAGCCGGACTACTTTGCACACCGCTTCGAGGATATTCTGCAAGGGATAGCAACGCTCTCGTAGAGGGGCGCCTTGAACGTTTCCCAGGCTGATACCCGTCTCCTTCTACAAGTCATTCAATCAAATTTTCGCAGCAATTGCCCGCTCGAATTCGACCTCCGCGCGAAGTCCATCGAGATCGCGTTGAACCATAGCCACCGCTAATTTCTTGTCCCCACGGCGATACGTTATGGTGCAGTCTCGGTCGTCCAGTTTCCCGTCGATATCGACTTTGTCCCAGTTTTCGGCGTGACCAATATAAGCAATACCAAAGTCGTACTGTGTGGTCCAGAAAAACGGAATGGCGTCAAAACGTTCCCGTTGGCCAAGCATGTTGCGTGCTGCGGTTTGCCCCTGGCGTTCCGCAACCACCCAATGTTCGACGCGGATGTTCTGGCCGCTGAGCGGATCCGGCCAGCGCGCGATGTCTCCGGCGGCGAAAATACCAGGGATGCTCGTTTCGAGGTACTCGTTTACTGTGACGCCGCGGTCAATGGCCAGCCCGGCTTGCTCCGCCAGTGAAATCGCCGGTCGTACCCCGATGCCAACAACAACGAAATCGGCCTGGAGAATTTCTCCATTCGCCAATGTGACGCTGTGCGCATCTATCACGGTGGCAGTCGTGCCGAGATGGAATGTCACGCCGTGTTGTTCATGCAGTTTGCGGATGAAATTCCCGACCTCCGCTCCCAGGATTTTCTCCAGAAGGCCAGCCTCACGCCCGACCACATCCACTTCAATGCCCCGCGCGCGTAACGATGCCGCCACTTCCAGGCCGATGAAGCTGGAGCCGATCACCACCGCCCGCTGCGAAACCAGCACCTTGGCGACAAGTGAACGGCTGTCGGCCAGTGTACGCAGATAATGTACATGGGGTAAATCAGCGCCTGGCACCTCGAGCCGAATCGGTTCGGCGCCAGTGGCGAGCAGCAACGCGTCATAGGCATAGCGGCGTCCGTCCGTGGCCTCTACGTGCCGGCTCACCGTGTCGATCGAGGCAACGCGTGTGTTTAGTTCCAAGTCTATTTCTTGCTCTACATAAAATTCCGCTGGTCGGAGCGGATTTGATTCCTCAGGCGCAGTGCCTGCAAGGTAGTCTTTTGAAAGATTGGGGCGGTCACAGGGCAGCGAGTCATCGGCGCTCAACATCGCAATGCGACCGATATAGCCCTGGCGGCGCAGCATTTCCGCTGCGGCGATGGCCGCTGCCCCACCGCCCACAATAACCACCGCTCGTGGGATGCTATCTGCAACCGGAGGCACATGCTGCCACGCCCTCACCAGCTTTTCCTGAACGTACACGTTACCGTCCCGTTGCTCGACGCGCCAATGGGCCAACGAACCCAGCGCAGGCGCGCGCAGCACCGCACCGGTACGCAGGCTGAAACAGGCGTGATGCCATGGACAGCGAATCGTATCGTCCACCATAAGTCCGTCGATTAGCGGTGCACCATAGTGCGTGCAAGTAGCACCGGTCGCGAATAACTCATCACCGCGTCGAGCAAGCAGAACCGCTTCGCCATGCGCGTGGCCGAGCAACATGGCGCCGTCAGCGACAGTCGAGAGTGCGACGCCCTGGGTGAAATCAGGCCCACTCAGTTTTGTGTTTTCTTCGCTCATTTGAACTCCTTGAAACTGATGCCGTCGATTGCGTTTTCAGCCAGAAAGCGCCCGCATGCTAAGTATTTAGTTAAAAATGATCGTTCAGAAGGCGATGGCGGCCTCTTTCATGGCCAGCGCAGGGCCGCCCGAACCATAGGCAAATAACGTTTCCTGCGCGAATGCCATGTGGGAGAATGTAATGGCTGCGAACAATGCACTTGCCGTTCGCATACTGCCGACAATGAGTGATTTTAAAACAGGCATGATCGAGTTACCCGAATGAATAGGTAAGGTCGTTAAAGAATAGCCTGTTCCAATCGCATTGCTCACTGCGAACAGTATTTGCTCAGGTCTGTATTCGTAGCATTTGCTACCCGCCTAAGCCACCACCCGGAAAATATCCAAGGCGTTGCTTATCTTCCTCAGTGCAAGCGTTATTCAGACACAAAAAGCGTGTTCCATTGTCTTCCAGTGTAGCGAGATTCGTATCGGGTTCGTCGAAGTCTGCGGATTCTGTAAAGATAAAGTGATACGCATCGGCAACCTTGAGTTCAAGTTTTCCGACGTTGCTTTCTCCATAAACATGCCAACGGTCACCCGTCCCTCCGGGAATTTCGGGAGCGAACTTGCCATTATTGTCGTCTTTCCAGGCGACGATCACGGGCTTCGTTAGCGTCTCGGTGGCTTTACCAACAGCCAGATGACGCGCTTGCACAAAGTCAATGGCGGTTTGTTGAACAGGTATTGTGATGGTTTGCATATTGTGTCTCCATAGATAACTTTAATTTACGCTGCATATCCATCCCAAGCTCGGCCGACGAAGCAGCAGGCAAGGAGTGTCATGCAATCAATTACTGCCGGGCCTCGTTGCGGAATCGTTTCTATTCTTGTGAATTGGAGTAAACCCCGCACAAAAATTCGTTTGCGAAACCCTGAATAACCATATCTTGTCGGGCCGCCTCGATCTGTGCGTTACCACACTTTGCAAAATAAAATAAACAACCCCGCAGCAAGCTATGGAGTATTGCCCCTTTGCCGAAATCACTGTGAAGAAAACTCGTAGCGCAGGCGCCCTCGCCTGCAAGCGTGACATGCAGGCGAGGCGCCTGCGCTACCCAACCTCGCTATGGCTATGTGAGTTGCCGAACAGACCGTGTTTCGTCGTCCGCTTAGTATGACCTTGGCGCCTCAGAAATCAATACGGCGCTTTAGTCAATTCGCAAGATTATTTTCTATATGGAGATGGACATGAATTACACAGAACGCGATACCTATGGCATGTACAAGGTTCAGGGTAACCCCAGCATCGGTTCCGGTCCCGGACCCGAACTGATGGGGGCCGACACGCTCGTCGGCAACGACGTCTACAACCAAAATGGCGAAGATCTCGGTGACATCAAGGAGATCATGTTGAATATGCAAAACGGTAAGGTAGCTTATGCGGTGTTGTCCTTCGGCGGGTTTCTCGGTATGGGCGATAAGCTTTTCGCCGTGCCATGGAATGCACTGAAGCTCGATACGGATAACCACCGTTTCGTGCTGAGCATGGAAAAGGGGCGCCTCGAAAACGCGCCGGGATTCGACAAGGATCACTGGCCCAACATGGCTGACGCTACCTGGGCGAAGAGCATCCATGATTACTACGGGACAACGCCGTACCAACCGAGCCACTAACGGTAGCTGATCAATTCGAACCGCCTGCTTTGGCGATTCAACGCAAGTTAGTTGAATCCGGTGAACCCTCGGCCCTGCCGGGGGCATTAAAAAACACTTGGACGCAGATAAAACTGGAAATCATTTTTCTATCTGCATGCACCCAATGAGCGAAGGAGCGCATCTCTTCAATAATTTGAATCATCTGCGTTAATCAGCTTTTATCTGCGTCCAATTGCCGTTTCATGGATAAACAACCCCGCCGCAAGCTTCGGGGAAGTGAACCCGAGGAGATTAATGAAGCCGGGTGAGCGATATGCCAGTTTGCAGCAAGGCGGCGAGTGCTTGTGCCGCCACCGGATAACCGAAATAGTAGCCTTGGGCCTCGTCGCATTGCTGGGCCAGAAGTAATGCATACTGCTCTGGTGTTTCCACGCCCTCCGCAATGACGCGTTGCTTGAGGCTTTTACCCATGCTGATCACGGCATTTACGATGGCGGCATCGTCCGGGTTGCTGGTCATCCGGTTCACGAACGACTGGTCGATCTTCAGGGTATCGATCGGAAACTGTCTCAGATAACTTAGGCTGGAATATCCGGTGCCGAAGTCATCGATCGCAAGCTTTACACCCAAGTCTGCGATGGCATGCAGCACGGAATCGGTAGACTCGGCATCCCGCATGAGGACGCTTTCGGTCAGTTCAAGTTCCAGATAGCGCGGTTCCAAACGCGTATCTTCGAGGGTCGTGCGGATATTTTCAAAAAAATCCTTGGCACGGAACTCAAGCGCGGAGGTATTGACTGCGACAGTGATCGACGGTAAGCCAGCCTGTCTCCAGGAATGGGCCTGGAGACAGGCTTCGCGCAGCACCCAGCGTCCAATCGGCAGGATCAGTCCGCAGTCTTCGGCGATGGGCACGAACTGCGCGGGCGACAGTAACCCTCGCTGCGGATGCTGCCAGCGGATGAGCGCTTCGACGCCGACAATCGTGCCGCTGTGAAGATCAATTTTTGGCTGGTAGTACAACACAAATTCATGCCGTTCCAGCGCGAGGCGCAGGCTGGCTTCGGTGGACTGCCGCAGCACCGCCCGAGCATTCATGTCCGGCTCGAAGAATTTGTAATTGTTGCGTCCGTTTTCCTTGGCATAGTACATCGCGGTGTCCGCACTCTTGACCAGGCCTTCCGCATCCTGACCATCGTCGGGGTAGATGCTGATACCGATACTCACGCTGACATGGAGATCGTGTCCATCGATGTGGTGAGGCAGCGCGAGCGTCGCGAGCATTTTTTGCGCGGACAGCGCTGTGTCTTCTGCGTGCTCAATAGAGGAAAGCAGCAGCACGAATTCATCCCCACCCTGGCGACTGATAGTGTCCGAGTGACGCACACAACCCACTAGTCGTTGTGCAACCGACTGCAGCCGTTGGTCACCAATCGCATGCCCCAAGGAGTAGTTGATGTGTTTAAATTGATCCAGGTCCATAAACATCACCGCAAGTTGCCTGCCTTGACGACGGGCCGACTCAATCGCCTGATTAAGCCGGTCTTGAAACAGTATTCGATTAGGCAATGCGGTGAGCACATCGTGGTGGGCTAAATGATCCAGATCAATTTTAGCCGCCTGGACTTGTTCTGCCAGTTTGTGTGCCTCAATGGTAGCGACGACCAGGTGCTCGTTTGCTTGCCGCAACATGGTCACATGATCGTCATACGCTGTCTGTGTCGCCTCTGTCACGCAAATTTCCTGCTCGCGCGATGTCGCGGCCCCTTCGCGCAGACGAACGGCATCTTCGCGTGAAGTGGCTATCCCTTCACGTAAATCGGCAGTCTCTTCTCGCGAATGCGCGGTATCTTCTCGTGCAGCGGCAAAATTCTCGCGGCATAGAACAGTCACTTCATCGTCAATGACAGCGCTTCCCTTGCGCCGCCTATCAGCTCCACGTGCAATTGGCAGTCTGTCTTTGCCTTGACTGGTCACAACCGGTTGACCTGGAGTATTACTAGTGCCGTCATTATCATTTAGGGTCATTGCCATCCTCTATCACTATCCTGACGTAATGCAACGACAGTCAAGTTCGCGCAGCATTTGCTCTAACAACTGCACATTGGACTTCGAGATCGTCGACGATCAAAATGATGGCATTTAGAATATGGGCGGTACTCATCATCACAGTGATACCAGATTAGTAGCGCCGTCTAATTTTGTGTCAGCAAGATCCAGCGCTATGTCCAGCGTCTCCAAGAGCTCGTTGATTTTGATCGGCTTGGTGAGATAGCGGAAGAATCCAACCTCCAGGCCTGTCTCGATATCGTGTGGCATGGCATTGGCGCTGAGGGCAATCACTGGAATGTGCGCTGTTAATGGATCTTCACGCAGGGTTTTCAGCACTTGGATACCGCTGATAACAGGCAAATTGATGTCCATCAGGATCACATCCGGCTGATGGGCGCGCGCAAGCGCTATGCCAAGACTGCCATCACCCGCGCTCAGCATGCGCATATGTGGGTGGCCCTCAATGATTTGTTCGACCAGCATCAGGTTGGCCGGATTGTCTTCCACATAGAGCAGGGTGCGCAGCGCCCCGTTTTCATGAGCATGCGGCACAAATTCTGCGGGCATTGCATTTTCAGTAGCAAGTTGTGGCATATCGCCCCGGATCAGTTCGAACCAGAATTCGCTGCCGATTCCGACGCTGCTTTGCACGCCGATTGTGCCTCCCATCAGTTCGACCAGCTGCTTGGTTACCACCAGACCGATGCCCGTCCCTACCTCGTTGCCGGTCTCTTGCCCGAGGCGATTGAACGGTTGAAATAGTTGTGGCAGCGTTTCCGGAGGCAATCCCGCACCACTGTCCTTGATGCTAATACGTACGCGTTCCGGGGTGATCGCAGTGCAAGCCACCTCGACCGTTCCATGCTTGCGGTTATATTTGATCGCATTGGAAAGCAGGTTGATTATCACCTGCTTGACTCGGGTTCGATCCGCATTGGCAATGCAGGTGCATTCAACTGGAAGGAAGGTGATACGGATGTCGTGCTGTTGCGCCTGCGATTCAATCAGGGCTTGGCATTCGCGCATGACCTCAATCAGCGACACCGGTTCTCGCGACAGCGATAGCTTGCCGGACTCGATCACTGCGAGTTCGAGGATTCGGTTAATCAATTCCAGCAGATACCATCCTGCTTTTATAATTTGTTGTAGCTTTGTATTCTGGGCGACCGTTGGCGGTGGTGAACCCGCCTCCAGCAGCTGGGCGAAACCGAGGATCGCATTGAGCGGCGTGCGCAGCTCATGGCTCATGCTGGAAAGGAAATCCGATTTGGCGAGGTTGGCTTTTTCCGCCACGCATTTGGCATTTTCCAGCTGAACTTGAGTCAATTCGAATTGTTCTGCCAGTTTTTGTGCCTCAATGGTAGCGATGACCAGGTGTGCGTTCGCTTGCTGCAACATGGCCATGAGATTGTCGGACGCTGCCTGTGTCGCCTCTACCGCGCAAATGACCTGCTCACGCAATGTTGCGGCCCCTTCTCGGAGATGGACGGCGTCTTCGCGCAAATCGGCAGCATCTTCACGCAAATGCGCGGCATCTTCTCGTGCAGCGGCAAAATTCTCGCGGCTTAGCACTGTCGCTTCATCGTTAATGACAGCGCTTTCCCCGCACCGCCTGTCGTTTCCGCGAACAGTTAGCCGTCTATTTTGGTGTTTGCTAGTCACCCCCGGTTGACTTGGGGCGCCGTCATCATCATTTCTGTCCATTACCGCCCTCTATCACCTGGTCGTTCCAGCTACGTGTTGACCGTGGGCCGACCCGTCATTATTCCGGCATATTCCGATAAGGTCTCGCCAATAACGATGCCTTGGTCGGTAATATCAAACAATCGAATGTCCTTACTGTGCTCGCTGCCACGGACTTTAACGACTGAGATGGCGCGTTTGAATTGGCTGGCGATTTCGATATAGCGTTGCACGATAATTGCGTCAGCCAGAAAAGCGCTCCCAAATGGACTGAAGCGCAAATCGGTATAGCGGTCTTCTAGTTCCGAAGTCATCAATATCGTGACGCCCAAGGCCGTAAGCTCAGCAATCATCCTGTATAGCGACCCACGGAAATCTTCGCTGAATTCGGGTGCCAGTGCCAGCTCGAATCCGGACAAGGAATCAATGACCACGCGCTTTGCCTGCATTCGATCAATCATACTGATCAATTCATGCAAGGTTTCATCAATCGACAAATCCAGGGAGTGCGTGTCGATCACCCCAACCTGTCCAGCTTGAACCATCGAATAGAGTTTCTTATTGCCCAGCAATTGGCTGGGGCTTTTCTCAAACGCTGCAATGACACCTGGCTCGCCCCTGCGTATACCTTCGGCGAGATAGTCCGTTGTCAATATGGTTTTTCCGGAACCGGATGGCCCGACCAGCAGTAGCGAATAGCCAACGGGCAAGCCGCCACCCAACATGTCGTCCAAGCCGGGGGTCCCCATCGACACACGTGCACCGCCAACGAATGTCGTGGCGGATGACTCAGCCGCTGCACCTTCTTTGACAATTGCGCGTGGGAATACCCGAATGCCATCATCACCAATGCGGAAAGTATGCAAACCGGGTGCCTGGGCTTGACCCCGCATTTTGACCACTTGCATCTTGCGTACCATTGAATTGCGGTGCAAGTTTTGCGAAAGCCATATAATGCCATCCGCCACCGTAAAGACAGGGCTGGACTCTGATTCTGGTATCAAATATTCACCGATTAAAAATGTGGTTGCCTGCCAGCTCGTCATTTGCATGCCGAGTTGCTGCACGAACCGCTGCAGTTCGGATGCACCCTGTTCCATCTGCTTGGCTTTCTGCACCACTGATCGAAACGAATCAACAAATACCAGACTGGGCGCATAGGCTTTTACTTCTTCGACCATGCGTGACAATACATGGTCAAAATCCCCCTCCAGAATATCTGCAGATAGATTCACGAAGCGGATCGATTCATTGATTTTATTGATATCAAAAAACGCATATTGCTGTTGATAGCGGAGCATTTTCAAAGCGGGTTCCCCGAGTACCGTGAAGAACAGTGCCCGGTTATCCGGGTTGGCCAGTGAAAACATAATCTGGTGAGCGAGCGTTGTTTTTCCGCTTCCCGGCGTGCCCGCAATCAAGTTAAACGAAAATTCCGGCAGGCCGCCGCCCAACAGGTTGTCCAGTCCAGGCACGCCAGTTTTCAGGCGACGAATCTTTACCTTGTTACTCATTTTTTTAATTCCTTATCGAGCCAATCCGAGGCGCCATTGCCCCAAGCCGAACGTAAAATACTGGTTGTTAAGTGCTCGCCAATTAACGCGGCCAGAATGTCGGTGAAAGTGATCAGTAGCAAACTGTTTGCTTCTCTGGCTTGCTCAGGCGTTTGTCCTTCAAAGCATATTTTTAATTCCGCGAATCGGAGATCAGTCTGTGATGGCGGTGAGCTGGCGGTGAGCTGGCGGTGAGCTGGCGGTGAGCTGGCGGTGAGCTGGCGGTGAGCTGGCGGTGAGCTGGCGGTGAGCCAGGGAAAAGCCAATTGGGAAAGGAATGCACTTCTCGCGTAAAGCGAATTGAAACCACCTTCACCGACGAGCGAAATGATTCGGGTCGTCATTGGCTCCCATAGATTAATCGCGGCATCCGCAACATTTTCAGTGTGCTGCGCCATGAGACGTTTAATTATCTGGTGCCGCACCAAATCGCTGGATTCCATAATGAAAGTATTTAACAATCTTTTGAGATAACTACGTTGGGGAAGTTGCAGTCGCCGTTTCAATCTGAATGTCATTATAGGGCATTTGCTTAGATTAGCTAGCCGTTGAACTTTACATAGATGCAGGACGCTTCACAGTAGTATACTTATTTTATCACCTATACTGCTGCTTATGTGTTCCTGTTTTTTCATTATGGATGCCTCTGAGGTTGACAAGCTTTCAGCAACTTCCCAGGTGAAATGAGTCTGAAATCGAGTCATATTTCAATCGAGAAATGAGTTTGAAACTCGGTCGTGGTTACTTCCGCATCATCCCCATGATCAAGCTGACCAAGAAAATGGCTATAAACACAAAAAACAGAATCCTGGCGATCTCGGATGCGCCGGCGGCTATGCCGCTAAAACCAAGGACCGCCGCGACAAGCGCGATGACGAAGAAGATGACTGCCCATTTCAACATACTAACCTCCATTCCCGGATCAGGTTTTGTTTGGATTGGCGAGGAACGGATGTTCCTCAATGCTCATAGTGCTCCTGGCCGAACATGCCGTCTGTACGACAGCGTACACAGGGCACTCGCCTTCGCTCGGAAACCAGGGGTTATGTGTTGTGGCGCACAGACGGTTGCCACCCTTTGAGTGATCCTGAAAAGGAGGCTAGGTAGAATGGCACTTGCTTAAGCCAAATGTAGGGTGGGTTAGCGTTTTTTGCGTAACCCACCAAGCGTTGCGTAGCAACACAACGCGTTTTTTAATGAGTGCCTGACGGCACATCTGGTGGGTTACGGCACAAACTGCGTGCCTAACCCACCCTACATAGATTATGGAACCGCTTCAGTAAGTGCCATTCGAGGCTAGGTAATGACATATCGAGTCACTTTCTTCAGCCTCAATCCCGAGTTTTTATGGAAAGCTTATCGCTTTCTGCCCGAGTGTAATAAACATATTGAACAATTGGAGAATGACGATGAGCCATGCCACTGAAAATTTTATTCGCCCCGGTTACGAAACCCTGCCCATCCCGGATTTCCCCAATGCCCCCAGCGACTGGTCCCGTGAAACCGCCGAGGAATTGGCGCGCACGGAAGGCCTGACTCTGACTGAAGATCATTGGCAGGTCGTGCGAGCGTTGCAAGATCTTTATGCACGCAGTGAGGAACCCACCATGCGCGCTCGCGAACTGCATGATGCGCTCGGTGAGCGTTTCCATGACAAAGGCGGCATCAAGTATCTCTACAAACTGTTTCCCAAGGGGCCCGTGGCCCAAGGCTGCCTGCTTGCTGGCCTGGAGCCACCACCGGGGTCACAGGACCAGGGCTTCGGCAGTGCGGTATAGCTGATCTGTGCATGATGATGCGCGGTGTGGTAAAGCAGGCTCGGTGATGGTCACGTCTTCGGTAGCGGGGCTTTCCGCGATTCCGTTGCATAAACCCCTCGCCTACTCCCTGCTCTTCGGCGCATTGCTGTTGGGCATTAGCGGCTGCGGCGAAGTGGCGATGCTGCCTGCAGATGCAGGCTTCGGTCCTCAGCCTGCGTTGCCGTCGCCGCATCCTACTCTCCTGCCGACCGTCAACATCGCCCCGGCAAAGGGATGGCCGCCCGGCGCTACGCCAACGGCTGCGCCTGGTCTTGCGGTAAATGCCTACGCGCGCGGCCTCGATCATCCACGCTGGCTGTATGTGCTTCCCAATGGCGATGTACTGGTTGCCGAAAGTAATGCGCCACCCAAACCAGAAGATGGCAAGGGCATTAAAGGCTGGATCATGAAACTGGTGATGAAACGCGCCGGTGCGGGCACGCCGAGCGCCAATCGCATCACCCTGCTGCGCGACACCAACGGCGACGGCGTTGCGGAAACGCGCAGCGTTTTCCTGCAAGGGCTGAATTCCCCTTTCGGCATGGCGCTGGTCGGCCATGACCTGTATGTGGCGAATAGCGACGCGCTCATGCGCTTCCCCTATAACGGCGGCGAAACGCAGATCACCGCGCCCGGTGTGAAAATTATCGACCTGCCCGCCGGCCCAATCAACCATCACTGGACCAAGAACGTCATCGCCAGCCGCGATGGCGCGCGCCTGTATGTGACGGTCGGCTCGAACAGCAACGCGGCTGAGAACGGCATGGAAAACGAGGTCAACCGCGCCGCCATCTTGGAGGTCGATCTGGCAACCAGCCGCTCGCGGGTGTTCGCCTCGGGCTTGCGCAACCCCAACGGCCTCGCCTGGCAGCCGCAAAGCGGCGCGCTATGGACCGTGGTGAATGAGCGTGATGAACTCGGCAGCGACCTAGTTCCAGACTATATGACCTCGGTGCAGGACGGCGCTTTCTATGGCTGGCCGTATAGTTATTATGGACAGCATGTCGACGCGCGCGTGACGCCGCAGCGCCCGGATCTGGTTGCATCGGCGATCGCGCCCGACTACGCACTCGGCGCACACACTGCCCCACTCGGACTGGCATTTTATACGGGCAGCCTGCTACCCAAGCACTATGCAGACGGCGCATTTGTCGGCCAGCACGGCTCATGGAACCGCAATCCAAAGAGCGGCTACAAGGTGATTTTTGTGCCCTTCGTCCAGGGCTGTCCGGCTGGACCGCCGCAAGATGTGCTTACCGGCTTTCTCAGCGCCGATGGCGATGCGCTGGGCCGTCCGGTTGGCGTCGCTGTCGACCGGAAAGGTGCACTGCTAGTCGCCGACGATGTCGGCAACATCGTCTGGAGGGTGACACCTGCTGTAGAGCAACGCTGAGACCAGTTACGCATCCAATGTGCTTTATGAGCGATGAACCTAAAAACGGCTATTGGACGCAGATAAAAGCCGATTACTGATGATTCAATTCGTAGAAGAGATGTTCTCGTTCACGTATATGGTGCAAGCAGATATGCCAACAACTTCCTATTCAATCTGCGCTCTTCTGCGTCCAACTGCTTTTTTAGGATTAACGATCAAATAGATGACTAACGCAGAATGGTTCATGCTCGTAGGCGGACTGTTGCTCGCCATGGGTTTAACCTCTACCATCCTGAAACGCCTCCCGGTCACCTCCGCTATTATCTACCTAGCGGTTGGTATGCTGGTGGGTCCGATGGTCCTCAATGTGTTTCATTTCAATCCGCTCAAAGAGTCGGCTCTGCTGGAAGTACTGACCGAAGTAGCGGTGCTAATTTCCTTGTTTTCTGCTGGCATTAAAATGCCGGTGCCTTTTACTTTTGCGCGGTGGCGCACACCCCTACTTCTGGCTACGGTTTCTATGACAGCGACTGTCGGCATGGTCGCTGCATTCGCTTACTTCATTCTTGATCTGCCACTCGGAGCAGGGGTGTTATTGGGTGCCATCGTTGCCCCCACTGATCCAGTATTAGCAACAGACGTCCAGATCCGCCACCCCGGTGACCGCGACCAATTGCGTTTTACTTTAACCTGCGAAGCCGGCATGAATGACGGCACGGCTTTTCCATTCGTGATGTTGGGAATGGGTATGCTGGGTCTGAATGAAATTGGTGATTATGGTTTGCAATGGGTTTTGAGCGATGTGTTGTTGGCCACGCTGGGTGGCGTTGCAATCGGCGTGGCTGCAGGGGTTGCACTAGCATATGCAGGGTGGTATCTGCGTGGAGAGGAACAGAAACATGAACTGCTAGATGATTTTCTCGGACTGGGTTTGATTGGCGTGGTGTACGGCCTCAGTGTACTGCTCCATACATGGGGATTTCTGGCCGTTTTTTTTGCTGGTGTGGCGCTGCGCCAGACCGAGCTGAAACTCGTCAACCGACAAAAGCTCTCTTCTGAATCGCGCTCACCACAAGAAATTCGGCATGCGGATTCGACCAACCCTGACCCTGAAGTATCTCCAACTGTGAGCCAAGGGTCTCTGATATTTAAAGAACATCTGGAACGGCTGTCAGAATTAATGCTGGTACTGCTGCTGGGCGGGACGCTATTTCTCGACTCGTGGAGCTGGCGCGCAACGGGGCTGGCACTGTTCCTGTTCGTGGTTGCCCGCCCGATCAGCGTCTACATTGGACTGCTGGGCACCAGCACATCCTGGCGCATGCGTGGGATGACCGGGTGGTTCGGTGTACGCGGCATCGGTTCACTTTACTATCTGATGTACGCGATACAACACGGGCTACCTGAACCATTGGTGCTGGAATTAATGCAATTGACGCTGATTGTGGTTGCGCTGTCGATACTGATGCATGGCACCAGTGTCAAACCTTTGATGAGCCGTTTCTGGCGACGTGAAAAGCCTAGATCAGCGCCACTCTAGGCGTGAACCAGTGACTGTGTTTGCTCATTCGCCATGTGCAGTCGTCTGTAGCGAAGCTGCGCATAAATTACCTTCTGTGCGCAGACAAGTTACTTCACCCTCGGGTCGGATGGCCTATCGTGGCTATTCACAAACTGCGCAACATCCCACGCATCTTGCAGTGAGAGTGAATTACCCTTGCCCAGGGGCATATTGGCCTTAATGAAGGCCGCAGCGTTTTTCACTGTGTGCATGCCGGCACCTGCATTGTACGAATCGCTGCCCCACAGAGGTGGGAACGCATACCGCCCATTTATTTTGGTACCCAATCCATCTACGCTATGGCATAGGGCGCAGTTCGCCTGGTATACGGTGGCACCACGCGTTGCATCAGGAGATAGCGCTGGGTTTTCCAGCTTTGGATAGCCGCGACCGGGCAATTCTGCCCCTGTTGGTGCGCCTTTCGCTAGCCAATAGCTGTAGCTGGTCAAGGCAATCATTTCTTGGCTGTTATATTCCGGCGCGGTTCCATTCATGCTGAAGCGGAAACAGCCGGCCAAGCGATCCTCGAAACTATTTACCTTTTTGTTTTTGTCCCGATAAGCTGGAAACGTCACATAGGCAGCCCATAATGGCGCAGCACCTGCTTTGCGTCCTGCATCCAGGTGGCAGTTAACGCAATTGAGACCGTTGCCGACGTAATTTTTTGCGTAGGTTTGGGTATGCACGAAAATATTCCTGCCCAGTTTTACCATGTCGCCAAATTCTCCGGCTGGCATATCGTTCTCTGCAGGCGGTGTGAAATGTGCTGGCTGAATACCTGGTGGAGATTGCCGGTCATGCTGGCCTGAGTCAGGTTCGGGCAGGCTTGCTGCGGGTAGCTGCCTCACAGCAACTGCGCTATTTTTTTTGGGCTCTTTGGCGCCTTCGTAAAGCGCCGGGACAGCAATCACGGCAGCGGCAACCGCAGCTATCGCGGTGACTCCCAGAATAATCCACGATGGATGGATTCTTCCCTCTAGTGGAGCACGGTTAATCCAGTGCAACATGGCATGCCTCCGGACTAGTCCTCATTTTGGGTTCTCCAGATAGGCGCTGACCGCACTGATGTCATCCGCGCTGAGTTTGATGGCCACTGCCTTCATCAATCCCTGCGGGTCATTGGAACGTGTTCCGGCTTGCCAGCTTTTAAGTTGCTTGGCTGTGTAGATAGCACCCTGCCTGGCTATGCCGGGAAAATGCGGCGGCGTTCCAGCGCCATTTTCGCCATGACAGGCAAAACATGCGGGCACACCTTCATCCCATTTTCCGCGCTGCGTTAACTGCGTGCCGCGTACTGTTTGGGCAGCATCCTGTGGGAGGCTTATATTGGGCTTCCCGGTAGGCAAAGCGGCGTAGTAATTCGCCACATTATTTATCTGGCCCGTAGTCATCGCTTTGGCAATGGGTTCCATCATCGAATCACTACGTAACTTTATCTTGTAATCTGTCATTTGTTTCACCAGGTAATTTTGGTTTTGTCCGGCCAAACGCGGGAATCCGGCTGCAGTCCTGCCCTCACCATTTTCTCCATGGCATTGCATACAAGCGATTGCCGCGCCTGCTCCTTTTTTAGCAATCGCTTCGCCCGCCTGCATATCTGCAGAACTCGCACTTGCTTGGGTCGACATCAGTAGCACCCATATTATTTCTGCAGATAAACATCGCGAGAGTTTCAAACTGTTCACCTGATAGGTTGACTTTCTTGTGGGCAACTTGCACCCGGATTCGGCTGAAGAGCCAAACTATAACAAAAGTGGGCCTGGATCGGTACGCAAGCCCACATTGCGCAGCCGGTTCTGGCCGGCTGCGTGTGGGAACCGCAAACAGAGCACCGGCGTACCGCGTTCGTCACGCACAATCCGGCGCTGACGAACAGAGCCAAGCAGTGTGGACTACGCCGAGCAGTATCTGGATAAGTTGCCAATTTTGTGTGGTAGCGAACAGACGGCCCGCGTGCCGTTAGGTATTCTTGACATATTAACGCGTAGTGCAACATTAACGCGTTAAGCCAGACCGGCATCGCCTGGCAGGGGCAGCCTCGCGGCGCGCTGGTTTGCTAATTTGAATTTATCTGGAGAATCTGGTCATGAAGCAACTTAATCGCATTTTTACATTTC
>JBBRTU010000005.1:0-138162 GCA_038244115.1 Burkholderiales bacterium
GACCGCCAATGGCGTGGTGCCGGTTTACAAGGTGATGCTGCACAACGTGAAGGTGGGTGACATTTCCCTCAACATGGTGGAAGCTACCGTGATAGAGGGCGCGGGATTGCCGGTGGTGTTGCTTGGCATGACTTTTCTGACCCGGGTGGAAATGCATCGGGAAAATAGCGTGCTGACTTTGACCAAGCAGTATTAATTTGAAAAAACTTTTTCACCACGGGGAACACGGGGGAAACCGCAAATTAAAGAACTGTTTTAGCCCCCGTGTTCCCCGTGCACCCCGTGGTTAAGCGTTTTTACAGAATTAGCGCTTTGGCCTGAAATACCGCGCATCTTCGTAGTAAGCAGCATCCTCATTCTCCGGCGTCCAGCCGGGAATACCCATGAGAGGCAATGGTTGTAGCTTCGCATCTGCGCTGAATTGCTCCGAATCCGCAAGCACCTCCGCCAGCAAATCGTCTGCCAGGGCAACCACTTCATCCACTGGCCGATCCAATGCTTGCGCCGCTACCGGCAATACCAGCGCCTTGCCAGTGATGCCGGGATAGGGTTGCAAAGCCTTTTCGTACAGCGAGTGCCCGAACACCAGGAAGCGCATGGCGTGAGCAACGCGCTCACGTTCATGCCAAAATAACTGCTGCCACTGGTGAGCCGCCAGCAGTTGCGACAACTGCGCATCGGCACACAGGATCACCACGCCACTCTCATCAAACTGGGTCAGGCGGTCGCGCAGCTTGCCACGAGATTTACCCGCTGCCGATTCGCGTTCCCGCAACATCTCAGCGTAATGGCGGGCATTAATTTCGGCCTTGGATCTGGGGAAAGCCAGCCACACCAAGGCATTGAATAAGTCGTGCCAATTCTCGGGGCGAGTTTGCACTTCGCCGGCAAGGAAGGTGCGTGGCTCGTATTCGTCCTCGAAGCGCTGCGGCTTGTCGTGTGGCGGAACGAAGCGGATTGGCTTTCCCGCTTGATTGGCAACACCTGCCCGTTGCAAATCAGCCAGCGTTGGCCAGTCAGCGCATGCCGACAATTCACCCCCGGCCGGGCACAGCGGCTCAAATAGCGGCGAGCGATGCAGGAATCCAGATTCCCAGGCAAGCGGTACAGAGGGGTTCATTACGGATTATTCACCAAGGGGATTGTCTTGCGCCCAGTATAATTCTTCAGCAAGAGGAAAAATAACCAATGGGCGATGTTGTCAAATTCAAAATACCTAAGCCAGGCGAGAAACACCGTGGCAAAGGCCTGTGCCAGCAAGATTTCCACAAGTGGGAAGTCGCGGGTGAAACACGCTTTGACGTCAAACAGGGAAAATTGCTCACGCTGCTGCGTTGCACCCGCTGCGGTGCAACCAAGTCGGAGGCGCGCTGAGTGAAACCGCCAAGCAAAAAATTGTGGGTGGTTATCGCGTTGCTGCTGTGTGCAGGCTGCGCCTCGATCCCCCCTACCGAGAAAACGATCGCTCGAAAAACAACTGCCAGCAAACCCGCGCCCGTCAACCTGGCTGGCTTTCCAGCCGGGTACAAGGAAGGCTATAACGACGCCTGTGCCAGCGTAAAGGATTACAAGCGCTACAAGGCTGACCAGCAATACAAACAGGGTTGGCAGGACGGCAGCTTTACCTGCAAGAAGAAGTAAACCAGCGCTAAGTCAACGCCGCATAAAGCAACGGCCGGTATTGAGTAACCAAGACATGATCGTTGCCGAGCATATTGAAAATAGCCACCATGCCGCGTCGCCCCGCATCATTGTGAAATGTCCTGTCGCGCCGCACGATCTCCATCAATTCTTCCAGCGCACCCGCGTAGTCGTCGTCAATCAGCTTCAACGCGCCTAGTTGGTAACGTGCCTGCAAGTCGTCCGGGTTCCCTGCCAACGTAGCCAATAGCACATCACGCTCCGGCGCATCAGCAGCCACGCGCAAGAAACCAAGATGCGCCAGCAGATTGGCTACATCGCCCGATTCACGCGCCTCCTGCGGCAGGGCCAGGAGTAAGTCTTCGGCGCGGGCATAGTCTCCGTTCAGCAGCATGATCTTGGCCAAATCGAGTGGAAGGCGCAGATTTCCTGGATCATCCAACGCGCCCTGTGCCATCAAGTTGTAGGCCCGCTCTGCATTGCCTTGCTGGTAGGCTATGACGCCGGCCGCATGCGCGCGGTCGGACTCGCGCGCAACAAATCGATCGATAGCCTGACGGAAGGATAGCTCGGACTCAGCGCCATGAATGGTATGCACCACTTTACCCTGGCGGAAAATCTTGACGGTGGGAATGCTGGTCACGCCCTGGTCGCGTGCCATGCGCCCCAGCGTTTCCGTGTTGAGCAGGACTAACAGAAATTTGCCGCCATACTCCTCGGACAGTTTCATCAGACGCGGCATCAGCACCATGCACGGCCCCGCGCTGGGCGCCCAGTAATTCACCAGCACCGGGCCTCGGTCGGAATTTTGCAGCACCAGCGTATTAAAATTATCTGCGGTGACTTCAAATACAAAACGGTAATTGTTCATCACTAGACGTTACTCAAGTTCTTTCGAAAGCGAAAATAATTGGGACGCAGAGGGACGCAGATAAGCGCAGATAGAACAAAAAATATATCGCAAACGCCTTTGCTTGAAGGGGAACAACAACTCCTCAACGAATTAAACCATCTGCGGTAATCGGCTTTTATCTGCGTCCAACAGCCGTTTCAGGTTAATGCAAAACCCGTGGCATGCTGAGGGTGAACGGCTCAATCACCGCATCAAAATGCGCGCCATCTTCAGCCACCATCTGGTAGCTGCCGCGCATCACGCCCACCGGGGTAGCGATCACGGAACCGCTGGTGTATTCGAAGCTTTCGCCCGGTTTCAATAGCGGCTGTTCACCGACCACACCCAGACCGCGCACTTCCTGCACCGCGTTATTGGCATCGGTGATAATCCAGTGACGACTGATTAGCTGGGCAGGCACATTACCGGTATTGGTGATGCTAATGGTATAGGCGAAGGTATATCGGTCGTTTTCCGCATCCGATTGATCGGGGATGAATATCGCGACCGGCTTCACCGTGATCTCGTATTTTTTACTTTCTGCCATTTGGAGCCTATTGGTTATCGAGCGTACGTCGATTTGCGCTGTATTGCATCATGAATCCGGAGTGCGTGGCAAGCCGAATATTCGATAGATTATGGTAGACTTTGGGTTTTGATTTTTTTGGAAAAATAACCATGTCCAAATTTAGAATTGCCCCCAGCATCCTTTCCGCCAACTTCGCCAAGCTGGGCGAGGAAGTAGACAACGTTCTCGCTGCCGGCGCTGACATTGTCCACTTTGATGTGATGGATAACCATTACGTACCTAATCTGACCATCGGCCCGCTGGTATGCGAAGCCCTGCGCAAACATGGCGTGACCGCACCCATCGACGTGCATCTGATGGTCAAGCCGGTGGACCGCATCATTCCCGATTTCGCCAAGGCGGGCGCCACCTACATCACGTTCCACCCCGAGGCTTCCGAGCACATCGACCGCACTATCGGCCTGATCAAGGAATGCGGTTGCAAGGCTGGCCTGGTATTCAACCCGGCCACGCCGTTGGATGCGCTGGAATACACGCTGGACAGGCTCGACATGGTGCTGTTGATGTCGGTGAACCCTGGCTTCGGCGGTCAAAAATTTATCCCCTATGTGCTGGAAAAAGCGCGCAAGGTGCGCCAGATGATCGATGCTTCTGGTCGCGACATCAGCCTGGAAATCGACGGTGGCGTGGGCACGGCCAATATTCTTGAAGTGGCCAAGGCCGGTGTGGATACATTCGTGGCGGGTTCTGCGGTATTCGGTGCGGCCAAGGCTAGCGACCCGCACCATTACGACACGATCATCGGCGCATTGCGTGCCGAGTTGGCGAAAGCGTAACTTCATGATGAAGACATCTTTTCCGCTTGCCATCAAGGCCGTAGTTATCGACCTTGATGGCACGCTGTTGCATACCGCGCCGGATCTGGCTGACGCTGCCAAACGCATGGCCGAGGAACTCGGCTTGCCGGAAATCTCCGAGGATACGGTCAAGACCTACATCGGCAACGGCGTATCACGTCTGGTCAAGCGCGTACTCACCCGCGACATGAACGCGGAGCCGGATGCGGCTTTATTCGAGAAAGCCCTGCCGATTTACGAGAAGCATTACCTGGCAGGCGTCAGCCGGCAAAGCCGGCCCTTTCACGGTGTGCCAGAAGGTCTGACGGCGCTGCGCGCAGCAGGTTTCAAGCTGGCATGTATCACCAACAAGGCAGAGAAATTCACCCTGCCGCTGTTGAAAGATACCGGCTTGATTGGCTTTTTCGAGTTGATCCTGTCGGGCGATTCGCTGCCAAAAAGAAAACCTGATCCGCTGCCGTTGCTGCATGCCTGCGAAGTATTCGGCGTCCGGCCGGACGAACTGCTGCTGATCGGCGATTCGCTCAACGATACGCAGGCAGCACGGGCTGCACACTGTCATGTATTTTGCGTGCCTTACGGCTACAATCGCGGCAAGAGCGTAGCTGAACTGGATACCGATGCGGTAGTGGAATCCTTACTGGATGCAGTGAAATTGATCAGAAAAGTTTGAATATGAACCGCAGAGACGCAGAGTCGCCGAGAAAATCTCAATTTATTTATTGGCGATGATAGGGCTAGCAGCAGCATTAAATGCAAAAATATTTGCTTGTTTTTCTCTGTGTCTCTGCGTCTCTGCGGTGAAAAAATGACTGAACAGGAATTTTACGAACTCGCCAAACAAGGCTACAACCGCATTCCACTGGTAAAGGAATTGCTGGCGGATCTGGACACGCCGCTGTCCGTTTATCTCAAGCTCGCCAACCAGCCGTTCTCTTATCTGCTGGAATCGGTGGTAGGCGGTGAGCGTTTCGGACGCTACTCGTTTATCGGCCTGCCTGCCAAGACCCGCATCCGCGTGCATGGCCATCTGGTCACGCTGGAAAACGGCGTCGATATTGTCGAGCAACGCGAAGTTGCCGATCCGCTGACCTATATCAACGACTATCTGAACACTTTCAAAGCTGCACCGCGCAAAGGCCTGCCGCGCTTCTGCGGCGGACTGGTCGGTTACTTCGGCTACGACACGGTACGCTACATCGAGAAAAAACTCGCGCATAACACCAAGCCGGATAATCTGCACCTGCCCGATATTTTGCTGTTGCTTTCGGAAGAACTGGCGGTAGTGGACAACCTGTCGGGCAAACTGTATCTAATCGTCTACGCCGATCCCTTCACGCCGGACGCATATTTCATCGCACAGAACCGGCTGGGCGAACTGGCGAAGGAACTGCGCAAACCGGCCAACGCGCCGCTCACCAGCAAGGTGGAAGCTGCTATCCCCGTCTCGGAATTTGGCGAGGACGCTTTCAAGGCGGCTGTGGAAAAAGCCAAGCGTTATATCTTCGACGGCGACATCATGCAGGTGGTGCTGTCGCAGCGTATGAGTCAACCGTTCCACGCTTCGCCACTGTCGCTATACCGCACGCTGCGCACACTGAATCCCTCGCCCTACATGTTCTATTACGACATGGGCGGCTTCCATGTAGTGGGGGCATCGCCGGAAATTCTGGTGCGCAAGGAACATGACACCGTCACCGTGCGTCCCATTGCCGGTACACGCCCGCGCGGCATCACACGCGAGGACGACGAAGCGCTGGCCAAGGAACTTCTGGCCGATCCAAAAGAACTGGCCGAGCATCTGATGCTGATGGATCTGGGCCGTAATGATATCGGTCGCGTGGCGGAAACCGGCTCGGTAAAAGTCACCGAGAACATGTTGATCGAGCGTTACTCGCACGTCATGCACATTGTTTCCAACGTCGATGGAAAATTAAAACCTGGGCTGGACGCCATGGATGTGCTGCGCGCTACCTTCCCTGCCGGTACCGTGTCCGGCGCGCCAAAAGTGCGCGCAATGGAAATCATCGATGAGTTGGAACCCACCAAACGCGGCGTGTACGCAGGAGCCGTCGGCTACCTCAGTTTCAATGGCGACATGGATGTCGCCATTGCCATCCGTACCGCCGTGATCAAAGATAACACGCTGTATGTGCAGGCCGGCGCCGGCATCGTAGCCGACTCGGTAGCGCAAAGTGAATGGACTGAAACTCAGAACAAGGCGCGCGCCGTGCTGCGCGCAGCGGAAATCGCCCAGTTCGGCCTGAATGCCGAAAATCAATGACATGCAACAACTCGAATTTCATCTCACCGCTGAGTTTGTCGAACTCAACAATTTGCTCAAACTGACTGGCGTGTGCGACAGCGGCGGCGCCGGAAAAATGCTGGTCGCTGCCGGCGAGGTATCGGTGGATGGGAGAGTGGAATTACGCAAGACCTGCAAAATCCGCGCTGGCCAAGTGATCAGCCTGCGCAACGTACGCATCCGTGTCATCAGTTAATTTCTTCAGGCCTTGCGGGATAGCGCCGTGGATTTCACCCTATGAGATGCATCTATCTGCTGGCTTGGTGTGAATGTTGGCGCTATACTTCAAGCGGTGCTAAAGAAGCTTTGCTGGATGCCGTCTACCCATGGATTATCGCGAATATCTCAGGCCCCAGAAGATCAAGCAATCCACCAACAATGGTATTGTGTAGGTGTTCAGCCAACGTAATGTAAGAAGCTATCTTAAATAATATCGCGGGTGCGACTATGGCATGTGTTCTTCCGGCACGAAGCGGCGCAGCGCCGTTTGGTCATTCCAAACAAGCAAGGCGCGACACAGCCGGAGGGACACATGCCGACGTCCCGAAGGGTTGCAACCATCAAGCCTTGCAGCGTCGTTGCGCTCCTTGGCATCGTAGAATAACTACGACCGTCGTCGCGCGCCTAGCTGCCAGCCTTGCTGGTTGCAACGCATCCCACGATATTACTTAAGACAGCTTCTAATAGGCCCCTCTTTGACCGAGCAATATGGAAAATCGCGCTTTTAAGCGTCATGTCATTAACCTGGCAGGCAGGTGCAGCATTCCCGGCGGAGGGAATCGCGCTGTCATGATCAGAGATTTCTGCCCCGGTGGCATGCTTTTGTCCTGCGAGCAAGCCGACGAGGATGGGAAACCGCAAACATATACTCCCTCGTGTGGCGATATCATCGAAATCCACTGTTCCATTCCCGCACCCGCAGGCGGTACACCCCTGTTTTTTCAAGGCCGCGTTGTACATATCGATGCCGCTAGTGCCGGTATCGTTTTTATCAACCCGGATTTTGATGCGCTACACGAACTATACAATTTTGCCAAAACCCACCCGTCCGATACGGCTAAGGAAAAGGTTCAGCAATTTGTCAATCAGGCGGCCCAAACCGGCGCAAAAAAGTCTGCTTATCCATCAGCGAAAACCCTGCTTCTTGCCTGTAATAAAATGGCGGAGGAACTGGTTCAGCCAATCTCACAGGCCTTTCTGGAAAAAGCCGCTGACCGCTTGTTTACGGTGGCCGGCGAAGTTCAGGGCATTAGCGACAAAAACGCCTGTTACGACGCACTAAAAATCTTAAAAGACCATGCTGACGCCTTCTCTCGCGAATTTGAAGCGCAAATGCATGACCGTCTTGGCAACGCTATTCGGCAAGTTAATACCGGTTTCGATAAGCCCGAGCCGGATTTTTCCGAATTTACGCTCTCCCTTGTCGAAAAGGATGAACTCGAAGATTGGCTTATTTTCTCGGATACGGCGCGTAAAGTAGAAGCGGAATTCCAAGAGTCCCTGTCCAATCTGGAACAGCGCCTCAGCGTCCTGTGCAAGGCGCCGATCGATAAGGAAAACAACCCGTTTGGCCCGGCATCTTTCAGCCAGGCCTTTCAAAACGCGCTCAATGCGCTCCCGCTGGAACGCAAAGCCGTGCAAGTAAGCTATGCGGTTTTCAAGGATGTGCTGCTTGCCACGGTGGGCGGCCTTTATGACAAACTCAACCGCCACCTGATTGAAAATGGCGTACTGCCGGATTTAGCTCGCACCTATAAGGTAAAAGTTTCCAAGACTTCACCGGTGACTTCACCCTCCATGGAGAGTCCCGCCAGACTGCCAACGGGTGGTTCATCACATCAACCGCAGCCGGCGCCGGACTGGTATCAACTCGTGCAGCAACTGAGTAATTTCAGCCAACATGCAGTTCGTCGACCGGACAATGGCGCCCCAACAGCTACGACACTACAATTTTCCCCGCCGCCAATAGCAGACGCCACTGCGGCAATGCCATCAGAGCCCGCATATTATTCGTCTGAAGAGTTGCTATTTGCCCTGTCCCATATTGGCCGCGGCGGGATAGCACAAACTGCCTTGCCGCAGGATCAGCGGCAGGATGTTAAATCCATGCTGCTTTCGACACTTGAAGCTAACACGGCCGGCGAAGGGCACAAGCAAATTCCGGGACGCGAAGCGAAAGCCCTGGAGGTTGCGGAAATTTTGTTCGACTCCGTGCTTGCAGACAAATTGGTTGCAAACAATGTCCGGCCCTGGCTCCAGCAGTTATCCGTTCCGCTATACAAAATGGCTATCCGCGACGATTCGGTGTTCTCCGACAAGTCTCACGTAGCGCGCCAGTTAATAAACAATATTTCCCAGCTGGAGCTCTACGGTGAAGAAGGCGCCGAGAAAGGGACCAATGCCATCAGGAACAAGATTGACAGTCTCATCAGCGAAATAACCATGTCTGACGATGTCACGCCAGAACTGTTTGGCAAAGCGCTGCAACAGGTGAATGCGCTCATCATCCTCCAGCGGAAGGCCTTCAAGGAAAACCTGCTGGATCTTGCCGCCAAATGTGAAAAAGACGAAGCCCTGCAGAAGATCCCCGCACCATCCGCATCGAAATTGCCTCCGGAGGGGCCTGGCGATGAAAATCTGCTGGCGTGGAAAGCAAAAGCTGGCCGGCTAAAGGTAGGCAACTGGCTATTGCTTGACGTTGACTCAAGCCCGCAGCGCCTTAGACTGGGTTGGATCGCCAAGAATTTCGACAGATATGTCTTCGTGAATGTAAAGGGCCAGAAAGCCGCCACGCTGAACCATGAGCAGCTTGCGCAGCAACTGCTTACCGGCACGGCGGTTGTCCTGGACGATGGTGGCGAACCGTTGATCGACCGTGCGCAATATTCCATGCTGCAAAATATTCATCGCCAGCTCCTGCATGAAACCACGCACGATCATCTTACGGGGCTCATCAACCGCCGCGAGTTCGAGCGTCACCTCGTCGAAGCCCTGGAAAGCGCTCACCGACTGGGTATTCACCATGCAGTATGCCATCTGAATTTGAATCAGTTCGGCCTGGTAAATAGCACCTTCGGATACAGCGGCGGAGACCGCTTGCTCGTGGAGATCAGCCAACTTCTGCAGAAAGTGCTGGGTGATCGCGGCCTCCTGGCACGCATAGGCGGTAATGAATTCGGCATATTGTTGGAAAACTGCGCGGTGGAAGAAGCGGTAAAAGTTGTCACCCAGCAGAAAAACGCCATTCAGGATTATCGTTTTACTGACGCCGACAAGAGCCTTTCGATATCATTTAGCGCGGGCCTGATTTCCATTACCCCGGATAGCGAGAGTGCCGCCACGCTATTGCAGGCCGCCGAGGTGAGCTGCCGCATGGCGCGTGGGAAAGGCACCAACTACATACAGGTGTACCACGCAGACGATAGCGAACTGTCTCGTCGGATGCGAGTCGTGAAATGGGTGGCAAAAATTGACGAGGCATTGGATAGCGATAGCCTGGTATTGCGCTACCAACCGATCGTGAAAATCACTGGCGAAGGCACCGCCATTCACCATTCCGAGATATTGCTGGGCGTACCAGACGAGGACGGAAAACTCATTTCCCCGCAGGACTTTATATTAGCGGCGGAACACTATCGCCGCATGCCAGCAGTTGACCGCTGGGTGATCGAGCGGACTTTCCGCTGGATGGTGGAGCAAAGCGCAAGACTGACGGAAATTGGCGGACTGGCAATCAACCTGTCTGGAGCCTCGCTGAATGAAGAGGGATTGATCGACTTCATCCTCGAACAAGCAATAAAGACGCAGGTGCCAATGGACAAGCTATGCTTCGAAATCACCGAAACGGCCGGCGTGACCAATCTTTCCAGTGCGGCGGAATTCATTCTGACGCTCAAGAAAACAGGCTGCATGTTTTCTCTGGACGATTTTGGCAGCGGGATGTCATCGTATGCCTACTTGAAAAATCTGCCAGTCGATTTCTTGAAAATAGACGGTACATTTGTGAAAAATATGGATGAAAATCCCTATGACTACGCTGTCGTAAAATCCATTGCCGAGATCGGTCATTTCATGGGGAAAAAGATCATCGCCGAGTACGTTGAGACACCACGCATACTTGATATGCTGCGCGAAATCGGCGTGGATTATGCGCAGGGCTATGCCATTGCAAGGCCGCGCAATCTGATAGATTCAGATGTGCTTGCGCATAGCCCTGCCGCATAGCCAAGCACTCAAGGGCACCAAAAAATATTTTTACGCATTGGAATAAAATCTCTACACCCCCATGAACCATCAAACAGTTTACTTCGTCCGCCACGGCGAAGCAGATTACAACTTGCTTGATCGGGTCAATGCCCACCCTGATGTGCGCAACAACCTCACCGTCACCGGCAAAGCGCAGGCTGCTTGCTGCTGCAAGGCACTGGCGGATGTGCCCATCGAATTGATTTATTGCTCCGAGTTTCCCCGAGCACGCCAGACAGCCGAGATCGTCAATGAGCATTTCGGCGTGCCGTTGGTGGTTGATCCGCTGATCAACGAAACCGGCGCATTTGCCTTTGAAGGAAAGCCGGCACGCTTATGGCATCAGGCGCAAGTGCCGGACAGACCAAGCGCGTTGGTGCCGGGTTGTGAGCCGTTTATGCACATGAAGCAACGGCTATCTGCCTTTCTCGAAAAACTGCGGGAAGTGCCCCAGCAGCATATCGTGGTGGTTTCGCATGAGGAACCTATCCAGGTCATGCTGGGCATCCTTGAGAAAACCCCTGATGCAGTGGCCAGGAAACGGCCAATCAGTCACTGCTTGCCGATTCACATCCAACTTGCGCCTGCGCAATGCCCGCCCATTCACTGACGAGGGCATTTATTCTTCGATAGCCTCAGCAATACCCATACAGCTCAGCCTGGCAGCCCCCTGGCTGGCCCACCGCATACTATGCGCAAAGGTTAAACTGTGGCAGAATTACCCCAAATATTGTACAAACATCCATAGACAGCCCGGTTACCCGGTTGGACAAGCTGTCAGTCCCAATTGTTAGAAATACTAGCCAGCACTAACCAAAACAAGTTATGCCTACTCCGATTCTTGTAGTTGACGACTCCGCGATGGCGCGCAAAATGCTAATCCGGGCGCTGCCTCCAACCTGGGACGTTGAAATTACTCAGGCTGGCAATGGTGTTGAAGCGATTGAAGCTTATCGCGCTGGCAAAGCGGATGTCATGTTCCTGGATCTCACCATGCCCGTAATGGATGGTTATCAGGTACTGGAATGTTTGCAAAATGAAGACCTGAATAGCTTTGTCATCGTCGTCTCGGCGGATATCCAGCCTGTTGCCCAGGAACGGGTGCTCAAACTTGGGGCGATCGCCTTCGTCAAAAAACCAGTTACCGCTGAAGTCATGGAAACCGTACTCAAGCAATACGGAGTGGCGCTGTGAGTGTTGTCGTCCCGCTGAGTGAAGACCAGCGCGATGCGTTACAGGAAATCACCAATATCGCCATGGGCCAGGCGGCATCATCGTTAGCCAATCTTCTCGATACTTTCGTCAATCTTTCCGTGCCGCGTATTAATGTTGTCGGTGTGGAAAAACTGCCCAGCGCTATCAGCCAACTTGTCGGACGCGAAACGGATGTTACTGCCGTGCGGCAATCTTTTCAGGGCTACCTGCGCGGCGAGGCCATTGTCATTTACGGCAATGATGGTTGCAAGGAACTGGGTGACCTGATGGGCTACGATGAAGAGCTGGATCGTTCGGCTGAGCTCGAACTCCTGCTCGACGTTAGCAACGTCCTGGTAGGAGCCTGCCTTGGCGGCATGATAGAACAGCTAAAGGGTGTGGGTGAAAACAATTCCGGCGAACTGAGTTTCTCCGCTCCTTCCATGATGGCTGAAAACGTGCCGGCAGACGCCGTCATCAACGCCAGCAAATTAACTTGGACCCACGCCCTGTTGATGGAAGTGAACTTCTCTTTGGAAAGCCACGATTTTATCTCCCATCTCATCATGCTGATGCCAGAACAAGCCATCGACAAGATGCGCGGCATCCTCGACGAATTCATCGCATCGTTTTAAGTTCATCTTCTGCTTTGACCGAATCCGCACAAAACGTCAATTTGCCAGACTTCATTGTGAAGTGGGTCGACGTCGGGGTTTTCGTAATCGATTGTGAAATGAAAATTACGCTATGGAATAATTTCATGGCGAACCACAGCGGCCATACCGCAGATAAGGTAATCGGTCGCGACCTGTTTGAATGCTTTCCAGAGCTGCCAAAAACCTGGCTTTCCAAAAAAATCAAGAGCGTTTTTATTCTCAAGAACTTTGCTTTTACTTCTTGGGAACAAAGACCCTACCTGTTCCGCTTCCCTCATAATCGGCCCATCACCGGGGGAGTGGATCACATGTACCAAAACTGCACCTTCCTGCCGGTAAAAAATGAGCATGGGGAAGTCGATTCCATATGCGTCACCCTGTTTGATGCCACCGACATCGGCATGGCGCAAACGCTATTGAAAGAAGCGCTCGATTCGTTGAGCGAGAGCAACAATCGGGATGGCCTCACCGGCATTTTCAACCGGCGTTACCTGGAGCAGCGCCTGTCGACAGAATTCGATCGCGTCAAACGGTACGGCGGCGAGTTTTCATTCGTTCTGTTTGACCTCGACCATTTCAAGCATGTCAACGATACCTATGGGCACTTAGGAGGAGATGAGGTTTTATGCGAAGTCACCAAGCAGGCCAGCAGCCTGTTACGTACCAGTGATATCTTGGGCCGCTACGGTGGCGAAGAGTTTGGCATTATCCTCCCTTCGACCGGCATGGAGGGTGCGTATATATTTGCTGAACGGGTACGGGAGATCATCGCCAAGTCTCCCATTCTCTTCAAAGATGCATCCATTCCTGTCACCATCAGCATTGGCATCGCTACATTCGAACCGGACACACCAAACTACGAACACCTCATCAATTGCTCAGACATTGCTCTCTATGCTTCCAAAGAAGGGGGCCGCAACCGGGTCACCCGCTACGCGCCTGATACAGCAACCTAAAAAAACAGATAATTAGTTGATTGGCGCGTGTTTTCCAATATGGACAACGTTACAATTGTCAGGTAGTTTGACTTATCCCCCTGGATAAAATTCAACAAAAGTATGCGAAAAAAAGTAAAGGTAGTCGACTTGCAGCTAGGTATGTTCGTTGACGAACTCTGCGGGAGCTGGATGGATCATCCCTTTTGGAAGACCGCATTCAAGCTGGCCAATCAAAAAGATCTGCAAACGCTTCGCGAATCCAATGTCATGGAAGTCTGGATCGACACCAGTAAAGGCCTGGATATCCAAACGAAGGCCAAAGTCGTTACCGAAAATGAAGAAAAACTAAAAACCGATGCGCTGCTACAGCAGGCTGCAAACAAGGAATCGGTAGCGGAAGCACGCATATCTCTGAATCAAGAAATAAATCGCGCCCGGCAAATCCATGCCAAGGCCCGAACAGCCGTCATGTCGATGTTCCAGGAAGCCCGCATGGGCCATGCCATTGAGGTAGCCGAGGTTACCACGCTGGTAGACGACATCAATCAATCAGTCGCACGCAACCCTGGGGCTCTGATCAGTCTGGCGCGGTTAAAAACCAAGGATGACTACACCTATCTGCACTCAGTCGCCGTCTGCGCCCTGATGATAGGCCTGGGCAGAACCCTTGGGCTAACAGGGGACGCGCTGAAGTCAGCAGGGATGGCTGGATTGCTGCATGATGTGGGAAAAATGATGATTCCGAACGCGGTACTGAACAAACCTGGGAAGCTGACGGACGACGAGTTCACCACGATCAAATCACATCCATTAAGAGGTTGGGAAATACTCAAGGAATCCTATGGGGTGGACGCCATAGCCCTCGATGTCTGCCTGCACCACCACGAGCGTGTTGATGGCAAGGGTTACCCCAACAATATCTCCGGCGATGACCTCACGCTGTTTGCCCGCATGGGGGCGGTTTGTGATGTGTACGATGCGATCACCTCGGACCGTTGCTATAAAAATGCTTGGGCGCCTGGAGAAGCCATCCGCAAGATGGCGGAATGGAAGGATGGCCATTTTGACGAAATTATTTTCCAGTCTTTCGTCAAAACCGTCGGCATATATCCCATTGGTTCGTTGGTCAAGTTGCGTTCTGGCCGTCTCGGCGTAGTCACCGACCAGTCGGAAAGAAGCTTGCTACTGCCCAAAGTTAAAGTTTTTTTCTCCACCAAATCCCAAATCCACATTCCGCCTGAGATCATTGACCTGGCGCTCGCGCAGGACAGCATCGTGGAGACAGAAGACCCCGCAAAATGGGGATTCGATATGAAAAAAATAACCGGGCTATGGCAATCATAACAGCCTCAATATGCACTTGCGCTATACTTTCATGCAAGCTCTTCAAGCTGGAAATTTGGTCTTGCTAACGGGAAACAATGTTCGATTTTAAGGGATTGATCAAAGCGATCATGCGCAAGGAAAGCGATGATCCAGTTGGCAGCTTGAAATCCGCCACCATCTGGGTTCAAGAGCTTCCCCATAGCGATATTCATCATGCCTTGCAGGAAATACTCAAGGCCCTGGACAAACTCAACAAGAACCAGGTCATCTCCCTCAAAGAACGCTCGCGTGTGCTTTTTTACCTGGACGAAAAAGCACGTCCACTACAGGAAAATTTATGCCGCGATTACCTGGCTGGTATCGACGCACCGACGCCTGCCCCGCACCAGAAAATTAGTACAATTCTCCTCTTCTGGGACTTGATGTCGGTCGCATATTATAATTTTCTCCGCGCTTACGCCGAGTACCCGCAAGGAAAAATTCAGCCACAATTGCCGTTATTGACCGCCAAGGCACTGCATTATCACGCCATGCAGGCAAAGTGGCGTTACCTGCGTTATCTTCCGGTCGAAGCCCAGACATGGCGTCATCTTAGCCGTCTTTATTCTTTTGCCGAGAGTGCGGGGTTTCTGCACACTCCCGTCAACCTTTATCCCAACCAGCCGCAAACCACCTGCGCTCAGGAATATCTACAGCCCATGATGCTGCACCTGGCAAACCCGGCCAGCCTCTTGCCCGCCCAGATTGAGATGGTGGATTTATGGCTCGATTCGTGGTCATCAAGCCTGGAAATTGAAAAGGAGTTCCGCCCGCATCGCCAACTTTATGCAATTAATCTATCCGACATGAATCCGGCCAGAAAATTGCGCCGCAATATGGTGGGCGAGAAATACCGCTATTGGGGCATCGGCCTGCTCTTGGTCGCGATCAATCAGGTTACTGCCAGGCTCAAGGAAGGAGAATTACCGATGCGGCTGAAACTGGGTGAGGAATGCCGCTTGCCGGCGTGCCTGAACCTGATCGAGGACATTGCCAAACGCTGGTCCGGTGAATCCACCAAACGCAAGCACGTGCGTATAGCGTCAAATAAGCCACTGTTAGTCGTGGAAGGAGTGAGCAGTATTTTTTCCCAACTGCAAGGCGGGAAAAAACCTCTTCTGGCCGAAACAAAACACAATGTCGACCTTCATCAGCACACCACCCCACCCCAGGAAAAATCAGACATCTTGTCTGCATCCGCTGAACCTGAGTTATTCAAACCGACGCTGCAGAAATGGTTGATGCGTGATGAATCCGCAGAAGGCCTTAGCGCGAGTTTCGCCAACGAATCCGGCAATCGGCTGGTTATCGGCACATTGCTCGGCATAAAAAAACCCGGTGGCAAGCATTTCGCCGTTGGCATAGTGCGCCGTATCAGCATGGAAAATTCGCATGATATACACGTCGGGGTACAGATATGGAGCCAGACGCCATTGCCAGTAGAACTTTCCGAGATACCACGGGACGCTAATACGCTCCCTGTGGCTGCCATCTATTTACCCGAATCGGCCAAACTCGAGATTGGGCGCAGCCTGTTGATGCCAAGCCACGCCTATGGCCAGGGCAAACAGATGCGGATTGAAGCACAAGGGAAGTCCTATACCATACGCTGGCAAGAAGCCGTAGAATATTCGCAGGAAAACACCCGTGCCAGGTTTAGCGTCGTCACCAAGGATCGTGATGCCCCTGCCGTGGCTAACCGTATCGCACCATGACTTTCATTGCCCGTATTAAGGAAAATCAATCCCGCCTCGCCACACTGCGGCGGGATATCCATGCGCATCCTGAGACCGCATTTGAAGAGCAGCGTACCAGCGATGTGATCGCGCAATTTCTAACTGCTGCCGGTGTTGAAGTGCACCGCGGCTTGGCCGGCACAGGCGTGGTGGGGGTGGTGCGCGCAGGCCTGAGCGACCGCGCCATAGGGCTGCGTGCCGACATGGATGCGTTGCCCATACATGAACAAAACCAGTTTCCGCATCGCTCAAAATTTGATGGCCGCATGCATGCCTGCGGTCACGATGGCCACACCGCCATGCTGCTGGGCGCCGCTGAATATCTTGCCGCCACGCGCAATTTCGACGGCACAGTGGTATTTATTTTTCAGCCAGCGGAAGAAGGTGAAGGCGGCGCACGTGTCATGATCGAACAAGGACTATTCGAACGTTTTCCAATGCAAAGCGTGTTTGGTATGCACAACTGGCCGGGCCTGCCCGCGGGGCAATTTGCCATCATGCCGGGGCCGATGATGGCTTCAACCGATCAAATCGAAATCACCGTGCGCGGACACGGCGCCCATGCCGCCATGCCGCACCAGGGTGCCGACCCGGTCATCGCTGGCAGTGCGCTGGTGCTTGCATTGCAAAGCATCGTCAGCCGCACGCTCGACCCGCTGGATGCAGCAGTGGTCAGCATCACGCGCTTCCATGCCGGAGAAGCCTACAACGTCATCCCCGACCACACCGTGCTGGGCGGCACAGCACGTGCCTTTAGACCCGAAGTACAAGACCAGATAGAAACGAGCATCCAGCGCATCTGCAACGGCATTGCCACTGCCTATGGCGTTCAGGTGAACCTGGAGTACCGCCGCGGCTATCCGGCCACCATCAATTCCGCGGCAGAAACAGCCGTGTGCCGCGCAGTGGCCGCCGAACTCGTCGGCGCTGAAAACGTGCGCAGCGATCTGCGGCCTTCCATGGGTGCCGAGGATTTCGCCTTCATGCTGCAAGCCAAGCCTGGTTGCTACGTGTGGCTGGGCAATGGAATGGGCGAAGGCGGCTGCATGTTGCACAACCCATACTACGATTTCAACGATGAAGTGCTGCCCATCGGCGCGAGTTATTGGGTCAAGCTAGCGGAGCACCTTCTGGCACCGGCATAATTAATTAGACATGCTTGATGATACGACAGGTACCGTAATAGACCAACGCGCCGATGTAAGCCCCCGCAATCACATCGCTCAGGAAATGGTAGTTCGTCGTGATGAGTGCGATGCCGAGTCCTGACAATGCCACCGCGTAGAAAAAGCGAAAGCGTGGATAGAAATGCCATAAGGCCACAAACAAGGGTGTGAACACAAGCATATGGCCAGACGGAAAACCATTAAAACCTTCACCGCCATTAAACCAGTGGAATCCGTACAAAGTTGGGTCGGACAACCACTTTCGAGTTTCCATTCTGCCAACCCCCAACTTCAAGACCGTCTTCGCCAAAAATGAGAAGGGAAGCACAGTTCCGGTCAGTGCGAAAAAATGTGTCCGCTTATCTCGAATGCCTCGCCGCGTCAGATAAAAATACGCCGCCCAACTCAGGCCAGACAACAACACAACAGTCATAAGCAGGAAGTCAGGCAAGTCGGATTTGAAGGATTTCAACAGTGCATGGCGCCACAGTGTTTCTGCAACCCAGCCAGCCAAGGGCAAATCCACATACAGCATGGCAAAGACAGTAAAAATAAGCACTGCCGGTGCAATTAAAATAATTTTTCTTGGATTCATTTCTCTCTTTGTACGGTGATTTATTTCCGGCCCAAGTTCTTGTGCAGACATCTATAGCAGGGCGAAACATAAATTTACATGCCTTGACCAGGTTTGCACAATGCGATGCACACCGAAACCTGGCTCCCGCTAATTCGGATACGGCCTCAGGAAAGAAAATGGCCACGGATTTCCCCGTGGCCATTAACGTATATCTACTACTTTTAAAAATCCCGTATGCCGCGTATTTACTCACTCATGCGCTGATTAGCATATATTTTATGCGGCATCACATCTGGGGACAGGCCTTGCTTTGAACCGTTTCTACAGCAGCGGAACGATCAGCAATGCGACGATATTTATAATTTTGATTAACGGGTTCACCGCCGGGCCGGCGGTGTCCTTGTAGGGATCGCCCACGGTGTCGCCGGTTACTGCGGCTTTGTGAGCCTCTGAACCTTTGCCGCCGAAATGACCTTCTTCGATATATTTCTTGGCATTATCCCAGGCGCCACCACCGGTGGTCATGGAGATAGCCACAAAAATACCGGTGACGATGGTACCCACCAGCACGCCACCCAGTGCTTGCGCGCCAAGCGTCAGACCGACGATTACCGGCACCGCAACAGGCAACAGCGAGGGAACGATCATTTCCTTGATAGCCGCCTTGGTCAGCATGTCCACACAGGTGCCGTATTCCGGCTTGGCCGTGCCTTCCATGATGCCGGGGATTTCCTTGAACTGGCGGCGCACTTCCACCACTACAGAACCGGCTGCACGACCGACCGCTTCCATGCCCATGGCAGCGAACAGGTAGGGCACCATACCGCCGATGAACAGGCCGATGATCACCATGTGATTGGACAAGTCAAAGGTCAATCCAGGGTGATTAACGGAAAGCGCATGGGTGTAATCAGCGAACAATACTAGAGCGGCCAGACCGGCAGAGCCAATGGCGTAGCCTTTGGTCACTGCCTTGGTGGTGTTGCCCACCGCATCCAGCGGATCGGTGATGTTGCGGATGCTGTCCGGCAAGCCGGCCATTTCGGCGATGCCACCAGCATTGTCGGTGATTGGGCCGTAAGCGTCGAGCGCTACGATGATCCCGGTCATGGACAGCATGGAAGTAGCTGCAATGGCGATGCCATACAGACCCGCCAGGTAATAAGCAGCACCGATGGAGGCGCACACCGCCAGCACCGGCAACGCCGTGGATTTCATCGACACGCCCAGGCCGGCAATCACGTTGGTGCCGTGGCCAGTGGTGGATGCCTGCGCGATATGACGCACCGGACCGTACTCAGTGGCGGTGTAGTACTCGGTGATCACCACCATCGCCGCGGTCAGCGCCAGGCCGATCAGCGTCGTCAGGTACAGATTCGTGGCGCTGATAAATTTGCCGTCAGCCGTGATGCCATCACCCATCAGCCAGGTGGTGATCGGATAGAAAGCCACCACTGCCAGCACGCCGGACACCATCAGACCGCGATACAGTGCGTTCATGATCTTGCCGCCTTCGCGCGCCTTGACGAAGAAGGTACCAATGATGGAAGCGATGATGGAGAAGCCGCCCAGCACCAGCGGATAAACCACGGCCTTGGCCGCGACTTCTGAACTTGCACCGGTCATCATCATGCCACCCAGCAACATGGTAGCGATAATGGTCACGGCATAAGTCTCGAACAGGTCGGCTGCCATACCTGCGCAATCGCCCACGTTGTCGCCCACGTTGTCGGCAATCACGGCAGGATTGCGCGGATCATCTTCCGGGATACCGGCTTCCACTTTACCCACCAGGTCAGCGCCCACGTCCGCACCCTTGGTAAAAATACCGCCACCAAGACGCGCAAAGATGGAAATTAGCGAACCGCCGAAACCCAGACCAATCAACGGTTCCAGCACTTCCTTGCCGGTATTCACGCCGCCGTTTGAGAGGTAAGCGTAGTAACCCGCCACACCCAGCAAGCCCAGACCAACCACCAGCATGCCGGTGATGGCACCGCCTTTGAAGGCCACGTTCAGCGCTGCGTTGAGTCCGTCTTTGGCGGCTTCAGCAGTGCGCACATTGGAACGCACAGAGATATTCATGCCGATGTATCCGGCGGCACCAGACAACAATGCGCCGATGGCAAAGCCAATCGCCGTGGCATGATTAAGCGCTACCCAAATCACCGCGAACAGGATAACTCCGACGATGCCGATGGTGGTGTATTGGCGGTTGAGGTAGGCAGAAGCGCCTTCCTGAACTGCCGCTGCGATTTCACGCATGCGATCATTGCCAGTCGGTTTCGACAAAATCCAACGGGTTGAAATCAGTCCGTACAGGATTGCGATTACGGCACAGCCCAGCGCTATAACAAGACCTTGAGACATGAATATCCTCCTTTAAGATGAAACAAACCAAAAATCTGCTTTAATATCAGCCGCGCTTCCTGCTCTGCGGTCCCTTATTCTTGCTAATACAACTAGAATGGGTCGGGCGTTTTTCACTTTACAGTGCCAGTCCGCCCTCAAACCGGGTGCCGGGTTTGAATCCAAAAATCTCAGTCAGATTGAGTTCGCGGATCAAGCGATCCACTGCTTCCTGACCATGTTCCTTATTCACTTCGGACAAGATCAGCTTGGCCGAATTGCCGTTATAAAACCCGCCAAAATCAGCTTGTACTCTTAACAATTCACGCGCCCGGTCCAAAGTCATACTTACTCTTTACCTTTGCAAAGCGGGGACGCAGCGCGCCCCCGCACGCGACTCAATTACAGCTTAAATTCTTTCAGCTTCTTCGGCACTGCAATGTTTTTCAACGTCACATATTGCGGCAGGCCATCCACGTACTTGGGATAATCCTCGCCCTGAATCAGCGGGGTCAGGTAGCGCTTGCACTTTGCGGTAATACCGAAGCCGTCGCTGCTGATAAAGTCCTTGGGCATGAATTTTTCCACGTTGGCCACTTTGGACAACGGCGCCATGCCGATCTTGTACTTGTAGGGCGAATCAGAAATACGATCCACCGTTGGCATAACCGAGTTGTGACCCTTGAGCGCCAGCTGCACTGCTGCCTTGCCCAGCTCATAAGCCTGCTTGACGTCGGTCTTGGATGCAATATGACGCGCAGCACGTTGCAGGTAATCTGCCACAGCCCAGTGGAACTTGTAGCCCAGTGCATCCTTGATCATGTTGGCCACCACCGGTGCGGCACCACCCAACTGGGCATGACCGAAAGCATCGCGCGTACCCTGCTCCGCCAGGAATTTTCCGTCCGGATAGTGACAACCCTCGGAAACCACGATCGTGCAGTAGCCGAATTTCTTGACGTTCTCGGCCACCTTGGCGAGGAATTTTTTCTGATTGAATTCTACTTCGGGGAACAGTATCACCACTGGAACATTATGGTCCACCAGCAATCCACCAGCCGCCGCAATCCACCCGGCATGACGTCCCATCACCTCGATTACGAAAATTTTGGTGGAGGTCTTGGCCATCGATTTCACATCGAAGGAAGCCTCCAGAGTAGACACGGCCACGTATTTGGCCACAGAGCCAAAACCGGGGCAGCAGTCGGTAATGGGCAGATCGTTATCTACGGTCTTGGGTACGTGAATGGCCTGCACTGGATAACCCATGGTTTCGGACAACTGGGAGACCTTGAAGCAGGTATCGGCGGAGTCGCCGCCGCCGTTGTAAAAGAAATAACCGATGTTGTGCGCCTTGAAGACTTCGATCAGGCGTGCGTATTCGCGCTTGTTTTGTTCCAGTGATTTGAGTTTGAAACGGCAGGAACCGAAAGCGCCGGAAGGCGTCGAGCGCAATGCGGCTATGTCTGCATCGGATTCTTTGCTGGTATCGATCAGCTCTTCGGTCAGCGCACCGATAATGCCGTTGCGTCCGGCATATACCTTGCCAATCTTGTCCTTGTGCTTGCGTGCGGTTTGAATCACGCCACAGGCAGATGCATTGATAACAGCGGTGACACCACCGGATTGGGCGTAGAAAGCGTTTTTCTTTGCCATGTCGTAGCTCCCTTGTATTTAAAATCTAAATTTTTGCCTGGCGCTGTGCTTCATGATCCGCCTGTAGTTTTAACAGTGCAGTCACACATTCAGCCAGGTCGTCATATTCTTCGTGCCCGGTGCCATATTGCTCGAGTACCGAGTAGTAAAACTGGCAGCGAAAGCGTCCATCTCCGGTCTTGGTAAGCACAAAAGCCGCTTCACGCTCAGCCCAGAATAACGCGGGACACAAAGTCAACTCGCGATCTGCCGGACTTAACCGCAACTCCACATCAGCTGCCTTTACCTCAATCGCCTTGCCGTAACGCTCCTTCAAAGTGGTATCAACCACCCAGCGTTCTGTTTCAGTAAAATCCGAAATTGCTTTTTTCATATCTGCACAAAGTAATAAAGGCGGAATTATCCGCCTTTATTTAACTTATCCTAGCGCCTTGAAAATCGCGTCGCGGATTCCATCGACCTTGCCGATACCGGGAACCTTCACGCACTTGGGTGCGCCAGCCACAGCAGTCGCAGCCCAGTCGGCGTAATATTTGACCAATGGTTCAGTCTGGGCATGGTAGATGTCCAAACGTTTCTTGACGGTTTCTTCCGTGTCATCGTCGCGCTGGATCAAATCCTCGCCGGTCTCGTCGTCTTTACCTGCCACTTTGGGCGCATTGAATACCACGTGATAAGTGCGGCCAGAAGCCACATGCACGCGACGGCCCGACATGCGCTTGATGATTTCTTCATCCGGCACGTCGATTTCCACCACGTAGTCGATCGGTACGCCGGCAGCCTTCATGGCCTCAGCCTGGGGAATGGTGCGGGGGAAACCGTCGAACAGATAGCCTTTCTTGCAGTCGTCCTGGGTGAGACGCTCTTTCACCATGCCGATGATAATGTCATCCGACACCAGACCACCCGCGTCCATGATTGCCTTGGCTTTCACACCCAGCTCACTGCCCGCCTTGACGTGCGCGCGCAACATGTCGCCGGTGGAAATCTGCGGAATGCCGTATTTTTCCTTAATGTAATTAGCCTGTGTACCTTTACCGGCCCCGGGGCCTCCTAACAAAATCAGACGCATACTCAATTCTCCACTGATATTTATCAACAAATCGGTCATTTTAAACGCTAAACCCAGTAAGGGTATTTAAATTACTGCTTGGTGCACATTTAATTTTTTTTATCCACTCATAAAACCAGCTTTCACGTGCCGCCACATACCGTGCCTATCCGGCTCCCAATTCGAATATGCGGCGCACGGCCCGCAAGTCATCCTCGGTATCCACACCGCTAGCAGGCGCGTGGTCGGTAACTGCAACACTGATTCGATATCCGTGCCACATGGCGCGTAACTGCTCGAGCGATTCGAACTGTTCTATGAGCGCCGGTTCGAGCCGCGAGAATGTTTTAAGAAAACGCGCACGATAGGCATAGAGACCGATATGACGATAGACTGGCAAGCGCTCAGGGATCGAGGAGTGAGGGGGTGAGGAATTCGCCCAGGCATCGCGCGCATAGGGAATCGGTGCGCGGCTGAAATACAGCGCATAGCCCTCGGCATCCAGCACCACCTTGACTACGTTGGGATTAAACATGGCGTCCAGGTCATGCAATGCATGACATGCGGTTGACATGACCGCAGTGGAATGTGTCGACAAATGTTCCGCCACTTTTCGGATCAGTGCCGGCTCAATAAGCGGCTCGTCGCCCTGCACATTAACCACAACATCGTCAGCGGCAAACCCCAATTGTGCTGCCGCATCCGCCAACCGATCCGTACCGGACACATGTTCAGCGCCTGTCATACACGCTTTGAAGCCGTGCCTTTCCACTGCTTCGAACACGCCTGCGTGATCGGTCGCCACCCACACCTCGGCAGCACCGCTTTGTACAGCACGCTCGGCCACATGCACGACCATCGGACGACCATCAATATCTAATAACGGCTTGCCGGGGAGTCGGGTGGATGCGTAGCGGGCGGGGATGATAACTTTGAAATTCATAGGGGTTAACAGGGTTGCCCCATCCACAGACTTATACTTCCTCTTCTGCCGGTAACTTGCGCGCCTCTTCTTCAAGCATCACCGGAATGTCGTCCTTGATCGGGTAGGCAAGCCTGTCAGCCTTGCAGATCAATTCCTGCTCATTTTTTTTGTACAGCAGCGGCCCCTTGCACAGGGGGCACACGAGAATCTCAAGCAGCTTGCTATCCATTTCTGTTCCTCACTTTTTCTGCAACCAGCCTGGCGAGATCTTCGCCAACTTCAGCCTCTACCGCCAGAACCCAAAAATTATCTTTGGCAAACTTTGCGCATTTTACTCCATCCTTCTCCGTCATCAGTATTTGGCCTGGGAAATCAAGATCTCCTGGATTAAAAACGTGGTGATCCGGAAAGGGGTGTTCGCTCACCGTCAGACCCAAGCTACGCAGATGGTCAAAAAAACGAAGCGGGTTGCCAATCCCCGCAGCTGCATGCAAAGCTTGGCCAACAAAATCTTGTGGTTTAGCACGCTTTACCGGGTCAGCAAGATTATAAAACTCAGACCCTACAAGGGACATAAAAAACCCAGCCTTGGCATTGGCTGGCACTGCACCACCACCATTCACCACCACTGCATCGAAACTGACTAGCCGAGTTACCGGCTCGCGCAGCGGCCCTGCCGGCAGCAGAAACCCATTGCCAAACCTTCGCTCGCCATCCACCACAACAATCTCTACATCACGCGCCAGACGGTAATGCTGTAAGCCATCGTCACTAATAATCAGGTTGCAAGCTGGATGAGCTTTCAGCAGCGAACGTCCGGTTTCTGCCCGATTTCTTCCAACCCATACCGGGCAAGCAGACTTTCTGGCTAACAATACCGGCTCGTCGCCCACCAGCAACGGGTCAGAGTCCGGCATTACTTCCCGCTGCGATCGGTTTTCACCTCTGTAACCGCGGCTGATAATGCCGGGCTGCCAACCCAAACTCCGTAATTTTGCAGCCAGCCATAAAACCAGAGGTGTCTTGCCGCTGCCGCCTACGGTGATATTACCCACCACAATCACAGGCACAGGCAGTCGCTCGACGGGAAGCAAGTGAAAGCGATACAACAGGAAGCGGAGGAAAACGACCAGCCGAAACAAAAAACTTATGGGTATCAGGAGTAAGTGCCAAGGGCCGAAGCAGTACCACTGCCGCTCCAGCCCGGACGCAGCGAAACGAGAATTACTTGCCGGACTGACTTTGGGTGGCAAAGGTAATATGGCTCAAACCAGCCAGCCGTGCCGCTTCCATCACATTGACTACAGCCTGGTGGGTAGTATTGGCATCCGCGTTAATAATCACCGGTGGCTCAGGGTTATTGCCTGCTGCGCGCTTAAGTTCAGCGCTCAAGCCATCCACTCCACTAAAAGAAACTGGCGCATTGTTGATGGAATAGTGCCCCTGTGCATCCACCGCCACATTGACAGAAACCGGACGATCAGGCTGTTTATCAGCCGTCGCGCTGGGAAGGTTAATCTGCAGTTCGGAGAAGCGCGAATAGGTCGTGGTGACCATGAGAAAAATCAGAATCACCAGCAACACATCGATCATCGGAATCAGGTTGATTTCCGGCTCCTCACGCTGCCTGCCCCGCATAAAATTCATTACTGGCGCTCCCCATGCACCACTTCCACCAATTTGACGGCCTGCTGCTCCATTTCAATCACCAGCGTTTCTACCCGGGTGCGAAAAAACCGGTAAAAAATCATGCTGGGAATAGCGACGATCAGGCCGAAAGCCGTGTTGTAGAGTGCCACTGAAATACCGTGGGCCAATACCGCCGGACTGGTGCCGCCGGCTGTTTGCGCACCAAATATTTCCACCATGCCGATCACGGTACCCAGCAAGCCGAGCAGTGGGCTAACGGAAGCAATAGTTCCCAGGGTAGTAAGAAATCGCTCCAGCTCGACCGTCGCAGCACGTCCGGACTCCTCGATTGCCTCTTTCATTACCTCACGCGAACTTTTAGCATTTTTCAATCCTGCCGCGAACACTTGGCCAAGCGGCGAACCTTGAGCAAGACGGTTTAACATGTCCGCACTCACCCCTTTTTGCTTATACTCCTGAACCACGACCGGCAGCAAAGTCGGCGGCACCACTTGATCCCGGCGCAAAGACCACAGCCGCTCGCCAATAACACCCAAAGCCACTATGGAGGCAAAAATGATCGGCCAGATAGGCCAGCCTGCCGCTTCAATAATCGTTAACACACCTTGTCTCCCCACAAAAAAATCTTCGTAACTTTAGCCTGCTGGCAGCGTTTCGGCAAGCAGGCTAGCAATAACGGGGGCAATTGAAAGTGCTGGCGCGGGAGGGCAGCCCTCGGTTCGATTTTGAATATCGCGGCTGGGGCGCCGCTACAGGGGTATATCGCGTCGAGCCAGACTTGCAGAACAAAGGAACAGCCAGTACTTTCAATTGCACCCAGCAATAGCAGGTCTAGCAATAACCAGCGATCTGAGTCCGGTCGTCGCCCAGCACAGTCCATCAAACTAACTTATCGATTAAAAAGTGTTTTTTAAGTTCTCCACAATATCTGTGGATAACATTGTGCGCAGTTTACAAAAAGGATGCCCAAACAACCTTCTCACAAGGAAACCCCCTTGACGACTATTTTTTAGACAGTTAATTTATACATAAATATCAATTAGTTAATAAATTATTGTGGCACTTCAAGTCATTATCGGAACGACTATGAAGGTTTTATGACATCTGTGGATGATTACGCCAACAAATTCAGGTTTGTCAAGCGATGGAGGGGGAATGGGTGTCTGTTTCGATAGGCTGTTGGTGCTAGAATCCGTAGCCATGTACGCTCCTCCCGAACTCATTCCTAGCTCTCCAGTCGTTTCCGTGGGCGATCTGGTTCGCAGAGCGCGTGAGTTATTGGAACACAACTTACCTTTGCTTTGGGTAAGCGGAGAAATATCTAATTTCACCCGCGCTACTTCAGGTCACTGGTATTTTTCCCTCAAGGATAACAGCGCCCAAGTGCGTTGCGTCCTGTTCCGTAACAAGAGCCAATATCTGGATTGGGTGCCTGAAAACGGCATGCAGGTTGAGGTGCGTGCCTTGGCAACTCTTTACGAGGCGCGCGGAGAATTCCAGCTCAACATCGAAACCATGCGGCGTGCGGGCTTGGGCGCGCTGTACGCGGCATTTGAAAAGCTCAAAATAAAATTAGGCCAGGAAGGTTTATTCGATTCGAAGCGCAAACGCCCCCTGCCCGCTTACTCGCGCCAAATCGGAATTATCACCTCACCGGCTGCCGCCGCACTGAAGGATGTTCTCAACACGCTAAACAGGCGCATGCCTGCCATCCCAGTCGTTCTTTACCCGGCACCGGTACAAGGCGAAGGCGCCGCAGAGAAAATCGCCACGGCCATCCAGATAGCCGGGAATCGGGCCGAATGCGATGTATTAATTCTCTGCCGGGGCGGCGGCAGCATAGAAGATCTATGGCCGTTCAATGAGGAGGTTGTGGCGCGAGCGATACATGCTTCCCCCATCCCGGTTATATCTGGCATCGGCCACGAAACGGATTTCACCATTGCCGATTTCGTCTCTGATCAACGTGCTCCTACACCAACTGCGGCAGCCGAACTCATTACACCTGACCGGGAAAATCTGTTGCATCAACTCGCCGTCCTGGCCAAACGCCTGCATGGCAACACTCAGCGCAGACTGGAGGATCGCGTACAACATGTGGACTACCTATCGCGCCGGCTTATCCATCCTGGCGAAAAACTGCTCCAACAGTGGCGACAACTATCGCACCTGCGAGGAAGACTGCAACAGACATGCAATCGCGCATTGGACGACCGAAACTGGCAAGTACAATTTCTAGTCAGACAACTTACGGGTTCACGGCCGGATTTTGCCCGGCGCGAAGAAAAATTGCTGGAATTGGCACGCCGTATGCAGCTAGCGTCAGATCATCGCCTGGCAAAACATGCCACTCAACTAGAAAATCTTGCTCTCAATTTGGAGCATCTAAATCCACTCACCATTCTGGCGCGTGGATTTAGCATTGTAGAAAACGAATCGGGTGAACTGCTAAGAGATAGCGCTCAAGCCACACCGGGCACCGGCCTAAAAATCACCCTGGCGCGCGGCTGGCTTAAGGCTGAAGTAACAAAAAACGAGGCGGGAGAATCGCCTTAGAGCCTCGCTACTAGCCCGCTTTGTAGCGCGCTTTTTTGCAACTCTTTACCCAGTGAAATTCCTTGGCTGTAGCGCTGCTGGAGCGGGCGGCCGGATTGCGTTGATATAGTTCACAAGTGCACTCCGACTCAGCTACGGCGCCATAGTTGTAATCGCCGCGCGCCACACCGTTTGCACGACATGCCTCAGGCGCTTCGGAATTGATAGCCAATTGGCCGCTCATACCGGTAGCATCGACAGCCGTCGCGATCTCGTCGTCGAGTGGAAATTCCGTCGTAGACACCACAGACGCGGTACGTAGCGCGGCAACAATATTGGCAGGCGCATCCGCCTCATCAAGCAATTCCAGACGATCAAGCAATTCGCCGAAGTTCTTCAAGCTGGAACTGATTTGGATGGGCTCGGCCCGGGGTAAATCCGACAAAGAGAAAGTGAAAGATACAGAACCAACAGAGGATAATTCATTGAAACTTGCAGCTTGCGCACGTGGCAAACATACAATCATCAGCAGAGCGCCAAACGCCCAGAGACTAAACGAGACGCGCCAATCAAAAGACTTGGTCATGGGTCAAACTCCCAATCATGTGCAGATTGCCTCTAGGCAATCCAGATACCTCCATTTATGTGTAATTTCGAAATATGTGCCGCACTATCACAAACTGGCGACACAGCCTTTGTGCAATAACCTAAGCAAGTCCCATGCCAGGAATTTGGATATCAATGCGGATATAGATGAACAAACGTTAATTCGTGAGGTTTAACGCGAATTGGCAGGGATTGGAACTGCCGCTCAACGTCACATTTAGACTGCGAGCAGCCAAGAGGGAATGTCGAACTTACATCCAATTTGTCGACGCAATAGCAACAACTATTGAACTACGGCATAGGGTTGGGCATCGAGAAAAACAACCTGAACATTGAAGGGGAACCTCGCAGGTCGGGTTAGCATAGCTTCGCCCGACGATTGGCCTAGCTATTTACCTCAGCACACCAATGCCCCGATTTACCACCCATTTTTTCCATCAAGTGTATTTCCTCGATACGCATGCCGCGATCTACCGCCTTGCACATATCGTAAATTGTGAGCAGGCCGACAGTCACTGCTGTCAGCGCTTCCATCTCAACCCCGGTTCTACCCAGTGTTTCAGCCGTTACTATGCAGTTTACGGTATTGCGGATCTCATCGACTTCGAACGCAACGGCAACGCTGGTTAATGCCAAAGGGTGACATAAAGGGATCAGTTCAGCGGTGCGTTTGGAAGCCTGAATCGCAGCGATTCGCGCTACTCCCAAAACATCGCCCTTTTTGCTGGAACCCGACTGGATCATGCGCAATGTTTCCGGTTGCATGACGATACGTCCGCCAGCCCGGGCGAATCGACGCGTCTCGGTTTTTTCACCCACGTCAACCATATGCGCGCGTCCTTGAGCATCGAAATGGGTTAATTCACTCATGTATGGCCTTCCTGAAATAGTATTAAGGAGGAACTTATCTGACAACCGGGCTATCATACCAGCCCTATGAGGCTCTCTTATTTCCTAGCGCTCCTTTCCGCCAAAATAATAACGATACTGTTCGTTCCGGCGGTGTTAGCTGACAATCTACCCGACCTGGGCGAAGCGTCCCAAGCTGTTTTTTCTCCCCAACAAGAACGACGCATCGGGGAAGAAATTATGCAGGAAATACGTGCCAGCCGCAGCAATCTGGATGACGCCGAGCTTACCGAATATATTAATGATCTCGGCTACCGGTTGGTTGCTAATAGCCCGGATAACCGTCACAGCATCGAGTTTTTTTTGGTACAGGATGACACCCTAAACGCTTTCGCCTTGCCTGGTGGCTATATCGGGGTACATACGGGACTTATTCTGGCAACGCAAAACGAATCCGAATTGGCCAGCGTAATGGCGCACGAGATTGCGCACATCGAGCAAAAGCACCTATCACGCATGATCGCCAGCACCCAGCAAAATTCTCTCTCCACGCTCGCTGCTGTTGCGGTAGCCATTCTTGCGGCCCGTTCCAATCCGCAGGTAGCCAATGCTGCGCTGGTTTCTGCCCAAGCAGCAAGCATCCAGACGCAACTTAATTTCACCCGTGACCACGAACGCGAGGCTGATCGCATCGGCCTGCAAATCCTCGAACATGCGGATTTCGACACGCATGCTATGCCGGCTTTTTTCGAGCGCTTGCAGAAATATGGTCGGGCGTACGATAACAACGCTCCAGCCTACTTGCGCACCCACCCGCTGACGACTGAGCGCATTGCTGATGTGGAAAACCGCGTGGCATCGCTTCCCTATAAGCAGGTAAAAAGTAGTCTGGAGTTTCAGCTGCTGCGTGCAAAGCTGCGTGCCATGCAGGGTGATGCGGAACTGACTGTTGCTGATTTTTCCGAAAGTTTGAAAGATAAAAAATACGAAAGCGAGCCGGCCGCGCGTTATGGTTACACCTATGCGCTCATACGCACACGGCAATATGGGCGCGCCGAACAAGAGATTACCAAACTGCGTGGCTTGGTCAAATCCAGCGCCATTGTTGAAACTCTGGCAGCGGAAATCAAGGTGGCGAGCGGCCAGTTTTCCGCCGCACTGGATATTTACCATACCGCCCTGAAACGCTTTCCACAGCACCGCGCATTAATTTACGGCTATGCGGAAATGTTGCTGGAAAACAAGCAAGCCAAAACGGCTGAGAAGTTTCTGGCTAATCAGATTGAGACAGCACCGAATGATTTTCGACTCTATGGGCTGCTTGCCAGAAGCCATGCTGCTCAAGGAAGAGTGTTCCTTCAGCACCAGGCGCAGGCGGAAGCCTACGCCCGTTCCGGCAACGTTCCCGCCGCTATCGAACAATTGCAAATCGCGATCAAGAGCGGAGACAGCAATTTCTATTTGCTCTCCAGTGCGGAATCCCGCTTGAAAGAACTGCATGCCATCGTGGCTGAAAACCAGAAGAAACCTTGAATCTTCAAATTGCTGCAATACAAATTATTCAAATGGCATATAATATTAGCATATAATAATTTTTTTCTATAGCTAGTCCTATAATACCAACCATCAGAAAATAAACAAAAAAATCTGAAAATAGTTTGAAGCTTCCGAAAATATTTTGATATGCTTTCATTACGGTTTGCAGTTGGCGTTACTTGGCAATAGCTTGTAGCATCAGCAGCGACACGTGGGTTCTTGCGGGAGCAAGGAACAACGATTCAATAAGATTAATAAGACATTCCAAAGGAGGATTACGATGCGTCTAAGCGCTGCACTGCCATTAGCCAGCTTGCTTGCTATCCTATCGACAAATCTGGCATGGGCTGCGGACGAACCCACAGGCCAGGATTTGGCTTTTGACAATAAAAAAGGCAATTGCCTCGCCTGCCATTCCATTCCAGGCGATCCCAAAGCGGTCACCATGGCGAATATCGCCCCCCCTTTGGTTACCATGAAAGCCCGCTTCCCTGACCGCGCAAAATTACGTGCTCAGATTTGGGATTCTACCAAGGCCAACCCGCGAACTTCCATGCCACCATTCGGTAAGCATAAAATCTTGACCGAACAGGAACTCGACAAGATTGTAGATTATGTTCATACCCTTTGAACCCATCAGGAGAACCAATAGATGAACCCGCTTCGCAGAACCACTCTTAAATCCACTATTGCTCTGGCCGCCTTGGCCGGCCTTCTTCCAGCACGCGTATTTGCCGCCGAGTGGAACAAAGCCGCCTTCGAGGCCAAGAATGTTGCAGAAGCTTTAAAAGGACTGGGGCTCGGTGCAACCGCCGACAGCAAGGACATTATCATTAAAGCGCCAGAAATCGCAGAGAGCGGCAGCAATGTCCAAATCGAAGTAACCAGCAATATTCCTGGTACGCAATCCATCACGATCCTGGCGGAAAAAAACCCAAGCCCACTGACAGCCGTCTTTGAGCTATCCAATGGTGCCGAAGGTTATATCTCTACTCGTATCAAGATGAGCCAGACATCAAACGTTCGCGCGATAGTCAAAGCAGGTGGCAAGCTGTACACCGCAGCGAGAGAGGTAAAAGTGACTATCGGTGGATGCGGCGGTTAATTACCCCGGCAATATTGAGCGAACAACCCTTAAACTGAATATTTAGAGGATACAAGCATGGCAGAACTCACAAAAATTCGCGCCAAGATGGACGGCAATACCGCTGACATCAAGGTGCTCATCACTCACATTATGGAAACCGGACAGCGCAAGGATGCCAAAACAGGCCAGATCATTCCCGCGCACTTTATCCAGAACGTCACTGCCGCACTGAATGGCAAAACCGTCCTGTCTGCAGAGTGGAGCGTCGCCATCGCGAAGAATCCCTTCTTGGGTTTCAAAGCCAAAGGCGCCAAAACCGGTGACAAGATTGTCATCAGTTGGGAAGACAATAAAGGCAATAAAGACACTGCTGAAGAAACGATCAAATAAGAACCAATGCTGTCGACCAGCCATGGTTGGCAACATGCCTCAAGCATGTCCTAGACTAACAGGAAAGGTTCACTTGGAGGATCATATGAAAAAAACAGTATTAGCATTGCTTGGAAGCGTTTTTCTGACTTCTGCGGTTCCCGCTCACGCGACACCGGAACAAGACCGCAAGGGGATTATCGAGTTTTACAAAAAGCGCCTTCCCAAACTCCAGTTCAAGGATTATGTTTACGGTGCACTGGCATTGAGTACTGACTCGATGAATCAATACAAAGCCATCATGGATTTCCCGCCTTTCGGGAACGTGATCGAGGCTGGCAGTAAAATGTGGGCAACGCCGTTCAAGAACGGCAAAACCTACGCAAGCTGTTTCCCTAACGGCGGAAAAAATGTGGCCGGAAACTATCCCTATTTCGATGACAAACTGGGTAAGGTCGTTACTTTAGAGATGACGATCAACCAATGCCGCAAGGACAACGGCGAGGCGGAGTACAAGTATGGCGATGGCGCTACGATGGACACACTGACTGCCTACGCGCGCACCTTGTCGGATGGCATGCCGATGAACATCAAGGTGGAAAGTCCTGCTGCCGTGGCAGCATATGAAGCAGGCAAAACGCATTACTATACCCGCCGCGGCCAGCTGAATTTTGCTTGCGCCACCTGCCATGTCGACAATGCCGGCAACATCATACGCACTGAAATTCTCTCGCCTTCACTAGGTGCAGCCACGCACTGGCCGGTATTCAGAGGAGGAGACAATCTGGTAACGTTGCAGGAGCGATTTGTCGGCTGTAACAAACTGGTGCGTGCAGTTCCATTTGCTGTAGGTAGCGAAGAATACAACAATCTGGAGTATTTCTTCTCCTACATGAGCAATGGCCTGCCAATGAAGGCTTCAGTCTTCCGGAAATAACCCTTGTTAATAGCCCGGGTGGCCTCATGCAGCCACCCGGGCTATTGAATTCCCCCATAAATTTTGAATTACATTGGCTGCCACTCGATTCATTGCGGCACGTGCTGTCGCGCGCTTTGGCGCCTGAAAAATTAGGAGCGCTTTAAGATGATGAACCGTCGTGAATTCTTGCAGATCTTGGCGGCTGCGGCTGCTTCCGGCCTGGTGCTTGATAGCCGCAACGCGATGGCAGCCGGGAATCCGGGTGGTTACTATGATATGCCAAAATTCGGCAACGTCAGCCTGCTCCATTTCACCGATTGCCACGCCCAGTTGCTGCCCATTTATTTCCGCGAGCCTAACGTCAACCTGGGCATCGCTGCAAGCAGTGGGCACGCGCCCCACCTGGTGGGTGAAAAACTGCTTAAAGCGTTCGGCATTCGCCCTGGCACGCCAGAAGCGCACGCTTTCACTTACCTGGATTTTGAGAAGGCCGCGCGTACCTACGGAAGAGTTGGCGGCTTCGCCCATCTCGCCACGCTGGTAAAAATGCTGCGCGCCAACCGTCCCGGCGCGCTTTTGCTGGATGGCGGCGACACCTGGCAAGGTTCCGCCACCGCGCTATGGACCAAAGGCCAGGACATGGTCGACGCCGGCAAACTACTCGGCGTCAACATCATGACGGGCCACTGGGAATTCACCCTGGGCGCAGACCGGGTGAAGCAAATTGTCGACAACGACTTCAAGGGCAACCTAGACTTTATCGCCCAGAACATCAAAACCAAAGACTTTGGCGACCAGGTTTTTTCGCCCTACGTCATCAAGGAAATGAACGGCGTGCCGGTCGCCATTATCGGTCAGGCCTTCCCCTACACACCCATCGCCAACCCGGGTTACATGGTGCCTGACTGGAGCTTCGGCATCCAGGACGACCACATGCAACAGATGGTGGATGAAGCCCGTGCCAAAGGCGCCCAGGTAGTCGTCTTGCTATCGCATAACGGCATGGATGTGGATCTTAAAATGGCCTCCCGCGTCACCGGCATCGATGCCATTTTGGGCGGCCACACGCATGATGGCGTTCCGCTGCCAACCATGGTCAAAAATAGCAAGGGACAAACCCTGGTAAGCAACGCAGGCTCCAACGGAAAGTTTCTGGCCGTGCTCGATTTCGATGTAAGAAACGGCAAGATAGTCGGCCATCAGTACAAACTATTACCCATATTCTCCAACCTGCTCGAACCCGACCGCGCCATGAGCGAGCTGATCGAAAAAGCGCGCGCACCCTATGCGGACAAGCTGAACGAGAAACTGGCCGTCACTGAAGATCTGCTCTATCGCCGTGGCAACTTCAACGGCACCTTCGACCAACTCATCCTGGATGCCCTGATCGCGGTAAAAGGTGCGGATCTGGCCTTCTCCCCCGGCTTCCGCTGGGGCACCACGCTGCTGCCGGGCGAAGCCATCACCATGGAACGGCTGATGGATCAGACAGCCATCACCTACCCCTCCACTACACTCACGGAAATGACCGGCGAAACCATCAAGCTGATCCTGGAAGACGTGTGCGACAACCTGTTCAACGCCGACCCCTACTACCAGCAAGGCGGCGACATGGTACGCGTAGGCGCCATGACGTACACCTGCAACCCGGGCCAGAAGATCGGCAAGCGCATCAGCGAAATGCGCCTCAAAGGCAAACTGATCGACCCGCAGAAAAAGTATAAGGTAGCTGGATGGGCACCCGTTTCCGAAAACGCGGCAGGCGGCGAGCCAATCTGGGATGTCGTCGCAACCTATCTGCGCGACATCAAAGTAGTCAAACCACACACACTCAATTTGCCCAAGCTGATTGGTGTTTCGGGCAACCCCGGCATTGCCTGATTAAACATGCACCGGCTGAAGCCGGTAGGCTTGAGTGCGGACTGAAAGTCCGGTCACGCCTCGATAACTGCATCGTATACCAATCATCGTCGCTGCCCGAAGATTTTTTCGACAGTACACAGGCCAATGTGCGCTATGCGGCTAAGTCGATTTCTGCTTCCATGCTGATTTTATCGAAGGGTACTGACACGCCCTTATCACCCTGCTCAATCAAACCAAACCGCTTGAGCAGCTTCACATCGTCATACACATTTTTGTAGTCACGACCGAGTGCACGGGCAAGCGCAGCAATCCGCAGAGCTCCATGATGCCTCAACACAGACAACAGGTGCAGCCGGGTATTGGAGAGCGTCCGAAACATGGTCACAGCATCCTCGAAGTAGAGACGCTCCGTCGGCACCTTCGGCGATTTCCCTTTTTCGGCCCGCTCCCAAGTGTCACCGAATTCACGGAAAAACTGATCGTCCGAAGCGATAGCAATTTTAAGCGTTTTCATTTTTTGATCTCCTTTCTCACAAAACGAAGGGGTCACACAAAACGAAGGGGTCAGGTCTAGACATTCCACTTCTCATCGCTCCCCACTAATCACCTTACTCACCATCGAATAGTGTATCTCCGACTGGCGCGCAATGGCCGCCATCGTGTAGCCGTATTCGAGATAGGCGCGCCGGATTGTCTCATCGCGCGTTTGCTTGTCCTCCCGCACCCTCGCCGGAAACAGCGCCTTCAAGCTGGGCCGGTGCGCCAGGCGCTGAGCGCGCGGTATCTCCTTGAGGTCACTCTTTCCCTCAAGCAGCGGCTGCATCCGCTCCACAAATTGTTCCGAGCCGAGCAATACCTGCCCTTTCAACTCCAGCCAAGGCGAGGGCAAGTTCTTTCCCTGCGCCACAAACGCCACATACTTGCGCCGGGCCACGGCGCGGCTGCGGCCAAACTGGCTTAACACCCAGTCTGTGGTCAACCACTCCGGTGCTGGCTGACTCCCGGCGGTTGCCAGGTAGTTGCTCCAAGGGTAGCGGTTGATATTTTTTACCATCTTGGCTCGAATGGGGTTGAGCACCACGTAGCGGCAAAGTTCTAGAAGATAACTATCCCGATCCACCATAATAGCTTTGAAGCGACCCTGGAATAGATGGCCAACACGGACGTGGCGGCGGTTGAAACGTTGGGTATACACGCCATTGAGCTGGCGCATGCCCAGCGAGAGATTGCTATCCGGCGTCTCAATCAGCAGATGATAGTGGTTGTCCATCAGGCAGTAGGCGTGGCACAACCAGCCAAAGCGCGTAACCGCTTCCTCCAGCACGGCAAGAAACAGCAGCCTGTCTTCATCATCGGTAAAGATAGCCCCCTGCGCATTGCCACGAGAGGTCACGTGATAGATTGCACCAGGGAATTCGAGACGGAGGGGACGGGACATAAGCGAAGCTTACGCCAGCAAGGCTGAAATGTCTAGACCTGACCCTTTCGTATTCTTTTGTACTGTTTTCGAATCTGCCATAGCGCTTGCGTTTTTGAAAAAGTGATACTAACATCTACCTAACAATCACATCTAGATACACATCCATTTTCAGGAGCAAGCCATGCAAACCCTACTGGCACACAAGACCGTATCAATGACCGAATTGCGCGAACCTGCCAAAGTCTTCAGCCAGGCTGGTGGCAAAGCCGTTGCCATCATGAATCGCAATCAGGTAGTTGGTTACTTTGTCCCGACGGCTGCCGTTGAGAAAATCCAGTTTGAGGCGGCAACTTTGGCAGATGTTGAAGCAACGCTCACGCAACGACGACCCTTTATCGGTGGGGTTCTCAAATATCTGGAAGATAAGTGAAATTCCTGACATCTGAACATGTCGTCATTATCCACAATCACGTAATCAACCCGGGTGATCTCCAGGGAGAAGCATTACAGAAGTCCATTGAGGCTGTCGTGGCTCGCGTGGAGAATCGATTGACCTACGGTCTGATTGACGATGTTTTTGATCTGGCCGCCTGCTATGCAGCATACATCGCCGTGGCCCACGCCTTTAATGATGCTAATAAACGCACAGCCTTTGCATCCATGGATGCCGTGCTGGCGCTTAACGGTATCGAACTTTCCTACGAATCCGAAGAGGCTGGCGACATGGTTCGCAAGATCGTATTGGGGCATGCGGATGAACGTGACTTGGCGGAATGGCTCCGGGTGCTTGCACGATAGACTTGCCAATATATGGCATTTGCATAACCCGGCTTTCCGTTCGTTTGCTACTCAGACCACAATGTCTAGACTTGACCCCTTTGTTGTGCTTTTGTTTACGGACGATGTTGCGAGTTGAAAGAGGGTCAGGCTGCTTCAAGTTCGACGTGAACGCGGCAGCCGAGCGCAGCAGCGATGTTCACCAAGGCGTCAAGCGAGAAGCGTGAAATTCGACCACGCAGCAAATCGTTAACACGCGGTTGAGTCACACCGCAATGACCAGCGGCCTCAAGCTGCGTCCATCCTTTTTCTTCAATAACGACAGTAATCTTGTCCATTAGTTCTGAGCGCAACCGCAGATTGACCGCTTCCTCGGGCGTGTCAGTAATAGCATCCCACACACTGGCGTAACTTTCGATCTTCGGTTTGCTCATTTTTCACCTCTCATCAGTTGTGCAAAGCGTGCCTTCGCAGTCTCTATGTCTCGTTTCGACGTGGCCTGTGTTTTCTTCTGGAAAGCATGAAGAACGTAAACCGCATCAACCAGACGAGCTGTGTAGATCACTCGGAAGGTACCTGCGTCATCCCACACCCGAATTTCTTCAACGCCTTTGCCAATTGATGGCATAGACTTAAAGTCATCGGGCTGCTTGCCGTTCTGCACCTTGTCAAGTTGGCGTCCCGCATCTTGCCGCGCATCGATCGGGAACTCACGCAAGCACTTGAGCGAGTCGCCGAGGAATCGTACTGGTTTCATATTGAAATGATATCCGTTTGGATATAGGAAAGCAAGCAAGGGCTATCGTACGATTATTCTGATTTCCGAGAGGTCACGTGATAGATTGCGCTAGAGAATTCTAGCCGTAGGGGACGGGACATGAACAAAGCTTACGCCTGCAAAACAGTTATGTCTAGACCTGACCCCTTTGTGTTTCTACTCAGACTACAATGTCTAGACTTGACCCCTTTGTTGCCTGTGACCCCTTTGTTGCCTGTTGGATAAAAAAAGCCCCTCACGAGGAGGGGCTTCTGGATTCGATGGGTATCGCTACGCTCTACCCATCCTACACTTGCTATACAACTACTTGCACAACCCGGCGGCTAAACAGGTGGAAGCTGCCCCTGTGGCCCAGGTGACGTTGGCTGACCCGCCCGCGCCCGCAGCACCGAGAGTTGGAACAAGAACAAATGTCTCGCCCGTAAGTCCATTAGCGGTAGCAGCTGTTGCTGTAATCGTCCCAGTGGCGGAGACTGTCATGCTGGCCAAGTTGCCAGATGCAAGAGGCATAGCGGGCATGCCTTTCGCGCTAGCAGCGATACCTGCGATAGCACCAGCTACAATACAGGTACCATCTGTAACACACTCTTCCACAGCCAGTTTAATTGGGGACGTGGCCTGTACTATTTCAGTAAACCTGGCCTTCCTTGTGTAGTTCTGGTAACTCGGAATCGCAACCGCAGCCAAAATACCGATAATCGCCACCACGATCATCAGCTCGATCAGGGTAAAACCTTGCTGGCCTTTATTAATTCGAATGTCAGACATGTTCATGATGTCACTCCTTCTGCTAGTTGAAAAGAAAACACATAACGTGTTTGTTCAAAGACAGCAGCAAGCACCGTGCCAGGGTTTGCGACGTGGCCAGTTTGCGCAACAAATTTTGACCGTTGCGACGCGGCGACACAGCCGGACAAGGCTGGAATGCCTTATGTTTAAAGGCGCTTTGCGGGCCAGCGTGCGGCGGCCCCATTTATCCGAATTAACTGTTGAAGTATTAATCACCCTCTACAACGAAAAAATTCTCGCCCACTCAGCATTGCCCATGCCGTCTAAAACTGACGCGCTGCGTCACTTGTTTTCTTGGTGGTAAATTTCTGCAAGGGTGAGGAAACACAACGCCATGTGCGTATTTCAACCCCAACCATCCACGGGGGCGAACAGATATCGCAGGACGTGAGTGTTGCGATTTATACCTGTTCATATATAATCAACTCATGTCCCCCGCCCAAGAAAAGCCGCTTGAATGGATCGGCAGTAGCCACAAAGATTTAATGGTGTTGCCAATTGATATACGCCGGTTCTTCGGCTATGCCCTCTCACTGGCCCAGAGCGAGGATAAACACGATGCCGCAAAAGTGCTCAAGGGCTTTGGTGGTGCCGGAGTCCTTGAGGTGGTCGAAGACGATGCGGGTGGCACGTATCGCGCCGTCTACACCGTGAAATTCGAGGAAGCCGTGTTCGTCCCGCACTGCTTCCAGAAGAAGAGCAAACGCGGAATTGCCACGCTAAAAGAGGACTTGGACATCATTCGCGCAAGGCTCAAGGTGGCCGAAGCGTTAGCAAAGGAGCTACGGAATGAAAAAACGGATCATTGACGGAATCGAAGTGCAGCGCAGTTCCGGCAACGTGTACGCCGATCTTGGCCTGCATGACGCGGAAAAGCTCAAGATCAAAACCGGCTTGGTCATCGAAATTCGGAAGGCTATGCGCCGTCTTGGGCTGACCCAACAAGCGGCAGCAAAGCGCATGGGCATCACCCAGCCCAAGGTGTCCGACATGATGCGCGGGGATTTCACGAACCTGTCCGAGCGCAAACTGATGGACTGCTTGAATCGGCTTGGCTATGACATCGAAATCAAGGTGAAACCCGCCGCTGAACCGATTGGTCACTTGATGATCGCCGTCGCCTGAGCATAATGGGTACCCGCTACGGCCAGCAGATGGGGTCGTTGGACTTCGTGAGTTCAGCTTTTAGGTAGCGCAGGGGCCGGAGCTGGTAATAATTTTCGAGCGCCCTATCGATCTTCTCGCGTGTGCCAGAGCCGCAGTACGTAGAGCGTCGACTCCCGAATCTCGTAACGCATCTCATAGCGACCCACCAGAATGCGGCGCACCTCGCGCGGTGCAAACTCGTCCAACTTCTCTCCAATGCGCGGATTCGCCAGCAAGTTTGTCGGTGCAGCGATCAACGATTGTACGGTGTGCGCCGCCGCCAACCTGTTCACCGAAGCTAAAAACTCATACAGTCGCGCCAAGTCGGACAACCCCTTGGTTGTCCATTTCAAATCCATTAACGCGGCACCGGCAACGGTTTGTCGGTGCTGAGGCTGTCTGCCCATGCCTGCACGGCTTGATGGTCGATCACTCGCCCGGCATCAACATCTGCCAACGCTTCTTGTGTCAGGCGACTGCGTTCTTCCTCCTGGTCGATCCAGGCGGACAGCGCTTGTTTCATAATCCAGCCACGCGAGCGCTCCAAGCGAGCGGCCATTTGATCGACCCTTTCGGCTAATGGTAGCGGGACGTGGGCAGTCAACACTTTTGTGTTCATGAGGCACCTCCTTTTAATCAAAATTAATCATAATGATTTGCCGTGATTAAAGCAAGATGAGGCTGGTTGGCAATAGTGTAGTCCAACGGGTTACGCTACAATCCGCTTTGCATAATATTGTTGTATAAATGCGCGGGTGACAAGTAGCCAAAGCGTGCCGGAAACCCCGTGCATACGTCTGGATACCCATCTGCGCGGGTATGACGCAGTCTTTTCTAATTCGTGCCGAAGCAATAGCCACCCTAACAATTAACAATTAGCCCGGTCTTAGCTAATGTGTGAGTTCATTACCGGAGATTTGCCGTGAAAGTCATATCAATGCATAAAGCAAAAAGCACACTTTCGCAGCTAGTGCAGCGCGCTGCGGTCGGCGAAACCATCCTGATCGGGGCATATGGAAAAGTTGATGCAAAGCTGGTTGCTGCCACGCTGCCAACCGTGCGACAAAAGCGTATTGGGCAGTTGAACGCAGATGTACAAGTTCTACGCGTGGCCACCGCGGAAAGCGGGTTCATCGAACTGCCGGTTTTAGGGATACATACAGAGACGCTTGCTAAACTGCCGATGCTGCACCGCGACCCGTTCGACCGGTTGATTGTTTCCCAAGCCATCACGGAGCCGATGAGGTTACTGACTAGCGATAGCGAGCTGGAAGCATATAGTGATCTAGTCCAAAGAATCTAGCGCTGAACATACCGCAGGGAACCGGTAGCGGAGGCGCCCTTGCCTGCACTATTTGCAGATCGTCACTCTATTCAGCGAATATTTCTCGCAGTGTATCGGATGTTTTCATGCGGCATCCAGTGCTGGCGTAGGAGGGCCGCCCTCGGCCCGATTTTGAATATCGCGGCGAGGGCGCCGCTCCTACTACAAAAACATGTCGCGTCGAGCCAGGCTCGCAGAACAAAGGAGCAGCCCACACCTTCAATTGCACCCGTTAACAGGTGGCCGCCACGGTAAATTTTCCAGCTCTGGTAGAATTCTGGCATGAATATAAACGGCATCCCCTATCGCACCATTTGGCCCCAATCGAACATCCGCTCAGTCGAGATCATCGACCAGACGCGTCTGCCGCATGAATTTGCCATTACGCAGCTAACCACGCTCGACGATGCAGCGCACGCTATCCGCTCCATGCAGGTGCGCGGCGCGCCGTTGATCGGCGCTACGGCGGCTTATGGCGTGGCTTTGGCAATGTTGCGCGACACTTCCGATACGGCGCTAGCTGACGCATGCCAGACCTTGCTGGCCACGCGCCCTACTGCGATTAATCTGCGCTGGGCGCTTGAACGGGTCAGCGCGAAACTGTTGCCTCTTGCCCCTGCGGATCGCGCTGCTGCAGCCTGGCACGAAGCGGCTGCCATCTGCGATGAAGATGTGGCTTTCAATCGCGCCATCGGCAAGCATGGCTTTCCGCTCATCCAGGCCATTCACCAGCGTACTAACTGCACAGTAAATATCCTCACGCACTGCAACGCTGGCTGGCTGGCTACGGTGGATTGGGGCACGGCTCTGGCCCCTATCTATACGGCTTTCGATGCTGGCATTCCGCTGCACGTGTGGGTGGACGAAACGCGTCCGCGCAATCAGGGTGCGAGTTTGACCGCATGGGAACTCGGGCAGCATGGCGTGCCGCACACGGTGATTGTCGACAACGCCGGCGGGCACCTCATGCAGCATGGCAAAGTAGACATGGTGATCGTCGGCACCGACCGCACCACGGCGTGCGGTGATGTGTGCAACAAGATCGGCACTTATTTGAAGGCGCTGGCCGCGCATGACAACGGCGTACCTTTCTATGTAGCACTGCCCGGGCCAACTATCGATTGGCGCATCGAAGATGGGGTACGCGATATTCCGATTGAACAACGCAACGGTCGGGAGGTTTCCCATATTACAGGCCGCACCAGCGCCGGCGAAATTGTGGAAGTAGCGCTCACGCCAATGGATAGCCCTATCGCCAATTACGCCTTTGATGTGACCCCCGCGCGACTGGTGACGGGGTTGATTACCGAGCGCGGCGTGTGTGCGGCATCAAAGAATGGACTGCTGCAACTTTATCCGGAGCAACACCATGAGTGAAATCAAGCTACGCCGCCAGATGGTGAATGCTTCTCTGGAGCTGGTGGCGCGCGGCTTGAACCGCGGCGCTTCCGGTAATTTGAGCGTGCGTTGCGGCGCTGGCTTTCTGATCACGCCAACCGGCCTGTCACCGGAGGAAACCGCGCCGATTGATATTGTTACGATGGACCTGGCCGGCAATTGGCAGGGCAGGTGCAAACCGTCCAGCGAATGGCGCTTTCATCGCGACATCTTTGCGGCCCGCCCGGAGGTCAACGTGGTCGTGCACACGCACTCGATGTTTGCCACCACGCTTGCCTGTGTGGGGCTGGATATACCGGCCTTCCACTACATGATTGCGGTGGCGGGCGGCAAGGATATTCGCTGCGCGCCCTATGCCACTTTCGGCGGTCAGACATTATCCGATTACGCCGTCAAGGCACTGCAAGACCGCAAAGCCTGTTTACTGGGCAACCACGGCATGATTGTGCTGGGCAACACGCTGGCCGGTACCCTTGCCTTGACGGAGGAGGTGGAAGCCTTGTGTGAGCAGTATTGGCGAACGCTACAAATAGGCAAACCGAATCTGCTAGCGGACGCGGAAATGGAGGTGGTGTTGGAGAAATTTAAAAGCTACGGTAAACCGCAGAAAAGCAATTGAATGCATAACGGCAATTGGACGCAGATAAAAGCCGATCAATACTGATATTCCATGGATACTCGACGGGTGCTGAGGTAGCCTCATACATTCCTGTCTAAACTAATAAATAATCTGCGTAAATCTGCTTTTATCCGCGTCCAACTGTTTCGCAAAGAAAATCAATCCACCCGCTCCCAGCTATTTTCATTGCGCACTACCTCATAGCGCATCCAGCGCATAAACTCCCCGCGCGTACAACTCAGTTTGGAACGCCGGCCATGCCCCACCAGCACCTTGAAAGTAATATGGTCCAGCTCGTCAGCAGCGGTCGAAGCCTCAATGAGCAGAACTTGTCGCACCACCCAGTGTTTGCCAAAGTCACCGTTGCTATAGGCGGCGCCCAGCTTTATTTCAGGCTTTTTCACAATCAACCTTCGGGGAATATCCATCTCAAAATCGAATGACGCGTTATTTTAATATGGCATTTGCGCCGCGTGGAAGCAGCAAGAAAAAAGCCCCGCGAACGGGGCTTTTTTACTGGGATGATCCTAGCTATTAGAACGCGCTGGATTTCTCATAGACACCACCGGCCACACCGGTCAGGGTTTCAAGAATGTCATCAGGCGCATCGCTGATGCCCATGAAGGTTCCCATGCCAAGCGAAGGCCAGGCCATGGCGATGCGGTAACGCCCATACAGTGCATTGACCTTGTTGTTGACGATATAAATTTCATACGGCATCGCCGCAATGTGGTCAGCGCCAACCTTTTTCAGCCACGAACCTTCGCCGGTTTTCGGATCGTTCATCGCCACGCCGAATACTGCTATTTTCTTGTCAGCCATGACAACCTCGTACACCTTGGACGTGCTGTTCACTTTCTTGGCCAGGTTATCTTGCACCGCTTTCACTGCGGCATCAAAACTGCCGTAACTCTTCAACTCGTTTTTGTCGCAGTCGAAACGCTCCATGCCTGCCATGTAATGGTAGCGTGCCAAATCGTCGGCCTTTTCATCACCGCCGAAACCTTTGCCACTACCACCCAGCGCCTTCTTGAGCTTGCCCTCTACCACCTTGACGGCACCCTCAGCGCTTTTATACTGGGTGCGAAACAATGCACGTCCCCAGTATTCAGGATTGATATAGGAAACCGTGCCGTCGGATTTCACCCCTACCCGAATGGTCGCACCCGCAATGTTGGAACCACCCATGGAACGCACCGCATCCAACCACCCCTTCTCAGTGGTAATGATGACGCCATACTGCGGCAAACCCTTAGGGGAATGGTTTGCAAGAACGGTAAATCCCTCTGCCGCCAATTTTTTCTCGACTTGCGCCATAACCGCCGACACATCACCGCCTGCTACCTTGTCACCCAAAAGATAAGGGCTAAGCGCAAAGGCTAGCGGCGCCCACAACATCAACAGTACCAATCCAATCAGTTTTTTGGCTTGCGCCGAAACTAGCGTTTTCATGACTATCCTCCGTTATGCGAATGTTTGTATAATTTCTTTCCGATTGCGTTAGCCGAATGAAAAAGGGCCGAAAGCAAGCCTTCAGCCCTTTTATTTCCTAGACTACTCTTAGAACTTCATGCCGTAGGCAATGCCCAGGGAATTTTCGTACATCTCGATTTTCTCAGTACCCGTATTGCCAGCACCCAACGCAGTAAACAACGAATTACCACTGACAGAATTCTTAGCCGCATGCATGTATGCCATGGTCAGCTCGGAACCTTTGTCCAACGCATATGTGAAGCCCGCAGTGTAGTGATCCTTCACAACAGCCGGCGCAAGGATATTGAAAGTCACGTCTCGCGATTGGATTGGATTATCAGTTGTGCCAAAACCTGCCCGAATTGTTAAATTACTGGTGTACTTGTACTCAACACCAATTTTCCAGACATCCACATCTGACCAACCAAAACCACGGCCATCACTGTTGCCTAGCGCGCTATTATTAGTGCTGGGGTTACCAACGGATTTGGTCTTGGCATAATTAATACGCTGATAATCAACCGCCACTGTCCAATCTTTGGCCGGAACGAACGCAATACCAAAGTTGTAGTTCTCGGGAATATCCATGTCACCCAGTTCGGCGAACAAACCCTTGTACTTATCAAATTTTTGCAAATTAACCTTCGTTGCATAAGCAGCACCAACACTAAAGGTGTCGGATATTTTGCCATAATAGCCAACGCGCAGACCCCAGCCGGTTGCGGTATCATTACCATTGTTGGTCAGGTTTGCACTATCGCCGGACAGCCCCGCAAAACCTTGCAGGCCCTCGGCTTTAAATTTTGCATAGCCAAGCAATGGGGACACACCGATCGAGTTAGTGGCATTTACTTTGTAAGCCCAGGTCGGCGCAATGATCAAATGTTCGAGGTTAACGCCTAATCTCGTGTTGCCACACAGCACGTTCTGACCAGTTCCGGCCACGCCAAACGCTCCGCAAACGCCAGAACCAGCGCCTGTAATTTGACCAGCGGGGTAATCGGTATTCATGCCACCATTGCCAAAGACGCTTACGCCTAACGACATATTGGGATCTATCATCCGGTTATAGCCAAATTCTGGGATATAGAAGTTATTTTTTTCACTGTCGACTTGTGCATCCAAGCCATTAGCCGAGCCAGTACGCTGCATTTTCCGCTTTGGGCTGAACCAATCCAAACCGATATCCATGCGATCACCAGCCCAAACCATGCTGGCAGGATTGTTGGCTCCACCAAAAGTATCACCAGTCACTGCAGTTGACGCACCGGCCATCCCTTTGGCCTTCATGCCATAGCCATGAGAAAAGAAACCATAAGTTGCATGCGCCATGCCAGGCAGCGCAAAACCAGCAACCGCCATCACACCGATCAGTTTTTTGAGTTTCATTTAACTTCCTCCGTCGAAAATATTTTTGAGTGAAAACGTAAATTGATTCAGGATTTTTATTTTTATTGGATGCTATGGCGAATAATAGCCCCATTACTAGGGTTGGCAAGCATTTTGGTAGCAATCTACCAAAAACAAACGTAACAGTGTTGTAAATTTACAACAAATCGCTCGAATCGCTTGTCCGAACGGACTCTCCGGCCATTTGCCGTTTAATAAGCTGCACGTCGTTGGCATTCAAGGCAAAGGGAAACGAAAGAATATCGCCCGGCGGCGAGTCACCGTAAGGGCGGTTGCAAGCGGAGATTTCTTCGTCGTCCGAACCGGGACAGCCTGAGGTCTGGAAGGGCTTGCCTGATTTAATCAGATCCTCAAGCAGGTCTTGCGGCAAACCGAAATCCGTCACCCGCCCTGCGGCGTTGAAGCGCATATTGCGTACACTACCGCCGGCATAGTCAATGATGAAACGCGCCAGTTGCACGCGCCGCCATTGGGCGCGGTCCACTGCGGGCCAATCTTCCATCATTGAGCCACGCTCCGGAAAGAATGCAAACATGTGGTTGTGGCCGCCCATGTCCTTGATGCGCTGGCAGACCGTCAGTATCTCCTGCTCGGTCTCGCCCATACCGCCAATAAGATGCGCGCCGAATTTTTCCGGGCCGAAAATTTCTGCCGCCCACTCGATTGCCTGCCAGTATTTTTCCCAGCGGTGGGGACTATCCACGGTCTTGCCCCGCGTGCGTTCAAAAATTTCCGGTGTAACTGCGTCCAGCGCCACGGTGAAAATTTCTGCGCCGAGCGCCTTCAGTTCGACCAGGTCTTCACGCTCCATGCTGGTGGGATTGGAAAGAATGGAGACCGGGATATGCGGCAAGGCCGCCACCCATTTTTTTAGCAGGATGGGCGTTGCCGCATCCGAGGCCGGATGGGTGATCATGGAAATGCACATGCGCTGGAACTGCCCTTTGTCACCGCCCGCTTTAACGCGCTCGATCACTTCATCGTAGCTGGCGGTTGGCCAATCCACGCGAATAAAATTGCGGTCGGCATAGTCGCGCGCTTCCTCGCGGTGACGCGCCAGGCCGCAGTAGGAACAATTGGCGCGGCAGCCCTCGGGGAAGGTCACCAGCAGATTGAGGCAGTGCGTACACGCAGTACGATGCATGACGCCTTGCACCAGACCCAAGGTAATCGCCGCAGCGGTGCTCATCTGCACATACTCGGGCGAACGCATCTCTGGTGTCTTGATGTGATGGTCGGGCCGGTAGAAATTGATTGGCTGCAATGCTTCGTTCATTTTTTCTCCACAACCTATGGGACGCAGATAAAATCCGATTACCGCAGATTCAATTCATTGAAGAGATATGCCCCCTTCACCCCTATCGTGCGCTAGGCTTTTTAATGAATTTCTGGTCTATCTGCGCTAATCCGCGTTTATCTGCGTCCAAGCAATTCTTCCAGGGTTAACATCTCCACAATCTATGTGGACGCAGATAAAATCACTTTCTTGCATTGTTGAAAGCCTTGCGTCTGACTTCCGCCTTTGGGCCAAAGTTAACCAAAATCCCCAATTCAATTTTGGTTGCCTTCAAATAATTTAGCAACTGAGCATCATGTTCTGACAGCAAGGATTTTGCGGCCTTGATTTCTATGATCACTTTATCATCTACCAAAATATCCGCCACATATTCACCAACGAGAATGCCTTTGTAACTTACCGTGATCGGCATTTGCGCTACAACATGCAGGCCAAGCTTGCGTAACTCGATCACCAGTGCATTCTCATAGACTCTCTCCAGAAACCCATAACCAAGGCTATTATAGACTTCATAGAATGCACCAATTATCTGTTCGGTAAGCTCGACATGTTTGAAATCCTGCAAATCTGCGTTCATCTGCGTCCCCACTAAACAAAATATTCGGGAAAGGCGATCCAACCTTGCCGATGCACATCATCATCCTGTGCATGCCGCATATTCCACAACGACTTCATCCACTGCCGCTTGGCCACCGCGCGCGCTAGCGTTGTGCCAAATTGATCGCGCAGGTCTTCTTCATATTCTGCCAGCGCTGCATGATCACCCGCCAACCATGCCGCAGCCGCCTCACCGGCACACTCGCCCGACACTACCGCAGCGGCAATGCCGGCACCGGTGATGGGATGAGTCAAGCCCGCCGCATCGCCCACGAATAATACATTACCCACTACCAAGCGCTCACGCATGCCACTGACCGGAATCGCGCCACCGGTACGCGCTAGAATTTCGCTGCCCACCAAACCTTCATCTACCAGTTGCCGGTGCAATCTATCCAGCGGAACTTTCAGATCATCGGTGAACTGTTTGTCCAGGCCAAGTCCAAGATTGGCCACCTGCCCTTTCGGGAACAACCAGGCATAACCACCAGGGTAAGCATCCGACAACCAGATGTCCGTATCGGTATGGGGCCGCTCAAGCGGTACCGTGTACTGCCGCGTGTGCACCACCTCCAACGCGGGCAAGCTTAACGCTGCTGCCACAAAGGAATGCGGGCCGTCGGCAGCCACTAGCACACGATAACAAATATTCCGCTCACCTTCGGGCGTTTCGATTGCCGCCTGTTTGTTTTCCGCATCCAGCCGTCGCAAACGACTACCAAGCAACAGGCGCGCGCCATGCGCTTGCGCCTCTCGCGCCAGCGCCTGATCAAATGCAGCGCGATCTATCATCAGACCTGCGAACTTCGACTGCTCCGCGACGCCTGACGGCAACATAGTGTTCATCGCTAAAATGCGCTGCACCAAAATGCCTTCAGCTTGCGCGTAGGCGGAAAGCGGCAGCGGAATAAACTCGGCACATTGCACTGGTATGCCAATTTCATTCTTGCGCTCCACAACAAGCACACTGGCCCCGGCCTTGGCGGCTGCGGCTGCCGCCGAACCCCCGGCTGGGCCGAGGCCGATTACTAGCACATCGATCTGCTCCATCGCGCTCAAGCCGTCACTGTTGCCTGCATCAGCGCATCGTGCAGCACCAACGCAAAATCGCCTGCTGTCAGCATCAACATATCCGCATCACATCCGGCAAAAAAATCTGCGATGCACTTATCGGCGCTAGGCACCGGCACATCCTTCAGCGCGGATTCCAGGTCAGCGATGGTGCGGCGCGGGCTGATAAAAAAATCGCCGGTAAACCATACCTGCTTTATGCGTTGCGTCGTTGCATCGAATGCGACTGTTGCGCTTAACAGTCCGCCAGGAAATTTGCGCGATGCTGTCAACAGGGGCGCATCGGATTGGGGACGGCTTAACAGATTGATCCAATCCGGGTGATCGATTTCCGCAAGCGCCAGGTGATAGCGTTGCTGCTCGGATTCGCTGAGCGCCCCCGGCTCGAAGCGCACACCAAATTCGTCGGCAAAGGCTTGCACCAGGCACGACTGCACGGCATCCAATGCGGGCGTGGTGCCCAACAGATCGCGCAAATTGCTTACCCGCTCACGCGCCGAGGCGATGGCTTTGTCCGATAATTTTTCTGCCGGAATGCGCAGCACGCGCAGCATTTTTTCCACATCAAATTCGATCAGCAGCGTGCCTTGATACATCAGTGCGTCGCCATCAAAGGCGCCGCCAGTACCGGAAATTTTCCGGCCATCAACTTCGATATCGTTGCGCGGCCGAAAGCGCGCATCCACGCCAAGCTTGGAAATGCCCCGCGCTGCCGCCTCGCAAATACGGCGGGAGAAGCCTTGCATATCCGGCGTACCCAGTTCATGTTTATGCAGATACAGCTCCCAACCGAGCTGGGTTGCATCGAAATAAATCGCACCGCCACCGGTAATGCGTCGCTGAATGTCGATGCCGTTTTCACGGCAATAATCCAGATTCAGTTCCTGTTCTGCGCTCTGGTGATAGCCCAGCAAGGCACAGGGCGTAAAGCGCAGGAAACGCAGGGTACTGGGCGACTCGCCCTGCTGACGTGCTTCCAGCAAGGCGCGGTTAAGTGCGATATTTTCTGCCGCGCGGCGCAAGCCAGTATCGAGAATGCGCCAGGTCGCCATGTTTATGCCGCGACCACCTGAATGCCGGCCAGCCGATGATCGACAGATTTGCGCGCGCGTTCACGCTCGACAAGATGCCGCATGTCCAGTTGCAAACCGGCGTCGCTTTGCATGCCCATGACTTCATCGCCCACGGCAATAGAACAGCAGGCTGGCGTCACGCGTACTTCTCGTCCGAGCCGAATGGCCAGTTCCACCGCGCCGTCGGCGGGATGAGCGATGCCGTTCAAGCCCGCCATCACCGCGTAGGCATCGACTTGCAACTTGGCCAAGCCCGGCGGGCGGGCGCAACCCAGCAGCAGAGGCATAGCTGGCAGCGCTGCTCTGGCGTCCATGAAGAACTGCCCTGTTTCGACGCTGTCCGGTACAACGAAAGGTCGATCAGCGGGTGCGTAGAAGGGCATGGCCACCACCAGTACCAACGCGTCCGGCTGGTGGCGCTGAATGATCTCCAAAGCTTGCCATTCGCCCAAAAAACGGCCGTAATGCAAGCCCAGCACGATGTGGGGCACGACCTTCATTGCTGTCGCAACCAGGCTTTCCAGCGTGCGCTCGAAGTCATCGACAGATCGCTTCAGATGATAGACCTGAGCGATCGTGTCCTGCGCGCCGATCACGTCCATCATCGCTACATCGATGCCAGCATCAGCCATATGCTGCGCACTGGCACTGTCCGCCAGCGCGGTGTGCACGGCTATTTTGAAAGTGGGGAATGCGTCCTTGATGCGCCGGATAACCGGGTAGAAAGCATCGTACTCGACCTCGTTGCGATGATTCGATCCGCCGGTGAGCAACATGCCTGCGGCGCCGCTGCCAATCTGTTCATTCACCACGCGCCATAGGGCTTCCGGCGTCGTGGCAGGCAACATCGGTTCGAGTACTTTCGCCTTGCAATGGTCGCATTGCAACTTGCACTTGTTGCCCGTAATAGAGACTGCCGGCCAGGCACTTTTGCCACAACCGGAGATTTCGGAAGACGTATAAGATTTGAACGTGGGCGTATGAAAATTGATTCGAGATGCTGCAATATTTCTTGAGGCGCGACGCTCCAACTCGGCAACCAGGTCGGCATCAAGCGCCAGATCTTCGAGAGGTTCCACTTGCCGCACAATTTCCAGCCAGGTGTTCATTTCTGACTAGCCGCCACCAAAACCTTCGGCACTCATCTTGGCTTCAAACTCGCTGGCAACCGATACGCCCGTTATCAACACGCCAGCCTCTGCGTCCCAATTGCGCGGCTTCATTTTGACCAGCCAACCGTCGCCATAAGGATCGGCGTTCACAATACTTGGATTGCTAGCGACAGCGTCGTTAATTGCGACAACTTCGCCAGCTACAGGCGCCTTGATCGGCCCGACCCATTTACCGGATTCGACAGTGCACACAGACTTGTTTTGCTCGACTTCCTTACCCGGTTTCTTGGGAATATACGAAACAATGACCCCTGCCATGGAGCAGGCGTAACTGGTCATCCCAAGGGTGATTGTGCCATCGCTTTCACGGCGGACCCATACGTTATTTTCTACGTTGTAATACAGATCATCGGGCAGGTTGCAGCCACGTACACTTGCCATTCAGTTCTCCTTGCCGGAAGTTGCCATCAGCATTGATCCTAAAAAAAGCAGTTAGCCACAGAATCTCTGTGATCTCTTGTCTTGAACTGAGGTTTTAAGATTGATCGCACATGGCGCGAGCTGGCCGTGGCAATTAAAAAACAGTGTGCATAAAAGCAATGAGCCGAACCGCTTTGGCGGATCGGCTCATTGCCGGGTATGACTGAAAAGCTGCTTAAATATACAAGCAGATATCGGTTTCGCCAGCGAACTCGAAGAACGAAGCCGCACCGACAAAGTCGACACCGTCGATAAAGTGGTCATGTTCGAAACCGAACAGTTCCACAGTCATCTGGCAAGCCAGAAATTTCACCTCTGCTTCGATGCAAAGACCGCGTAAATCTGCGATAGTAGCCACGCCGCAATTCTTGATGGTCATCTTCATCAGCGTGGTTGCCAGCGATTCATAACCTGGCACCAGCGCTTGAACTGCGTTCGGAATGTTCCAGTTGATGCCCTTGAACCATTTCGGTCCAAACGGCATTTTCATTGGCATGCCGGGATTACCCAACGGGCTGACCTTGAGCCCGCTCACATCCTTGGCAAGCAGCTGCAAACCGTAGAACGTACAAAACACCTGCACTTCATAACCCAGCGCCGCCGCCGTAGAGGCCAGGATTAGAGGTGGATAGGCCCAATCCAAGGTGCCCTTGGTGGCGATAATTGCTAATTTCTTTGGTTCCATTTCATTTCTCCCGACATTGAGTGGATCAGCGGATGCCCGTTTCCGTTATATTTATATATATTGTTGCCAACCCCCAGCTTAATAAATTGGCCATGCCGGAAATTATTTTTTCTTCATCAAGAAAACATAGTCGCCGCCGACTTCCGCAGTGGAAATCAGTTCATTACCGGTCTGTTTGGCAAAAGCAGCCATATCTTTTACCGAACCGGGATCAGTCGCAATCACTTTCAACACTTGCCCAGCAGTTAATTCGCCCAATGACTTCTTGGTGCGCAGGATTGGCAACGGGCAGTTTAATCCACGGGCATCCAGTTCTTTATCGAAATTCATGGTTCTTCCTCTCCTTGGTGTCTGTAAAGAAAATAAGTTAAAAAAACAAAGCAAGTCGCTTTGGTAAAAACATTGATTACTGTGTCTTTATATAGATAAAATGGTTAAGCTTTACAAAGATTAGCATTTATAATCCAGCTCCCCGCAGATTGCAACCACTTTTCTACCTGCCAGCGTTACGCCGTTAGTGCAAAACCGGCATTCAACCAAGCCATAATGCCACCTTGCAGGTTCAACACATTGCCGATCCCTTGTGCGTTCAGGAAAGCGCAGGCCTGAGCAGAACGTGCACCGCTGCGGCAATACAGCACTGCTGGCACGTCGCCATGGAGTTCGGTAAGGCGCAGAGGAATAAGGTGCAGCGGGATATGGAGCGCGCCCTCAATCTTGCCATGCACCAGTTCGCCCTCCGTGCGCACATCGATCACCCGCACCTGCCCCTGATCCTGCATGGCCTTAAGACCAAAAATATCGACTTCCTTGACGTTAAAATTAAGCATATTTAGAATTCCATTAAATATTAGAATGTAATTATATAATATTTAACATCCGCCCAGCACAACTAGCACCGAGGAGCGCCGTGGTACAGATTGACAACATGCCGTGCCTCTGCAAAAAACAGCCAACGCTCTGCGAGCACGCCTAAAATTGCGCTGGCGCTCACCAGGCCAGCCATCAGCTGATTGACCTCACCAAGCAAACCCGACAGCCCCAAAAGTGGAAATCCAAAACCGGCAACGAATACAAAGACTTTCAGGGCTAGTGCATGCCGCCGCGCCAGTTGAAAACCGAATTCCTGCGTAAGAAAAGTGCCGTGGGTATGCCCAGCATCAAGCAGCTTCACCTGGGCTCTGGTAAATCCCGTTGCGGTTTGAATAGTCGAGGCACCTGGCACACTCTTGATCCAGAAGTAGTACACGCCTTTCAGCAAGGCCGCAAAAATCAGCAGCACCAGCACGTAAACCGGAAAGTTCTTCATCGGTGCAACCACCAGCAACAACAACGCGCCGGAAAAATGCCCCAGCGCCAGATAATTGAGCGGCACCAGGGGGGTGTTCCATTGACGGATGGTCTTCAGGCAGGCGTAAATCATTCCGGTAGCGAATACGGTCACCCACGCCAGCAGCGTGGCCAGGGCGCCCACAACGAGACGCAACCAATCCAGGCTATGCGCGTCCAGCCAGGTCAACCCCAAGTAGGCCATGGCGATCGGAAAAAAAGCAATGGCGAACACGCCCTCCCGCGATAGCCAGGAGGTGCGAAAACGTGACACTGCGCGCCATGCATTTTTAGGATTAGCCAGATGGAAAGTCGAAGAAATCAGGCCTGCGGCAATCAGCAGCAGCGCCAGAATACCGATAAACAAAATCTGGTTAGCGGCAAGACCACCCAGTTTGAGAGCATCCGCCAGATACAACAGCGCGAACAGGCCGAAGCCGGCGCCGGAGCTAACTGTAAAAAAAATAACGCTAAACGCTGGATGCATATTTTACCTTCAAAGCTAGGACGCAGATTTCGCAGATATTCGCAGATCAAATCCTGCCAATCGGCTTTGATCTGCGTCCGGAAATTACCGTTTCACAACCCTATTAACCAAGCCCTTCAGTCTTTCCTTGAACCCCGGTTTCCCCAGCCCTTCGATTGGGATGGGTTTGGCCTTGCGCGGTGGCAGGTACATATTGGTCGGGTTGTAACCCAATTCAGGCATGAGCGGGTAACCGCTGCGCTCGCGCACCACTTGGCTAACCGCCGAATCCGGGTCGTCAAAATCACCAAACATCCGTGCATGCGACGGACAGGTCAGCACACAAGCCGGTTGCCGTTCTTCCACAGGAATTTCCAGATCGTAAATGCGATCCACGCACAGGGTGCACTTCTTCATGGTGCCGCTTTCACGATCCAGTTCACGCGCGCCGTAAGGACAAGCCCATGAGCAGTAATTGCAACCCATGCACTTATCCTGGTCGATTAGTACAATGCCATCCTCGGCGCGCTTGTAGGAAGCGCCGGTGGGACACACTGTAACGCAGGCCGCGTCCTCGCAGTGCATGCACGACATGGGAAAATTGATGGTCTTGTTGTGCGGGTACTCGCCCACCTCGTAGTGGCGCACGCGGTTAAACCACACGCCAGACGGCTCCGCGCCATAGGGTTGATAGTCTGTGAGCGGCCCCGTGGTACCAGAGGCATTCCACTGCTTGCACGACACCACACATGCGTGACAGCCGACGCAGACGTCAATATCGATGACCAAACCTAATCTCATGATTTACCCTGCTTCTCGTCGCTACGCGCACTGTAGCGCAGCACCTCAGGCCGTGGCTTATCATCGCCGGGCAAGCGCTTCAGTTCTGGGAACTCGGGCCAACAACCGGTTTCGCCAACCGCTGCCTTGGAAATTTTCACACGCAGATCGAACCACGCGGCCTGGCCAGTGACCGGATCGGAATTGGTGATGCGCCGCTCGCCATGCTTTTCCGGCAGCAATTCGGAGATCAAATGATTCAGCAGGAAACCCTTGGTGGCTTCAGATGCATCAGCCTTCAGCCCCCAGGCGCCCTTCTGTTTGCCAATGGCATTCCAGGTCCATACCGTGTTTTCCTCGCATCCTTCCATGGTTTTCAACTGGCAACGAATCTTGCCGTTGTGCGATTCGACCCAGATCCAGTCGTCATCTTTCAAGCCCATGCGCGCCGCCTGCCCAGCATTCATATACATGTAGTTTTGCGCAAGAATCTGGCGCAGCCAGGCGTTCTGTGAATCCCACGAGTGATACATCACCATCGGACGCTGGGTGATCGCATGGAACGGGTATTCGGCGTGATCAACGCGTTGCGATTCAAGTGGCTCGTACCACATCGGCAGCGGATCAAAATATTTTGCCAGGCGCTCACGGTCAGCTGGATTGTTGGGCTGCGGGCCATCGTACAAGCCTTGCCCGGCCAGACGGAATTTCTGCAGCGGCTCGGAATACAGTTGCATCACAATCGGTTCAGCCTTGCCGATGAAACCCACGTCCGCCGCCAGCTCCAAATAATCTTTGTTGGCAAAGCGGTTGTACTTCATGTGATCAGGCCAGTGGTAGGCGAAGAACGACTGGTTCTCGATGTATGCTTCCCACTGTTTGGGATTGGGTTCGCCCTTAAGGGACTTGTCACCATCCTTACCCCGCCAGCCGGCAAGAAATCCTACGCCGGGCGAACGTTCGTAGTTGACGATGAAGTCCGTATAGCCCTTAAATTTGCGCGTGCCGTCAGGCTTGGTGAAGGCCGGAAAACGCAAGCGCGAAGCCAGATCCACCAACACTTCCTGCCATGGCCGCACGTCGCGATCAAGCGGAATTAGCGGGTAACGAATAGCATCCGCCGCTGTGTCCGGTTCGGAAATTGGACGATCTAATAAGGAAATCGTATCGTGCCGTTCCAGATAGGTGGTGTCCGGCAACACCAGGTCGGCGAAATTCACCATCTCGGAATGGAAGGCATCCACCACTACCAGGAACGGAATCTTGTACTGGTCGTATTCTTCCTCGTCCTTCTCGCGCAGCATGTCCTGAATGTTCTTGGTGTTCATGGTGGAATTCCACGCCATGTTGGACATGAACAGCATCAGCGTATCCAGCGCATAAGGATCGTGATTGGTGGCATTGGTGATCACCATGTGCATCAAGCCGTGCGATGAAAACGGACTCTCCCACGAGTACGCCTTGTCGATGCGCAGCGGGTTGCCCGCTTTATCAATCACCAAATCTTCCGGGCGCGTGGGGAAGCCTAATGGCGGACGTGACAACGGCGTATTCGGCGCATAAATCACATCGAGATTATTTTCCGGTAATTGGTGCGGCGGGATAGGCTTGGGATACGGTGCACGGGCGCGGAAATTGCCGGGGCCATCCAGCGCACCGAGCAACATCTGGATCAGGTGAATAGCGCGACAGGCATGAAAGCCATTGGAGTGTGCAGCAATGCCGCGCATGGCGTACATGGCCACCGGGCGGCCAACGATTTTGTCGTGCTTGCGCCCGTAAATATCCGTCCACTCGATATCCAGTTCCACCGCTTCCTTGAATGCCACATGCGCCATTTCCAGAGCAACGCGTTCGATCGTTTCCGCCGGCACGCCGCATTCCTTGGCGACGTTCTCCGGCGCGTAGCGCTCATCCAGATAACGTTCTGCAAGCTGGCTCATCACCGTCTTCACTGGCCTTCCATCGGGCGCAACGAACTCGCCGAACATGGCGGGTGTGGTCTCGACTTCCGCGCCGCTAACCAGCGCCTGCTTCTCTAAATCCCACACCAATGGATGGCCTGCATCATTGCGCAGAAAGAGTCCATCGCCCTTCTGACCCGGGGTGTTTACTACCAGCCATGGGGCATTGGTATAGCGCACCAGAAATTCCCAATCGAACAATTCCCGGCTGAGTAGAACATGTACGATAGATAAGGCAAACAGCCCGTCCATGCCGGGGCGGATGGGCACCCAGTCATCCGCAATGGCCGAATAACCGGTGCGTACCGGATTGACCGAAACAAACTTGCCGCCGTGGCGCTTGAGCTTTTCCAGGCCGATCTTGATCGGGTTGGAAGAGTGATCCTCGGCCACGCCCCACATGATGAAATATTTGGCGTAATCCCAATCCGGCGCGCCAAATTCCCAGAAGGAAAAACCGATTGAGTACAGGCCAGCTGCGGCCATATTGACCGAACAAAATCCGCCATGCGCCGCCCAGTTGGGTGTGCCGAATTGCTGCGCCCACAAACCAGTGAGCGCCTGCATCTGATCGCGTCCGGTGAAAAAGCCCAGCTTGGAGGGATTGGTCGCGCGGATTTCTTCCAAACGTTCGGTGAGCAAGTTGAGCGCTTCCTCCCACTCGATTTCCTCGAACTCGCCCGAGCCGCGTTCAGCGCCGGGCTTGCGGATCAGCGGCTTTCTTAGCTTGGCGGGAGAATATTGCTTCATGATGCCCGCCGAGCCTTTGGCGCACAGCACACCCTGGTTGGTAGGATGATTGCGGTTGCCCTGGATGAAACGCACCTTGCCCTCTTCCAGCGTTACCTTGATGCCGCAACGACAGGCGCACATGTAGCAGGTGGAATATTTAATTTCCTGCTTATCGTGATTTTCCAGTTTTAACACGGCATTCATAACCCAACCATCCGAAGATTAAGACAATACTTTTAGAGACAGTTTAATCAGGCTCTTACACAATAATCTAACAGCGAACGACGCTGCGGCGCATATTTTTTTTGTTTAAACCGAAGGAAGCAATTGCGCCTAGATTTACGCTAGCAAAAAATAAAGCCGGCTTTTAGCCGGCTTTATATCAACACTTCCTAATATTCTGCTAGATTTAACTGCTTGTTGCAAAAAGAGATTACTAATCGGGCAATAGATTGTTCTGATATGGTTGAGAAATATCAAGCTTTCATTCGAATTAACTTTGTCCGGACTAAGCAGCCATCGCTACCGCGCGCTGTTCGGCTTTCCACTCGGGATAGCCGTCCTGCAACCGCCGCGCTTGCAAACCGCGTTTGCGCAATTGCTCCACTGCATAAAATGCCATCATGCAATACGGACCACGGCAATAAGCAATAATTTCCCGATCCCTCGGCAACTCCTTCAAGCGCTTGAACAAATCGTCAACGGGCATATTGATCGCCCCCGCGATATGGCCAGCGGCGTATTCGGACTCAGGACGAACATCCAGCAATAGGGCATCCCCTCGCTTGAGCAGGGTGATCAACTCGTCGCGCTTTACCGGTTTAAGTTTATCCCGATTATTAAAGCTCTCGCGCACGATGCGTTCGACTTCTACAAGCTGAGCCTCGGCAACACCACGGATAGCCACCAGCAGATCGGTAACCGCATCATCGGCTAAGCGATAAAACACGCGCAATCCCTCCTTGCGGGAATGTGCCAGGCCGCTAACGCGGAGCACTTGCAAATGATGCGAGGTGTTGGCAACAGACATGCCGCTGGACTTGGCCAGCTCATCCACACTCCGTTCACCCTGACCGAGCGTTTCCAGAAGCTCGAGACGGTTAGGGCTACCCATTGCCTTGGCAACGCGGGCAAAGTGTTCAAACAATCGCTTTCTAGGCGAAATATTAGTCATTTCCAGTACCCCAATTAAGATTAAGACAGATTCTAAAATCCCGCACGATTATAAGATTACTCCGCCCTCCTTGGCAACGATGTTGTCATGGAGTTGATCACCAACCAGTTGCGCGAGGCCGGCTTCCAGACAATCGAACCGTTCCACATCCGCCATGGATCGCAGCCAGGTAAGTTGGCGTTTGGCAAGCTGGCGCGTCGCGGCGATGGCTTTTTCCCGCAGTACCGCAAGATCGAATTCCCCGTCCAGATACTGCCACACCTGTCGATAGCCGACGCAGCGCATGGATGGCATGGACGGCGATAACTGGTATCGCTCACGCAAATTTTTCACTTCTTCGATCAGGCCTTGGGCCAGCATGGTATCGAAACGCTGCGCAATGCGCTGGTGCAGAACCGCCCGCTCGCCCGGTATCAGCGCCAGAGCGGTAATGTCATAAGGCACGCCTCCCTGACCGGCCTCGGCCAACCATGCCGACATGGGCCGTCCGCTAAGCCGGAATATTTCCAGCGCGCGTTGAATACGCTGCGAGTCTGCGGGCTTTAAACGCGCTGCCGTTTCCGGATCAACGCGCCCCAATTCCTCATGCATAGCCTGCCAGCCGCGCTCGGCGGCCTCCGCATCAAGTGCGGCGCGCACGCTCGGGTCGGCCTGCGGAAGATCATGCAAGCCCTCGCGCAATGCCTTGAAATACAGCATGGTGCCGCCCACCAGCAAGGGCACTTTGCCGCGCGCGGTAATTTCCGCCATTAGACTTAATGCATCGGCGCAGAACTGCGCGGCAGAATAAGCTTCGATCGGATCGATAATGTCAATTAGATAATGTGGCGCTCTGGCCAGCGTCGCCGCATCCGGCTTGGCCGTGCCGATATCCATATGACGGTACACCAGCGCGGAATCGACACTGATGATTTCCAACGGAAAGCGTTCAACCAGATCCACCGCAACATCAGTCTTGCCGCTGGCAGTGGGGCCCATGAGAAAAATTGCCGGGGGCAATTTTTCTCCGTTTCGGGTTACGGGTTTCGGGTTTCGGGTTAATTGTAAAGGCGCCATCATCTCAACTCGAAACCCGTAACTCGAAACGAGTAACCCTGTTTCATTTGCCGCGCATGAAAAACTTGTCCAACTCAGCCATGGAAAACTGAAACCATGTTGGCCGGCCATGATTGCATTGACCGGAACGCTCGGTCGCTTCCATATCACGCAGCAGCGCATTCATCTCCGGCAGAGCGAGACGACGGTTGGCGCGCACTGCCCCGTGGCATGCCAGTGTCGCTAGCAGTTCATTACGCCGCTCGGTAAGCAACCGGCTTGCGCCGACTTCGCGCATGTCCTTCAACACGTCACGCGCAAGCTGCGCTGCGTCGGCGTCTTTGAGCATGGCCGGTACAGCACGCACCGCCAGCGCGGTGGGTGACAACGGTGCCATTTCGAAACCCAGTTCGCGCAACGCATCGGCATGCTCTTCCACCGTGGCCACATCCAGCGCGTCGGCTTGAAAAGTCACCGGAATCAGTAGCGGTTGCATGGCCAGCGTATGACTATCTAGCGCCGTTTTAAGCCGTTCGTAGACGATGCGCTCGTGGGCAGCATGCATATCCACCACGACCAAGCCATGTTCATTCTGCGCCAGCACATACACACCATGTAGTTGTGCAATGGCAAAACCCAGTGGGGGAATTTCCTGCCCAGCTTGCGGCATTGCTTCCCGGGCTGCGCTCACCTCCTGGCCAAACAAAGTGTCATAAAAAGCCAGTGGCTGCGCTGCACCGAATGCCATGCGGCTCTGTGTCGGCGCAGAATACGTAGGGTGTATATACGATCTTTCGGTGGATGTAGAGTGCGCCGTGTGCGGGAGTTCATTGGTGCGCACAGCGCCTACCACTCCTGAATCCTGCCCGCCGGCCAGCGCTTTATTCAGCGCATGAAACACAAACTGATGCACCGCGCGTGAATCGCGGAAACGCACTTCGATTTTGGTCGGGTGCACATTGACATCCACGCCCAGCGGATCAATTTCCAGGAACAGCGCGAAAGCCGGATGACGCTCGTGATGCAACACATCGCGATAGGCTTCGCGGATGGCGTGCGCCAACAGTTTGTCGCGTACAAAACGGCCATTCACATACACATACTGCGCGTCGCGCGAACCACGTGAATAGGTGGGTGAGCCGGCCATGCCCCACATACGCAGGTCACCCGATTGTTCGTCGAAAAGAATGCCGGACTGCGCAAACTCATCGCCCAGCACCGCGCCAATGCGCGCTGCCGTGTCTGCAGACGCAGGCAGATGACGTTGAACGCGGCCATTGTGTTGCAGAGTGAAGCCAATATCCGGACGGGATAATGCCACGCGTCGAAAAATTTCGTCGCAGTGGGCAAATTCCGTCGCCTCGGTTTTGAGAAATTTGCGCCGTGCTGGCGTGTTGTAATACAGGTCGCGCACTTCAATGCTGGTACCGGCCCCAAGCGCTGCCGGTTGCGCTTCTGACAAGCTGCCGCTTTCCGCTTCCACTTGCCATGCATGGCGTTCGTCAGGCGTGCGGCTGAGCAATGTTATGCGCGCCACAGCAGCGATACTGGCCAACGCCTCACCGCGAAAACCCAGGCTCGCCACCCGCTCCAAATCCTCTAGCGTGCCGATTTTGCTGGTTGCGTGGCGCGCCAAAGCCAATGCCAGCTCGTCACGTCCGATGCCGCCGCCGTTGTCCACCACGCGCAATTGCTTCACCCCGCCCTGCGCCAGATGCACGGTAATATCGCTCGCCCCTGCATCCACGCTGTTTTCCAGCAACTCCTTCAGCGCCGAAGCCGGGCGCTCAACCACCTCGCCGGCAGCGATCTGGTTGATAAGCAAATCAGGAAGAAGTTGAATGCGTGACATGGAAACTGACCAAATTTGAATTGGCCATTATACTGGCCTCATCACTTTTCAACACGGATGGAGTTAAAGATGGGCCTGCGGCTTAACCTTGGATGCGGCAACCACAAACTGGACGGGTTCGTGAACGTCGATTCCCAGCCGCATTGCAAGCCTGACCAGGTAATCAATTTAGAATCTTTTCCCTGGCCATGGCCCGACAACAGCGTGGAAGAAATTTTCATGAGCCATGTACTGGAACACCTGGGCGCCACCACCGAACTCTATTTTGGCGTGATCAAGGAAATGTACCGGGTGTGCGCACCGAATGCCAAAATCACCATCATTGTGCCCCACCCGCGCAGCGACAATTATCTTGCCGACCCAACCCACGTGCGGCCCATCACCGGCATTGGTCTCAGCATGTTCGACCAGGCTTTGAACCAGCAGTCGATTGACGCTGGGCACTCCACCACTCCGCTCGGTATCTACATCGGCGTTAATTTCAAGCTGGAGTCTACCGATGCCAAATTCATTGAGCCTTGGGGTACACGCTTCAGCAGCGGCCAGGTAACGGATGAAGACGTGCGGATGGCCGTGCAAAATTTCTACAACGTGATTGGTGATACGGCGTTTGTGTTGCGTGCGGTGAAATAATTACCCTGATAAAGCAGTTGAACCGCAGAGTCGCAGAGAAAGAAGTCATGAATATTCCACTGTTGCTGATTCCGGCCATGCTGACCATCTGTGTACCGTATGAATTGAACAATTTGCAACCTGCGCGCAGAATGTCGCCTTGAAAGCCGACATTTCGGTCAGCCAATATGCATTAGATATCCCATGACTTTGCAAAACGAACCCACAGCTTCCGCCCACACCGCCACCAATACCTTCCGTGCCCAAAATGGTGAAGATCGCTGGTTGGATACGTACTTCGGGCACAATCGTAATGGCTTCTTCGTCGATATCGGCGCCTATAACGGTGTCGACCTCAGCAACAGTTATCACTTCGAGCAAATCGGCTGGACTGGTGTACTGGTCGAGCCCGATCCAGAGCATGCCGCCCATTGTCACGCAGCCCGCCCGCGCTCGCATAGCTTCCATTGTGCGGCCGTCAGTTCATCTGAGATCAATGAAATCACCTTTCACAGGGTACAATCGGCTGGTGTGTATTCGACGACGAATCTCACGCCTGAACATGCACAGCGTCTCTCCGGTATGGGCTGTGCACTCAAACCGATTACCGTACCGGCGCGCACGCTCGATTCGATACTTGAGGAAATCCGCACCACGATGGTCGACTTCGTCAGCATTGATGTGGAAGGCGCGGAGCTTGATGTACTGCAAGGGTTCGACATCGAACGCTGGAAACCAACCATCGTTGTCATTGAGTCGAACAGCAAATCACGCCCAAGCGCCATTCGTGATTATTTCGTGCGCTATGGCTATGCATACCAGCACTCTATCGATGTAAATGACTTCTACCTGCGTGTGGGCGAAGGCGCGGCAACCGCCACTCGAGATGCGCTGAATTACTCGCGGCACCAGATCAGACGCCGATTCACCCGTTTGGGCCAGAATCTCCGCCGAGCCTGGTACAAACATGTTAGCGGCTGGAAGAATTAGAGGAATTAGGGACAGACCATGATTTTCGGTTCAATCGAAAATCGTCCAACAAGACCATCATGAAGATGCGCAAAAAGACGAGAGCCTCTGGTATTTATTCGGCAATTAAAGACTGCGTGCCAGCTTAGACCTAGCCAGCGGGGGGTTCTTCGCAAAATAACCTCTAATGCCCGTCACGATAGCGGCGGCCATTTTGTCCTGGTAGTCACTATCGGTAAGTCTTTTCTCTTCTTCCGGGTTGGAGATGAAGGCCGTTTCCACCAGGATGGAGGGAATATCCGGCGCCTTCAGCACAGCAAAGCCTGCCTGTTCCACTGAACCCTTGTGCAGGTCATTGATCTCGCCCAGTTCTGACAGCACCGATTTACCCAGCTTGAGACTGTCGTTGATGGTCGCCGTTTGTGATAGATCGATCAATGTCTGTTTGAGGTAAACATCCTTCACGTCGATGTTCACGCCGCCGATCAGATCGGCATCATTTTCCTTCTTCGCCAGCCAGCGCGCTGCCGCACTGGTGGCGCCGTGCTCAGACAAGGCAAACACCGATGATCCGCGTGCATCAGATTTAATAAATGCATCGGCATGGATCGACACAAACAAATCGGCATTCACCTTGCGCGCTTTCACCACACGATTTTGCAAGGGAATAAAAAAATCGCCATCGCGGGTCAGCACGGCACGCATATTGGGTTGCTGATCAATTTGTGCCTTGAGCTTGCGCGCAATCGCCAAGGTTACATCTTTCTCGTTGGCGCCACCTTTGCCGTGTGCGCCGGGATCTTCGCCACCGTGACCGGCATCAATGGCCACCGTCACCAACCGGGTTACTTCGTCATTTTTCTTGCTGCGCGGAGCTGTTTTGGCAAGCTTTTCCTCAGCGCCTTTGCTGGTCTGCTGCGGTGCGTCTTTACTCACTTCCTCCGCTGGTTTCAGGCTCACTGCTTCAATTTTTGCTTTGCCCTCATCGTCAGATTTTTCAGTCATTTTATGTTCCGCAACCAAGCCACCCGCCGCCGCACTCTTGGCGCTGGGCATTTGCACCAGGGCTAGCAGCGGATCGACCGGCTGCAATGGATAGACATCCAGCACCAGACGATGGCCGTATTCGCCCACGGGTTTGAGCGTAAACAGGGAAGGATTCACTGCAGTTTTCAAATCCAGCACCAGGCGCGTCACGCCCGGTTTAAAGCGGCCCACGCGCACCGATTTGATGTAGGGATCGTCGCTCGTAATTTTGCTGGCGAGTGTATTCAACTCCGTGCCGGAAACGGTGTCCTCCAGGTCAACTACCAAGCGCTCAGGATCTTTGACCATCAAATAGGTAAAGCGAATCGGCTGGTTTGATTCGAGCGTAAGGCGGGTGTAATCGGCAGCAGGCCAAACGCGAGCAGAACTAATCTGGGTCGCAGCATTGGCTGGGGAAAATGCCAGAAACACAGGCAGCAGGGCGATGAACCACATGAACAACAATAACAAGAAGCGCAGTCGAGTATCGGAATTGCCTCCGACACTTTCTAAAGTGGCCGGTTCGAATTCACCTTTAGCAGTTGTATTAGACATTTTCCTCCCGCCTCCGAGTTTGAAACAATATCGACCAGCCGGCCGGAATCTTGAATTTCCAGGCCGATCCGCAGATCCGGCGATGGCAGCAAATCACCGGCTTTTTCAGGCCATTCCACCAAACAAACGCTGTCGTCGTTGAAGTAATCGCGGAAGCCTGCGTCTATCCATTCGTGCGGATCGTTGAAACGATAGAAATCAAAGTGATACAAGTCTAATCTAGAAATAGCATAAAGTTCAACCAAAGTATAGGTCGGACTCTTAACTTTGCCAAGGTAACCCAATGCCCGCAGCATAGCCCGCACCAGCGCGGTCTTCCCGGCACCCAGGTGGCCGGACAGGTGAATCACCAGCCCGGGCACCAGTACCCGCGCCAATTCCGCCCCCAGTGCGTCGGTGGCGGCTTCGTCCGGCAGGAAGCGTGTCAATTTATGAAACGGGTCGGTATGATTGGCGTTATGCATGCTGATTTAATTCCTCGCAACACCCCGCAGCTGGCCGCACAAATCAAGGCGTGGGGCGTGGAATGCGGTTTCCAGGCGGTGGGGATTAGCGACATCGATCTCTCGCAGGCCGAGGCCGGGCTGTTGAAATGGCTTGCCGACGGGTTTCACGGCGAAATGGATTATATGGCAAAACACGGCACCAAGCGCAGCCGGCCACAGGAACTGGTAGCGGGTACCGTCAGCATCATTTCCGCGCGCATGAACTACACGCCACCCAACGCACGCGACAGCGCCGAAGTTTTGGCGGATGGCAGCAAAGCCTTCATCTCGCGCTATGCCTTGGGGCGCGACTACCACAAGCTCATGCGCAAGCGCCTGCAATTGCTTGCTGCCCGCATCGAACAGACCATCGGCCCGTTCGGTTATCGCGTGTTCTGCGACAGCGCACCGGTGATGGAAGCCAGCATCGCGCAAAAAGCCGGGCTAGGCTGGCGCGGTAAGCACACGCTGCTGCTGTCGCGCGAAGCCGGTTCGTTATTTTTCCTCGGCGAAATCTACGTCGATCTGCCACTACCGCCCGACACACCCGGCGAAGCACATTGCGGCACCTGCGAAGCCTGCCTGCCCGCCTGCCCCACCGGCGCCATCGTCGCGCCCTACCGATTGGACGCCCGGCGCTGCATTTCCTACCTCACCATCGAACTGCAAGGCGACATTCCCGAGGCGCTGCGTCCGCTCATCGGCAACAGAATCTACGGCTGCGACGATTGCCAACTGGCCTGCCCGTGGAACCGCTTTGCGCAAGCCACACCGGAAAACGACTACCACGTGCGCAACGGTTTAGATGACGTCGAGCTAATCAAACTGTTTAGTTGGAGCGAACAGCAATTTCACGATCAACTAAAAGGCAGCGCGATCCATCGTATCGGTTACGAACGCTGGCTGCGCAATATCGCGGTGGGGTTGGGGAATGCCGTATCTTCCCCTGCCGTCATCGCTGCACTGGAAGCGCGCAAAGACCATCCCTCACTGCTCGTAAGGGAACATGTCGCCTGGGCTCTGCTGGACAAAGCGCCGTCAATAATGACATGATTAATTTTGACAACACCTCACGGAGAATGCCATGACACGCCACTTGATCGCAGCATTTGTTTTATTTTCGACTGTTACCTGCCCTGTCATTGCTGGACCGCTCGATGAAGCCAAGGCCCAGGCACACCTGAATGCGGTTGCCGCCGGAGACAAGGAAGCATTGATGCAAGACTACGCGGAGGACGCGTACATGGATTGGGTTGGCGGCCCTCTCGATGGCCGGTATCGCGGCAAAGCCGCCATCGCTGCCGTGTGGCAGAAATTCATTGCTGCCAACGCAGGGAAGCCGCGCCCCGCAAAACTCGGCAAGCTTAAATCATACAGCAATCCAAAAGGCGCTTCGATAGAGGCAGAAGCAGAATATGCTGGCGCCACCCCGGTCAAAGCATGGCATGTACTGACTTACCGTGATGGCAGCCTGACCACCGAGATCTGGCAGATTTCACCCGCTATCCAAGTTACGCCTTGACCCGCTCTACCAGCGTTTTTCTGGCAACACTGCTGATTTTATATGGGGCATCGGTTCACGCAGGAAGCCTCGAAGCGCATGTCGCAACAACGACGGGGACGCCGGTGGAAGATGCTGCGGTTGTAGTCGAGCCTAGTGCTGGCGATTTGCCCGTGCATCACTCCAGAGCGAAAATCGAGCAGCGGGATCGCGAGCTTGTTCCGTATGTAACGATCATACAGACAGGCACCGCAATTGATTTTCCCAACCGCGATCCCTTCAAGCATCACCTGTTTTCGTTCTCCCCGGCCAAACGCTTCGAGATCAAGCTTTACGCCGGGAAACCAGTGAATCCCGTGGTTTTCGACAAGCCCGGCGAAGTGGCGCTAGGTTGCAATATCCACGACTGGATGGAGGCCTATGTATTGGTTGTTGATTCGCCTTATTTCGCCAAAACAGACCGCAAGGGGCGCGCGATTATTTCAAACATTCCGCCTGGACATTATCGGCTGAGACTGTGGCACCCGCGTCAAAAAAGCGAGCCGCTGCAACGAGAGATAGAAATAGCCACCGCGCCGGAAAAACTTAACTTGGCATTGGACATTGCACCCCGCGTCGTCAAACCGAAACCACCTATTGAAGCTGATAGTTATTAAGCAATGATTCTCCGCTCTCTGCAGCACCGCATCGTCATCATCTTCGTCGGCCTTCTGGTATTGGTCATGGCGATTGTGCTTGCGCTGGTTACCCGCAGCAATGACCGCATTGTCTCCGTTGAGATGGAACGCGAACTCTCCGCTGGCTCTCATGTATTCACGCGATTGATGGAACAGAATCAGCGTCAACTGGAAACTGCGGCGACAATATTGTCAGCGGATTTTGCCTTCCGTGAAGCCATTGCCACCCAGGATCGTCCGACGATCCGTTCGGTAATCCGCAATCATGGCTTGCGCATTGGCGCACAGGCGATGATGGTGATCAGCCCTGACGGGCAATTGATTGCCGATACGCAAGGCAACCCTGCCGAGCGCCGCCAATTTCCTTTTCCAGACTTGCTTGCGCTGGCCGAGTCGAGCGGCAGGAGCACGGGCATTAAACAAATAAGCGATAGCCGGCTGTACCAAATTGTGTTGGTTCCCATTCTTGCACCCAGCCGCATTGCCTGGGTCGCCATGGGTTTCCTGGTGGACGACAAGTGGGCGCATGATTTGTCCGGCATGACCGGCCTCGCGATCAGCGTAGTAAGAAACAACGGAACCAGTATTTCTGTTCTGGCTTCTTCTTTTGAAGGCGCAAAACGCATCGCATTGCCCGCTGCGTTAACGCAGATGGCGAACAATAGCCCCAAGTCTCTACCAATCGGCGACGAGCACTACCAGACGGTTATGCTGCCGTTCGGCCAGGAAGCCTCAGTGGTGCTGCAACGCTCAATCGAGCAGGCGGAAGCCCCCTTCAAATCCCTGCAAATGGCCTTGTGGACCATTGTGTTGGCAGGTGTTGTCATTTTCTCTCTGGGTAGCATCATGTTGGCGCGGCGTATCGTCAGCCCAATAAACCGCTTGGCTGCAGCAGCGCGGCGCATTGAAGCGGGGGATTATATCGAGCCGGTTCCAAGCCTGCCCCCTGACGAGATCGGCAAGTTGGCAATGAGCTTCGATCGCATGCGGGAAAATATTGCCAGTCGCGAGCAAAAAATACTTAAACTCGCCTACGAAGACGCGTTGACAGGACTACCCAACCGGACGCGTTTGATTGAAGCTTTCAACGGCTTGCCCACAGGCCATCAGTGCGCCATCGCCGTGCTGAATCTTGACCGCTTCGCGTTGATCAACAGCGCATTGGGACACCCGGTTGGCGACCGTTTGTTGGAGGAAGTTGGTGCGCGTTTGAGCCGCGTCATTCCCGGTGACTGCTTGGCCGCCCGGCTTTGGGGGGATGAGTTCGCCTTCCTGCTAAAGGGATCGGATAAGGCATCGGCCATGCACTTCGCGGAATCCGTCCTGGTAAAACTACGTGAGACCATCACGCTGGACAACCAACGACTCGACGTCGGCGGCAGCATCGGCATCGCTCTGTGTCCGCTGGATGGACAGGATGCCGCCACACTGCTCCGACGCGCGGAACTGGCGATGAACACGGCAAAGCGGCACCACATTAGCGTTGCCTTCGCCAGCGATATCGGCGAAGAGCCGCAACACGAACAATTGTCCCTGCTCGGCGAAATGCGCGAGGCCTTGGCCCGGCAGGAGTTCGTGATCTACTACCAACCCAAACTGGATCTGGTAAGCCGGCAAATCACCGGGGCTGAAGCGCTCATTCGATGGTTGCACCCGGAGAGGGGCTTGGTGCCGCCGATGCGCTTTATCCCGTTTGCAGAACAGACTGGATTCATCCGCGAGATCACGCCCTGGCTGATCGAAACGGTTGCCACGCAGACCGCCCAGTGGCGCAAGGATGGGCTGTTCGTTGTGCCGTCGCTCAACCTTTCGACACTCGATTTGCTGAGCCCCGGACTGGTCGCCTACATGCAAAAGGTAATCGAAGCGCACAAGCTCCCGGCTAATGGGCTGTGCCTTGAAATTACCGAAAGCGCGTTGATGGAAGACCCGGCGTTAGCCTTGAAACATCTCGGTGAACTGGCTGCTTTGGGCTTCAAACTTTCGATTGATGATTACGGTACCGGCCAGGCATCGCTGGCTTACCTGAGAACACTACCGGTGCATGAACTGAAAATCGACCGGGCCTTTGTCTGCTCAGTTGCTGACTCACCCAAAAACGCTGCTATCGTCCGCTCCACGATTGCACTGTGCCATGCACTGGGACTTAGCGTCGTAGCAGAAGGCGCCGAAACACAGGATGATCTGGCCTGGCTGGCTGCCAATGAATGTGATATTGCCCAGGGCTATGGCATCGCCCGGCCCATGCCAGCAAATGAGCTGCCAAGCTGGATAGCTGCATACAGCACCCTTCAAAAAACCACTACGCAATAGAAGAAATAGCCTGCTGCAAGGCTGATATAATCCTGACCTTAGAAGCTGTCCTAATAAATATCCATGCACCTCAACCCATCAAATCCCATTGGCGTATTCGATTCCGGCGTAGGCGGGCTGACCGTCGTGCGTGCGCTGATGGAACGGCTGCCGTTCGAGAACATTATTTATTTCGGCGATACTGCACGCGTGCCCTATGGCATCAAATCGGTGGAGACCATCACGCAGTACACGCGTGAACTCACTGAATTCCTGCTCGCTAAAGAAGTGAAGCTTTTAATCGTGGCTTGCAACACCATGGCAGCGGTAGCCTCGCAAGTGGTGAAAGACCTCTCACCCGTCCCAGTGCTGGACGTGATTGACGCCGGCGCGATGGGCGCGGTCGCCGCCAGCGAGACAAAAAAAGTCGGCGTAATCGGCACGCCCACCACCATCAACAGCAACGCCTACGCCCGCGCCATCCACCAATACGATACGGAAATCCGCATCTTCTCGCAGGCCTGTCCGCTGTTCGTACCGCTGGTAGAAGAAGGTTGGCTGGATCACGAAGTCACGCGGCTGACCGCACATGAATATCTCAAACCGGTGCTGGCCGAACACATCGACACCCTGGTGCTGGGCTGCACCCATTACCCTTTGCTCAAACCGCTGTTGCAGCGTGTGGCCGGGCCAGACGTCACGTTGGTGGATTCCGCCGAAGCCATGGCCGAACGCACCGCCGCCCTGCTCACCGATATGAACCTGGCCAACCAGCAACGCAACGTGCCCAGCTACCAGTTCCACGTCACCGACGTGCCGCTGCGCTTCCAGTCCATCGGCGAACGGTTTCTCGGTAGAACGCTGCCGAATGTGCATATCGTAAAACTGTAAGCAATCTCAAGACAACGCACCAAATTGCCGCACCCAAAGCTGAAGATAAGTAATGCATACTGATGCTGATAGATAGCAAAAAAACAAGCTGAATTAAGTAAGTTAAAAACAGTCAGACACATAATTCAATTTGTCGATATTTTTTACACTCCCTTTACAAGAAATGCTTCCATCTCAAAGCAAAACATACAGCATATTGTTTTTTATAATTAAAAATTATATGGCATGGTTTGTGCTTAAGTTTTATTGCACTCTCAACATGCACCAATATTGAAAAAAGGAAAAACCATAATGAAAGCATCCCACTATTTCTATGGCAGTGGTCTATCAAGACTCACGCTAGCTATTATTTGCTGCGGGTTTGGAGCTTACCCCCTGGCTGCGTCCGCAAGCCTGTTGCCCGATGCAACCACGAATACGCCGTGCGGATCCGGCGTAACGACGGATCAAACGTGCAATCAACATGGTCCCGCTGTCGTTGTCTCTTCTCAGGCGAGGCTGTCTGACATGACAGCAATTGCCAGCATTGACAACTTAGCCCCATATTCAACCTATACAATGGCTAGCGTAACTTACTACATGGAGCTCACGTCAAGCTCAGGTTTTCCCAATAACTATTTTTTTACAGTTCCCTTGCTGGTCTCTGCAATCGGCTATACGGATGTAGGCGGCATTCCGGCGACTATCGGCACTAGCTTCAATCATAATCAGGCAACCGTCGATTTCCGTATCAATAGTGGAAGTGTCTTTAGCGCTTGTGCGGGCTATGGCTGCTACGCCAATGCCCAGACAAGTTTTAGCGGTGGGCCAGTGGATATCAAGCCCGGCTCTTCCAGCTCAGGTCTTGGTGGCAACATATTCCAGATAACGTTAGATGCACGTGCTCAAACCAACTCCAATTTCACGAGCTCCTATGCCCATGCATGGATTGATCCCACTATACAGATCGACCCAACCTTCCTCGCGGCAAATCCAGGGTATTCACTGAGCTTCAGCAGCAACATTCCGGCAGCTGTTGTTCCAGTGCCTGCGGCTGCCTGGCTGTTCGGCTCCGGACTGGTAGGGTTGATCGGGCTGGCACGTCGCCGTCAGATCTGAGCGTCGGTTCATCTGTTCTTATGACAAAGCGGGCCGCAGCCCGCTTTGTCATTTCTATGGAGCGAGCATTTCAGGTTTTTCCCGCGCTTTGCATTCCTGACATTGACGGCTAGTATGGAGGGGTTCCAACACTATTTGAGGCCCTGCATGAATCCACTTCGCGAAGTAGGCCAATTCGGCCAGAGCCTGTGGCTCGACAATCTTTCTCGCACCATTCTCAAAGAAGGCACCCTCAAGCGCATGATCGAGGAAGACGGTATTTCCGGCCTCACCTCCAACCCCAGCATTTTCCACAAAGCCGTTTCCGAAAGCCCTTACTACCGCGACGAACTGGCCGCGCTCAAGGCCAGCACGCCAGATGTGGAAGCGCGCTACGAGGCGCTGGCCATTCCCGATATCCAGGCTGCCTGCGATCTTATGCGCCCGGTATTCGATAAAACCAACGGCGATGACGGCTACGTCAGCCTGGAAGTTTCTCCCAAGCTGGCCGCCGATGAAGCGGGCACGGTGGCTGCCGCACTACGTTTGAAGAAAGCGGTGGGCCGCGACAACCTGCTGATCAAGGTGCCTGCCACGCCACAAGGCGTACGTGCTGTGGAACACTTGATCGGGCAAGGCGTGAGCGTCAATGTCACGCTGATGTTTTCCCTGCACCATGAAATGGAAGTGGCGCAGGCTTATATCCGCGGACTCAAAAAATTTGCGGCGGCTGGTGGCGATGTGCGGAAAATAAAATCCGTCGCCAGCATTTTCTTAAGCCGGGTGGATACGCTGGTGGACAAGAAACTGGATCAGATCGGTACGCCGGAAGCCCTTGCCCTGCGCGGTAAGAGCGCGGTTGCCATGTGCAAGCTGGCCTATCAGCGCTTCAAGGATTTATTCCACGGCCATGCTTTTGCCGAACTCGCTGCACAAGGGGGGCGTCCGCAATACCCGCTGTGGGCCAGCACTGGCACCAAGAACCCAGCCTACAGTGACGTACTGTATGTGGAGCCACTCATCGGCCCGCAAACGGTCAACACCGTGCCGGATGCCACCATCATTGCCTTTCGCGACCATGGCAAGGCGGCGGCCACGCTGGAACAAGGCGTGGAAGAAGCCAAGCAGCACTATCTGGCGCTGGAACGCCTGGGCATCGATATGAATTCCCTTGGAGAGCAATTGCAGGAAGAAGGGGTAAAACTGTTCGACGAAGCGTTTAGCAAGTTGTTGCAGTTAGTTTCCTGATTAACCACGGGGAGCACGGGGCACACGCGGTTTGATTGTTTTTATTTCCCCCGTGATTCCCCGTGTGCCCCGTGGTAAAAAATAAAAGCTCACCATGCTCATCGGCATCCCAAAAGAAATTAAAGATCACGAATACCGTGTCGGTGTCACGCCGTCCGGCGTCAGAACACTCATCGTAGCGGGCCACCAAGTCCGGGTCGAAACGAATGCCGGGCTGAAGATCGGTTATCCCGACGACGCTTACCGCACTGCTGGCGCAGAAATTGTTGCCGGCCCTGCACAGGCCTACGCAGCGGAACTAATCATCAAGGTGAAGGAGCCGCAGCCGAACGAGCTCCCTTTGCTGCGGTCGGGACAAACCCTGTTCTGCTATCTGCACCTGGCTGCCGACGCTGAACTGACCCGCGCTTTGCTTGAGCGCCAGATTGTCGGCATTGCTTATGAAACCGTGACCGATGCCCAGGGCGGCACGCCGCTGTTGATGCCGATGTCAGAGGTGGCCGGGCGGCTGTCCATTCAGGCCGGGGCGCGTTGTCTGGAGATGGCGGGCGGCGGCAACGGCACGCTGCTTTCCGGCGTGCCGGGCGTACTGCCGGCCAAGGTACTCATCCTCGGCGGCGGCGCGGTGGGCAGTAATGCCGCGCGCATGGCGATCGGCCTGGGTGCCGACGTCACGTTACTGGACATCAGCCACGCCCGGCTGCGCCATCTGGAAGAGGTTTTCGGTGCGCGACTCAAGACTTGCTACTCCGATGCACATGCTCTTGAGGAATTGATACCGGCTACCGCCCTGGTAATCGGTGCCATCTACCTGCCGGGCAAGCGCGCCGCCAAGCTGATCAGCCGCGCGCACATCGCCTCCATGCAGCCCGGTTCCGCCTTAGTGGACGTGGCTATCGACCAGGGCGGCTGCGCCGAAACATCGCGCCCCACTTCGCACTCGCATCCGACTTACATCGAGGAAGGCGTGGTGCATTACTGCGTCACCAACATGCCCGCAGCTTGCGCGCGCACTTCCACACAGGCGCTCACCCAGGTGACGCTGCCCTACGCACTGCGCTTGGCGAATCAGGGTTGGCGCCAGGCATTGAGTGACGATATTCACTTGCGCAATGGGCTAAATGTTTGTCTGGGGAAGGTCACCTACCCGGCGATTGCCACCGACCTCGGCTACGATCTCGCACCCGCCGAACAAGTAGTTACGGTAGCAAGTTAGAAGCATTAAAAGCTGGCGAGAAGCCAATATCCTCCCCGTCTCCGTGGTTGCAATATAGCGTGTGACAAGGGATAATTCAGGTTGTGTTTATCCCTTTATCGCGCGTGCCAAGCGAGTCTCCGTGGAAAGCTATCTCCTCATTCTGATCAGCACCGTTTTCGTCAACAACATCGTGATGGCGAAGATACTTGGACTCTGTCCCTTCATGGGCGTATCCAAGAAACTAGAGCCTGCCATCGGCATGGGGGCGGCCACCACGTTCGTGCTGACGCTGGGTTCCGGCAGCAGCTATCTGATCAACGAATATCTGCTCGGCACTGATCTGATTTATCTGCGCACCCTGTCCTTCATCATCGTCATTGCCGGTATCGTTCAATTCACCGAGATCGTGGTGCGCAAAACCAGCCCGATGCTGTACCAGATGCTGGGCATTTATCTGCCGCTGATCACCACCAACTGCGCGGTGCTCGGCATCCCCTTGCTCAACGTGCAAGCAAAACATAATTTCATCGAATCGCTGGTATTCGGCTTCGGCGGTGCGGTCGGCTTTTCCATGGTGTTGATCCTATTTGCCGGTATTCGCGAACGCATGGAAGCCGCCGATGTCCCCGGGCCATTCAAGGGCACCGCCATCGCCATGGTTACAGCAGGGCTGATGAGCCTGGCATTCATGGGCTTTTCCGGGTTGGTAAAGTGAGCCCGCATATCTCTCCACAAAGGCAATAAATAGTGCTGGATGCGCTTCTCGTCATGTCCGGCCTGGCGCTATTTCTGGGCGCCGTATTAGGATTCGCCTCGATCAAATTCAAGGTCCAGGAAAACCCGCTGGTAGAAAAAATCGATGCCATTCTGCCGCAAACACAGTGCGGCCAATGCGGCTTCCCCGGCTGCAAGCCTTATGCCACAGCCATTGCCAAGGGCGAGGCCGATATCAACCGCTGCCCACCGGGCGGCGAGGACGGTATCAATAAGTTGGCAGAACTGCTGGGGGTGGAACCCAAGCCGCTGAATGCCGAATGCGGCGAGGTCAAGCCGAAGTCAGTGGCGATCATCGACGAGCAGATATGCATCGGCTGCACCCTGTGCATCCAGGCATGTCCGGTGGATGCCATTCTGGGTGCCGCGAAACAAATGCACACCGTGATCACTGCAGAATGTACTGGCTGCGAATTGTGCGTCAAACCATGCCCGGTGGAATGCATCCACATGGTGCCGTTCGGCGAGTCTGCCAGCACCTGGAAATGGAAATATCCAGTCACCAAAATATCGGCCGTCGGATGAGAGCACTCGATACCTTTCATGGTGGCGTGCATCCGCCCCAGCACAAGGATGAATCGAGCACTCGCCCGATAGCTGTCGCACCAGTGCCTTCTCGACTGGTGGTGCCATTGCAGCAGCATATCGGTATGATTGCCAAGCCTTTGGTAAAGGCCGGTGACCGTGTGCTGAAGGGGCAAATGATCGGCCAGGCAGAGGGCTTTATTTCCGTCTCCATTCACGCCCCCACCTCGGGACACGTGACGGCCGTGGACATGCAATCGATCCCGCATCCTTCCGGCTTGCCGGGCATGTGCGTTTCAATTCATCCAGACGGCAGGGATGAGTGGATCGAGCACGCACCAATCGATTTCCGCAACATGGATCCATCGGCTCTACGCAACTATCTGCGCGATGCTGGCGTGGTGGGTCTTGGCGGCGCGGTGTTCCCCTGCTTCATCAAACTCAATCCGGGACCGAAACAAAAAATCGACATGCTGATTCTGAACGGCGCCGAGTGCGAGCCGTGGATCACCTGTGACGACATGCTGATGCGCGAACGCGCGGCAGAAATCGTGCGCGGCATCGAAATCATGCGCCATATCTTGCAGCCGGCAGAAATCCTGATCGGCATCGAGGACAACAAACCTGAAGCCATCGCTGCCATGCGGGCTGCCTGCGCCTTGACCGATTTTGCTATCGACGTGGTCGCGGTACCGACCATCTATCCAGGCGGCGGCGCCAAGCAACTCACGCAGGTACTGACTGGCAAGGAAGTACCTAGTGGCGGCCTCCCGACTGATATTGGCGTGCAGAGCTTCAATGTCGCTACCGCCTATACCCTGCATCGCGCAGTTAACTTTGGCGAGCCGGTTATTTCGCGCATAGTCACAATCACCGGCAATGTTGCGCAGCCGCAAAATTTCGAAGCACTGATCGGCACACCGATTGAAGAGTTGGTGCATCTGGCCGGTGGTGCAAAGGGCGACACCAACGGTTATATTCTGGGCGGGCCGATGATGGGCTTTAAACTGCCGTCGCCGAGCGCACCTTTGGTCAAGGCGGCTAACTGCGTCATTGCCTCCTCACCAGAACTGTTCAAGCCGGCACCACGTGCAGTACCTTGCATCCGCTGCGGGCGCTGTGCCGAGGCCTGCCCGGTCGAACTCCAACCGATGGACCTATACTGGTTTTCGCAGGCAAAAAATTTCGGCAAGGCACAAGAATATAATCTTTTCGACTGTATCGAATGCGGCTGCTGCGACTACGTCTGCCCCAGCCATATTCCGCTAGTGCAATATTTTCGTTTTTCCAAGAGCGAAATTTGGGCGCACGAAAAGGAAAAACGGGCTGCTGACCTGGCGCGCGAGCGGCATGAATTTCTTCTGTTCCGGCAGGAGCGGGAGAAGAAAGAGAAGGCCGAAAAACTTGCACAGAAAACGGCTGCCGCAAAAGCCACACCTACAACGGAAGGCGGCACCGAAGCCGATGCAAAGAAAGCCGCTATCCTTGCCGCGGTGGAACGTGCAAAAGCCAAGAAGGCTGATGCTGCTCCAAAAAACATGGAAAATTTACCACCGCAGGCGCAACAACAAATCGAAGAAATTGAAGTACGCCGTGCAAAAATGAAAGAGCAGCTTCATGCACAAAATCAGCAGGAGCCCTAGATTGAATATTGCACCCTCACCCAATCCTAAAGTGGCGAGCAAAGTGGCGCTGCAACGCAAGGTTGGCCAATGACCTATATCGCAGAAAGAACCAGTGTCAGCAGCATCATGCTCAAGGTGCTGTTCGCACTGTTGCCGGCCATTAGCGCTTACGTCCTTTACTTCGGCCCGTCGATTCTGGTGAACATTGCCCTCGCCACGCTTACTGCTGTCGTGTGCGAGGCGCTAATACTCAAGATGCGCAATTACCCGGTGCAACCATTTTTGCTGGATGGCAGTGCCGTGGTCACTGCATGGCTCCTGGCGCTTTCCACGCCGCCGCTTGCACCGTGGTGGCTGATCGTCACCGGCACGGCCTTTGCCATCGTCGTGGCCAAGCATCTTTATGGCGGCCTTGGCAGCAACCCGTTTAATCCCGCCATGGTCGGTTATGCCGTCATGATTATTTCATTCCCGGTGCAGATGACGCAGTGGGTCGCACCGGAGATGCTGGCGTTACACCACCTGTCCTTCAGTCAGGAATTACATTACATTTTCGGCGGCCTGTTGCCCGACGGTTTAAGGCTGGATGCAATCACCAGCGCCACGCCGCTCGACACACTGCGCACACAACTGAAACAGCAACACACGCTGAGCGAAATCCGCCAGCTGCCAATATTCGGCTATCTGGGGGGCAAGGGGGGCGAAATGGTCGCGCTATGGTATTGGGTAGGCGGACTGTACCTGTGGCAGCAGCGCATCATCACCTGGCACGTGCCAGTAGCTCTCGTCGGCGGGCTGGCCATCACCGCCACCTTCTTCCATGTCTATGATGCCGACCGTTTCGTCACCCCGCTGTTCCATGTATTTACCGGTGGCGTCATGCTGGGCGCGTTCTTCATTGCCACCGACCCGGTCACTGGTCCAACCACCCCTAAAGGGAAACTCATCTTCGGTGCCGGCATCGGCTTTCTGACCTATTTGATTCGCACGTTTGGCGGCTATCCTGACGGCATTGCATTCAGCATACTGATCATGAATATCTGCGTACCTCTCATCGACACCTATACCCAACCGCGTGTGTTCGGCCATCAAGACAAGAAAAAGCAAAATGTCCCATGACGCAAAGCAAACCTGACACATTCATCATCAAGGCGTCCTCGCGCACTGCGTCGATCCTGTTTGCTTTTTCACTGGTGGGCACGGCCTTGCTCGCTTATGTGTTCGGTCTGACGCACAACATCATCCAGCGAAATGAGGAGCAGGCCAAGCTTGAACTCATCAGCGAGACGCTGCCCAAATCCGTTTACGACAATGACCTGATCAAGGACGCCATCAAACTCCCCCCCGAAAAATTCCTCGGTACCGATGACCCCACGCTGGCCTATCGGGCCACATTGAAAGGGCAGTTCAGTGCCGTAGTCTTCGAGGTGGTGGCGCCGGATGGCTATAGCGGCAAGATCAAACTGCTGGTGGCCATTCGCGCCAATGGAGAAGTGATTGGCGTACGCGTGGTATCGCATAAGGAAACGCCGGGGCTTGGCGATTACATCGAAATCGCCAAAAGCCCATGGATAAAGCTATTCGAGGGTACGACGCTGGACAAGGATGGCGACAGCAAATGGCGTGTGAAAAAAGATGGCGGCCAGTTCGATTACGTGACCGGCGCCACCATCACGCCGCGTGCCGTGGTCAAGGCTGTGTATCGGTCTCTGCTATATTTTAATGAGAACCGGACAGAACTGCTGACGGGAAAAATTGCCCAACCGATAGTTTCACCGCATTAGGGAACGACCATGTCTGACACACCCGTGATTAACAAAGTCGATTACAAAGCGATTATCAAGAATTCCGTCTGGACGCAGAACACTGGTCTGGTGCAAATTCTTGGCATGTGCCCATTGCTGGCCATCAGCACCTCTGTGGTAAATGGTGTCGGTTTGGGGCTGGCCACCGCAATGGTGATGGCATTCAGCAATGGCGGTGTATCGGCCGTGCGCAATTTCGTCCCGCACGAAATTCGCAACCCGGTTTACATCCTCATCATCGCGGTATTGGTGACCGTGATCGACATGGCCATGAACGCCTACGTTCATCCCTTATATTTGGTGCTGGGTATTTTCGTGCCACTGATTGTCACCAATTGCATTGTGCTGGCCCGTGCCGAAGCCTTCGCTTCCAAAAATCCCATCGTGCCTTCCATGCTGGACGGCTTCATGATGGGTGTAGGCCTGACTCTGGTGCTCGCCGTACTCGGTGCGATACGGGAAGTATTTGGCAAGGGCACGCTGCTGTCCGGCATCGACCTTGCATTGGGCGCATCCGCGAAAAGCATGGTGATTACCGTCCTGCCTGAGTACAAGGGCTTCCTGCTCGCCATTCTTCCGCCAGGCGCCTTCATTGGTCTGGGCATATTGATTGCCGCAAAGAATGTTTTCGATAAACGTGCCACAACACGCAAAGCAAAAACTGCTCTAGCCGCGACTTAAAAATGAACGCAGCCAAGCGTCGCGAAATTTTCCAGCGCCTTGCAGCCGCCAATCCCCATCCCACTACAGAGCTGGTCTATCGCACGCCGTTCGAACTGTTAGTGGCCGTCATTCTCTCTGCACAAGCTACGGATAAGGGCGTCAACCTGGCAACTGCCAAGTTGTTCCCGGTTGCGAACACGCCAAAAACAATTTTTAAATTGGGTGAAGCCGGGCTGACGCAATACATCAAAACCATCGGCCTGTTCCGCAGCAAGGCACGGCATATTATTGAAACTTGCAGTTTGCTTGTGACAGAGCACGATAGTGAGGTGCCTGACTCGCGTGAAGCGCTGGAAAAGCTGCCCGGCGTAGGACGCAAAACTGCCAATGTCATTCTCAATACCGCATTCGGTCATCCCACCATCGCCGTGGACACGCATATTTTTCGTGTCGCCAACCGCATCGGTCTGGCTCCCGGCAGGAACGTGCGCGAGGTCGAAGAAAAATTGATAAGATACATCGAGAAGCCATTTAAACAGCATGCGCATCACTGGCTGATTTTGCATGGTCGTTATGTATGCAAGGCACGCAAGCCCGACTGTCCGACCTGTATCATTAGCGATCTGTGCGAATACAAACACAAAACGGCTGCGGTAAGCAGCGGGACAAATTAACCTTATATGGATATCGCAACCGGCCTCGTCACCGCCTCCGCCCACCCCGCCTCCCCTGATCTCGTCACGGAAGCGGTTTCCCAGGCTATGGCCAAGGCAGGGCTGACTATTGCCAACAGCGTGCTGCTATTCCTTACCCCGGAATTTGCCAAGGATCCGCAACCGGCTTTGCGCGCAGCATCCAAAGCTGCCAACTGCATGCAGATCGTCGGCTGCACAGCAGCAGGAATTTTTACTGAGCAAGAATGGGTGCTGGATACCCCCGCCGCTGCAGCCATGGTCTTCGGCGGCAATGTAAACCTCACGGCAGCGACCGAACCGGCGCCCGCAGATTTGATTTTGTCATTGGCCGCGCCTAGCGCCGTGAATACCACCTGGCTAGCCGAACCCGGGGTGCGCTTCGGCGGGGTGTCCGGCGATGCCACAGGTCAAGGGCCATTTAAGGTATGGCACGCCAGCAAGGTAAGCGCACTTGGCCGATGCGAATCATACCTGCGCGGCACCCGCGGTGTAGTGGGTGTATCACAAGGCATTCGTCCCCTGAGCGACGCCATGGAGATCACTCAGGTAAGCGGTTACGATGTCCTCACCTTGCGCCAGCAACCCGCGCTGAATGTGTTGGCACGCGTACTGCCGCTGGAAGTGCGCGAAATGGAACGGCTACCGCTGCATCTCATCATGGCGGGCATTATTTTTGGCGATCCGGCCACCGCCATTCAGGATGGGCGCTTCCACCTTGCGCCCATTATCTCCACCAATTCGGATGATGGCTCTGTCACGGTAGCCAGACGCCTCGAGAAGGGTGAGCAATTATTTTGGGCAATGCGCCAACCGCTTGCGGCCGAGCTGGACATGCGCATGACGATCGACCGCATGGATGCAGAGTTGGGAAAAACGCCCGACTTCGGCTTGCTATTCCCCTGCATGGGACGTGGCCCCTATTTTTACGGTGGTGAAGACCGGGATTGGTCGCTGTTCAGGCAACGTTATCCTGGCATTCCGTTAATCGGCTTTTACGGTAATGGCGAAATAGGCCCGCTCAACAATACCAATCAAATCTTCCAATATTCTGCGGTGCTAGGGCTGTTTGTCCAGAATGTTTAAACATAGCGACATAAATCTACTGCGCGGCTCCGGGGCGGGGTCGGGCGGTGCTCGCGCTCCTCACATACTATCGTGTATGCTCCGGGCGCTGCGCTCCGGCCTCCCCCACCCCGGAGCCGCTCGCTACGATTTCTATCGCTATGTTTAACCCTTCACGTGACCAGGCTCGCCAGTTTTTATTTGACGCGTGGCGAAAATATAAGACCAAGCAAACCCTAACGCCGCTTGAATCGATTGCACTCGATATCATCTCGAACCATCCCGAATACCACACCATGCTAGGCAACCCTGAACGCTACCTGGAACGCGACTACCCGCCCGAATTCGGCGAAACCAATCCCTTCCTGCATATGAGCCTGCACCTGGCCATCGAAGAACAACTTTCCATCGACCAACCAGCCGGCATTAAAGGGCATTACAATCAACTTTTGACCCAGCTCGGTTCGGCACACGATGCCCAGCACGTTGTCATGGATTGTCTGGCAGAAATGATCTGGCAGGCGCAAAGGCAACATGCCGCGCCGGACAGCACGGTTTATCTTAATTGCCTTCTTGCCCAAACAGGCCGTTTTCATGGATAATTGCGCCTTCCCATCGCCGGGATGGCGGAACTGGTAGACGCACGGGACTCAAAATCCCGCGCTAGCAATAGCGTGGGGGTTCGATTCCCCCTCCCGGCACCAATAAACAAACGGCTTCCAAAGATGGAGGCCGTTTTAGTTTTTAGGTCATTGCACACGCTTGGCACACTGCCAAATAATAACGGGTACTGACCACGCATTTTACTTGGATACCTGCACCGCTGCCGGCGATGCCGATTCTTTGATGCTTAGTCCAAAATCCGCCAACTGGCCAAAATCTGGCGACGACAACCCACTCGCTTTTATCCAAAATGACGGCGGCGGCTTGGCATGGTTCAAAATTGTTATTGTAAAAATAATCAGCCTATGTCAATCTCAACATTGTGGTCTTTAGAGTAAATTAGATTTGAAGCGGGCTGCCCTTGCTGTGCACAACACAACAATAATCTCTATTTCGCCCGTCCCACGACCCAAGTGGCTTGCCTTGACCCCGGCGATGGTTACGCATCCTTGATAGCCATCATGACAATTCAAAACGAAGCGCCAACCCCGACAATATTTTCTACGTCTTTCATTACGAAGCTGGTGGTGGGCGTCCTGCTGATCAACCTGTTTGTGGCCGCTCTGGTTGGGTTATCGTTGCGTCAAAGCTGGCTTCAATATCAGAAAAGGGCCGAACTCACAGCCCAGAATCTGGCGCAAGTTTTGGCGGAAGAAATAGATAGCGATTTCGAAAGGATAGACTTAGCCCTGCATACTGTAGTGAGCGAGGTCGAAGAGCAAATCGCTGCCGGTGGTATCAATAGCCCATCGCTGAACGGGTTTCTCATGCAAATGCAGGCACACTTGCCAGAGGTCATCAGTATAAGGGCAACTGATGCGCACGGAATTGTTCTGTATGGCAATGACCTAGCATCCGGTTCCCGGGCAAGTGTTGCTGACCGGGAGTATTTTACTCTTCAGCGTGATAACCCCAGGGCGGGTCTGGTGATCAACAAACCGGTGCAGGCCCGCATCGACCCCCAATGGGCCATTCCGATCTCCCGACGCTTCAATCTGCCGGATGGTTCCTTTGGCGGTGTAGCTTACGTAAATTTTGCAATAGAACATCTTGCAACAACAGTTTCCACCATTGATGTCGGACGGCGGGGAGCCATCGCCGTAATTGATGGTGAACTTAACATTGTCGCCCGTTATCCAGAATTCCAAAGCGGCAACACAGTTGGCAAGCAGCTCCCGTCCAACCAGCTCAAAGAATTGGTGCAAGCGAAACGAAACATGGGGACGTATCACACCCGGAATACCGTTGACGGTATCGAACGAACATTTTCCTTTCGCAGAATAGTCGACACTCCCTTTTATATCCTCGTCGGACTTTCCTCCGATGACTATCTTGCCGAGTGGCGCAGCGAAGCCACACGCATGTTGGCGCTACTTATTTTCTTTTCCATGACGACAGCACTATTGTCGTGGCTGATTTACCGGGCATGGACACGCCACCTGATCCAGGAGCGCATTCTTGCGCAACAATCACGTCTCGCCGCGATGGGTGACATGATTAACAACATTGCCCACCAATGGCGGCAGCCGCTTAATGTTCTCGGAATGTTGATACAGAACATTCAGATTGACAATTCAAACGGCGCGATTCAAAAAGAAGCCCTGGATAGAGATGCCGAAGAAATGATGGCGCAAGTCAGAGAAATGACTAAAACCATTGATGATTTCCGGGATTTCTTTAAGCCCAACAAAATCAAGCAAGATTTTAGCTTATTAGAAGCCATCAAAAACACGCTAATTCTTGTGGGTAAAACGCTGAAAATCCATTGTATTGACGTGCGTGTCGAGGAGGGTGAAGAAGTTGTGGTAAATGGCCACCCCAACGAGTTAGCCCAGGTTTTGATAAACGTAATAAATAATGCTAAAGATGCCATGTTGGAGAAAACAATGGCCAGTGGTCAAATTGATATCTCAATTGGTCATGATGGGAAAAATGGATGGGTCACGATCAAAGACGATGCTGGTGGAATTCCCGAAACTATTTTTTCGAAGATTTTCGATCACTACTTCTCCACCAAAGAAACGGGAACTGGGATCGGCCTATCCATGTCGAGAGACATTATGAATCGCATGGACGGGGAAATTAGGGCAAGAAATATCGAGGGTGGCGCTGAATTCACAACTTACCTGCCGCTAGCAAAGCACTAACCCCCATATTGTTACGCTGCCCCCTACCCTATTTATTGCATTTCTAAATCAAACATGAACGCGACAGCTGGCCGCAGACAGTACAAATAATAACGACATAAATTTACAACCTGGAATTCATCAGCAACGCTTCTGGAAAATGTTCAAATAAAACCAAATTTTTAAACCAGCACGGAGGGAAGAATGAAAATAAACACGCCGGTTACCGACCATGAGCAGCCATTTCCAAAGGGCAAGGCTGTCGTTTCAAAAACCGATCTGAAGGGCATCACTACTTATGCCAATGACGCATTTGTTGAGCTCAGCGGTTACACACAGAAAGAACTGATCGGCAAAAACCATAATATGGTCCGTCACCCGGACATGCCGCCCGAAGCTTTCGCCGACCTATGGCAAACCATCAAGAAGAATCGCCCTTGGCGTGGAATCGTCAAAAATCGTTGCAAGAACGGCGACTATTACTGGGTGGATGCCATGGTGGTACCTATCCGCGAGAACAACCAAACCATCGGCTACATGTCAGTGCGCAGGGAACCCAAGCGCGAAGAGATCGAAAGTGCTGAGTCGTTATACCGCCGAATCCGGGAGAAAAAAGCAACGCTAGCAAAGGGCTTTCACCCGCTGAGAGACAGTTCCATCAAAACGCGCTTTGGCGTGTATACCGCCATCATGGTACTGCTGCTCATCATCACCGGCGTATTGGGCATGCACGGCATATCCGAACAGAACAACGCCTTGGAAGACGCGCAAAAGAGCGGTCTGGAACCTGCGATCGCCATGGCGAAAATCCAGCTGCTAATGAGCGAAAATCGCGCGCAGATTGCGCTGGCCGTGCAACATGCGCCTGACAATCCAAGTGCAAGATTGCAGCAACACCCGCTCTCTTTGCATACTGACGCGATATCGCGCAACGCAGAGGAAATCAACAAGTTGTGGCGTGAGGTTGAAAGCAAGAACTTGTCCGGTGAAATAAATGAGCTTGCGCAAGAATTCATCAAGACCAGGGCTGCATACGTCAAGCAAGGCATCTTCCCAGCGCAACAGGCGCTGCTGGCTGGAAATTATAACCAAGCAAACAGCCTGCTATTAAATCAAATCAATCCCCTCTACGAAGCTGCTAACGCCGGTGGCATGAAGCTATTCAACGCAATTGGGGAAAGTGCTACGACACGCTCCCACCTGGAAAGCCAGCACTACAGCGACAGGCGTACTGTGCTGATTGGGGTCATTCTATGCGGCTTGCTGCTCGGGGTAACCGCAACAGCCATGCTGGCCCGCTCGATTATTCGCCCGTTGCGGCAAGCCATCGGTTATTTCGATCAGATTGCACAGGGCAGATTCGATAGCGATATACCGCTTGACCGGGGCGATGAAGTAGGCGCAGTGCTGGCTTCAATTTCCGCCACCCAAGTACAGCTCAGCGTCATTATTGATGAAATAGCTCTGGCAACGCATGCCGTCCGGGATCGCTGCGCTGAACTGGAAGAGGAAATGGTGCTTGTCGCGCAATACTCGCAGGCGCAGCACGACAGCATCATGCATGTCAGCGCTTCAATGGAAGAGGTCAGCGTATCTATCAATGAAGTCGCGTCCAGCGCGGATAATGCTGCCAATGCGGCAAAGAGCTCTCTGGCCACTGTAATGGAGGGCAGGGAACAAATGTCGCATAGCCTCAATTCGACTTCACGCGTGGTTACCGCAGTGCAGTTGTCGAGCGAAACTATCCACTCGCTGAGCCATTCCGTTGGCCAGATCGGTGTAATAACCCAAGTGATTCACGATATTGCCGAGCAGACCAACCTGCTGGCGCTCAATGCAGCAATCGAAGCGGCGCGCGCCGGCGAACAGGGGCGCGGTTTCGCCGTAGTGGCGGATGAAGTGCGCAAGCTGGCTGAACGCACCGCCACCAGCACATCGGATATTTCCAAAATGGTGGCTGAAATTAGCAAGACCACTAAAACAGCCGTCGCTTCCATGGATAACGCCGCACAGGAAGTAGAGTCAGGACGCACACTCTTACAAGCAACCAGCGACAAATTTCAGCAGATCGACATCAGCAGTCAGCACGTCACTGAGATGGCCGAACAGATTGCCAGCGCAGCCACACAGCAATCTTCTGCAAGTGAGGATGTTGCCAACAACATGGAGCAAATGTCTGCGTTGATCGAGAAGAATTCCGCCACCGTCGAAGCGTTCAAACATTCGGTTGCGGAGTTGAATGTTACTGCAGAGGCATTACGCGAACTGGTTTCCCACTTCGGCGCAACGGGTTAGCCGCGTAAGTTAATGATACGATTATCGGCATCCACATAGACCAATTGCGGATGAATTTCTGCAACTCCCGCAGTCTGCGGCGCAAGGACGTGGCGAATAATTCCGTGCTTATCGAAGAGAATGCCCACAAACCTGGCGTCTCACCGCTCCGCGAAACCCACCTGGCAGCTATCGGTCGGGCACAAATAATCCGCATCGAAAGAATAACTGGCAAGATCGAGTTGTCCCTCTTCAACCAGTTTTTCGTAAGAACAAACATGATTGCGACCATGCTGCTTGGCATGATACAAAGCCAAATCCGCGTGTCCCACAACGATAGAGGGAATATCCTGCCTACTAATTTGTACAAAACCAATACTGACGGTCACGTTTCCTGCATGCGGAAATACAAAGGATCCAACGGATTTTCTGAAACGCTCCAGCACATTGTATGCGTTATCGAAATCCGTTTTATGCAGCAGGATGACAAACTCCTCTCCGCCGAAGCGAAATAATTTATCTGTATTGCGGAAAGATTTGCGCATGATATCGGCCAGCGACACCAGCACCTCATCGCCATTGAGGTGACCAAAGCGGTCGTTGATGCGTTTGAAATGATCGATATCCAGGACCGCCAGCCAAAATTTTTCTTGTTCTATGTTCTTTCTGCGTTCGGTCGATACATCGCTTTGTGGTAGGCGATTCTTTCCCAGCAACATTTTTTCCAGGTATTTGTCGAACGCGCTGCGGTTAAACAAGCCCGTCAAGGTATCGTGCTCGCTTTCTTCCAGCAAGCACAGGTAGTTCTGGTAAACCTTCAGGAAACCCTTAGTCAGCCTATTGCTAATCTCGTTAGTCGCCTCGCACTCAATCTCCAGAATTCCGGTAAATTCATAGCTCCCCATCACAGGATGAAGCAAACGCGAGCCACCTGATTGCAGATACTGGGACAGTATTTCTTTACTTCGGTAGCAATCTCGAAAATCTGCCGCATCATCAAAAGATTTAAAACTCGACAATTCACCGCCCGATGAATGCTCAGCACTGACAACGCCGGTTGAGTCAACGCGAATCAATTCTTTGATTCCACGTTTGCCATTACTCTGGATAATTTTGTAATACGAAACGTTGCGCGCATCAAGCAAATCAAACAACGTACTCACGATTGTTTCGGCTAACAGGTCACGATCTCTGTGCTCTGTAAATTGAACGACTGACTCGATAATCTCGATTGTAGAAAGGTGTTCCATGCGTTATTACCCCCAATCCCGTAAGTAAGCAGAGGGAGAATAGCACAAAAAACAGGCAGTCAACTATATGCATACGGCCTTATTTTGCCATCAACATATTATGACTGTCGAATTATCACATCTAGAAATATGCTGCGAAGGTGCTAAGCAAGCTGGACGGGGATATGCTGGCGCCTATTGGCGATGCGATTATTGGCATCCACATACACCAGTTGCGGGTGGAATTTCTGCAATTCCAACTCATTAAACATGGCATACGTCGCGATAATAATGATGTCGCCCGGCTTGGCTTTGTGCGCGGCAGCACCGTTTACCGATATCACACCAGAGCCACGTTGCGCGCGAATGGCATAAGTCGTGAAGCGCTCGCCATTAGAGACGTTATAGATATCGATCTGCTGGTATTCGCGAATATCTGCCGCGTCCAGCAAATCTTCATCAATGGCGCAGGAACCCTCGTAATCCAGCTCCGAATGCGTCACATGCACGCGGTGCAGTTTGGATTTCAACATGATTCGTTGCATGCTTCCAATCTCCGGGCTACTAGCAAAGGACGGGAATTATATCATACATACAACACATTGATTATACTGGCATTATATAGGCCGTTTAGACTATTCGACTTCCAGATTATCGATCAGCCGTGTCTTGCCAAGATAAGCCGCCGCGAGAACAACACCTGGCCGTCCGGCAATGGGCTCACCCAAGGTTTCCGCATCGCGCAAAGAAACATAATCCACTCGCCAGCCGTGGGCTTCCAGGTCAGCCCTAGCTGCTGCTTCCAGCGCAATAAAATCCTGGTTGCCAGCTTGCACTGAGGCACGGATGTGTGCGAGCTGCTGCCGTAACCGTGTTGCTTCAGCGCGCTCCGCGACACTCAGGTAAGCGTTACGGGAACTCAACGCCAGGCCGTCCGGCGCACGGGTGGTTTCGCCAGCCACTATCTCGATCGGCAGATTTAGCTGCCGAATCATGCTGCGAATAACATGTAACTGCTGGTAATCTTTCTTGCCAAATACCGCCGCGTTGGGCTGCACCATGTTGAACAATTTCAGCACTACCGTTAGCACACCCCGGAAATGTCCGGGGCGAAATGCGCCGCATAATTCATCGGCCATGCGCGGCGGCTCGACAAACACTGTCTGCCGCTCGGGGTATACCTCGCTGACCTCGGGTGCAAACACCACGTCTGCCAACCCATCCAGCTTGGCGCAGTCCTGCTCGAAAGTGCGCGGGTAGCTGGCCAGGTCCTCGTTGGGAGAAAATTGCAGGGGATTCACAAAGATGCTCACTACCACGCACTGAGCATGTTGCCTGGCCAACTCGACCAATGCCACATGCCCCTCATGCAGGTTGCCCATGGTGGGCACACACACAATAGAAGGCTCGCTCCTCAAGCGCTCCCGCAGGGACGCAGCAGTGGTTAATATTTCCATAAGAAAACTAGAAGCAGTGTTCTAGCGCCGGGAATGCGCCGTTCTTCACTGCCTGAACATAGGCCGCCACAGCCGCCTGGACACTGTCCTGGCCGGCAAGAAAATTCTTCGCGAATTTGGGTGTTTTGCCCGGATAAATCCCCAGCAGATCGTAGAGCACCAAGACTTGGGCAGCACAGTCCGGTCCGGCACCGATGCCGATAGTGGGAATGGAAAGTTGTTCGGTAATCTTTTTAGCCAGGCTTGCCGGCACCGATTCCAGCAGCACAAAACCGGCGCCCGCCTGCTCCAAAGCCAGTGCATCATCGATGAGCTGTTGCGCCTGCGCATCACTTCTACCCTGCACAGTGAAGCCGCCAAGCTGGTGCACCGACTGTGGTGTAAGCCCAATATGCGCACAGACCGGGATGCCACGTTCAACCAGGAATGCCACAGTTTCAGCCATGACGCGCCCACCTTCCAGCTTGACCATATGCGCCCCTGCCGCCATCAATCTGGCCGCATTGGCGAACGCCTGTTGCGGGTTTTGCTGGAAACTGCCAAAGGGCATATCACTCATGATGAATACCTGATATGCCCCCTGCGCCACACAGGCCGTGTGGTAGACCATGTCATCCATGCTCACAGACAAGGTGGCCGCGTGCCCCTGCAACACCATGCCGAGTGAATCGCCGACCAGCAGAATTTCCACACCCGCATTTTCCAGCAGTGTGGCAAAGCTTGCGTCATAGCAGGTCAGAACGGCAATCTTCTCGCCTTCCCGCGCCTTCTTGTGCAAAGTAGTCAGCGTAATGCTCATGCTCGGATTCTACTCCCCGCGACTGAAAAATTCTCGCCCGCTGCGCATGGCCGCGATACGTTCCAACAGCAGATCGAAATCCTCTGCCCGTTCGACGAAATTCAGATTGGTGCTATTCACGATCAATAGCGGCGACGCTTCGTACTGATAAAAATAGCGTGCATAGCTCTCGGAAAGATCTGCCAGATAAGTTTCGCTGATGCCGCGCTCATAGGCAATACCACGCTTCCTTACCCTATCAGACAGCACGTCAGACGGTGCTTGCAGGTAGATCACCAAATCGGGCGCCGGCGCCTGGGGTTGCAGGTGGCTGTATATCTGCTGGTACAAACGGTATTCATCGTCATCCAGTGTCAACCGCGCAAACAGCGGATCTTTTTCCAGCATGAAATCCGCCACCGTGGGTTTACCGAACATGTCCAACTGTGTCAGGTCGCGTACCTGATTGACGCGCTGAAACAGGAAGAACAGCTGTGCTGATAAAGCATGGCGTTTTCCCTCCTGGTAAAATTTAGCAAGAAACGGATTCTCGCCCGCGTCTTCCAACAACAACCCCGCGCGCAACTTTTCTGCCAGACGGGTTGCGAGGCTGGTTTTGCCAGCGCCGATCGGTCCTTCTACAACGATGTAACGATATTTTTCCAGCAACATGTCAACAGGATATTGCCAGCGTACCGTTTTGTGTACTTTGCGGAATGATTTTTTTCAGGGTTTGTCCGGCGCAATTGGCGAGGCATTCTGTGACCAACCCTCTTCCCGGAATCACACAATCCAGCGCGATTTCCAGCAAGGGTTCGAGCACGAAAGCGCGCTCGTGCATGCGCGGGTGCGGTAATGTCAGTCCATGTTCGTGGCAAACCAGTGTGTCATACAGCAGCACATCCAGATCCAGCACGCGCGGGCCGTTGCGCAAGTCGCGTGTCCGGCCATGCTGGTGTTCGATGGTCAGCATGGCTTCGAGCAACGCATGTGGTTCGAGTGAGGTCTCAATCAGGGCGACCGCATTGATAAAATCAGGTTGATCCTGGAAGCCAACAGGTGCCGTGCGGTAGAGCGATGAACGCGCTAGCAGGCGCGTGCCGCTCAGGCTGTCAATTTCGCGGAACGCGTTTTCCAGTTGCGTGACCGGATCATTCAAATTGCTGCCCAGCGCAATATACGCGCGGCCCAACTGGCCCAGTTTTTTACACGTCATACTGTCACGCCTCGCCCTCGGCTAGCGCGCTGCTTGTCTTGCGGCGACGGCGGCGCTTTTTCGGAGCAGTTTCTACCAACAACATTTTTTCACGCGCTTCTTCGTCCGCGAACTGAAACTCTGTCCACCATTGTCCCAGTTCGGCGTCCACCTCGCCGCTTTCGCAGCGCAACAGTAAAAAGTCGTAACCGGCGCGGAAGCGCGGGTGCGACAGCAGGCGGAACGGGCGCGCACCGGCACGCTGCGCGAAACGCGATTGCAAGCCCCAAATTTCCTTCATGGTGGCATCGAATCTGCGTGGAATAGCAAGTTGTTCGGCCTGTGCATCTAGCACTTCATTCATAGCCTCGTTCAAAGCCGGAATCGGTTTGAGGCCTTCACCTTCAAATTTGTGGAAGGCGGCTAGCACCTCGTGCCACAACAAGGCTGCCAGCAAAAAAGCGGGCGTCACCGGCTTGCCCTGACCGATCCGATCATCGGTGTTTTTAAGCGCCAGGCTAATAAAACGCTCGCCAACAGGCTGCTCCAGAATCACGTCCAGCAGGGGGAGCAAGCCGTGGTGCAAGCCTTCCGCGCGCAACTGGTGAACGCCGCGCAGTGCATGGCCCGACAGCAACAGCTTTTGCAGTTCGTCAAACAGGCGCGCCTTGGGCACGCCCTCCAGCAAATCAGCCAGCCGGGCGATCGGTGCGCGCGTGGCCGGGTCAATTCGGAAATTAAGTTTGGCCGCGAAGCGTGCCGCGCGCAGCATGCGCACCGGGTCTTCACGGTAGCGCTGGTCCGGGTCGCCGATGATGCGCAGCTCGCCTGCCTTGAGATCGTCGAACCCGCCCAGGTAATCCCACACCTCCTGACGGACAGGGTCGTAATACAGGGCATTGGTGGTGAAATCGCGCCGCTTCGCATCCTGCTCCTGCGAACCGAATACGTTGTCGCGCAGAATACGTCCGTTTTCGTTTACCGCCGAATCGGCATTGCTTTCTGCTTCATCCTCTCCTTCATCGGCAAAATCCGCCGCAGAACCACGGAATGTGGAGACCTCGATGGTGTCCTGCCCGCACATCACATGTACCAGACGAAAACGCCGACCAATAATGCGCGAGCGCCGAAACAGCGCACGCACCTGTTCCGGCGTGGCATCGGTAGCCACATCGAAATCCTTGGGCTGCCTCCCCAGTACCATATCTCGCACCGCGCCACCCACGATAAATGCTGCGTGGCCCGCTTCCTTGAGCACAGTCACCGTTTTAAGCGCGCACGCATTGACCTGTTCAGGCTTGATTCCATGCTTGGCACGAGGGATAACATGGTGTGAAGCACCCGGCGACGCAGGCTTGGATTTACGTAGAACGCGGTTGAGAAACTTGCGAATCATGAAATGTCGTATGAATGCCCGGAAGTATTACACTGAAAAAAGACGGAGAAGCAAAGCCCGACGAAAGGCAAGATTATACACGGCGCTGGCTGGCCGCCCAAACGGCGGAAAACCTATCTCAGGCTTATCACCGGCCAGCCGTGTTGTTCGGCATGGCGCTTAAGTGTCGAATCGGGATCAACCGCCACGGGGTTAGTCACTCTTTTCAGCAGGGACAAGTCATTCAGGGAATCGCTGTAAAACCAGCTCTGCGCGACATCGCCCCAGTGCAAGCCACGCCCTGCCAGCCACTGTTCCAGACGAACGATCTTGCCCTCGCGAAAGCAGGGCGTGCCGGCCACTTTTCCAGTAAATTCGCCATTCACCTGCTCGGGCTGGGTGGCAATTAAATGCGGCACACCGAACTCACGGGCGATGGGCTCGGTAACAAAACTATTGGTCGCCGTAATGATGGCGACCAGATCACTTTCCCTAAGATGCTGTATCACCAGCTCACGCGCCTTTACAGCAAAAATAGGCAGAATTTTTTCCTGCATGAATTGCGCATGCCAGGCATCCAGCTGGTTTCTCGGGTGACGCGACAACGGCTTCAACTGGAAGTCCAGGAACGCGTGGATATCCAGCGTTCCGGCTTTGTACTGTTCGTAGAATTCAAGATTGCGCACCTCGTATACTTCGCGGTCGAGCACGCCCTGCTCGATAAGAAACTGCGCCCACTCAAAATCGCTATCGCCAGCAAGCAAGGTATTGTCCAGATCAAAAAGCGCTAACTTCAAGTATGCCCCCGTAGGCTCAAAAAACTGAGCCAGTATAGCGCAAATTTATTTACTGAATTTTGCCCTGCTTGGCGCTACGACAATTAGCCAAAAACAAAGCCCATCTCAATGCGTTCTTGCCTGTTCACGCGCACATTCTGCCGCCTTGACCATGTTGGCCAGCGCCGCTTCGACTTCCGGCCAACCACGTGTCTTGAGGCCGCAGTCTGGATTGACCCAGAGATTTTTCGATGAAATCACAACAGCCGCCTTTTGCAGCAAGCGCGCCATCTCGTCTACCGTCGGCACACGCGGTGAGTGAATATCGTACACGCCTGGTCCGATCTCATTGGGGTATTTAAATTCGCCAAAACCGCGCAGTAATTCCATGTCGGAACGGCTGGTCTCGATGGTAATAACGTCGGCATCCATTGCCGCGATTTCGGGCAGGATATCGTTGAATTCCGCATAACACATATGCGTGTGGATCTGCGTCTCGTCCGCTACGCCGGCAGCTGAAATGCGGAAAGCCCGTGTCGCCCAAACCAGATACGCCTTCCATTGTCCGCGCCGCAAAGGCAAGCCCTCGCGGATGGCAGGTTCGTCGATCTGAATAATGCCGATACCCGCCTGTTCCAAATCCGCTACTTCGTCCCGTATGGCCAGTGCAATTTGCAGCGCCGTATCGGCACGCGGCTGATCGTCGCGCACAAACGACCATTGCAAAATAGTGATAGGCCCGGTGAGCATTCCCTTTACCGGTTTGGCTGTCAGGCTCTGGGCATATGCCGTCCATGCCACAGTCATCGGCGCAGGCCGCGACACATCACCGTAAATAATCGGCGGCTTGACACAACGCGAGCCGTAGGACTGCACCCAGCCATTTTGAGTGAAGGCGAAGCCGGACAATTGTTCTCCAAAATATTCCACCATATCGTTGCGCTCCGGTTCACCATGCACCAGAACGTCCAGGCCAAGCGCCTCCTGTTTCTTTACCACATGAGCTATTTCGGCATGCATTTTCCGTTGATAGGCATCCTCCCCGATTTCTCCGCGTTTGAAGGCAGCACGTGCCGCACGTATTTCTGTAGTCTGGGGGAATGAGCCGATAGTGGTGGTTGGAAATGCCGGAAGTTTAAATCTGGCCCGCTGTATTTCCTGCCGCACAGTAAAAGATGAAGTACGGCAGTCGATACCGGCGGGCAGGCCGGCAATACGTTCGGTGACTTGCGTATTGCGCACACGGGAATTTACCCGGCGTGCGGCCAACGCCTTCCGGGCAGCCTCCAGTTCATTCGACACCGCCGTCTCACCCTCATCCAGTGCGCGCTTGAGCACATGAAGCTCAGCTAATTTTTCCGTGGCAAAAGCCAGCCAGGAACGCAGTTCATCATCCAGACCTGCCTCCCCTTCCAGACTAAACGGAACATGTAGAAGCGAGCAGGAAGGCGCAAGCCAGATATCGCCGCGCCTTTTCTCATACACTGGCCGCAGAGCCGCCAGTGCGGCATGCGGATCAGTACGCCAGACATTACGTCCGTCCACAACACCGATCGACAGCACCTTGTGTGCAGGCAGCCAGTCCGCAGCACCGATCAGTTCCTGCGGCGCACGTACCGCATCCACATGCAACCCGGCCACGGGAAGCTGGCAAGCCATGCGCAGGTTCTCCTCCAGCGCAGAAAAAAACGTGGCGAGCAGAAGTTTCACCCCAACTGACGACAAACGCGAATAAGTGCCTTCATACACATTTTTCCATGCGGCTGGCAGATCGAGGCCAAGAATCGGCTCGTCCATCTGCACCCACTCAACCCCCATATTCTTCAGACGGACAAGCACTTCGCCATAGACCGGCAATAGCTTCTCCAGCAGTGCCAGGCGGTCGCAGGCAGATGTCTTTTCCTTCCCCAGCCACAAGAAAGTAAGCGGGCCCAGCAATGCAACCTTGACGGTATGCCCCAGGGCCTTTGCTTCCGCCACCTCGTCGAACAGACGATTCGACGACAAGCGGAATTCCGTATCCGGCGTAAACTCCGAGACAAGGTAGTGGTAATTGGTATCAAACCACTTGGTCATTTCCAGCGCTGGCTTGCCCACAGCCGGCGCAACTTGTGCCTGGCCACAGTTGCAAGCAGGCACCTCGCCCGACACGCCGCGGGCCATCGTAAAATAGCGCGCAAGTTCAGACTCCTGGCCAGTAAATTCGAAACGCGCCGGTTCGCAGCCAAGCAATTGGATGTGGTTAGCCACATGATCGTAGAAGGCAAAGTCCCCCACTGTTACCAAATCCAGTCCCGCCGCCTGTTGCAACGCCCAATGCCTGGCACGTAAATCGCGCCCTGCTGCTTCCAGGCCAGTCATGCCGGTTTCTCCGCGCCAGTATTTTTCCAGCGCGAATTTCAGTTCCCGATTGGCGCCCATGCGCGGAAATCCCAAAGTATGAATCGTAGTCATAGCACCCCCCATTTCAGATGGCACCATGATCTAATCATTTCATGTATGATTCAAACGCATATTTTTCACATAATCATGAGATTTACGCATGTTAGAACTGCGCCATTTGAAAGCAATTGCGGCACTGTCAGAGACAGGCAGCGTAACCCGCGCCGCTGTAAAAATGCACGTGACCCAGTCGGCGCTATCCCACCAGCTTGCCGCCCTGGAAGACTATCTTGGAACCCCGCTGTTCGAGCGCCAGCAGCGGCCATTGAGACTGACGGAAGCCGGACAAACACTGCTGCAAGTAGCGCGGCGCGTGCTGCCGGAAGTGGAAACGGCGCGGCAAACCATCGCCCGCATGAAAGCCGCGCAGCCGGCACGCGAACTGCGCATTGCCGTGGAATGCCATACCTGCTACGACTGGCTGATGCCAGCCATGGATGCCTATCGCGAACTTCACCCCGAGGTAGAACTGGATCTGGTGCCGGGATTTCACGCTGAACCGCTCGCCTTGTTAACCAGACGCCAGGCAGATGTCGTAATCGTATCCGAAGCCAAGCGTCGGGCGGGAATTGCCTATCACCATTTATTCGCTTACGAAATGGTTGCGCTCACCGCACGCAATCACCCCCTTGCCGCAAAACCCTATCTCACCGCACGCGATTTCAGGCAGGAAACACTCATCACCTATCCCGTACCCGACCGCATGCTGGATTTGGTACGGCGGGTACTAAAGCCAAGCGGAATAAATCCCCCGCGCCGCACTGCGGAATTGACTATTGCCATTCTGCAACTGGTGGCTTCCCGCCGCGGCATTGCCGCCCTGCCGCGCTGGGCAGTACAGACCTACCTGGATCGCGGCTATGTGTTGGCGCTGCCGATCGGCGCAAAAGGACTGTGGGGTCGACTCTATGTGGCGGTGCGCACTACCGATCTGGATGCCCACGCCAGCTTTGCAGCATTGCTGGCGAACACGGCATTTTCAACTCTCTCCTGCGTGAAGCCCATCGCATAAGCCACCGGCACAGCACACACCGGGAAAATAAATTCACACCGCACATAACTTCATGGCGCAAAAAACAAAAAGGGCGGGATAAACCCGCCCTGCAAACTCCACGCCTGGAGAAGGAAAAACTAAATTAGACGCAGCCAGTCGGCTTGGGCAGGCCACCATATTTGGTAATCGGCTTCATCGGGCCGGTCATCCAGGTATTGAAAATCACCTTCTGGTCTTCGTCGATGTACTTGGCAAATTTGCGGATTGGCGGGACGGACTGCGTTTCCTCATAGTACTCGCGTGCTTTCAGAATGTGGTTCCATTTCACATCATCAAGCGCTATGCCATCAGCCTCGGCCATTGCGCGACCGATTTCCTCGGTCCATTCATTCATATCGGCAAGATAACCATCGCCATCGCGTGTTGGAAGTTCCATAAATTGCTCCTTTTACTAAGATTCTGAATCGTTGCCGTGCCCCGTCAAATTAGCTTTCTGGCGGAACAACGCACATATCCGGGTGATACATGTGGGTATTAGAACATACCCGATGAAAACAGTCAACAATAGGGATATATGTACGGTCGCGCCCGCCAGTTGATACGCGAAACGCTACACTATACAATAGGTCGATGATCAAGACATTCCGGCACAAAGGGCTGCAAACCTTTTTCGAGAAGGGAAGCAAGGCAGGCATACAACCGGCCCACGCACCAAGGCTGGCACGCCAATTGACACGGCTTGACCTCGCCAAAACGGCCGAGGATATGAATGTACCGGGATGGAGATTGCACGCACTGCCCGGCAAACTTGCCGGGCATTATTCGGTAACGGTAAACGGTAACTGGCGCTTGACCTTCACCTTTGAAGGCGAGGATGCCGTGTTGGTGGATTATCAGGACTACCATTAGGGCGCTCTTTAGGAGAAATTGAATATGAGCAGAATGCACAATCCGCCGCACCCCGGCGAAACCTTGCGAGAAGACGTTTTGCCCGCTTTGGGCTTGACCGTAACCGAAGCAGCTGCTCAGCTTGATATATCCCGCGCTGCCTTGTCGCGGGTATTAAATGGGCGTGCGGCCATATCGCCGGAAATGGCGCTACGCCTAGAGGGCTGGCTAGGCGTAAAGCATGGCGGCCGGGCCGATGTATGGATTGCACAACAAGCCGCCTACGACCTATGGAAGGCACGCCAGGCTGGCGCACCGAAGGTGCGGCATGCGCCAGTTAATCGCTTGGCCGCCTGACTGGTTGGATTTAGAACAAGAAACTTCTGGGTAATCAATTAATCAATGGGGTCTACCACTTAGGTCTCTGCTGAGGTCTCCTAGTGACCATTACAAGGTTTTCCGCAACAAGCATATGTTGCGCGTTCCTTTAAAAAAGTCCAAAAGATGGGGCTTACAGGGCGTTCCAGATGATCGGCGCTTTCGATGTAAATAGGCAGATATTCAAACAAAAGCTTCCATTCTGAGTGACAAGTCAATATAAGTATGCGTAAGTTTTTTATGGCCACTTATATAACTGGCCCTAACTAGATTTATAAACTTCACTATTCACATACCTCTCCCTCACATGCCGCAACCCCACCAGCAACGCCGCGCTCGCCGGTAGTGCCAGCAGCACACCGAAGAAACCAAACAATTGCCCAAACGCGAGCAAGGCAAAAATCACTGCCAACGGGTGCAGCCCGATACGCTCCCCCACCAGCCAGGGCGTAACCAACATACCTTCCAACATTTGCCCGACACCCAGTGCAATCCACACTGGTGCCAGACCACTGATGCTCTGAAACTGCAAGCCACCCGCCAATGTGGCCAGCGTCAATCCCACCACCACGCCCAGGTACGGCACGAACACCAGCAGGCCAGTCAGCGCGCCGATGGCCAGGGCGAATTCCAGCCCGGTCAGCCACAAGGCGAAGGAATAGTACACCGCCATAACTAGCATCACCGTGAGTTGCCCGCGCAAAAATTCGGCCAGTACGCTATCCACTTGGCTGGCGATTTGCGTGACCTTGCCATGCCAGCGGCGTGGGATCAGCTCGCCGATTTGCGCAACAAATGCATCCCAATCGCGCAACAAATAAAAGAACACCACCGGTACCAGCACCAGGTTCACCAGCCACCCCACCACAGCACGTCCGCCGCTGGTGAGCGAAGGCAGCAACTTGGCGGCCACGTCGCCTGCCGTCTGCCAGTGGGCGCTTAGCAATGTCTTCAGTTGCTCTATATCGAGATTCACTTCAACGCCCAGCTTGGCGCTCAACCATGGTGCGACTTTCATCTTCAGCCAATCTAGCGCGTCAGGCAGACGTTCGGCCAGCAGTGCAGATTCCTTGATGACCAGCGGCAGCAGCACCAGGAACAACGCCGTGACCAGCCCGGCGAGTAGCAGCATGATCAGCACCACAGCCAAGGTGCGGGGAATTTTGCTTGCCTCCATCCGGTCGGCTAGTGGGTGGCAAATGTACGCAAGAATGGCGGCGAACAGGAAGGGGGAAAGGATCGGGCCGAGCAGATAGAGCAGCCCACCGGCCAGCGCGGTGAGGCCCAGTAACCACAGGTGTTGCCCGTTTAACGCGCGTTTGGAAGCCATTTGAGGTAAAATGTGAGTAAATTCAACCCAGATTATCTATTAGGACGCGAGATGATGGCGAAATAATTTGCGAGGCAGTTTTGTTGCTTGCGAGGAGTTCATGGTCATTCCATGGACCACGAGCAAGCGGCAAAAATGTCCGCAAATTATACGCCAGCGCTCGCGTAGGCTCGCAGAGCCGCCTAATAGATAATCTGGGTTAAACGCCACTATTATCGGCAACCCAGCGAGAACTCAACTTGAACGCTTCCGACCCCAACAAACAATCCCTCAGTTACCGCGACGCGGGCGTGGACATCGACGCCGGCGACGCCTTGGTGGAGAACATCAAACCTTTCGCCAAGCGCACCATGCGCCCGGAAATCCTCGGCGGGCTGGGCGGCTTCGGTGCGCTGTGCGAGCTGCCGAAAAAATACAAACAGCCGGTGCTAGTATCCGGCACCGATGGCGTGGGCACCAAACTCAAACTCGCCTTCATGCTGAACAAGCACGACACGGTGGGCATCGACCTGGTGGCGATGAGCGTGAACGACATTCTGGTGCAGGGCGCTGAGCCGCTGTTTTTCCTCGACTACTTCGCTTGCGGCAAGCTGGATGTGCCTGTCGCCACTGACGTGATCAAGGGCATCGCGGCAGGCTGCGAGCAGGCTGGTTGTGCGCTGATCGGCGGCGAAACGGCGGAGATGCCCGGCATGTATCCAGCGGGCGAATACGACCTGGCGGGCTTTGCCGTGGGCGTGGTGGAGAAAGACAATGTCATCAACGGCCGCACCATCCATGTGGGCGACGTGGTGCTGGGGCTGGCTTCCAGCGGCGCGCATTCCAACGGTTATTCGCTGGTACGCAAAATTATCGAACGCACCGGCATCGATCTGAACAGCGATTTCCACGGCCGCCCGCTGCGCGACGTGGTAATGGCGCCGACCCGGATTTATGTGAAGCCGATGCTGGCGCTGATGGAACAACTGCCGGTAAAAGGCATGGCGCACATCACCGGCGGCGGCCTTCTGGAAAATATTCCGCGCGTGCTGCCGGAAAATCTTACCGCCGTGCTGCGCAAAGATAGCTGGGAAATTCCGCCGCTATTCCGCTGGATGCAGCAGGAAGGCAACGTTCTGGATACCGAAATGTATCGCACCTTCAATTGCGGTATCGGCATGGTTGTCGTGGTTGCATCCGAGCACGCCGACGAAGCGACAAAATTCCTGCAAGCTGCGGGTGAAACGGTGTACCGCATCGGCAGCATCGAAGCACGTGCCGAGGGCCAACCGCAGACCGTGGTTCGATAAAAAAGCGGCGCGATGAAAAAAATCGTCATCCTCATCTCGGGGCGCGGCAGCAACATGCAGGCCCTAGTCGAGGCGAAGCTGCCGGTCAACATCGCGGCAATCATCAGCAATAACCCGGACGCGCCCGGCTTGGCCTATGCGCAAGCTCACGGCATCACCACCGCCGTGGTGAACCACCGCGACTATGCAGACCGCGAAACTTTCGATGCGGCGCTGGCGCAAAAAATCGACAGCTTTGCACCCGATCTGCTGGTGCTGGCCGGTTTCATGCGCATTCTCACCGATGACTTCGTCAACCACTACGCAGGGCGCATGCTGAATGTGCATCCTTCGCTGCTGCCAGCTTTCACCGGCCTCAACACCCATCGCCGCGCGTTGGAAGAAGGCGTAAAAATTCATGGCTGCACAGTGCATTTCGTCACCCCTACGCTGGATCACGGCCCCATCGTGGCGCAGACCGCAGTGCCAGTACTGCCGCATGATACCGAGCAGGCGCTGGCCGCACGCGTGCTGAAGCAGGAACACAAACTCTATCCGCAGGCGATACGTTGGTTTGCGGAAGGACGCCTCACCCTGACCGAAGACGGGCACGTTAATCTAAGCGGCACACTGAAACCCGATACCATTCTGCATTCACCGCAGGAAGCCTGACGGCAGAACCTTGCCGTTCCCACTTATGCCCGCGCACTCCTTCCGGCAAAAAACCATACACAGATTTCTATGGATGCTGGCTGTTTCCGTCGTTCTGCATCTGCTGCTGCTAGGTAGCCCCGCCTGGCAATTACCCAGCATGCAAGATAAAACGCCGCAGCGACTGGAAGCGCGCATCGTACCGTTGCCACCCAAGCCTGTTGCCAGGATCGCACGCAAGAACCCGCCGCCGCGCCGTGCGCCTGCGCCTAAACCCAAACCCGTCGCTTCATCTGCCATTGTGCCGGTACCCGCGCCGCAAACGCCCGCGCCGGAAGCTATACCGCCTCCTCCCGAGCCTGTACCCGTGGTGGAAGCACCGCCCGAGCCGCCAAAGCCAAGCCCTGGCGAGCAGTTACCCAGCCATGCAGAAATACACTACACCTTGAAGAAGGGCGAGAACGGCTTGAGTGTAGGTCGCGTGGTGCATATCTGGAAACGCGATGGCGATCACTACACGCTTTCCAGCGTCACCGAGGCAAGCGGATTTTTTTCATTGATCAAGCCAGGCAAACTGGTGCAGACCAGCGAGGGCATCATCACTGAGCAAGGCCTGCAACCTGCGTCGTTCTGGGTACAGCGTGGCCAAAGTACCGACACGACTGAATTCGCCCAGTTCGATTGGAAAAATGGCAGCTTGCGCTTCGGCACCTACCAGGATACGCATACTGTAGAATTGCCGGACACTGCACAAGACCTGTTGAGCTTTCTTTATCAGTTCGCCTTTGCGCCGCCGGCTTCCGGTTCGATCAGGCTTTACATCACCAATGGTCGCAAGCTGGATACCTACGATTACAAGGTGGTCGGCGAAGAGGGGCTGGAGCTGCCTTTCGGCAAAGTAAAGGCGCTGCACCTATCTAAACAGCATGCGGCCAATGAGGACGGCACGGAAATATGGCTGTCTACCGAGCAACGCTATTTCCCGGTATTGATTCGTGTCATCGACAAAAATGGCGGCGTGATCGAACAAATCGCCAATGAAATTCATTTAAGTTTCGGCAGTAAAGAGTCCGCTGCAACAGGCTCCAACAACAAGGAAGAAAACCGCTGATATGCCTATTACAGAACTTCAACTCGACGCCGCTGTACGCGCGCTGGCAACCGTATTGCCCATGCGTGGCCCGGCAGATAGCGCGCTGAGCTACTTCTTCCGCGAACACAAAAACCTCGGCCCGAAAGACCGCGCCTTCATCGCGGAAGCGGTGTTCGGCGTGCTGCGCAGAAAACGTTATCTCGAAGCAGTTGCCGAAGATACCCGTCCGCGTCACTTGCTGCTGGCCTGGCTGGTGAAAGTGCAAGGCTTGCCGCTGCGCGAACTGGAGCCGTGCATTCATGGCGGCGAAATCGCGTGGATTAAGCAGGCGAAGGCAGTGACCACAGACAATCTGCCGCCCGCCGTGCAGGCCGATCTGCCGGATTGGCTGTACGAAAAACTGTGTGCGTTTTTACCGGAAGAAGATGTATTGAAACTGGCGCGTTCTGTGCAACAGCCTGCACCGCTGGATTTGCGCGCCAATACGCTGCTGATCAATCGCGATGAAGTGCTGGCCATCCTACAATCGGAAAACATCCCCGCCGAGGCGACGCCGTACTCGCCTATCGGCATACGCGTGAAAGGAAAACCTGCCATCAACCGGCATTATTTGTTCACCACCGGCAAGGTGGAAGTGCAGGATGAGGGCAGCCAACTGCTGGGCTATCTGCTCGCCCCCAAACGCAGCGACATGGTGGTGGATTTCTGCGCCGGCGCGGGCGGCAAGACGCTGATGCTGGGCGCCATGATGAATTCGCAGGGACGACTGTATGCACTGGATGTATCCGACAAACGCCTGAACAATCTCAAGCCACGCCTGAAACGCTCCGGGCTTTCCAACGTGCATCCGCAGCTCATCGCACATGAGAACGATACCAAGATAAAACGGCTTGCCGGAAAAATCGACCGCGTGCTGGTGGACTCGCCGTGCAGCGGGCTGGGTACGCTGCGCCGCAACCCGGAATTGAAGTGGCGGCAAACGCCGGAGTCCATCGCAGAACTGACCGTCAAACAGCGCGCCATTCTGGAAGGTGCTGCCAAACTGGTCAAAGCGGGAGGGCGCCTGGTCTACGCCACGTGCAGCATTTTGCCGGAAGAAAATGAAGAGATTGTGGAAGCCTTCCTGTCAGCGCACCCCGAATTCGAATTGCTGAATAGCGCGGATTTACTGGCCAAGCAACAAATCCGCTTGGACACGGGCAAGTACCTGAAACTGTCGCCGCAACTGCATGGGACGGATGCGTTCTTTGCAGCAGCGATGCAGAAGAAAACGCCGCAACAGGGTGAGCCGGTTCCAACTATTTCTTCAACCTCGCCCGAAACTTCTCCCGAAATTTAGCTACCTTCGGCGCCACGACAGCGCGGCAATAAGGTTGTTCGCCGTGCTGTCTGAAATATTCCTGATGATAATCTTCCGCCAGGTAGAAGGCGGGTATAGGCACCACTTCTGTGACGATGGCATTGGGCCAGACACGCGCTTCGGTCAACTCGGCGATGAGTTTCTGCGCTTCAATTTTTTGCTCTGGCGAATGGTAAAAAATCGCCGAGCGGTACTGGGTGCCGACATCGTTGCCCTGGCGGTTAAGCGTAGTCGGGTCGTGGATGGTGAAAAACACCTCCAGCAATTCGCGATACGATAACACCGCCGGATCAAACGTCACCTGCACAACTTCCGCGTGGCCGGTAGTACCACTGCATATGTCCTTGTAGGTGGGATTGTCTGTCGCGCCCCCGCAATAGCCGGACACCGCCCGCTCCACGCCCTGTATTTCATTGAACACTGCTTCCAGGCACCAGAAGCAGCCCCCACCGAGCGTGGCAAGTTGTTTATTCATTTCTTTAATTTCCTATGTGTAAAGCTGATAATAGTGCAATTCTAGCTGAAGGAAATTATATGCGCTTCCTGTTCAACCAAGCCTCGCTACTGCTTGTAACTGTCATGTTTATTGGCAGTACGCAGGCTTTCGAATTGCCCGCTTCCGCGCGCCACAAGACGCTACCCGCCACTGGCTCAATCGAGCTTGCCTTTGCGCCGGAGGACGATGCGACCGGCCTGGTGGTGCAGGCCATTGAGGGTGCACAAAAACAGGTGCTGGTACAGGCATTCAGTTTTACCAGCCGCGAGATCGCCGCTGCGTTGATTCAAGCCAAGCGCCGTGGTGTGGATGTTCAGGTCATCGCGGATCGAGAGCAAACAGACAAGATTGAGCGTAACCGCATCGGTGAAATCGCCGCGGGTGGCGCAACAGTGTTGATCGATGGCCACCATACCGCTGCGCATAACAAGGTCATCATCATCGACGCAGGTACGCCGAACGCAACGCTCGTAACCGGCTCCTTCAATTTCACTTACGGCGCGCAGAAAAACAATGCAGAGAATCTGCTGGTGTTCCATGGCAATCCACAATTGGCGGAAGCCTACGCCACCAACTGGCAGCGCCACCGCGTGCATGCAGCGGCATATCAACCACGGCACAATTGGTAAAATCCATACAGCATGCAAAGCAAAACGGAAATCCATAACCTCCTGATCGATTTTTTCAGCGACCTGGAGCAGGTAGCCCTGCTCTGGCAGCTTGCCGTGCTGGCTGTGAGCCTGGCTGCTGCATGGCTGCTTAGCCGCACTGCCAAGAAGCATTTGCACCCCTCGGGGGTCTGGCACGTAGGCGTCGCCAGCTTCAACCGCGTAGCCTTCCCGCTGCTGACACTATTTTTTGTGCTGGTGGCAAAATCCCTGTTGCAGCACACCATCAGCGTCAAGCTTCTCAATATCGCGGTGCCGTTATTGCTGTCACTGGCGATGATCCGGCTTAGCGTCTACTTGTTGCGCCACATCTTTGCCCCCAGCGGCTGGGTAAAAAGTTTCGAGCGCTTTATTGCCATGCTGATTTGGGCAGGGCTGGCGCTGCACATCACCGGCTTCCTGCCGGAAATCATCGGGGCAATGGATGATCTGAGCTTGTCCATGGGCAAGCAGCGCATTTCTGTGCTGCTGGTACTGGAAGGGCTTGTCGCCCTGGCGGCCACCCTGCTTATTGCTTTATGGCTCGGACGCACAGTGGAAGTGCGCATCATGAAAAATGAGGGCATGGATCTCAGTCTGCGCATGGTGATGACCAAAATCGTGCGTGCCTTCCTGTTGTTTATCGCACTACTTGTCGCTCTGCCGGCAGCCGGCATCGACATCACGGTGCTATCGGTATTCGGCGGCGCGCTCGGTGTTGGGCTGGGCTTCGGTCTACAAAAAATCGCCAGCAATTACGTGAGCGGCTTCATCATTTTGTTGGAACGTTCTATCCGTATCGGCGATATGGTGACGGTAGACGGACGCTATGGCGAGATCAAGCAGATGAGCACCCGCTATACCCTGCTGCGTAGCCTGGACGGTACTGAAGCGCTGATTCCTAATGAGACGCTGATCACCTCTACCGTACTTAATCACTCTTTCAGTAACCGGGAAGTTCGCATCGGTGTGCCCGTGCAGGTCAGCTACAACAGCCCATTGGAAACCGCCATGCGCATCATGGTAGAAACCGCCATGCGCCATCCGCGCGTGCTTAAAGACCCAGTGCCCGAAGTCTTTTTACGGGAATTCTCTGATAACGGCCTCAACCTGGAACTTTCTATCTGGATCGGCGATCCGGAAGAAGGTCAATTCGGCCTGCGCTCCGCTCTCAACCTGGAAATCTGGAAAAGATTCCGTGAGGAGGGGATTGAAATTCCCTATCCGCAACGCGATATAAGAATTGTTGAGCATGTTGCCCATAAGTCGTAAAATTAGCGTTTATTTATTTCTCGTAGGATCGCTTCATGTCGTTTTCCGGTTTAATCGATTTGCCCTGGTGGGGTTATTTGTCCGTTGCTCTGATTTTCACTCACATCACCATCGCCAGCGTCACTATCTTCCTGCACCGCCACCAGGCCCATCGCGCCCTTGATTTGCACACTATTCCCAGCCATTTTTTCCGCTTCTGGCTGTGGCTGACCACCGGCATGATTACCAAGGAATGGGCAGCGATTCATCGCAAGCATCACGCCAAATGCGAAACACAAGATGACCCGCACAGCCCGCAAATACTCGGGCTAGAGAAAGTTTTATGGGAAGGCGTGGAGTTGTACCGGCAGGAAACCAAAAACCGCGAAACCATTGAGAAATATGGCCATGGCACGCCTGACGACTGGATCGAGCGCAAGCTTTACAGCGCATACAATTCCTGGGGACTCGGCCTGATGCTGGTCATTGATCTCATCCTGTTCGGCGCTATCGGTCTGACCATCTGGGCCGTGCAGATGCTCTGGATTCCACTCTTCGCGGCCGGTGTGATCAACGGTATCGGCCATTTCTGGGGCTATCGCAACTATGCTTGCGAGGACGCCAGCACCAACATTGTGCCCTGGGGCATTCTAATCGGTGGCGAAGAACTGCATAACAATCACCACGCCTATGCCAGCTCGGCCAAGCTATCCAGCAAATGGTACGAGTTCGACATCGGCTGGTTCTACATCCAGGCCATGCAGGCCATCGGCTTAGCCAAGGTAAAGAAAGTGGCTCCCAAGGTACGTCTTGATCGCGGCAAAACAGTGTGCGACCTCGACACGCTGCAAGCAATTATTACGCACCGCTACGAAGTACTCACCAAATTTACCCGCTTCATGAAAGCCATCTGCGCTGACGAAATCGTCAGGTTGAAGCAACGCACTTCCCTTGACATCAAAGCGCTGGAAACCATCAAACAGTCCCTGCACCTTGATGCGCGGGCGCTTCCAGAACACGACAAAACCAGGCTCGAAGAAGCACTGGATATGAGTCAGGCACTGGCCACCATTTACCAGATGCGCCAGGAATTGATTGCATTATGGGGACGCTCCGCCTCCTCCAGTGAACAATTACTACAGCAATTGGACGATTGGTGTCATCGAGCGGAGGCCAGCGGGATTGAGGCTTTGCGCGAGTTTTCCATGCGTTTACGCTGCTACGCGGCATAGAACAACGTCTCTACGGGGACGGAAATAAAAAAGCCCGCTTGAGCGGGCTTTTTTATTGTTGAAATCGCAAACTTACTTCAGCTTGGTTTCCTTGTACGGAACGTGTTTACGCGCAACAGGATCATATTTCTTGATCTCCATTTTTTCCGGCATGGTGCGCTTGTTCTTGGTGGTCGTATAAAAATGACCTGTGCCGGCTGTTGATTCCAGCTTGATTTTTTCCCTCATGGGATCGCTCCTTTAAATCTTCACGCCGCGTTCACGCATGTCGACCAGCACGGCGTCAATGCCGTTCTTGTCGATGGTGCGCAACCCAGCGTTAGTCAATCGCATACGAACCCAGCGATTTTCGCTCTCAACCCAGAATTTCCGATACTGCAAATTAGGCAGGAAACGACGCTTGGTTCTGTTATTCGCATGGGAAACATTGTTCCCAGACATTGGCGCTTTACCGGTAACTTGACATACTCGGGCCATGATGGTGCCCCCAAATAAAAAACGAGCATTATATTTTCTTTTTACCAATCACTCAAGAGAAACCTGAATTTCCGGCTTGAGACCATGATTTTTTCCAAAAACAACCTAGAATTCCGAGGCTGGAGTTTTTACATTAGAATATCTTTATAACCACCAGAAAATACAATAATATTATTAATGCCTAAACCAACTGAAAAGCTGGGAAAATGGCTCAAACCCCAATCAGAGTAGACCACGCTCGGCAAACGAAAGAATCTGGCTGCCCGCCACGATAAAATGGTCAAGCACACGCACATCGACCAACGCCAGTGCTTGCTTGAGTGCAGCCGTCAGTTGCCGGTCTGCCTGGCTCGGTTCCACCACGCCGGAAGGATGATTGTGCGCAAAGATAATTGAGGCCGCATTGTGATACAGCGCGCCTTTCACGACTTCGCGCGGGTAGACACTAGTTTGGGTAAGCGTGCCACGAAACAATTCCTCCACCGAAACCACCCGGTTTTGCGCATCAAGAAATACCGCCATGAATATCTCATGCGGGCGGGCCGCCAATGTCAGACGCAAATATTCGCGTACTGTCTCTGGTGCATCAAGCACATCCCCAGCAGACAATGTTTCCTGCAATGCCCGCTTCGCCATTTCCATTACCGCCATGAGCTGTGCAAATTTTGCCGGACCCATACCGTGCATTTGGCTAAAATCTGCCAGATCAGCAGCAAACAACTTGGACAAGGTGCCGAACCGTGCGAGCAGCTCGCGTGCCAGATCTACTGCGCTTTTCCCAGTTACGCCCACCCTGAGGAAAATAGCCAGCAATTCCGCATCTGAAAGCGCTCCCGGGCCTTTGGATAGCAGTTTCTCCCTGGGGCGTTCCCCTTCCGGCCAATCAGTAATCGCCATGACCCGCTCTTTCTCGTAAAATGTAAAAAATTCAGGTATCTATTTAACCATGTTCATGCAAAAAGGATAAGGGGAGACATGTCAGGCAAACGTTTGCTTCTGGGTGTCACCGGTGGTGTAGCCGCCTACAAGGCCGCCGAATTGACCAGGCTGCTCAGTCAAAATGGCTACGAGGTACAGGTGGTGCTCACCGAGGCTGCCAGTCATTTTGTGGGCGCTGCCACTTTTCAGGCGTTATCTGGCCGCCCGGTATTCACCAGCATGTGGGACGCATCAAGTGGCAACGGTATGGCGCATATCGATTTCACGCGCGATCGCGACGCAGTGCTGATTGCGCCAGCCAGTGCCGATTTTGTGACCAAGCTGGTTCATGGTGCAGCAGATGACCTGCTGTCCACGCTTTGCCTGGCTCGCAATTGCCCTTTGCTGATTGCACCAGCGATGAACCGCCATATGTGGGACAACCCTGCCACCCAGCGCAACATTGCTCAGCTTAAACGCGATAGTGTGACCGTGCTGGGTCCAACCAGCGGTGACCTAGCCTGCGGCGAAACTGGCATGGGCCGCATGTTGGAGCCAGAGGAGTTGATGGAATCCATCGAATCCTTCTTCCAGCCTAAATTATTGCAAGGGCGGCGTGTGCTGGTAACCGCCGGACCGACCTTCGAAGCCATTGATGCAGTACGTGGCATCAGTAACACCAGCTCCGGCAAAATGGGTTACGCCGTAGCGCGTGCCGCACTGGAAGCCGGTGCAGACGTCACGTTGATTTCCGGGCCAACCTGCCTCAAGCCCCCTGTCGGGGCAGAAGTAATCCCCGTAGTCAGCGCCCAGGAAATGCTTAATGCCGTAAATGAAGCCGTTGCCAGCACGGATATTTTCATCGGCGTTGCGGCGGTAGCAGATTATTACGTGCTCAACCCGAGCGAGCAAAAAATCAAGAAGGATGCTCATATCCTCACGCTGGAGCTGGCTCCGAATCCCGATATCGTCGCCAACGTGGTGAACCTGCCCAACCCGCCGTTTACCGTCGGTTTTGCTGCGGAAAGCGAAAATTTATACGAGTTTGCCGAAATCAAGCGGCGACGCAAAAATCTACCCTTGCTAGCAGCAAATTTGGTGCAGGATGCCATGGGCAACGAGGAGAGCGAGCTGATTCTGTTTGACAACGATGGCGCTCACCCTTTGCCCCGCGCGCTGAAAATAGTACTGGCGCGCCAGTTGATCGAACATATCGCAAAACTTTATCTGCAAGCACCGCCACGGCGGCGTGAAAAACCTTAAAACAGGGCTGCTATCATGCAACACAAAATCGACGTAAAAATTCTGGATGAACGCATTCGCGAACAACCTCCTCACTATGCCACACCAGGCGCTGCCGGACTTGATCTGCGTGCCTGTATCGACATACCGATTACGTTGGCACCAGGCACAACAACGTTGATTCCAACAGGCATGGCTATCCATCTCGATACACCCGAACTCGCCGCCATGATCCTGCCGCGCTCAGGACTCGGCCATAAGCACGGCATCGTGCTTGGAAATCTGGTAGGACTGATCGACTCAGATTATCAGGGACAGATTTTCGTATCGTGCTGGAATCGCGGTGATAAATCTTTTGTGCTTAACCCTTTGGAGCGCATTGCTCAGCTCGTTGTCGTTCCTGTCGTACAGGTAGGGTTTAACATCGTCGAGGAGTTTACTGAAAGCACTCGGGGCGAAGGCGGCTTTGGCAGTACAGGTAAACATTGACCCGAATTGTCGAAAAATTTTACATGTAATTTTTTACCCCTTATTGCTCCCCAGTAAAAGCTTATAAAAATCAATCGCTTGATTTATAAGGCATAGATCTTGCTTGGGATGCTGAATACGGGTGCTGCGAAAGCGCCATGCGGATAAAGCTTATAACTCAAAATGAAACTATCGCTGGCACGTATCAGCCTGATCGCATTCCTGATGCTGGAGTTTGTTCTTAGCGCATCGATACTGGCTGCCTATCAAACAACCGTTACACGTCAGTACACCCCCCCAAACAGCGATAGCGAGACATTGGCGGTCAAAGCGCGCGTTCTGGAACTCAGCGAGAGCCTCCGTAGCATGGCGGCGCATATTGCCAGTCACCCAAAAACCCTAGGAAGCTTAACCACGGATTCCGAGGCGGAGCGCTCCGCCCACATTGCCAACATCCGTTCTTTTTTTCCCGACGCGCAGGTCAAACTTCAACCACTCAGTAGCGAAAATGCGTCGATGTCTGCCGCCGCATATGCTTCATCCGTCGTACATGCCCGCTTGTTCGAAGAGACCGCCAAGGTGACCGGTGCAGCTAGCGGGCACCTCACGCTCACGACCACACTACCCGTCACTGACCACACGAATACCCTGCGCGGTTTTGTGATAATCGACAAAGATTTCCCTGAACTTGGACGAATCCTGAAAACCATTCCCGGTAACGACGCTTATGTGGAATTGCAACAGACAGGGTCCGGCGGGATATATGCCGTACTCGCACAACATGGAAATGAAACCCTAAAGATTGCTTCTCCCAAGACCATCTTGGATCTCCCCAATACCGCTTGGCGCTTGGCCGTCTGGCCTGCGCCAACATCGGGTCTGCTACAAAATTATGTGCTTGCGTGGCTATCAGCCAGCATGCTTATCGCCCTGATCATAGGAGCGTTTTACTTTGTACTGCGTCGCACGTTGCACAACGATCTGCGTGCCATACTGACACTTTTCACCGATATCAGGCACAACCGCCTGCGCAAAGACTACGCTGTGCGGCTGAAAGAGACCAAACAAATATTCAACATGATGTACGAATTGGGCAAACTGATGATAGGTAAACAGAAACGGGTCGCCAGCGACGCAACACTTGACCATCTGTCTCAGGTAAATAACCGCCGCAGCTTTGAAGCCAAGCAGCAGGAATTATTTAAGACCTTGGCACAAGGTTGGGTTCACAGCCTACTCATCCTCGATATCGATAATTTCAAACAGGTAAACGATACCTTCGGTCACGATGCAGGCGATGCGTTGATCGTGCAGTTCGGAAAAATCCTGAAGGACAATTTACGCTCCAGCGATTTTATTGCTCGTCTCGGCGGGGATGAGTTCTGTGTGATATTCCCCAACACCCCCTTGAAACGAGCAGCCGAATTAGAAAGCCGGTTACGCAGCAACATGCCCCGCCAAATCGAGCTTGCAAGCGGCGTGCCACATCGGTTAAGTTGGAGCGGTGGTTTAAGCGAGTACAACCGCAAGGACACCAAAGAAAACCAGGCACTCTCCCGCGCAGATGCCGCATTACTAGAAGCCAAACAAGCGGGAAGAAGCCGAACCTCTTTGAGGGCAGCTGCCTAGTTTCTGGCAGCCTTTCCCTGCTCCTTAGTAGAAAAATGCCCTGAAGCGGGACAGAAACAAACGAAAACGTCTGTTCCACGGCCAGACTGGGTCTTTTTCTACCGACTTTGCCAATCCTGCCAAACCAATAGCTGCGCACCCTAGAAAACCCAGCTGGCCAACAATACCCCGGAATGTGAGCATTCCCAAAGGGATATCGAGGAAATCAGGCACGTAAAAATAAGCGGCAGCCAGGCCCGAAAAAATCGTAAGAATCAGATACATTGCCCTTCTCCCCAGTAAAAAATTCGTTTAATCTAAAATGTAGCAAAACACATGCCAGATATTTTTTCTGTTTCAATTCAACCCATTGTTTGAATTCACTTTGAATAACTGTAAAAAAATCCGACAACTAAAAAATTGAGGAGCGTGCCTCTCTTGACAGAAGAACGTACGTTCTGTAACTTCAAGCCATGACGAACGATCGTTCCCATCTTGTACAGCTACAGGATTATTATGCCCAACAGGGCGTATTGCCTTCTTATTCTGCAATTGGCAGCATGATTGGGCTCAAATCCAAATCATCCGTGGCTGCTTTGGTAGCGAGACTAAAACTCGAGGGATTTTTGGAAGCCACCCCGGAAAAACGCCTCAAACCGGGTCAACGTTTTTTCGAGCGAGCCATTTTTGAAAGTGTGCGAGCCGGAATGCCGCACCCCGTGATGAGCCACCAGTATGAGACCCTAACCATTGATCAGTATCTGGTGGAGCATCCTTCGCTAACCGTGCTGGTAAGTGTCAAGGGCGATTCCATGATCGATGCCGGAATCCAGGAGGGAGATATTGCCGTCATAGAAAAACGCCCAACAGCCGATATTGGCGATATTGTCATTGCTATAGTCGATAACGAATTCACGTTGAAATACCTTGAACGCGAGAAAGGAGAATTTATTCTGCGCCCTGCAAACCCTGCCTACCCTGTCATTCGACCGAAAGGCCAACTGGAAATATTTGGCGTATTAATGGGGTTAATTCGCAAATACGGTCATTAATTTCAACTGTGGCCAACACAGGATTTTAATACGTCATGAAATGGCGGCGTTTATCTGCACTAGCCGCCAGTTATATTCTTTCTCAGGATTGATTTCCTTGTTGTTGTTTTCATCAACACATCTTCTACTACCAACTCCTGAAGACCAGGAACCCGAAAAATTCCTTGCAAGCTACGCAGCTCGTCCCGATGCATGCGGGCGAGTTTTTTCACTTTTTTTCACCCTCAGGGGTGTGGTGCACTTCCACTTCACGCCCATCGACCTTGCCTTGTTGACGGCGCACCAGGCCCAATTTTTCGCAACGAGATACCAGTGATACGACTCCATGGTGGTGAGATTGCAATCGCTCAGCAAGCTCCCCAACTGTCGCCCACCCACGCCCCTGATAACCTTTGACATGCAGCAGCGGCAAATATTGAAGATGGGCAACACCATGTTTGCGAGTTACCTCCTCGCTAAAGCGCAAAAAACGGCGTAGCTGATAGCGAAAATCGAAGAGTGTTTCAAACTCCCTTTTGTTGAGTCCGTTGGTAGGCATATGCTGAACTTTACTCTCGTTTTGCTAGAGGTGACTTAATCAGGTTGCAATAATATCATATTGTGATATATTAATTTCACAACTGATTAGTTCAAAACTTTTCTGAGAGGTAAGCAATGAACACAAATGTGCAATTGCCGGAAATTGACACGGAAGGCTATCTGATAGAACCGCAGGACTGGAGCGAGGAACTGGCAAGCGTATTTGCTGGACAAGAGAACATCCAACTTACGGACGAGCACTGGATCGTCATTCGTTTTATGCGCGAATATTATGAGGAACACCAGGTAGCGCCAGATGCCAGATATGTGATCAAGCACCTGACAGAGCAATTGGGTGCCGTATCACGCAACAAGTTATTCGAGTTGTTTCCTTATGGATACGTGAAGCAAGCCTGCAAAATTGCCGGTATGAAACGGCCACGAGCATGGAGCACGGGTTAATTTGTCAACTGCAAAAAATATAGCCATTCATCGGCTCATCCAGCGAATGAGCCGATGAACCGATTATCACTTGCCGTCATCCTTTAGTTTCTTAATACCCAGCGTTCCCAACACATATTTTTCATACAAGGGCTCGGTGGAGCCTTTCTTCATCTTACGAATAAAATATTTCTCAAAGGCAATTTTGGCCAAGTGCACCCATTTCCCTTGCTTGAACCAATTGACATTACGCGGTGGAATTTGCGGCAGCGCCACAAATGCTGCCCCTGTATCGCCAAAGTCAGCCAGGCAGATGGCATTCCAGGTAGCCTTGCTGTAAGGCTCTTTTCCATCCAGGGCGGCACGGATATTCAGCGCCGCCGCATGCACCATGGTCTCAATCATGTAACCTGTCTTGGGCGCCCCGGTTGGCACTGGCGTGACCTCTACCGGCGGAATGGCTACGCACACGCCCACCGAATAAATATTCTGGAATTTTGGATTGCGCTGGTATGGATCAATCAGAATAAAGCCGCGCGGATTGGTCAACCCTTCTATGCCGAATACCGCATCGATCCCTTTGAAGGCTGGCAGCATCATGCTGAACTTAAATGGCAATTCATGCTGCTTCTTTTCCTGCCCGTTCTCGTCAAATTCAGTGACAAAAATCTTGCCGGCCTCCACCTTGGTCACCTTGGCATTGGTAATCCACTTAACGTGGCGATCTCGCATGACCGACTCCAACATCCCCTTGGAATCACCCACTCCACCCAGGCCCAAATGGCCGATATAGGGTTCAGCAGTAATAAACGTCATCGGCACCTTATCGCGAATTTTTCGGCGGCGCAGATCAGTATCCATGATCATGGCGAACTCATAAGCCGGGCCGTAACAGGAAGCGCCCTGCACCGCGCCAACAACAACAGGTCCGGGATTTTGAACAAAATCGTTCCATGCCTCTCCTGTCTTAACTGCGTGATCAACACTACAGATCGAATTAGTGTGGCCATCTGGCCCCAACCCTGCCACCTCGTCGAACGCCAATTTTGGCCCGGTAGCGATTACCAGGAAGTCATAGTCGATAAGACGGCCATCTATTAGTTCTACCTGATTTTTTTCGGGATGAACACGCTTTGCGGCGGTTGGAATAAAACCGATTTTTTTTCGCTCATAATATGGCGCGATAGGAAATGCGATGTCATCACGCGTACGCCAGTTCACTGCCACCCATGGATTAGATGGTACGAACTGAAAATAATCCACGTTTGAGATAACTGTAATTTTATCTTCTGACCGACATTGCTCACGCATTTCATAAGCCATTGGCATGCCGCCAATGCCTGCTCCGAGAATAACGATGTGTGCCATTATTTTTTTCTCCTGAAAAGTAGGGTTACCATACGAATAATTTTTGCATTGCTTCAAGGCCCTCGTCCACGATGGCCTTCAGATCTGCAGGCGCATCCTCGTCCTCGCAAGCCAGGGTGGTATAAGCCGACAAGGATTTCAGCGCGCAGGCAATTTTTGCCACCTGATCAGCCGTCTCGTCATTCATTTGCACACCGGGTTGCAACTTCCACATTTTTTCTGTCATGTCGACCTCCATTGAGTGATACTGAAGATAACCTAGCAACCATCGTGCCAGCACGACATCATACTGTTTTTAATAAACTTTTCTCGACCGTTCGGTTTTTACGGCATGACAAGTTGTCATGCCGTAAAAACCTTGATACAGATCATTAATTCAGCATTTATAATCCATTATCAACAAGTTGAATTTGCTGACATGAAGGGTATACTGACATGACAGCTTGTCATGTCAGGTGGTGATTTGTCATGAAACAATTTCCGATTCAACTTCAATCGTTAATCGACGTTCAAGAAAATCCCTTTGTCTTGATCGATGATCATTATCAGATCGTAGCTGCCAACAAGGCATACTGCGACACCTATGGTTTTTCCCCGGATGGCATTGTGGGTCAGCTGTGCCACCAGGTATCTCACCATTCCGATACACCCTGCCATCTTAACGGCGAGGACTGCCCACATCGCCAGGTCTTCCAGACAGGGAACAAAATGGAAGTACTGCACACCCATTACGACCAACTCAACCGTCCTGAACATGTGCGCATAAAAGGACATGCCGTCCGCGGACAAAATGGTGAACTTTATCTGGGCGAAGCCATTTTTCCCTTTGCCGACCCAACCGATATTGATTGCGACGAAATGCGCATGATTGGCCGCTCTCCCGCCTTTCTCAACTGCGTCGAGAATTTGACCAATGCAGCCGAATCGGAAGCACCCATTCTGCTATTCGGTGAAAGTGGCGTGGGCAAGGAACTGGCTGCACAGTACGTACACAAACGCTCCACGCGAGCCAACAGATCTTTCGTTGCTGTGGACTGTGCCGCCATTTCCGAATCTTTGTTCGAGAGCGAATTATTTGGCCATGAACGCGGTGCATTCACTGGCTGCATTGGACGCAAGCAAGGGCTGTTTGAATTGGCCGACAACGGCACCTTGTTTATGGACGAAATCGGCGAGATACCGCTTACCTTGCAGGCGAAACTTCTGCGTGTACTGGAGAGCGGCGAATTTCGCCGCGTTGGTGGGCGCGAAACTTTGAAAGCTGATGTTCGCCTGGTTTCCGCTACCAATCGGGACCTGCTGGACATGGTCGATCAAGGCAAATTCAGACTTGATCTTTATTATCGCATTTCTGGTATCGACATCCGCCTCCCGCCACTGCGCGAACGCCTGGAAGATATACCCGCACTCGCCCAGACCATATTAGGACGAATTAGCCTATCACGTAAAATTCGCTACCGCCTGACCGGCAATGCAATTTCAAAATTGATCACCTACGACTATCCGGGTAATGTGCGCGAGTTGCGTAATATCCTGCAAAAGGCCGCTGCCTTGAGTGATGGACTGATCCGGCAAGAGCACATTTTAGTAAGGGGGGCGCGCAAGGCTGAGCACCTTGCTGAACCAGCAATGTACGCAACTGTTGCGGCACTTGCAGCAACAACACCGACCGCCGCGCTTACCATGACAGCAATCGAGGCACGTTACATCAGCGAATTATTGGAAATGCATAACGGTCACCGCCGCACAGTAGCCGAAATATTAGGAATTAGTGAACGGACGCTCTATCGCAAGCTAAAAAGTTACCAGCTACCCCCTGATAAGGCGGAATAAGGCGTGGGGCGTAGTGTTATTAGCCCTGATATTCGTCTTGAAAAATGGCGATTCATTATGGCTATGGGGATTAATCGGCATAGTTCCGCTCGCAACTGGATTGATGGGTTGGTGCCCACTTTACTCAATCCTCGGAATCAATTCCTGCCCATCTGATAAAAAAATAGCGTAACGCCCGTGCGAACAGAACTGATCGCACGGGTTAAACAGCTGCCTCAATCTCTTCTTCGAACAGCAACTTAATCTGTTCCTGTTCATCTACGTCCACAGTAACGTGGCCGCCGTTAGCCAACCGTCCAAATAACAACTCATCCGCCAGACCGCGCCGGATCACATCCTGAATCAGTCGCGCCATAGGACGCGCGCCCATTAGCGGGTCAAAACCTTTCTTTGCCAGGTAAGTCTTGAGCGCATCGGTAAAACTGGCTTCCACTTTTTTCTCATGCAACTGCTCTTCCAATTGCATGAGGAATTTCTCGACCACGCGCAGAATGACATCCTTGTCCAGCGACGAGAAGGAAATGATGGCATCCAGCCGGTTGCGGAATTCAGGCGTGAATAAACGCTTGATCTCGGCCATTTCGTCGCCCGCCTTCCCGTCTTGCATAAAACCAATGCTGGTCTTGTTGAGCGCTTCCGCTCCCGCATTGGTCGTCATGACAATGGTAACGTTGCGAAAATCCGCCTTCCGTCCATTGTTGTCGGTCAGCGTGCCATGATCCATCACCTGCAGCAAGATATTGAAAACATCTGGATGCGCCTTCTCGATCTCGTCCAGCAATAGCACACAATAAGGGTGTTTGGTGATCGCCTCGGTGAGTTGCCCGCCCTGGTCGAACCCCACGTATCCAGGCGGTGCGCCGATCAGGCGCGATACAGCATGACGTTCCATGTACTCAGACATATCGAAGCGGATCAGTTCAATCCCCATCACGTACGCCAATTGCCGCGCCACCTCCGTTTTGCCTACACCAGTAGGGCCCGAGAAAAGGAAAGAGCCAATCGGCTTCTGCGGGTTGCCCAAGCCGCTGCGCGACATCTTGATAGCGGAAGCCAGCGCGTCGATCGCTTTATCCTGCCCGAACACCACTGCGCGTAAATCACGCTCCAGGTGACGCAGCGCATCACGATCATCGCTCGAAACATTTTTCGAAGGGATGCGCGCTATCTTGGCGATGATCTCCTCGATTTCACGCTTGGAAATCACTTTCTTCTGCTTGGCCTTGGGCAGAATACGCTGGGCTGCACCTGCCTCGTCAATCACGTCAATAGCCTTGTCCGGCAGATGGCGATCATTGATATAACGTGCCGACAACTCTGCCGCCGTACTCAATGCCGAAGCTGAATATTTCACGCCGTGATGCGCTTCGAAACGCGATTTCAAGCCGCGCAAAATAGCCACCGTTTCCGCAACTGATGGTTCGGTCACATCGATTTTTTGGAAGCGTCTGGATAATGCATGATCCTTCTCGAAGATCCCGCGGTACTCGTTATAAGTGGTCGCGCCGATGCATTTGAGTTGTCCTGACGATAGCGCCGGTTTCAGCAAGTTGGACGCGTCCAGCGTACCGCCAGATGCGGCACCCGCACCGATCAGCGTATGGATTTCATCGATGAACAATATGGCGTCGGGATTATCCGCAAGCTGTTTCAACACAGATTTGAGGCGTTGTTCAAAATCACCCCGGTACTTGGTGCCGGCCAGCAATGAACCCATATCCAGGGAGTATACCGTTGCCTTACTAAGGATATCCGGAACCTCACCTTCCACCACACGGCGCGCAAGTCCCTCAGCAATCGCGGTCTTGCCAACCCCCGCTTCACCCACCAACAGCGGATTATTTTTGCGCCGCCGGCACAATGTTTGGATGACGCGCTCCAATTCGGTTTCGCGCCCGATCAGCGGGTCGATCTTGCCAGCCAATGCCTGCGTGTTCAGGTTCAACGTAAAATTTTCCAACGGTGTAGAGGGCTGTGCCTCCTGCTCTGATTCCTGTTCGCCTTCATGTCTCTGGGTAGCACCTTGCATCACTTTGCTAACACCATGAGAAATAAAGTTCACTATATCCAGCCGGCTAATCCCCTGTTGATGCAAAAAATAGACCGCGTGCGAATCTTTTTCGCCGAATATGGCCACCAACACGTTAGCCCCGGTAACCTCTTTCTTGCCGGATGACTGAACGTGCAGAATTGCACGCTGGATCACACGCTGAAAACCCAGTGTCGGTTGCGTATCCACCTCATCGAGGCCACTCATCTTGGGCGTATGTTCCTCGATAAAGGCGGTCAATTCCTTGCGCAAGTCGTCGATATTAGCCGAACAGGCACGCAACACTTCCGCTGCTGAAGGATTATCCAGCATGGCGAGAAGCAAATGCTCGACACTAATAAATTCGTGCCGTTTCTGGCGCGCTTCCATGAACGCCATATGCAGGGAAACTTCAAGTTCCTGAGCAATCATTTAGTTCTCCTCCATCACGCATTGCAGCGGATGTTGATGCTGGCGAGCAAAAGATATGACCTGCTCCACCTTGATTGTGGCGATATCGCGTGGGTATACACCGCATACACCCATGCCTTCTTTATGCACTTTAAGCATGATCTGCATCGCCTGTTCACGACTCTTGGCAAAAAATTTCTCCAGCACCACCACCACGAATTCCATTGGCGTGTAGTCATCATTCAACAACATCACCTTGAATAACGGCGGTGGCTTGAGCTTGCTGTCTTGCTTTTCTAGAACAACATCTTGGTCATGCCTAGTCGCCATTCCGTTAACTCTTCACACATATGATGCATTGTTAGCTTATTTTGATCGTTGCGGCAAATTTTTCAAGCCTGCATGCACATGTAAATTTCATGAAAGCACTTGACTAAACAAATATACGCGTCGAACAACCCTATAGAACTTAACGCTTGTCCTGCCTCTTAATTATAGACGCAATCCACAAGCTGCCTGATTCCATTACCCGCAGCACAGCTTTTGGCTCATAGTGCTTTTCACGCTGGTGTTTATCCCCTCCTATGCTATACAGAGAACATACACCTTTTCAATATGGGGCAAGAATGGAATTCATCAAGGGTTGCGGCAGGTTTTGTACTGCTCAATCGGCACTCAAAAAACTGGCTTTTGTAATTGAGCGGAGTTGTTGCGCTTGGGTACGCCTTATCACCCTTTCTGCCAGCTCTCTTGCGAAACAAGGCAAATATCCAGCTCACGCACCAGCAAAACCTTATATGACTCTGTCGCTCGCACAGGAGGCCAATTGTGGGCGTATCCCCCCGAAGCAAACAAACGGGCGTTAATCTGTCAGAAGAAGTATCCCGTTTGCTGGCAGGGCTAGAGACTATGCATGACGAGGTCGGCCCATTAGCCGAAGAGTTGATCACGCTGTTACGGGATAGCAGTGCAACGCCGCATTCTGGCAAGTACGAACGCACTGATCACACCGGTCATAAACACTAATCTAGTGGTGAAGCAAGCGTTACATCTTGTCGATCATCGCCTGACCAAAAGCGGAACAGGAAACCTGTGTTGCGCCCGGCATCAGCCGCGCAAAGTCGTAGGTAACGCGCTTGGCCGCAATTGCGCCGTTCATGCCCTTAATGATCAAGTCAGCTGCTTCGGGCCAGCCTAGATGGCGCAACATCATTTCCGCCGAGAGAATGATCGAACCGGGATTGACATAATCTTTACCGGCATATTTCGGTGCCGTGCCGTGGGTCGCCTCGAACATCGCTACGGAATCCGATAAGTTTGCACCAGGCGCGATCCCGATCCCCCCCACCTCTGCTGCCAATGCATCAGAAATATAATCGCCATTCAGATTGAGTGTGGCGATCACATCGTATTCTTCAGGGCGCAGCAAAATCTGCTGCAAAAAAGCATCGGCAATGACATCTTTGATCACAATGCCGTTTGGCAGCTTTACCCACGGGCCACCGTCTATTTCAATGCCGCCAAACTCCTTCTTGGCAAGCTCATAACCCCATTTCTTGAAGCCACCCTCGGTGAACTTCATAATGTTACCCTTATGCACCAGCGTGACCGATCTACGCTTGTTGTCGATGGCATACTGGATCGCCCGGCGGATCAGGCGTTCTGAACCCTCAACCGAAACCGGCTTGATACCGATAGCCGACGTTTCCGGAAAGCGGATTTTCTTTACGCCCATTTCTTTTTGCAGGAATTCGATAACTTTCTTTACCTCTGCCGAACCAGCCTCCCATTCCACGCCAGCATAGATGTCTTCAGTGTTCTCGCGAAAAATAACCATATCGACTTTTTCAGGTTCCTTCACCGGGCTGGGCACGCCCTCAAAATAGAGCACCGGGCGCAGACAAACATACAGATCCAGCATCTGACGCAAAGCCACGTTGAGCGAACGCATACCGCCGGAAGTCGGTGTGGTAAGCGGGCCCTTGATCGACACCACGTATTCGCGCACCGCTTCGACCGTTTCATCCGGCAACCAGGCATCCGTCCCATAAACTTTGGTGGCTTTTTCGCCGGCATACACCTCCATCCAGGCAATTTTTCGCTTTCCCGCATAGGCTTTCGCCACAGCCGCATCCACCACGAGACGCATCACCGGCGTGATATCCACGCCAGTGCCGTCGCCTTCAATAAACGGGATAATTGGCTGGTCGGGTACACTAAGCGAAGAATCGGTATTAACAGTGATTTTTTCGCCACTCTGCGGCAGTTTGATATGCTGATACATACTTACTCCATTCTTGATTTTGAATTCTGATGAGCCTGATTATCCTGTTCAACAAGCCCTATGGCGTCATCTCGCAATTTTCCGCAGATGGCCAGCATCCAACGCTCAAGGATTACATCCCGATGCCGGACGTATACCCGGCGGGTCGCTTGGACACCGACAGCGAAGGGCTGCTTATTTTAACCGATGATGGCGCCCTGCAACACCGCATTAGTCATCCGCGCCACAAACTCGCCAAGGCCTACTGGGCGCAAGTAGAGGGCACGCCCGACGAATCAGCCTTGAAGCTGCTATGCAATGGCGTTGATCTCGGCGATTTTCTGACCAAGCCCGCCAAAGCACGACTGATAGCCGAACCACCCGAGCTCTGGCAGCGTGACCCACCTATTCGTGTCCGGAAAATTATCCCGACTGCCTGGCTGGAACTGACGATTGAGGAGGGGAAAAACCGCCAGGTGCGGCGCATGACCGCCAAGGTTGGCTTTCCTACCTTGCGCCTGATTCGTGCCAGTATCGGCGACTGGAACCTTGACGGCTTAGTAACTGGTCAATGGCGTGAAATTCATTTCTAGCCCAATATCTTTCCATCCTTTGTCAACCGCCTTTCTCCCCAGCGCGTTATTGGCACTGACACAGGCTATTCGTGTCTTGTGAAATGTGTTTTTACTCAACGTTAAAGGAATTGAAAAATGAACAAACTTTTGTCCGCACTGATCGCTGGTCTGATCGCTGTTAGCTTTTCCGCTGTTGCTGCTGATGCCCCTAAGGCTGATGCTGCTCCTGCCGCTCCTGCTGCTGCTGCTGCCGCCGCTCCTGCTGCTGACGCTGCTGCAAAACCAGCTAAGAAAGCTAAGAAACACAAGAAAGCCAAGAAATCCAAAAAAGCCAAGAAAGCTGAAGCCGCTAAAGACGCTGGCGCTGCTGCTCCTGCCGCCAAGTAATTTATTGGCGTAAGTGAAGTAAGGCAGGGATTTTCCCTGCCTTTTTTATTGCCCGGTAACCGTATTTGTAAGATTTGTGTCAACCAAGTGCAAATATAGCCGTTATTGGAGTGACCGATTTAATAGGTCATTTGAATCTAGATTCGTTATTAACTTTGATATTTGAGGAAAACCATGAGCAAACTTTTGTCCGCACTGATCGCCGCTTTCGCCGCTGTTAGCTTCTCCGCTGTTGCCGCTGATGCCCCTAAGGCCGATGCTAAAGCTGCTGTTGTTGCTAAAGCTGATGCTCCTAAAGCTGACGCCGCTAAAGCCGCTGATGCCAAAGTAGACGCCAAGAAAGACGAAAAAGTCGACGCTGCTAAAGACGAAAAGAAAGTCGAGAAAAAAGCTGTCAAGAAAGCTAAGAAAGCCAAGAAAGCCGACGTGAAGAAAGAAGAAGGCAAAATGGACGACAAAGCTGCCGCTCCTGCTGCCGACGCTGCCAAGAAGTAATTCTTAGCTCGTTTGAAAAAGCCGGCCGTTTGGCCGGCTTTTTTATTTGGTCAAACCTAAGGGTTACTCTCGTCTGATAAACTGCACGCCATCATGGTCTGGAAACCTAACGTAACCGTAGCCGCCGTCATTGAACACGACGGCAAGTTTCTCCTGGTCGAAGAAAACACCGGCGATGGTGTGCTATTCAATCAGCCTGCTGGACATCTGGAAGCCAATGAATCTCTGCTGCAAGGCGCAGCACGGGAAACGTTGGAAGAAACGGCGCACCACTTCCGCCCCGAATATCTGATTGGCATTTATCGTTGGCATCATCCGCGCAAGGATATCGTCTACCTGCGCTTCGCTTTTGGTGGCACCTTGACTGGCCACGAACCGAACCGCCCCCTGGATACTGGCATTCTACGTGTTGTTTGGTTAAACATCGAAGAACTACGGTCTAGCGCCGCACACCACCGAAGCCCGTTGGTACTGCAATGTGCGGAAGACTACCTTGCTGGAAAGCGCTACCCGCTCGACCTCCTCACTCATCTCGAATAATGCAACGTCTGCTTATATTATTGCTGCTGGCTTGTTACAGCATGCCTGCCTCAGCAGATAAAATCTCCATCTGCTACAACTATGGCTGCGCGGTACAAGCTACAGTCATTTTCACCGGCAAGCAGTTACAGATACTCCGTAATCTATTTCAAAAACTTCCCGATGCAGCGGCGGAACGTGCTGCAATCGCTAAAGCTATCGGTCTATGCGAAATATTTTCCGGCGAGCAGACACCCACCCAAAGTGACCGTGGCGGAAACGTCAACGATGATGGGCTGGAAGGACGCATGGACTGCATCGACCATTCTCACAACAGCACGGCCTACCTCAAGCTGTTGGAAGGGCACGGCTGGCTGGCTTTCCACCGCGTGCTGGAGCCGGTCAAGCGCGCACCATTTCTGGTCAATGATCACTGGGGCGCGCGCGTCCAGGAAAAATCCAGCCAGCGGGAGTTTATTGTTGATTCGTGGTTCTTTGACAATGGGCTTCCCGCAGCAATATTTTCACTCGACGATTGGATGAGCGGAGCTACGCCTGATGAGCAATCCCCTCACCCCTAACCCTCCCCCCGCGAGGAGGAGGCCGACGGGTTCCCCGCCACTTCGTGGCGACCCGTTCGCTCTCCCGCAAGCGGGCGAGGGGGACGCTATACCGCTTCGCGGCGCCACTCTCACGCGCATCGTAGTCGGCATGTCGGGCGGGGTAGATTCCGCCGTCACCGCATTACTGCTCAAACAACAGGGTTACGACGTGCTCGGCCTGTTCATGAAAAACTGGGAAGATGAGGACGACGAGCACTGTCCGGCCAAACAGGATTTCTTCGACGTACTGGCGGTCGCGGAAAAAATCGGCATCGAAGTAGAAGCGGTGAATTTTGCCAAAGAATATAAAGACCGCGTGTTCAGTTACTTCCTCGCTGAATACCGAGCAGGCCGCACTCCCAACCCGGATGTGCTGTGTAACGCTGAAATAAAATTCAAAGCATTCCTTGATCACGCCATGAGCCTGGGTGCTGCCGCCATCGCAACCGGACACTATGCTCGGTTACGCAGGCAAGGCAACGAGTTTCAGCTTCTGAAGGCAGTGGACGACAGCAAGGACCAAAGCTATTTCCTGCACCGCCTCAATCAGGCGCAACTATCGAAAAGCATGTTTCCCTTGGGCGAGTTGCGCAAAAGCGAAGTGCGCGTCATCGCAGAAAAGGCGGGCTTGCCAAACTACGCAAAAAAAGATAGCACTGGCATATGTTTTATCGGCGAGCGGCCGTTTCGGGAATTCCTAAGTCGCTATCTACCCAAACAGCCTGGCGAAATGCAAACACCAGAAGGCAAGGTAGTGGGCCAACACGACGGCCTGATGTACCACACTATCGGCCAACGTAAGGGTTTAGGCATTGGCGGGCAAGGAGAGCCCTGGTTCGTGGCGGGAAAAGAGATGGCACGCAATGTGTTGATCGTGGTGCAGGGACATGACCACCCGCTCTTGTTAAAAGACTCGCTCAACGCGAGTGATCTAAGCTGGATTTCTGGCATAGCACCGCGCACAGAAGCGACCTATGGTGCGAAAACACGCTATCGCCAACAGGATGCAACTTGTCGCATAATCGAGCTCAGCGCGGAGCACTGCGCCGTGCGTTTTGACCAGCCGCAGTGGGCTGTCACGCCAGGACAGTCAGTGGTGTTCTACGACGGGGATATTTGCTTGGGTGGCGGCGTAATCCAATAATCCTAAACAGTCTATTGGACGCAGATCAAAGCCGATTACTGCTGATTCAATTCGTTGAAGCGTTGAAGAGATGCATCCAAATTTCTATTCCTAATCTGGGCTGATCTGCGTTCATCTGCGTCCAACTATTTTTTCCGTCAAGCTACCGGAATCGTATCTTTGAATGATGCACGCTCGTGCAACCTGTCGAATAGTGCCGCAAGATTTGGGTGCGCATTTTTCCAGTCAATTTCGGGAAAGCGAAATGCCAGATAGCCTAAGGTGCAACCTGCCGAAATATCAGCCAGCGTAATCCCTTCGCCTGAACACCAATTTTTTTCGCCCAAATCTTCGGACATGGCCTCCAAGCCGCGAAACACCTTTTGCTCCTGGCGCACAATCCATGCCGGGTCTTGCCTCTCAGCAGGCCGTTTCCTTTCCAGAAAAATCGCCACGGCCGCGTCTGTTATGCCATCTGCCAAGGCTTCCCAACGACGCACGTAAACACGCTGGCGCGAATCTTCCGGTATCAGCCGGCTAACGGGACTAGCCGTGTCCAGGTATTCCACGATCACGCGCGAGTCATACACTGCCTCGCCATCATCCCGCAGCAACACCGGAATCATGCCCAATGGATTGTACAAGTGCACCTTGGTGTCTTCGTTCCAGGGAATATCAATTTCCAACTCGTAATCAATACGTTTTTCGGCAAGCGCCACTCGCACCTTGCGCACAAATGGACTGGTAAGCGATGCAATCAGTTTCATGTTTATTCCAATTTTGGTAGTTAATTGCTACGCCGCTACCACCGGTATTACCTTGCCACTGCGCGTATATGCTGGCATCTGATTAAAATTCAGATAACGATAGATATTGTCCGCCAGCGGCGCAATTTTGTCCTGCACGATGGAGAGGTACTCTTCCACCGTCGGCATCTTACCCATCCGCGCACACACCGCAGCCAGCTCGGCAGAACCGAGATAAACCCGTGCGCCTTTGCCCATGCGGTTATCGAAGTTGCGTGTGCTGGTGGAAAAAACCGTAGCACCATCTGCGACGCGCGCTTGGTTGCCCATGCAAAGCGAACAGCCAGGCATTTCCAGACGCGCACCACCACGGCCGAATACGCCGTATACACCTTCTTCGCGCAACTCATGTTCGTCCATGCGCGTCGGCGGTGCTACCCACAGGCGGGTTTGCAACAAGCCGGCATCTTCCAGCACTTTAGCGGCAGCGCGGTAATGGCCGATATTGGTCATGCAACTGCCGATGAACACTTCATCGATCTTGTCACCGGTCACTGCGGACAGTGGTTTGATGTCGTCCGGATCATTGGGGCAAGCCACCAGTGGTTCCTTGATTTCAGCCAGATCGATTTCCAGCACATAGGCGTACTCGGCATCGGCGTCAGGTTGCATCAGTTGCGGGTTGTCCAGCCAAGCGCGCATTTGGTCAATGCGGCGCTGCATGGTGCGGGCATTCTGGTAGCCGTTGTCGATCATATTTTCCAGCAGCACGACATTGGAGTTGATGTACTCCATCACCGGTTCCTTGTTGAGAAGCACTGAACAGGCCGCGGCGGAACGCTCGGCAGAGGCGTCCGCCAGCTCAAACGCTTGCTCCACTTTCAGCTCGGGCAATCCCTCGATTTCCAGAATGCGGCCGGAGAATACATTCTTCTTGCCGGTCTTACCTACCGTCAGCTCACCCTTCTGGATCGCTGCATAGGGAATGGCGTTGACCAAGTCACGCAAAGTGATGCCGGGCTGCATTTGGCCCTTGAAGCGCACCAGCACGGATTCCGGCATATCCAGCGGCATCACGCCCATGGCGGCAGCGAACGCCACCAGTCCGGAACCCGCCGGGAAAGATATGCCAATCGGGAAACGGGTATGCGAATCGCCGCCGGTGCCCACAGTGTCCGGAAGCAGCATGCGGTTTAACCAGGAATGGATCACGCCGTCGCCGGGACGCAGCGAAACGCCGCCACGCGAGGCAATGAATTCGGGCAGCTCATGTTGCAGCTCGATGTCCACTGGCCGCGGGTAAGCGGCGGTATGGCAGAAGCTCTGCATTACCAGATCGGCGGAGAAGCCCAGGCAGGCCAGTTCCTTCAGTTCGTCGCGGGTCATGCCGCCGGTAGTGTCCTGCGAACCGACCGAGGCCATCCTGGGTTCGCAGTAAGTCCCGGGACGCACACCCGCCACGCCGCAAGCACGGCCGACCATCTTCTGCCCCAGGGTGAAGCCTTTGCCGCTATCCTTTGGTGCCGCAGGCTGAGCAAACAAATCAGAATGCGGCAGACCCAGCGCTTCACGCGCCCTGCCGGTCAGGCCACGCCCGATGATCAGGGGAATCCGCCCACCGGCGCGAATTTCGTCCGCCAGCGTGACAGGTTCGAGTTTGAAAGTGCTGATTACCTTGCCGCTAGCATCGGTAATTTCACCCTTGAACGGGTAAATCACAATCACGTCGCCGGTGTTCATAGCCGATACGTCGCACTGAATTGGCAGCGCGCCGGAGTCCTCAGCAGTATTGAAGAAGATCGGGGCGATCTTGGTACCCAGCACGATGCCGCCAGTGCGCTTGTTGGGCATATGTGGAATGTCGCGCCCCATGTACCACTGCACCGAGTTGATGGCGGACTTGCGTGAAGAACCGGTACCTACCACGTCGCCCACATAGGCCAGCGGCAGGCCTTTCTCTTTCAATTTTTCGATCGTCGCCAGGCCATCCGGCATTTTGTTAACCAGCATTGCCTTACCGTGCAGCGGAATATCCGGGCGCGACCAGGCATCCTGCGCGGGGGACAAATCATCGGTATTGGTCTCACCCGACACCTTGAACACCACTGCCTCGATTTTCTCCGGCAGCGCAGGCTTGCTGGTGTACCACTCCGCATCCGCCCATAGCTGCATCAATTCCTTGGCGTGCGTATTGCCCGCCTTCATCTTGTCGACCACATCGTGAAAAGCATCGAACATCAGCGCAGTGTGCGCCAACGCCTGCACTGCATCCGGCGCCAGCGTCGAGTCATCCAGCATATCCACCAACGTACCCACGTTATAACCGCCCAGCATAGTGCCCAGCACCTGCACGGCGTGCTGACGGCAGATCAACGGTGATTCGGTCTTGCCTCTGGCGATATCAGAAAGGAACGCCGCCTTTACATAAGCCGCCTGATCTACACCGGCTGGCACGCGGTTTTCAAACAAATCGAGCAGAAAATCGTCCTCGCCCTTGGGTGGGTTTTTTAGCAACTCCACCAATTGAGCAGTTTGCTCAGCGGACAGGGGCAACGGCGGAAGGCCAAGCGCAGCGCGCTCAGCAGCATGTGTTCTATAGGCTTGCAGCATGGCGATATCCAAGTACTTTGAAGCTTTGCATTATAGCATTCACGATTTTTTTGGAACGTCAGTGTTTTTATTGCCGTATCAGGATTTTTTTAAAAATTCGATTCTCCACTTGTAAAAGTCATACGTCTGTATTATTCTTTAATCACACTCTCTGGAAAAGGCATAAAGTATGACGACGATTCTAATAACCGGTGCGAATGGCTTCGTCGGCAGCCATATTTTGCAAGCCTTGCAGCAACAGCCCGTCAGGCTGATTGCCGCATGCCGTGACAAACGCAAATTGCCCGCATGGTTCAAAGGGGAAATACGCGAAGGTGATTTGAACGACCCCTCCTATCTTGCCTCACTGCTACAGGATATCGATGTCGTCTGCCATGCCGCTGCGTGGTCATCTCTTTGGGGCCATGAAAGCGACAGCCACCAACTCCACTTAAAACCCTCGCTCGCCCTACTGGATGCATGCATCGAGAAACGTATCGCCAGATTCGTAAACATCAGCACCACCAGCGCTGCCGCACCTTCAGCCTCAAATAATGCGCAGAGCAAAGGTATTCCGCGCAAGTTCTGGCCACATTTATGTAACGTCATCAACATTGAAAATGCCATGCGCGAACGGGCTGGGCATACCACCATGGTCAACCTGCGCTGCGGACTTTTCGTCGGGGAACGTTACGGCCTTGGTCTGCTACCCATCCTCTTGCCGCGACTGAAGACCCATCTCGTTCCCTGGGTAGCGGGCGGCAGCACCAGCATGCCATTGATAGACGGCACTGATATCGGCCAGGCCTTCGCGCTCGCTGCGCTAAATTCCACTCTCAATGGATATGAAAGCTTCAATATCGTCGGCCCGGAAATTCCTAGCGTGCGAGGCGTCATTTCTTTTCTGCACGATGAATTCGGCTTTCCCCTACCGCATTTCGGCGTCCCTTTCTTTGCTGCCTACCCGTTTGCCTGGCTGATGGAAAAACTCGATCCGTTTGTGCCGTGGGAACCGCTGATCACGCGCAGCATTATTTATTTGCTGGAAGAGGTTCACGTCACTAATGACAAAGCCATAACACGACTCGGCTATGCGCCAAAAGTGCACTGGAAAAATGCTATCCGTAAGCAAATCGCCGAGATGGAAGCAATACAAAAAACCAGCATGAAAATGTGCCGGCCTTTGCCTGGGCACTAAAAGGGAGCGCTTATGAACAACTTCACAACCACACTCAACGGCCTTCTCTACGGTGTGCTGCGCTGGGAACAATGGGAAGCACTACAGCAAACACTACGCAGCTCACCGGATGAAGGCTGGTATGTCTATTACGTCGGGCACAGCATGCCGTCCGAGAATACATCAGGCGAAAATTTCAACCGGGTATTGGCTGAAATCGATGCATTGCTGCGCCGCGACCACCAGGATGAATATCTCGGCATTGTGTATGTGGACGACTTCGACGCGCCCAGTTTAATCAAAATTTACGACCCGCATAACCTCGGTTCTTCATGCGGATCAAGCGGTCTATTCATCCCGCCGGCCTGGGTAATCAGCCGCATGCCGCCCGAACCGATCCACAATCCCGACCTCATCCCGCATGGCCGCCAGCGCAGGTGGAAAAAACTAGCCGGGTGGCTGAACAGGCAGCCTTCCATCGCACAGCATCAATGACCTTTTCAACCGTAGCACCCACAGCAGGAGGCACGCCATCATGTCATCGCAAATCATGGAAAAACTGCAAGCCAATTTATTAACCAAACAGGACTTCGATCAGATGATCGATTCACGTCTGGACGAAATTCTGCCCAAGAAACTGGCAGATATTGAAGCCAGCAAGACACCCAGCATGGCCATCATTGTCACCAAGGGAACGCTCGACTGGGCCTATCCGCCTTTCATCCTGGCCTCGACCGGGGCGGCGCTGGGCTGGGATGTGTCCCTGTTCTTTACCTTTTATGGGCTGGAATTACTGAAGAAAGACCTCTCTACGTTGAGGATAAGCCCGCTTGGCAATCCGGCCATGCCCATGAAAATGCCGGTAGGCCCGGAATGGTTCCGCAGCATCGGCTGGAACATACCCAATGTGGTACAAGCGGCGATCCCAGGTTATGAATCCCTCGCCACCAGCCTGATGAAGAAAACCATCAAGAATGTGGGCGTTGCCGACATCGGCGAATTGCGCCAACTGAGCCTCGAAGCAGAAGTTAAAATGGTTGCCTGCCAGATGACTGTCGATCTGTTCGGCTATAGCCACGACGATTTCATTCCTGAAGTGACGGACTACATTGGCGCCGCATCATTCCTGCCAATTGCGCAGCAAGCGGATGTCAGTCTGTTTATCTGAACAGTTCGGCGGGGGCCGATGTATTCAAAAAGCAAGCGGATAACACGCCCCCATGGCTGAACCAGCACAGACTTCGGCATTAGCATCCAACCGCGCTGTTTTCCATCAAAGGGGGCAAACAAAGTAAAATACTATTTTCACTACCCTTCAAAAGCAGCGCATGAACGCCAAAAAACAGGATAACCGGCAGCGCATTATCGAAGCAGCCAATATGCTGTTCTACCAGCGCGGCTACAACCAGACATCCTTCACCGAGATTGCCGATACCGCGGGCATTCCACGCGGAAATTTTTACTATTACTTTAAATCCAAGGACGACATCCTGGCAGCGGTCATCAAGGACCGGCTGCAGCACATTCACCTCATGCTGGCGGATTGGGACAAGGAATTCCCCACGCCGAAGGAAAGGCTGCAACGCTTCGTCACCATGCTGTTATACGTCAAAGAAGAGGCTGTTCGTTATGGTTGCCCGATCGGCTCGCTCAGCGTCGAACTAAGCAAAACGCAACTGGTCATGCAGTCCAAGACAAAAGAAATGTTCGACATCTTTGTGTCGTGGCTCACCACCCAGTTCACCACCATGGGGCAGCCCAAAGGCGCCCGCGGCATGGCCCTGCATCTGCTTGCCCGGATGCAAGGCATTTCCCTCGTCGCCAACTCTTACTCCGATCCGGCATTTCTGCAAGAAGAAGTTGCCAAGTTGCACACATGGGTTGAGGCGTTATGAACCCTCTAAAAAAATTTCTACCCTACCTGATTTCAGAGTCTACGCCGCTTAGCACGAGCGAAAAACTGCGCTCAACGCTGGCCGCTTTTATCGCCTTGCTGGTGGTCGGTTTGACCAGCAGCTATCTTTTTCACGGCTACGGCCTGCCGTTATTGATTGCCTCGATGGGGGCCTCGGCCACGCTGATGTTTGGCTGGCTGCATCTCTGGCGGTGGCGCTCTCGCTGCTTGCCATGCAGTTCACCCATAACCTGCACCCGCCGGGCGGCGCTGTTGCGCTGCTGCCGGTACTGGGCGACAACTACGTGCATGCCGATGGCTACCATTTCGTGCTGGCACCGGTTGGTCTTAACGTAGCATTGATCCTTAACAATCTGCTGCGCGGCCATCGTTATCCGGCCCGGCCCTATCCCGCTAAAGACAAGCAACATCGCCATGACGATGCAACACCACTGAATCGGTTCGGCCTTGCGAAAAACGACCTGCACCAAGCTTTGCAGGATTTGGATATTTTCCTCGACGTGAGCGAGGAAGACCTGAATATGGTATACAACCGTGCCGGCATGGTTGCCTCCAAACGCGAGATGGGCCAGATCACCTGCGGTAACATTATGTCGCGCGATCTGGTTACTTCCGAATTCGCCACTGAACTGGAAGAAGTATGGGCACAACTACGCCATCATCGCGTAAAAACCATACCTATTATCGACCGCGCCCGCCGAGTCATCGGCGTGGTCAGCCTGGTGGATTTTCTCAAGCGCGCCAACCTCAATACCTACGAAACTTTCCAGGATAAGCTTATCCAATTCATTCGGCGCACACCCGGGCTGTATGCCGACAAACCCGAAGTGGTCACCCAGTCTGATCTAATCGCCGCCCTGTACCATTCCGGCGTAAGCAATCCGGTTGCGGTAAAATAGGGCTTTCTTGACCTTTTCACTACCGCGAGCTGCATATGTCCTTGTCACCGCTTACCGCCCTGTCGCCCCTGGATGGCCGCTACCACAGCAAAGTCGACGCATTGCGTCCGCTGTTTTCCGAATTCGCCCTGATCAAGCACCGCATCAAGGTCGAAGTGGAATGGCTCAAGGCATTGGGTGCCGAAGCCGCCATTGCTGAAGTGTCGGCCTTTTCCAAGGCGACCATCGCCCAGCTCGACGAAGCTGCCGCGCAGTTTTCGGAAAGCGACGCGCAAGCGGTCAAGGACATCGAGAAAACTACCAATCACGACGTCAAAGCTGTCGAATACTGGTTGAAGAAAAAGTTTTCCGGTAACGCTGAAATAATGCAGGTCAGCGAATTCATTCATTTCGCCTGCACCTCGGAAGACATCAACAATCTGTCCCACGCGCTGATGCTCAAGAGCGCGCGCGACACGGTGATGCTGCCGGCGCTGGACAAACTCCTCGCCAGGCTCACCGAGCAGGCCCATGAACTGGCAGAACTACCCATGCTGGCTCATACCCACGGCCAGCCCGCTTCGCCCACCACGGTCGGCAAGGAATTGGCCAACGTGGTGTACCGCCTGCAACGCGCACGGGCACGTATGGTCGATGTGGAAATTCTTGGCAAGATCAACGGCGCGGTGGGCAACTACAATGCGCACCTGTCTGCCTACCCGAATTTCGATTGGGAAAGCTTTGCCAAGCGCTTCGTGGAAAATTTAGGGCTCAGCTTCAACCCCTACACCATCCAGATCGAACCACACGATTACATGGCCGAACTGTTTGATGCCTTTGGCCGTGCCAATACCATCCTGATCGACCTGAACCGCGACATCTGGGGCTATATTTCGATGGGCTACTTCAAGCAGAAAGTAAAAGAGGGCGAAGTCGGCTCTTCCACCATGCCGCACAAAGTCAATCCAATCGATTTCGAAAATTCCGAAGGCAACCTGGGACTGGCCAACGCGGTACTGCGCCACTTGAGCGAGAAACTCCCCCTCTCCCGCTGGCAGCGCGACCTCACCGATTCCACTGTGCTGCGCAACATGGGCGTAGGCCTTGGCTACTCGCTGCTCGGCTACGACTCCTGCCTCAAGGGCCTGGGCAAGCTGGAAGCCAACCCGCAGCGACTGGCCGAAGACCTGGACAATAATTGGGAAGTGCTGGCCGAACCAATCCAGACGGTGATGCGCCGCTACGGCATCGCCAACCCGTATGAACAACTAAAGGAACTCACCCGCGGCAAAGGCGGCATCAACAAGCAAACGCTGCATGCCTTCATCAGTGGGCTAGCCATTCCGGAAGGCGCCAAGAAGGATTTGCTCGCCTTAACGCCGCACAGCTACACCGGAAAAGCTGCAGAGCTCTCAAGAAAAATATAGTATCCGCCATAGATATTTGCAAAATTTAATCTCACGAGACCGCGCAACGTGCCAGCAGAACCGCAAACCGTATACATCTCCATCGACCAACTCAGGGTAGGTATCTATATCAAGCTGGAATTGAGCTGGTTCGAACACCCTTTTTCGGTTAATAGCTTCAAGATCAAGAACGACGAGCAAATTCAGACCATCAGGTCGCTCGGCCTGAAGAAGGTGCTTTGCATACCAGAAAAGAGCGACCGCTCGTCGCTTACCGCCAAACCACCCGAAAAACTTAAGGAAGAACCCGCAGAAACCGAGGCCGTAGATGCAGCCGCCGTGGCCAAGCAGGAACGGATCGCCCGCATCAATAAAGAGCGGGTACGCATCCGCGAGTGCGAGAAGAAATACCTAGCCGCCGCGACAGCTATCGCCAACATCAACAAAAATTTATTTTCTCGGCCGAAAGAGGCGTTGAAAGAAGCCAATTTTCTGATTCTGGAAATGGTGGAATCGCTGATGACAGATAAAAGCGTCGCTATCCACCTGATGAACGCGAAAGTTGGCGGCGAGGAAATTTATCACCACTCCCTTAACGTGGCGGTACTCGCCATGATGCTCGCCAAAGAGCAGGCGATACCCAAAGAAGACATCCAGACGCTCGGACTCGGCATACTCTTCCATGACATCGGCAAAACCCGTATCCCGGACAAAATACTGCGCAAGCTCGATCCGCTGACCGATTCAGAACGCAAATTTTTCCAGCTGCACCCGATCTATGGCGTGGAAATAGCCACCGAGCTAGGGCTTGCGCCGGAAGTCATAGAAATCATTGCGCACCACCATGAAACCAATGACGGCACGGGCTATCCAGAAGGACTGACAGGCGTAACGACCCTATCTAAAATAACTTGCATCGTGAATACGTACGACAATTTATGCAATCATTTGGACGTGAGAAAATCGCTCACTCCAAACGAAGCGCTATCTTTAATGTTCACCCAACAAAAAGAGCAATACGACTCCACCTTGCTACAGCTTTTCATCAAGTGCCTGGGTGTCTATCCACCAGGAACCGCGGTGCAACTGTCCAACGATGCCATCGGAATGGTCATATCCGTCAGCACCACCAACCCGCTCCGCCCCAACGTACTGATTTACGACGAGTCCATCCCCAAGAAAGAGGCAATTATCCTGGCCATGGAAGAAGAACCTGATCTCAAAATCGTCAAGAGCATCAGACCAGGCTCGTTATCGCGTGATATTTTCGACTACCTCAGTCTCAGAAATCGCGTTACTTTCTATTTTGATTCGGGCCCGGAGCGCAAGGCAAAATAGTAAAGCGTATGCATGTTTCACGCTCCACTATAATAGGAACTGGCCCCCTCCTGGCTGGAACCTGATGAGTGACATGGAAAATCCGCTGATCAAGCTGCAAGACCTGTCCAATTTTCTGGAAAAGGGCAGCCTTGACGATAACCTGCAGCAGCTCGCCGAAATGTCGGCAAAAATTCTCGGTGCCGAGAACTGCTCCATCATGCTGCTCAATGAAGGTGAATTCGAGGAACTGCGCATGCGGGTATGCGCCAGCTATGGGCCGCTACCAGCCGCCGCCTACAAAGAATCAATAAAAAGAGGCGAAGGTATCGCCGGGCGGGTGATTGCCACTGGAAAATCGCTGCTGATTGAAGACATCCACCAGTCGGAATTTGCCAAGTGGGCACGGCGTGCCAACGATCCGCGCAAGAGCCTGATTTCATCGCCCATTACCATCAACAGCCGCATTATCGGCGTAGTCAATGTGAGCGGAGAGACGCATGGACACACGTTCAAACTGGACGACCTGAATCTGCTCGACGTAGTCGCCCTGTTCCTCGGCAAATCGATTCAAGTGGTGCAACTGCAAAACGTTTTGAATTCCCGCTTCGCCCAGATTGCGCTGGTGCAAGAGGCAGAGAAGAACGTTGGCGGCGCATTGGCCAGCGCCGTGCAGAACCCCGATCAGGTAGCCAAGATTCTGGCGAAATCATTCTACAAGGAAATGACCCGTGCCGGCTTCAGTTCCGGCCAGATCATCAACGCTGCCTCAGAGATCATCGCGCAGCTCAGCGGCAGCCTTAACCGGCACAGCAAACGCATCGACCGGGGAGGGGTGACGACGCAACCAAATGAAGCGGCCCCGCCAGACGCTGCCATAAAGCGTAAAAAATCCTAGCGGTTCTTGTCCATGCCTCCACCGGGGCCCATCCCACCGCCTGCCCCCATTCCCGGGCCCATGCCACCCCCGCGCATCGGCGGCTCTTCCGGCAAGGTCATTCCTTTTTCCTTGGCACGTTTTACCATTTCATCGTGATGTTCAAGCCGAATTTTTTCGCGCTCTTCCAGCGTCTTGGCAGCGCGCATTTTGTTGCGATGAGCGCGACGCTCCTTAGCCGTCATCAGTTGCGAACCGAAAATCTGCTCGCGCTCCATTGTCTTGGTCTTGGCTTGTTCCTTGAGTGGCGCCTTATCCTGCATCTGAGTGTCGGCAGCCCAAAGCAGTGAAGACAGAACTGCCGCAATCAGCACAGCAATCAATTTGCTCATAATCATGAGAACCTCCTTTTAAGTTAGAAGAACATCTTCAATATAGCTCAGGCCGGAATTAAGACAAATATCAATATATGAATTATTGTAGCCTTGAAAATCCATCGTTTGGTCATATAGTTCGATAATGACCTCCATCCCCACTACCCAGTACCTTCCACGTTTCTATTGCGACGAAATGCTCGGCCGCCTCGCCCGATATCTCCGTGCGGCAGGCTTCGATACGCGCCTCGCGTCTGACGGCATGAAAGACAATGTCATTCTGCGTGAGGCGGTATTGGAAGCGCGTTGGCTGGTAACTCGAGACAAGCAGATTCTGGAACACAAGGCAGCCATCGGCAGAGTCATCCTCCTGCCTCCCGGCGACATGGACAGCCACGCCGCCACACTGGCCCGGCGTTTCAACCTAAACTGGCTGCAGCAGCCTTTCTCCCGCTGCCTGGTGGACAACACACCGCTGGATGAAGCGGGACTGGAACAATATGCCTGTGTACCCCCCAACTCCCGCCCCCACGTCGATGCCGTCAAGACCTGCCCATGCTGCGGGCGAGTGTACTGGCGTGGATCGCATTACCGTCGCATGAAGGACAGACTGCTGAGCTGGCAATCAACCAGCGCATATTGATGTTTCACCGTTTCAAGACACATGAACTCTCCTCTCCCGCTAGCGGGAGA
>JBBRTU010000006.1:0-132367 GCA_038244115.1 Burkholderiales bacterium
CCGAATCTTCGCGTACATGATCATGGTAATCACCTGTCGTTTGCTCCTGTTTAAAAAACAGGCAGCGTACTCGGATTACCTAATCAAATTTCTACGCACACGCCAAAATACCTTCTTCAGTTTTCATCGCGCGCCAACACGGTGGCAACACCACGACCTTGATGCGTCCGATCGATGAAGTGGTTGCCTACACCAACGTCGCCCTGCACCGCTCGAACTTCATGGACGAGGACATGCCGGGCGTGGTCGAAGGCACTTCGCATGACCTGATCGCCGACGCCATGGCTGCCATAGGTTCGGCTCAGTCGGCATCCATCCGCGGTTTCCGCTACGGCACGCATATCGCCGCCGGCGGTGCGATAACGATGCAGGATATCTACCACTACATCCCTATCGCCGCCAAACTGGGCCGTACCAACAAGGCCTGCGGAGCCGACCTGAAGTTCGCCATCGAGAACTCCATCGGTGCCACCTTCCATTCCGATCCCACCCAGTGGGGCGGTGGCTGGATGTTCGGCTACAGCGGTCTGAACTACGATCTTGACGCGTGTAGCGGCTTCACGGGCGCCACGCCGGTGAATCCGACACAGCTGACCTCTGCTGTGATTGGCACAACCAATCGTATGCGGCCCTGGACGACTGCTCGCGGCACCAACATCAAGGTCAATGGCGTTGCTATCGACGAGTTCGACGTTTATGACGCCCGTACCGCCAGCGCGACCTACCAGCAGTGCTTGGCCGGTGATGGCAGCGACACGCCGCATAATGGCTACACGGTGACTGGCTACTGGTACGCGGAGGACCCCACCACCATCAACAACTGCGCTCCGTGCCGGGGTCGCACGATCCAGGTGGTGAAGACGGATGGCAGCATCGTCCAAGTCGCCGGTCCGGGCGTGAACGTAACGCCCGCCAGCACCGATGTGATGGACGTCAGCGAGGCCGTGGTCCAGTATCTGAAGGTGAACCTCGGTGGTATGGTGACGCCCAGCAATCTGCCGATCCACCGTCTGGCAGTGAAGCGTTTGCCGAACATCAATCCGTTCGGCTTCAAGACCATCCAGCCGCTGCTGGGTGCATCTGCCGCAACATGCCCAACTACAGTGCTGCCGTAATTGGCATTAGCTAAGACTTAAGTTGCGTGAATTACAAGGCATGAAGCGCCAGTGATATAAGCCGGAAAATACACTTTCCGGTTCCTCCGCGGGCTCCTTGCATTTTGCAAGGAGCCCGTTTTTTTAACTGCGGTTGTTGATCGCCCGCAGAAATTCCATACGAAACTGGTCACTGTCCTTGAAGCAGCCAGCGAAGGCTTGCGTGTAGACTCGTTCGTCGCCGCGCCGGTCTTCACCCAGCAATAGACAAAGCTGTTCGGCATCAATCACACAGGCAGCGCCCTTGGCCAAGCCATGGCTCACTAGCGCTTCTGCGATATCGCGTGTCATCCATTCCTGATAGGTAAAGCGGTGGCCGATAGCATCGACCATGCGTGCGATGCGCCCGAAGCCATGCAGGCGTCCGCCAGGTATGTAAGCCACGTGCGCCACGCCGCGAAACGGCACCAAATGATGTGGACATACACCGTGTACTGCAATACCGCGTATCACCACCATGTCCTCGCGCGCATCTTCGAAACCCTCGCCCAGCGCTGTCGCCGGATCAATTTCATAACCGCCAAGCAAGCGCTTTTCCCACAGTTCACGCACGCGTTTTGCCGTCTTGCCGGTGTGCGTGGAATCAGGCGAAATGCCGCACGCCCGGAGAAGATCCGTCACCGCAGCTTCAAACGCAATAGGGTCAAATTTTCCTTCGCGGGGTATGCCGATACTTCCAGTCGGGGCCGGCGTGCAGGGTTCATGGTCGCAGCAATCAGACATGGTATTTAGCCTAAATTATCATTCGGTTTTTTAGCACGAGCATATAACCTTGTCAAAACTCAGCTATGGTCTATATATCCGAATTCGCCTTCCCACTTTCCGCGGCGAAAGTCGATTTTCAACCAGTGGGGAACGAATGCGGCGGAATTGACGATAGGAAAATCTGCCAATGGCGGCTGTTCAAAATCACCGCCCGCGTGACACGCTTTGGTCATGACCGGCCTGAATGCTACCGCCAATTTCGGGTTGACCGGGGTAAATTTGCGGCTATGGGCTTGGTCACCGAAGCGTACTTTTTTGCGTATCAAGCAACTGAAATACAGCTCCATTTCCACTGTCAACGGATCCATCAAGCTCGCCATCGCCGACTCCGCAGCACGGCTCCATTCCACGCGCACAGGCTTATTCAGGATTTCTATGGTCGACTGCATGCTTGCTTCCTTTATCGAACAACAAAATAACTCAACAAAACCGGTCAATCACCACCCTATCTTCTTTCGGCAATTGTCCACCGCGCGGCCATGGCTCCTTTATACCCTTGCCGATGGCGACGAACATGGCAATAACGTGATCCTGCGGCAAATTGATCAACTTGCCAACTGCATCGAAATCGAAACCGTCCATCGGACAGGAATCATAGCCCATTTCCCTGGCTGCGAGCATCAGCGTCATTGCCGCGATACCGCAGGAGCGCATGCCTTCGTCCCGCTGTACCTGCTCGCGTCCCTGATAGTATTGGCCGATAGCCGGCACGATAAACTCCTGCACCGGCTGCGGCGCATTCTTCCAGTAGCGTCCCGGCTCCCGAGTCCACGCATTGAGGTCGGCAGTCAGCACCACCAGCAATGAGGCATCTGTCACCTGCGCCTGGTCCCAAGCTGACTTGCGGATTTCCTGCCGCAGCGCCGGATCGCTTAGTAATACAAAGCGGCAGTTCTGGATATTAAATGCCGTGGGCGAGAGCATGGCAAGCGATATCAGTTTATCGATTTCCGCCTCGCTTATGCGATGGTTCTGGTCATACGCCTTTACAGACCGGCGCATTTCAATGGCTTGCGAAACATCCATATTTCCTCCTTATTTGGGTGTACCCGTTTGTGGTGAGCCCTGTCGAACCACGATTTTAATTCGAGGTGCCATTCACCCTTCGACAAGCCAAGCGAAGTCAAAGGGTGAACGGGATTGTTTAGGGCTTACTCAGTGCTTGCGCATGAAAAATACATACTCTCCACCGCTCTCTGCAGAGGAGACCAGCTCATTGCCGGTTTGCTTGGCAAAAGCCTGCATGTCCTTCACCGCCCCAGGATCGGTGGTGATGATCTTCAATACCTGCCCGGCATTAATTTCGGCCAGCGTTTTCTTGGTGCGCAGAATCGGCAATGGACAATTCAATCCGCGTGCATCCAGTTCCTTATCGTAGTTCATGACTTATCTCCTTGATGTAATTTACTCACTAGGGGTACTTCACATGCCAACAAGCTGCGCCTGGACGCTTGCCAGCAGTGAAGCGTACTTGCCGTGTCCGAATCGAACGCGACCGGCATGAGGTGATCCGGTCCAGGATTGAAGCGCGGTGCAATATTGATATGGACCATCACGTCGCATAGCTGCATGATTGCTCTCCTTTCATAAATCTTTCTCGACCTTGAACGCGTTAAACATGATGTCTGCTGCCACATTGCGGGCACCGTGGTACACGGCATCCAGGATGTCGCCATCTTCCCAGCCCAGAACACGCAGCTGGTCGAGATCGCTTTTACCTAGTGCCTTGGGCGCTTCAACGGTTTTAAGCACCGCCAGCAGCATAGCTTTGTCCTTTTCCGGCAAGGGCGCATCCGCTGGATTGCGCCGTGCGGCCAGCACATCCTCCAGCGCAAAGCCGCCCATGTTGACCAGCAGGCTTTCATTCATGCCGATGCAATATTCACATTCGTGCCGCTGGGAAACCAGCATGCGGATAAAGGCCAACAACGGAAAGCTCAAACGCGGGTGCTGCATGTAATAGCCAAGCTGCTGCCAGTTCTGCTCCAGCAACACAGGGCTGGCACTGAACAACTGCATGCCGTTCGGCACACCACCGAATGCTTGTTCAATCTGTCCATAAACCTGTGCCACGGAGCCGGTTGCCTGCCCCGGTGAAACCGTCGAGATCATGTTCATACTTCCTCTCCTTTTACTAACATACCAACCGTCCGGTATGTTTCTAGTTAAAAAAACACCATACTTACTTCTTTCGACCCTTTTCTGTCTTGGCCGACATCAGTCCCTGCACGTAACCATGCAACTGCTGCATGCAAAGTTTGAATGCTTTGGGGGATTGCATATTCTTTGCCACACCAATACACCCCTCCCAGGCAGAAACAACAAACAACGCCGCCGCCTTGTAATCTACGTCAGCACGGATCACACCCTGTTTCTGCCCGCGCTTGAGCGCATCTTCAACCGTTTTCTGCCAGATTCCCAGCACGCTGCTGAGTTGCTCCTGAAACAATTCATCGAGCGCGCTCATCTCCTGCATCAGGTTATTGAGCGGACATCCCAACATGACAAAATCCGCGGGCACCTTCTTGTCGATGGTGGCAATGATGTCCAGCAGGGTTTCCACCGGCTTGTCACTCGCACGCAGCCGTTTGAAAATCATCCCTTCCAGCCGCTCCTTAATCACCTCTTCAATCACCGCCAATCCCAGTGCCTGTTTGGTTGGGAAGTGGTGATACAAGGCACCCTTGGTCAGCCCGGTATCCTGCAGGATATTGGCGATGCTCGCCGCCTGGAAACCCTGGCGATGGATTTCGCAGAAAGCAGACATCAGCAATTTCTCGCGGGTGAGATCAGGTTGTTTTTGGTCCATGGTCACATTACATACCAACCGGTATGGATGTGTCAAGAAAAATCTATTATCGGGAAAGTATTATGTGCTGCAGTTTTTTTAATCCCGCTCGCGAACCCCCACTAATAACCAAGCGATTCAAGTGTGAGGGAACCCACAAAAAAAACCAACGCAGAGCGTTGGTTTAAACATCATCACGTGGAGGGAAATTAATACAAAAACTTGCGGCGGCTCATTAACATGGAAACCATTCCGACACTGACCAACAAGACTGTTGCAGGCTCCGGCACTGCACCAATAGGCAAGCCACCTGAAGACACTATGGCAGAATTGGACATGGATATATTCATTAGATAAAACCCATTTCCCAATAATGCACTATTCGCAGCAAACCGCCCGCTTCCCGGTTGGAAGGTTGAAGTACCTAAGGTACCAAACTGACTTATTCCATGGTTAAGGTCAAAGGCATCCACCGTTTCGATGCCGCCCACTATCCCATCCACCACCCCATCCGGCGCCCATGAAAACACCGAAGTGTTAGCGAAAAGATCGTTGATACTAATCGTCATGTTGAGATTCGCTGCCGCGACCAACCCGCCCGGCGTCAGGCTTGCGAGCATGTTGGAAGCAGCTGTAAAACTCAATGCGACGGATGTCGGCGCGGTCACAAAAAAGGTGCCAACCCAAGTGTTAATACCGAAACCCGAGCCGTTCCCCGATGCCTGCCCCGTGGCAGCAGCACCACCATAAGGCCCAGGTGGGGCGGCAATTGAAGCTAATCCACTTGAGAATCCCGAAAATGCAATTGAATTGGGGTTCGAAAAGCTGATATTAAAATTGGAAAGTGTCGTAGATGACGAGGCGATAGCGCCTGCTGCGGCCTGCGCGGAAAATCCCAACGCAGCTACAATAAATAGCGCAACTCTACTAAACCGCTGCACCGTATTCTGTTCAATCAAAATTATATTATTATTGAGCGACTTCATGACTCCACCTTTAACAGGAGTGTAAATTTTTCCGACAAACGCAGCTTAGCTTACCTTGCGACGTATAACTCCTACCAAGCCAATCAAACCGGAACCCAGCAACCACGCTGCCGCGGGAACGGGTACCGCTTGAACAAAAACAGAATCCTTCATTGTAATATTCAGGTTATAAAGCCCATTGGCGGTCAAATTGGCGCCGGAAGCAAAATGTCCTGTCCCTGGATTGAATACTGCGCTGCCATTAGTCACTCGGGCTTGTCCCCAATTGAGATTAAACGCATCCGCTGTTTCTCCCGTATCCAAGTTTCCGTTAGGTGTCCAGGAAAAAACCGTTTGGTTCGTTGACATATTGCTTATCGTAACCGTCATGTTGATGTTGGCAGTGGCAACCAAGCCACCTGCCGTAATCTGACTTTGCATGTAGGGCGTAGCATCAAAGGCAAAGTTCACGGTCGTCGGGTTGGTTATCGAAAAATAACCAACCATCGTGTTGATACCATATCCAGAGCCTACGCCATTACTTACCGACGACTCGCCGATCGCGGATGCACTCCCAGTACCAAGCAACACGTTAGTATTCGTGATTAGCCCATCGCCGTAAGAATAGTCGGAACCCATGCCGTGGGCGACGAAGGAATTGCTGTAGCCACAGCCAATACACACCGCAGCCGCATCCATTACTGCCGCGTTACCATTTCCAGCATTACCCAGAGTGGCTGCATCAGATGAAAAGGTAAACCCGGTAAAGCCGGATGAGGGAGAAAAAGTCATCCCAAAATTGGAGATGGTATTGGTGGAGACGGCGTAGGCGGATGCATTCGCCGAAGCGCTCACCAACACACCCACGATTACCATGCTGGCAGATAACACACCTGCTTTTATTTTATTAACCATTTTCTTCCTCCAGATTTAGCAATACTGCCCAACGCGTTTGCAAACACCGTACCTCCCAGTTTATGGAAAGACAGTATCTATGATACTTGCTTTGAGTTTCTAGCAATATCCATGCCAGAAATTTAAAATATTTATTTTTTCAAGTTATTTCAACAAGATAAACAATTTATGATGAAAACGATAGGATCAATGTGTAAAATAATTCGACATAATTTCATACCTTTACCTCCCCAACCATACCTATAAAATCCCCCATTCAGCGTTTCCCCTTATCCGGCATGCATACAACCATTGTAAAAAAATTCGACTGGCCGGGGGAGGTGCGCGATATTGAAGTGCATAAGTGAGCTACGTGACAAGAAGTAAGCGCTTGCACAAGACCTTCTTTACCGCCACCCGCTCATTCGCCCCATAACCCAATCGAAGCGCTGTCCCGCTATGCTAGAAAGGTGCGGGCAGTGGGAGGTTCGTCCAAAATCTTGATTGGCTCAACTACGCGCCGCGCCAGCTAGCCCATGTTTCCAGGGTACGATGAAATCTCCGCGCTAATTCACGCTTCTTGACAACAATCCGCTTCGCAATGGATTTCAGCCACCCGAAAATTTCCGCATTCGCATCAGGCTGGCAAAAACACCTGCAACAACTCATTCAAGAACCTCCTTCCCTGTTCGGTGGGCCGGACTTGCACGTGGTCGCGCTCGACCAGCCCACGCTGCTCCGCCTGTTCCAACTCCCGTGATATCACGGTAAGCGGCAGGCTGGTGCGTTCAGCAAACAGCGCCGACGGAAATCCTTCCGTCAGGCGCAGGGCGTTCATCATGAATTCGAAACCGAGGTCGCCGATGGCTACATCGTGTCGTTCCTGTACCTGCTCGCCGCGCTGCACCTGCTCCAGATAGGCTTTCGGCTGCTTGTGGCGCATCTGGCGGATCACCCGGTCATGCATGCTGAGCTTGCCATGTGCGCCGGCGCCAATACCCAGGTAGTCGCCGAACAGCCAGTAATTCAAATTGTGCTGGCAGCGCTTTCCCTTTTGCGCAAAAGCAGAGGTCTCGTAATGCTGGTAGCCGGCGCTTGCCAACTCAGTCTCTACCATCACTTGCATCTCCGCGGCCATGTCATCGTCGGGCAATTTTGGCGGGTGACGATGGAATAGCGTGTTGGGTTCCAGCGTAAGGTGATAGGCGGAAATATGCTGCGGCGCAAAGGCGATGGCCGCCCGAATATCCGCCTGCGCTTCCTGCATGTTTTGCTCTGGCAGCGCATACATCAGGTCGAGGTTGATGTTATCGAAATGGCGTTGCGCCATTTCGATAGCTCGACGCGCTTCGCTGTCGTCGTGAATGCGGCCTAATGCCTGCAAGTGCTTGGCATTGAAGCTCTGGATGCCGATGGACAACCGGTTTACCCCGGCGGCGCGGAACTCGGCGAACTTCTGCGCTTCCGCCGTGCCCGGATTGGCTTCCAGGGTGATTTCCGCATGCGGTTCCAGGGGCAACAAGGTACGCACCGCAACAAGGATATCGTCCACCGCACGCCCGGACAGCAGGCTGGGCGTGCCGCCGCCGAAGAACACCGACACTACCTTGCGTCCCCACACCAGTGGCAATGCGCTCTCAAGATCTTTCACCAGTGCCGCGACATACTCCGCTTCCGGCACGCCGCTTTTGGCCTCATGTGAATTGAAATCGCAATAGGGACACTTGCGCACGCACCAGGGAATATGAATATAAAGGCTAAGCGGAGGCGGCGTGTCAAAGCGCACAGTCTGCGGCGAGAGGAGTAGCTGTCCGAACCCCGTGCTAGCCATGCTACTCATCAAGCATCAGGAAATATTTGCGCTGCTGACCGGAATCGCTCCCAGCCCAGCCATATTTGCGACAACATCGCCCCCGCTCAGCGAACGGATGGCGTCGCTTATCGGGTGAACCTGATGACCCATCTTGAGAATTTCCTGCACCGTATTCAGCAGGCAATCATTGATATCCAGACCGCCAATGAATACGCGTTTGACACCGTACATCATGAACTGAAAATCCAGGGCGGTGCCGTCGAAGGCAGAACGGGCATCCTTTTCGACGGTGGTTGCTTTTGGAATCATCATGGCGAATGCCGGTAGGCCAAGGCTGGCCGCAAACTCGGCGCCGGGCGTACCTACCATGCAATGGGCCGGATAAGCACCGCCATGCGCCTGGAACGAGCAGTGGTTGGCAGGGTGCCAGTCGCGTACCGCATAGATGGGAAAACCACGCGACTGGAGAATATCGATGATGCGATTGAGCGGCGCAATCACCGCTTCGCCATCAGGCACCGCCATGCTGCCTCCATGCAGAAAATCGTACTGCACATCGACAATAATTAGCGCATCGTTATCGGTGATTTTGTATTGTTCGCTCATGCTCCCGCGCCTTTCAGTTTTTCTACTAAATGAGTTAGTGCCTTGCCGCGATGGCTAATCTTGTTCTTTTGTTCCATGGGAATTTCCGCACCGGTCTGACCCAGTTCTGGAATCAGGAAATAGGGGTCATAGCCGAAGCCGCCACTGCCGCGCGGCGTGTCGATGATCTCACCGTACATCGCCCCTTCGGCAATAATTGGCTGCGGGTCTTCCGGCCAGCGCACCAGCACGATCACACAATAGTAATGCGCACGGCGGTCACTGTGGCCTTGCAGCATTTCAATCAGTTTCTGGTTGTTGCGTTCATCGGATTTTGGCTCGCCGGCGAAGCGGGCAGAATACACGCCAGGAGCACCATTGAGCGCATTGACGCAAATGCCGGAATCATCCGCTAGCGCAGGCAAACCAGAGTGCGCAGAAGCGTGGCGCGCCTTGGTCAGGCAGTTCTCAATGAAGGTGCAGTAAGGTTCTTCCGCCTCGGGAATATTAAAGGCTGATTGAGGGAATACTTCAAAATCCAGCGGCGAAAGAATCGCGCCAATTTCGCGCAATTTGCCTGGGTTGTTGCTTGCGATGACGAGTTTCTGCATGGCTTACCCCTCCAGCGCTGCTTTCTGTTTTGCGATGAGCTGGCTGATGCCGCTTTGCGCCAGATCAAGCATGGCATCCATTTTTTCGCGGCTGAACGGCTCGCCTTCCGCCGTGCCCTGCACCTCGACAAAGCCGCCACTGCCGGTCATGACCACGTTCATGTCGGTGTCGCAACCGGAGTCCTCGTCATAATCCAGATCCAGCACCGGCACGCCCTTATATACGCCGACCGAAATTGCCGCGACGAAATCACGCAAGGGCGATTCAGCAATTGCTTTGCATTCGAGCAGAAAAGAAACCGCATCGTGCAAGGCAACAAAAGCGCCGGTGATACTGGCGGTGCGCGTGCCGCCGTCGGCCTGAATCACGTCGCAGTCGATTTGGATAGTGCGTTCACTCAGCTTGGTCATATCGATCACTGCACGCAGACTACGGCCAATCAGGCGTTGGATTTCCTGGGTACGTCCAGATTGTTTGCCTCTGGCCGCCTCGCGGTCCATGCGGCTGCCGGTGGAACGAGGCAGCATGCCATATTCCGCCGTTACCCAGCCCTGGCCTTTGCCACGCAAAAAACCCGGTACTTTTTCGTCGATGCTGGCGGTGCAAATCACCTTGGTTTCACCGCACTCGATCAACACCGAACCTTCGGCGTGCTTGGTATAGTTACGAGTAATATTAATGGGTCGAAGCTGGTCGGGTTTACGCTTGCTGGGTCGCATATGGGTTCTACTCTCGCTAATGCAAAGCGCCCATTATACCCGCTACTTAATGTACTTCTTGATGGCTTGATTGATCTCGCCAATCGCCCGCTCGATATCCTCATCGGTCACATTCGGCTCGCCCTTTACATTGCGCTCCACATCAAACTGATCGAGCTGGGTGGTAAACGCGTCGAGCGGCATCGTCATGGTAGTCGTGGTCTCAACTGCAGCACGTTGGGTATCACCCCATGTCATGGCGACTACGCTTAGATTGTCGCCATCCTGACCGCCCCGAAATTCGGCGTGATCTAACAGTTCCGGCAACGCCTGATTAAGCGGGTAAGCGCCCAGGATAGAGGCGACTTCATTAATGGAAAGCTGACCCCACAAGCCATCGCTACACATCATAAGCGTATCGCCCTTCTCTAACTTGACGCGCGGGGAAATTTCCACTTCCGGCGGAATAATTCCCCCCAGGCAACTATAGATTTTGTTGCGCTCCGGGTGAGTGGTCATTTGCGCTTCGCTAATCTGCCCCTGCTCAAACAACTGCTGCACCTTGGAATGGTCACGCGTACGTGCGAGCAATTTCTCACCCCGGAACAGGTACAGGCGCGAATCCCCCACATGCGCCCAAAATGCCGTCCCCTGCTGGATGACGCAGGCCACGCAGGTGGTGCGCGGCGTCTCCAGAAGCGCATGCTCCAATGCATAATCGCCAATGGCTTCATGCACGTTATGCATCACGCGCTCCAAAAAATTGAATGGATCACTGATGAGCGGGCGCGCCTGTTTCTGGAAACTTTCTGCCAGCATCTGTACGGTAATCTGGGCGGCGATTTCTCCATGCAGGTGGCCACCCATACCATCCGCCAGAACCATCAGGAGCGATTCCTTGCTGTAGGAATAGGCTAACCGATCCTGGTTGTATTTTCGACCGCCCTGGCGGCTTGACTGATAAATGGAAAACTTCATGTTTTGTCGTTGCTTGGCGATCACTCTCGCCATTCATCCCTGTTAAAAAATGTCCTTGTTGAGCGTATCGCGGATGCTCTGGATCAGGGTCGTCTTTTTCTCTTCTTTCGGCAAAGGCTCCATCAACACTTTTTGCAAAGAAAAAACACTTTGCGGCCGTTCCATATAATCAATATGAAGACACTGATCGATAAGATCTAATAGTTGATCCGAATACTTTCCGCCCCACAATTTTTTGGCGGATACCAGCTTATCCGATTTTTGCCGTGCGTCCGCAGCCTGCGGCGCAAACCCGGCCAGGCAGGAAAACATGCTGGCGCCCACGCTGTAGATGTCAGTCCAAGGCCCCAGATGTTCACGGTTAGTGTATTGCTCCGGCGCTGCAAAACCTGGCGTGTACATGGGGGAAAGGAGTGGTTTTTCATTCGTCAGCGTCTGACGAGCGGCACCAAAATCAATCAACACTGGCGAGCCATCCATACGAATATAAATATTGGATGGCTTGATATCCAGATGCAATATCTTGCGGGTGTGCACTTCCCGCAGTCCATTCAAGAGTTCGGCAAATACGCGCCGAATAAAACCTTCCCTTACGTTCCCCTTGTTCGCTTGTATATGCTCTTGCAAGGTCCTGCCGCGTTCATATTGCATCACCATGTACACGGTATCGTTGGCACGGAAGAAATTCAGCACGCGCACCACATTCGGGTGGGCGATATTGGCAAGCGCACGACCTTCTTCAAAAAAGCATTTCATGCCGTAACGGAAGGTCGCCATGTTATCGGCAGAGGTGGCTTGCACAATAGAACCTTCCGTGCGCAATACCAACCCGCTGGGCAAATATTCCTTGATTGCAACCGGCTGTTTATTTTCGTCGTGGGCAAGGTAGACAATACTGAAACCACCGCCAGATAACTGCTTTTCGATGTTGTAATTTAGCAGTTGGTAGTTGTCCGGTAGCGCCTGGTTAGGTTGTGAGGCCATTTTCTCCCATATAATATAAGCCCTGAAGCGATGCAGAACTGTTTCCTTGGCGGCATCGCCAAGGGCGGTGCAAATCTTTCTATTCGTTTACACGCCATTTTGTGCATTTGCCGACGCAAAGTAAAGATATCCACACTTGGAGTATCCCATGATTCGTAGCATGACTGGCTTCGCAAGCGGCTCCATCGAGATTGAGCATGGCACGCTGAGCATGGAGTTACGCTCAGTCAACAACCGTTACCTGGAAATCCAGTTCCGTCTGCCGGAGGAGTTGCGTTCATTGGAAGCGCCCATGCGCGAACTGGTCACCAACCAGCTCAATCGCGGCAAGGTAGACTGCCGCATGGCATTTACACCCCACATGGGGGGCAAGGAGCAGCTACAACTCAATCAGGCATTGTTGCTACAACTTGCCCAGCTAAACCACGAAATCCAGATGGAGCTGCCCAATAGCGCATGCCTGAGTGTTTCAGACATCTTGCAATGGCCAGGCATGCTGGGGCCAGAAGGGCCTTCTGTGGACATGTTAAAGGATGCCTGCCTGGCACTGGCAAAAATTGCGCTGGACGATCTCTCCGCCACGCGACAGCGCGAAGGCGAAAAACTCAAATCCTACCTGCTTGAACGTATCGACCAGATGGAACAGATTGCTGCCATCGTGGCGCCACACATCCCGCAACTGATCGCAGCGCATCAGGAAAAACTGGCGGCCCGGCTCAGAGAAGCCATGGCCAACAGCGACGATGACCGCATTCGTCAGGAACTGGCCATGTTTGCCCAGAAGATCGACGTAGACGAAGAGCTGTCCCGCTTGCAAACCCATATCGCCGAAGTGCGCCGGGTGCTGAACAAGGGCGGCGCCGTGGGCCGGCGCCTTGATTTCCTCATGCAGGAACTTAACCGCGAGGCAAATACACTAGGCGCAAAATCTGTCGCCACGGAAACATCACAGGTGTCGATGGACATGAAGGTGTTGATCGAGCAAATGCGCGAGCAGATACAGAATATCGAGTAGCCTGAATACGTTTACTCACTGCGCCACCGGCGAGTGAACTTGAAGGCAAGAACGCCGCCGATTACAACGGGGCGCTCGCGCAGGGTGCCTCTCTGCTCTAGTCATGACCCAACTTTTAACATCTCCTGTGCGACATCCTCGAGATGAACAAAATGCGTTCAGCTCTACCTACACACTGCTTCGCGACGATCAAATCACAAACCCGCTTCCTTCACCGCAGTAACGCCACCGCCTTGATCTGCGCCCATACTGCCAAACCTTTCTGCAATCCCAAATAATCCACTGAACGCCGGGTGACGCGTGCCAGCAACGGCACGCCACCTGCGTCGAGTTTTACCAGCACTTGCGAAGGGTGTGCGTCCTGGGCGATCTCCACCACCGTGGCGGGCAGGATGTTGACGATGCTGGTGTCGCGCTGGCGTTCCAGCGTCAGGCTCACGTCGCGCGCCAGAATGCGGATGCGCACTTTCCGCCCTACCGGGTCTTGCGCATCGCGCACCCAGATGCCGCCGCCGGGGAAATCGACGCGGCTGAGATGGTAGTCCGTGTCGTGCTCGGCCACGATGGTATCGAACACGATGCCGGTATCGTCGCCGAACACCGGCAGATCAACCCGCGCCATGGTTTCCAGCAGCGGGCCGGTCGCCGCGATGCCGCCTTGCTGAATCAGCACCAGATGATCCGCCAGCCTGGCCACTTCGTCGGGTGAGTGGCTGACGTAGATGACCGGGATGGACAGCTCGCTATGCAAGCGTTCCAGATAAGGCAGTATTTCGGCTTTGCTGGAAAGATCGAGCGAGGCCAGCGGTTCGTCCATCAACAGCAGTTTCGGACTGGTCAGTAGTGCGCGGGCAATGGCTACGCGCTGGCGTTCGCCGCCTGACAAGCGCAACACGGAGCGATGCAGCAAGGGCGCAATGCCGAGCAGCTCCACCGCCTGTTCCCATTTCACTTTGCGTGTGTCCGGCGCGATGCGCCGCCAGCCATATTCCAGATTGCGCTGCACGGTGAGATGGGAAAACAGATTCGCTTCCTGGAACACGTAGCCCAAGGGACGCGCATGCGTGGGCAGGAAAATTCCCGCGCCCTGCCAGATTTCGCCGTTGACTGTGAGCCGGCCGCCCGGCGCCCGCTCCAGTCCAGCCAGACAGCGCAACAGCGTGGTCTTGCCGGAACCGGATTGGCCAAACAGCGCGGTCACGCCATGGCCGGGAAGATTCAGCTCCACATCGAGGAGGAAGTCCGCGAGGTTCAAGCGGAACTTTGCTTGAATACTGCTCATGTTGAAAACGGCATTTGAACCACGGGGGACAAGGGGAAAGCCAGAACCCAAATCTTTTCACCTCCCCCTTTGCAAAGTGGGGAACCGCAGGGTTGTATTTCCAGCCTCATTTGCGTACCCGTTTCTGCGTCGAATACAGCACCAGCAGCACCAGGAAGGAAAATACCAGCATGCCAGCCGCCAGCCAGTGTGCCTGGCCGTATTCCAGCGCTTCCACATGGTCGTAGATGGCGACCGACAGCACTTTGGTCACACCGGGAATGTTGCCGCCGATCATCAACACCATGCCGAATTCGCCTACGGTATGGGCGAAGCCCAGCACCATGGCGGTGAGGAATCCCGGCCATGCCAGCGGCACGGCCACCGTGAAGAAACGATCCAACGGCCCGGCGCGCAACGTGGCGGCGGCTTCCAACGGTCGCTCGCCGATGGCTTCGAAAGCGTTTTGCACCGGCTGTACCACGAAGGGCAGCGAATAGAACACCGAGCCCACCACCAGCCCGGCAAAGGTGAAAGGCAGCACGCCCAGGCCCAGGCTTTGCGTCAGATGTCCCACCGGGCCGTTGGGGCCGAGCGCAACCAGCAGATAAAAACCCAGCACCGTGGGCGGCAGCACCAGCGGCAGCGCCACCACCGCGCTCACCGGCTGTTTCAGCCAGGAGCGCGTACGCGCCAGCCACCACGCAATGGGCGTGCCCGCCAGCAGGAGCAACGCCGTGCTGATGACGGCAAGCTTGAGGGTGAGCCAGACTGGGACGAGGTCAATGTCGGACAATGCTAACTTCCTAAATCATAGCCATAGCCCGATATGATAGCGGTAGCGCGACTACCATGCAGATACTTCATAAATTGCTGTGCTGCGATATTACCCTTACCTTTAACTAGCAGGACGGCATCCTGGCGGATGGGCGCATACAGATTCTTCGGTACCAGCCAGTGGGAGCCTTCGATTTCACCATTTTCCTTCTTGACCTGGGACAGTGCGACGAAGCCCAGCTCAGCATTGCCGGTGGCAATGAACTGGTAAGCCTGGGTGATGTTTTCGCCCAATACTATTTTGGGACGCAGGCTATCCAGAACACCGAGATGTTGCAGGGTTTCCTGCGCTGCGGCGCCGTAAGGTGCGAGCCTGGGATTGGCCAGCGCCAAATGATTGAATCCGCCGCCTTTCAGCACCGCTCCCTGACCGTCCACCAGGCCGGACCTGGGACTCCACAACACCAGCTTGCCAATGGCGTAGGTGAAGCGGCTGCCGGGAACGCCCAGCCCTTCTTTCTCCAGTTTGGCAGGTGTTTCATCATCGGCGGAGAGCATAATTTCGAAGGGCGCGCCGTTGCTTATCTGTGCGTAGAACTTGCCGCTGGCGCCGAAGGACAACACGGTTTTGTGTCCGGTATCTTTTTCAAAATCGGCGGCAATCTTCTGCATGGGCGCGGTGAAGTTGGCGGCCACCGCGATCCGGACTTCATCGGCGCAGGCTGGCTGTAGCTGCGCGCAAAGACTAAGCAGGGTTAACAGGCTGGCGAATAAAATTTTCATGGCTTTGCCTCATGATAGCGGATTCCGAATATCAGATGGCCGACCAAATCATATAAAATCTACTAGTGCGCAGGCAAAGAGAAATTTTACCCGGGTGAGAATTTATACGGCTTCTGTGGCACATTAGCGATTCAGATACTTATCGAGTAACCCCATTCGGCGAGGCCCGCTTATGACTCAAGGCAACCTTTTTGTCGTCACCGCTCCGTCCGGGGCTGGGAAAACCAGCCTGGTAAAAGAACTGCTTGCCGCCGACCCGCATGTCAAACTGTCCGTTTCCTATACCACACGCCCGCCTCGCCCCGGTGAAAGGGACGGCCACGACTACCATTTCGTCAGCCGCGAGACATTCGAGGCCATGCTGGGGCGGGGCGATTTTTTGGAAAGTGCCGAGGTATACGCCAACTATTATGGCACCTCACAGGTGTGGCTTAGTGAAACCATGCAGTCCGGCAAGGATATCCTGCTGGAAATTGACTGGCAAGGTGCTGCGCAGGTGCGCAGGTTGTTTCCCGAGGCCATTGGGGTATTCATCCTGCCGCCTTCACTGGAGACGCTGCACCAGCGGCTGAAGGCACGCGGCCAGGACAACGCAGAGGTGATAGAGCGACGAATGCATATGGCACAGGAAGACATCCGCCACGTGGGTGAATTCGAATATGTTATTATCAACCATGTGTTTGCCGTGGCCGTTGCCGACCTGTGCGCGATATTCCGCGCAGAGCGCCTGAAAATTAGCAGACAACTGGCACGTCACAGCGATTTGATGACACAGTTAACCAGCACGCAACAAAGCTCATAAAGGAATTTATCATGGCCCGCATCACCGTCGACGACTGCTTGAAAGACATCCACAACCGTTTCGAACTGACCCTGGCCGCCACCTATCGCGCTCGTCAGATTTCTCTTGGCGCCACCCCGATGGTGGAACCGAATCGCGACAAGCCAACTGTCATTGCCCTGCGCGAAATCGCCGCCGGCAAAGTCGGTCTGGAAATTCTCAACCGCGGACAAGCTTAAAATTTAGTTTCGGGTTTCGCGTTCCGAGTTTCAACCCCGAAGCGGGGTAAGCAGGTATCCCGGCGGTAGACGGGAACTCGCAAACCCGAAACCTGTAACGCGAAACTCGCCATGCCCGAACTCGAAGACCTTACCAGACAGCTCCACGCCTATCTCAAGCCTGAGGATATCGCACAGGTCGAGGAAGCGTTTCGTTTCAGCAAGGAAGCCCACGCCGGGCAGTTTCGTAAAAGCGGCGAACCCTACATTCACCATCCCATAGCCGTCACTTCCATCCTGGCTGACTGGCATCTGGATGCGCCAGCGCTGATGGCGGCGCTGCTGCACGATGTCGTCGAAGATACGCCCACCACCAAAACCGAAATCCGAGAAAAATTTGGCAAGCAAGTGGCCGATCTGGTGGACGGTGTATCCAAGCTAGACAAAATCGAGTTCCAGAACGAGGTTCACGCCCAGGCAGAAAATTTCCGCAAAATGCTGCTGGCCATGGCGCGCGATGTGCGTGTCATTTTGGTCAAGCTTGCCGATCGTCTGCACAACATGCGCACGCTATCGGCGATGATCCCGGAAAAGCGCAAGCGCATCGCGCGTGAAACGCTGGAAATTTATGCGCCTACCGCCAACCGCCTGGGTTTGAATAATATCTATGGCGAGCTGGAGGATTTAGGTTTTCGTTACCTCTATCCGAATCGCTACCGGGTGCTGGCCAAAGCGGTAAAAGTGGCGCGCGGCAACCGCCGCGAGGTGGTTGGAAAAATTCTTGAAGCCATCAAACATCGCCTGCAGGAAGCCAGTATCGAAGCCACTATCACCGGACGCGAAAAGCATTTATATAGCATCTACAAAAAAATGCAGGGCAAATCGCTGGCATTTTCCGAGGTGTTCGACATCTACGGTTTTCGCGTCACCGTCAAGGATGTGCCGAGCTGTTATCTAGCACTCGGTTCGCTGCATAATTTATACAAACCGATACCTGGCAAGTTCAAAGACTACATCGCGATTCCCAAGGCAAATGGCTACCAGTCACTACACTCAACCTTGTTCGGACCGTTCGGCACACCCATCGAAGTGCAGATACGCACGACCGACATGCACAAAATCGCAGAAGCCGGCGTAGCATCGCATTGGCTGTATAAATCCAGCGACACCACGATCAACGAGGTGCAGCAGAGAACGCACCAATGGTTGCAATCCCTGCTGGAAATCCAGTCGGAAAGCGGCGACTCGGTAGAGTTTCTCGAACACATCAAGGTTGATCTGTTCCCCGATGAAGTTTATGTATTCAGTCCTAAAGGCCATATCATACGGCTGCCACGCGGCGCGACCGCCGTGGACTTCGCCTATAACGTGCATACCGACGTGGGCAATCACTGTGTCGCCGTGAAGATCAACCATGAACTGATGCCATTGCGCACACAATTGCGCAATGGTGATACGGTAGAAATTATCACCGCCGCCCATGCCAAACCCAATCCCGCTTGGCTAAATTATGTTACCTCTGGCAAAGCACGCTCGCATATCCGCCATTTCCTCAAAACCATGCATCTGGATGAGTCCGTGGCGCTGGGTGAAAGCCTGCTCAATCAGGTGCTGAGCGCCCTGAAGGTGGTCCCCGCCGAGATCAGCGACGCGCAGTGGGATAAATTGCTGTTCGCTACTGGCGTTAAATCGAAACAGGAAATCCTGGCAGATATCGGCCTGGGCAAACGTCTGAGTCTGGTTATCGCACGCCAGCTCGCGCCGGACGGTGTACCTGCCACCGAACGGCGCGAACATCCCCGTCCCGTTACCATCCGTGGTTCGGAAGGAATGGCGGTACAGTTTGCCAAATGCTGTCGTCCTATTCCCGGCGATCCTGTCCTCGGCTTTATCAAAAAGGGACAGGGATTGGTCATCCATACGCACGATTGCCCGGCCATTTCCCAGTTCCGCAACGACCCGGAAAAATGGCTGGACGTGGAATGGGATCCGGAAACCAACCGCTTGTTTGATGTCGGCATCAAGCTGGTCGTCGCCAACCAGCGCGGCGTGCTGGCGAAAGCGGCGGCAGCCATCGCAGAAGAAGGCTCAAACATCGACAACATCAGCATGGAAGAAGAAGATGGCGGCAGCTACACCACCATCCACTTTACCCTGCAAGTGGAAAACCGCATGCACTTGGCGCGCGTCATGCGCGGCCTGCGGCGCATCCCGGAAGTAGTAAGAATTACGCGAATAAAAGGTTAACCGGAGAATCTCATGAGCAAGCTAATCATCCAAACCCCTAATGCGCCTGCCGCCATCGGCACCTATTCACAGGCGGTGAAAGCCGGCGACACCGTCTACATGTCGGGGCAAATCGGGCTTGATCCCGCCAGCATGCAACTGGTGGAAAGTATCGAGGCACAAATTCACCAGGTGTTCAAAAATCTCAAGGCAGTGGCAGAGGCCGCTGGTGGCAGTCTGGCGGATGTAGTCAAACTCAATGTATTCCTCACCGACCTGTCGCATTTTGCCAAGGTAAATGAAATCATGGCGGGCTATTTTCAGGCGCCCTTCCCCGCGCGTGCCGCCGTCGGCGTGAAGGAACTGCCGCGTGGCGCCCTGGTGGAAGCAGACGCCATCATGGTGCTGGGTTAATAAGGTATCTGGCGATGAAGCCGGCTGCTTCTCGGGAGCTGTCTAAAAGCGCTTCACCTCCTACCGTCTTCGCTTCTGTCACACCTGCTGCACTCGCCAAACTCAATAAACTCGACATTCATAACGACTTCGATCTAGTCCTCCATCTACCGCTGCGCTACGAGGATGAAACCCGCCTGTACCCGATCAAGGACGCACCCCCCGGTAGAACCGTGCTGGTGGAAGGTACCCTGCTCAATGTAAAAACCCAGTACCGTCCGCGCCCCACTTTCATCGCGCAGATACAGGATAAAAGCGGCATCCTGGTGATGCGTCTGCTGCACTTTTACGGCAGCCAGGTCAAAGCACTCGTGCCAGGCGTCAAGCTCCGCTTGCTGGGAGAAGTGCGCCTGGGTTTTCTAGGTGCGGAAATGGTGCACCCCAAGTATCGTGTGGTGCATGACGATTCACCCTTATCCGAATCGCTCACGCCTGTGTACCCCACCACCGCCGGATTTTCGCAAGCCAGCCTGCGCAAGCTGATCAAACAAGCGCTGGAAAAATGCGACCTGACGGACTCTCTGCCGCAAGCCGTGCTGGATGAAATTAGCTTGCCTGACTTTGCGCACAGCGTGCAGTATTTGCATGAACCGCCGCCCGATGCCTCGCAGACGCTGCTGTCCGAACGCACGCATCCCGCCTGGGAACGCCTCAAGTTTGACGAACTGCTCGCCCAGCAATTGTCCATGCGCCTGCACTATCGCGCACGGCGCGCAAAAAATGCGCCACCTTTAAAAGCGTACCATCGCCTGACCCAGGCACTGCTCGATACCATACCCTTCCCGCTGACGCGCGCACAACAGCGCGTGTTAGCAGAGATCAGCCATGACATGACACAGCCCCACCCGATGCAACGCCTACTGCAAGGCGACGTGGGCAGCGGCAAGACCATCGTCGCGGCGCTGGCCGCCTGCCAGGCCATCGACAATGGCTATCAAGCCGCGCTGATGGCGCCGACCGAAATTCTGGCCGAGCAGCATTACCGCAAATTGGCTGCCTGGCTCGTACCGCTTGGCGTGGAAGTAGCCTGGCTGTCCGCCAGCCTGCCGAAAAAAGATAAACAAGCCACACTGGAGGCGATCGCTGAAGGCCGCGCCCAGCTTGCCATCGGCACCCATGCCTTGTTTCAGGAAGAAGTCGGCTTCCATAAGCTGGGGCTGGCCATCATTGACGAGCAGCACCGCTTCGGCGTGCATCAGCGGCTGGCATTACGCCAGAAAGGCAAACAGCCGCACCAGCTCATGATGAGTGCCACGCCCATTCCACGCACCTTGGCCATGAGCTATTACGCCGACCTCGACGTATCGGTCATCGACGAACTGCCGCCCGGACGCACGCCTGTGGCAACCAAGCTGGTGGCCGATACGCGACGCGAGGAAGTCATCGAACGCATCCGCACACTTTGTCTGAGCGGCGCGCAAGCCTACTGGGTGTGCCCGCTGATTGAGGAATCAGAGAAACTGCAACTCAAGGCCGCAGAGGAAACCTGCACCATCCTGAAAGAACTTTTGCCCGAACTGAATATCGGCTTGGTACACGGCAGACTGCACAGCCGCGACAAGACAGCCGCCATGGCTGCCTTTCAGACTGGCGAAATACAACTACTGGTCGCCACCACTGTGATCGAAGTAGGTGTGGATGTGCCCAATGCATCGCTGATGGTAATCGAGCATGCCGAACGCATGGGGCTATCACAACTACATCAATTGCGCGGCCGTGTAGGCCGTGGCACGGCGCAAAGCGCCTGCATTCTGCTGTACCAGAACCCACTGTCGGAAAACGCCCGCGCCCGGCTCAAAATTATTTTCGAGAATACCGACGGCTTCGAAATCGCGCGTCAGGATCTGCTGCTGCGTGGCCCGGGCGAAATCCTGGGTGCACGTCAGAGCGGCGCACCCATGCTGCGTTTCGCCGATCTGGAAAAAGATGTGGAGCTACTGGAAGCCGCGCGTCATATTGCCGGAGAACTGCTTGCTTCCGACAAGGAAACGGTAAATCGCCACTTGCAACGCTGGCTTGGCGGCAAGGAAGAATTGCTGAAAGCTTAGAAGCTGGCATAATCCTAAAAACGGCGATTGGACGCAGATAAAAGCCGATTACCGCAGATGATTCAATTTGTTGAGGAGGCGTGCACCTTCCCCATTGGGCGCGTGCAGATATGCCAACAACTTACTGCTTTGATCTACGCTTATCTGCGTTCTTCTGCGTCCAACTTCTTTTAGAATAATTCAACCTATATTTTCATCTCACCATGCGCACTTCCAACCACCTGCTCAACTGGTATCCGCACCCGCCACAGCCTGGTTGCCCTTACCGTCATTGGCTTACTGATCAAGGCTCGCTGACGCGGCGCATTCAAGCGCGCTGCAATGCTTTTAGCGTGCGCCACGTCACACAAAGCTTCGGCAAAAGCAGCCGTGACGAGGCGGCGCGCACCGGGTTACAGCCCCGTCAATACGCACTGCTGCGCGAAGTTTTTCTGTACTGCGGAGAAACGCCAGTGGTGTTTGCCCACAGCGTATTACCCAAGGCCAGCCTGCGTGGCGCCTGGTATGGCCTGGGCAGCCTGGGCAACAAACCATTGGGTGCTGCGCTTTTTTCCACGCCGCGCATCAACCGCGCACCGCTGGAATTCAAAAAATTGTCACCACGGCATCCACTGTACCACCGGGCTTGCCGCTTACTACCGCACAAACCTGCCCACCTGTGGGCACGCCGCTCGGTGTTCCTCCTGCACGACAAACCAATTCTGGTGACCGAAGTATTTCTCCCGGCTATTCTGGAGTTACGCCCATGACCTGGATCGAGCGAATTTCCTTATACGAAAAACTGATGCGTCTGGATAAACCCATTGGCATTCTGTTGCTGTTGTGGCCCACCCTGTGGGCGTTATGGATTTCCAGCCATGGCCATCCCAACTGGATCATCGTATGGATTTTTACCTTGGGCACAGTGCTAATGCGCTCCGCCGGTTGCGTGATGAACGACTATGCCGACCGCAATTTCGACCCGCACGTAGAGCGCACCAAACACCGCCCGCTGGCTGCTGGCCTGGTGAGCAAAAAGGAAGCGCTCATCCTGGCCAGCACGCTGTCATTGGCAGCTTTTCTACTAATCGTGCGACTTAACAAGCTCACCATCCTGCTGTCTTTCGCCGCGCTATTTCTGGCCATCAGCTATCCCTTCACCAAGCGCTTCTTCGCCATGCCGCAAGCTTACCTGGGCATCGCCTTTGGCTTCGGCATCCCCATGAGCTTCGCTGCACAAACCGGCAGCGTGCCTGCCGTGGCCTGGGCACTGCTTGCAGCAAATATTTTCTGGGCCATCGCCTACGACACCGAATACGCCATGGTCGACCGCGACGACGACATCAAAATCGGTATTAAAACCTCAGCCCTGACTTTCGGAAAATACGACGTGCTGGCGGTGATGCTGTGCTACGCCGCTACGCTGGGGATGCTCGCCGCTATAGGCTGGTGGCTGAGACTGGGATGGATTTACTTCGCGGGACTCGCTGTCGCAGCAGGCATAGCAACCTACCATTTCACCTTGATCCACCGGCGTGAACGGGATAAATGCTTCAAGGCTTTTTTGCACAACAACTGGTTTGGTGCGGCGGTGTTTGCGGGGGTTGCGCTGAGTTATCTTTTGAAGTAACTCGATGTTCAATCACGTAGGGCACAATAAGCGTAGCACATTGCACCAAATGTCGGTGGGGAACATGCGGCGCAATGCCCGTTGGTTATTGCGCCCTACGCGGGCTTTGCCAGATCCAGGCCAATACGGGTAATATCCATTTCACACCTCCTGCTTATGACTGATTTATGGGAATCTTCAGTCTGGCACATTGCGATGCCGTTTAGGTGGGAAGGTGTCCATTCCATTGCCCTACGCAGGCTATCATGAATATGATGATTGATTCATATTCGAGGGAGGAGAAATAATGCGATCTATCTTTGTAATTATCATGATGCTAGGTCTGGTTTCCTGTGGCGAGAGCTACACAGACCCCTTTGGCAACGAAATTTCGAAAGAAGAACACGACCGTAGGGTTGCAAATGATGCGGCACACGATGCGCTAATTAACCTAATGGCTGAATGTAGGGCGAATCCACGCCCCGGTTGTCCAGTCGAGAAACAATGAACTTCGCGCCTGTTCCAGGCAGCCAACTAATTACACAATCAATAATCAAGAAAATCCAGATTTGCCCGAACTGGTGAGCCAGTAATTACTCGAACACTTGGCTGAGGGCCTGCTTCACAACTAAGGTGATCATTCTGACTGCGACTTGGCGTCCTGCTCATTGCATCGCACAACGGAAACTCAACTATGGAATGGATACCTGAAATAACTAACAGTTTGAAGCACAGAGTGCGCAGAGATTAAAAAAATCTCTGCGCACTCTGGCAAATCATCTCAGCTCAATTTCCCGTGACACTGTTTGTATTTCTTGCCTGACCCGCATGGACACGGGTCATTGCGACCTACTTTCTGGCCTGCGCGGGCGAACGGCTGCTGCGCCTGCTCCTCACCGCCTTCGTTGGCTTCTTCCAGCGCCTCGTCGAAATCGGCGTGGTGGTATTGCACATTCTCTAGCTCTTGCTTGGCTTCCACTGCTTGCACATCTTCCTCGCTCTTCACCTGTACGGTCATCACGATCTGGGTGACTTCGCGTTTGATGGTGTCCAGCATGGTAGAAAACAATTCAAATGCCTCGCGCTTGTATTCCTGTTTCGGATTCTTCTGCGCATAACCGCGCAGGTGAATGCCCTGGCGCAGGTGATCCAGTGCCGCCAGATGCTCGCGCCAGTGCGTGTCCACGCTTTGCAGCATGACCGCACGCTCAAAGTGGTGCATCACGTCCGCGCTCACCATGGTGAGTTTGGTTTGATATTGCTGGTGCGACGCGTCAGCAAGGCGGTGGCGCAGCCCTTCCGCGTTTAGATGGCTGTCTTCGTCCAGCCATTGCTGAACTGGAGCGTCAAGCTGCAATTCGGTAGCCAGCGCCTTCTCCAGACCGGCGATATCCCACTGTTCTTCCATGCTTTGCGGCGGGATGTAAAGGCTGATGAAGTCATTGATCACCGCTTCGCGCATGGCGTGAATGGTTTCGGAAATATCCTGCGTCTCCAGCAATTCGTTGCGCTGCTGGTAGATGACCTTGCGCTGGTCGTTGGAAACGTCGTCGTATTCCAGCAATTGTTTACGCATGTCGAAGTTGCGCGCTTCCACTTTGCGCTGTGCGTTTTCGATAGCGCGCGTCACCCACGGATGCTCGATGGCTTCGCCTTCTGGCATTTTCAGCCGGTCCATGATGGCCGCTACACGGTCGGACGCGAAAATGCGCAGCAGCGAATCTTCCAGTGATAAGTAAAACCGGCTGGAGCCGGGGTCGCCCTGGCGTCCGGCGCGACCGCGCAACTGGTTGTCCACGCGGCGCGATTCGTGCCGCTCGGTACCCACAATATGCAAGCCGCCTGCGGCCAGCACCTGATCATGCACTTTCTGCCATTCGGCTTTCATTTCCGCAATGCGTGCGGCTTTCAGTTCTTCGCTCAGGCTTTCGTCGCTGTTGACCTGGTCAACAGCGACCTGAATGCTGCCACCCAGCACAATGTCGGTACCGCGACCGGCCATGTTGGTGGCAATGGTGATTGCCTTGGGCTGGCCGGCTTCGGCCACGATGGTCGCTTCCTTCGCATGCTGCTTGGCGTTCAGCACCTGATGCGGGAGGTTTTCCTTGGTCAGCAAAGCGGACAGGTTTTCGTTGATCTCGATGGAGGTGGTGCCCACCAGCACCGGCTGACCGCGCTCGTAGCAATCCTTGATGTCGATGATCACCGCGTCGTATTTTTCCTTGGCGGTGCGGTACACCTTGTCCATCATGTCCTTGCGGATCATGTCGCGGTTAGGCGGAATGACCACCGTTTCCAGATTGTAGATCTGCTGGAACTCGAACGCTTCGGTATCCGCCGTGCCGGTCATGCCGGAGAGTTTTTCGTACATGCGGAAATAATTCTGGAAGGTGATCGAAGCCAGCGTCTGGTTCTCGCGCTGAATCTTCGCCCCTTCTTTCGCTTCAACGGCCTGATGCAGACCATCGGACCAGCGCCGTCCGGACATCATGCGGCCGGTGAACTCATCGACGATGACCACTTCGCCATCCAGCACCACGTAATGCTGGTCGCGGTGATACAGGGCATGGGCACGCAGCGCGGCATACAGGTGGTGCATCAGGTTGATATTGGTGGCGTCATACAAACTGCCGCCGGGCAAGAGCAAACCGGCTTCAGCCAGCAGTTGCTCGGCGTGTTCGTGGCCTTCTTCGGTGAGCAGCACCTGGTGCGCTTTCTCGTCCACCGAATAATCGCCCGGCCCGTCTTCTTTTTCCTGCTTGACCAGGCGCGGCGCCAACACATTCACGCGCACATACAGATCCACATTGTCGTCGGCCTGACCGGAGATAATCAGCGGCGTGCGCGCTTCGTCGATCAGGATCGAATCGACTTCGTCAATGATGGCGTAACTCAGGCTGCGTTGCACCCGTTCGCCGGGCTGGTAGACCATGTTGTCGCGCAGGTAATCGAAACCGAATTCGTTGTTGGTGCCGTAGGTAATGTCTGCGGCATAAGCTTGCTGTTTTTCGTCGTGCGACATCGACGCCAGATTGACGCCGACCGTCAGGCCGAGGAATCCATGGACACGGCCCATCCAGGCTGAATCGCGCTGCGCCAGGTAATCGTTCACCGTCACCACGTGCACGCCTTTGCCGGTGAGCGCATTCAAATACGCCGGCAGGGTGGAGACCAGTGTCTTGCCCTCACCAGTGCGCATCTCGGCAATCTTGTTGGCATCCAGCACCATGCCGCCGATCATCTGCACATCGTAATGACGCATGCCAAGCACGCGCTTGCTGGCCTCGCGCACTACCGCAAATGCCTCGGGCAGGAGTGCGTCAAGCTGCTCGCCTTTAGCCAGGCGCGCCTTGAATTCGTCCGTTTTGGCACGCAGTTCAGTATCGGTGAGCGCCTCCATCTTCGGCTCGAAGGCATTGATGCTCTTCGCCTTCTGCATGTACTGACGGATCAGCCGCTCGTTGCGACTGCCAAACACTTTTTTTAGTAACGTGGATAACATATCTCTACCGCAAATAAACATGAGGCGTCAGGAGCATTCGCTCCTCACGCCTCATCGTATTCAAATTCTCAGAGCTTACTGTTACAGGCTCTAAACTAACCGGCCAGCTTAAGAAAGCGTTCCGGATTCTGGGGTGCGCCATTTTGGCGAACCTCGAAATGCAAATGCGCCCCGGTCGAACGGCCGGTGCTCCCAACCAGGGCAATCCGCTGCCCCTTCAGCACCGCCTCGCCAACCTTGACCAACAGCGCCGAGGCATGGGCATAGCGGCTTACCAAGCCGTTGCCGTGGTCAATTTCTACCATATTACCATACTGGGGATGGTAAGCCGAATACACCACCACCCCCGACGCGGCAGCCATGACCGGGGTGCCGGCAGCCGACATAAAGTCCACGCCTTCGTGGAAAGCCTGCTGGCCAGTGAAGGGGTCAATGCGCCAACCATAGTTGGACGAGTGCCAGCCCACGGAAACCGGGGCCAAAGAGGGAATAGCGCGCTTTTTCAGGCTGTCCTGCTGGAGCACTAGCTCCATTGCGCTTAGCTTGTCGCTGCGGTCTCCCAGACTACCACTCAACGCTGCAAGCTGACGCTTGAATTCGCCAAGCGACAGTTCGCGCGAAGGCAGGCTGGATTCAGCACCGCCACGCCCCGGCAACTGGCCAAAGCGGAATTCCTCAGCCTTTACACCCGTCGACTGGGCCAGGCGCGCTCCCAGCGCATCCAGCCGTACCAGTTGCGCCTGCATCTGGCCAAGTTTGACCGAAAGCGCATTCAGGTTCTCATGCAAATAAGAGCGATTCAATTCTGCTTCGCGCTGTTGTGCATTAAGTACCAGCGCCTGAACATAGGGTATGCGAATTGCCAGGCCATGAGTAAGGGTGAAGTAATATAATAGGCTGGCCAGCAGCACAGGCACTACAACAAAGAGTCCCAAAAGCGTTAAACTTTGTCCACCGTTAAGGGCGATGGTTTTCTTGCCACCTAAACTAGTCGGAACCAAAATTATTTGCATGGCGTCCCCTATAATCTGAAATTAATGACCGCACAAAAAGCCAGTTTTTTTCTCAGTGCCACAGCACGTCTGCAATCTCTTGCCGAAGCGGCAGGGCGCTTGCTTGAAGTGCAAAAGGTCTACTGTGGATTAGCAGCGCCCACAAACCTCGCCGAATTCAGCAAGGTGGGCGCCATTGAACATGGTACGTTGGTATTGTTAGCCGAAAACGGAGCCATCGCCGCGAAACTTAAGCAACAACTCCCGACCTTATTAGGTAAGTTCAAACAGAGAGGAGTGGAGATTACCGCGATTCGAGTCGAAGTGCAAGCCGCGGCGCGGCGCGAGATAAAGCGGCCACTTTATGACAAAAGGATCGACGAAACCGGGTTGAGCAGCTTGCAGAAATTACAACACAATCTGGAAGAAGGCCCGCTCAAGGAAGCGCTGGAGAAGTTGCTCGCCCACCAAAATCGTCGGTAATCCCAATAAAAAACGGCATTGGGACGCAGATAAAATCCGATTAACACAGATGACCGGTTCTATCTGCGTTTAATCTGCGTTCCTCTGCGTCCAACTTCTAACTCGCTAGGCAATCAGAATCAACCGTTCCAACACGAACAGCACTGCCAGAACCAGCACAAATACGAAAGTAAATTTCAGTACCAGCCAGGCAAATTGCAGGTAACGCCTGTTACGGGTAAATAGATAGAGTACGCCGGCAGCGCCTACCGTCACCAGCACGAAGAAGATCAGCAAGCGTACCAGGATCACGCTGAGTTCCCTGCCGTTAGGCCATTTGCGCCTGTAAGCGCATGAAAGCAACCGGGAGTTGCTCAGTGCTGTCGAAAGTAACAAACTCCCAAGCTTCTGCATCCGCCAACAAGGCGCGTAGCAATTTATTATTCAATGCGTGGCCGGATTTCACGCCGGTGAATGCGCCGATCAGCGGATGACCAAGTTGATACAGATCGCCAATCGCATCGAGAATCTTGTGTTTGACGAACTCGTCTTCATAGCGCAGCCCATCGGCGTTTAGCACGCGGTATTCATCCATCACAATCGCGTTGTCCAGACTTCCGCCCAGGGCAAGACCTTGGGAGCGCAGCGCTTCCACGTCCTGCATGAAGCCGAAGGTGCGCGCCCGGCTCACCTCTTTGATGTAGGAAGTATTGGTGAAATCCACCGTCGTACTGTGCGTGGAATGCGCCAGGGCGGGATGCGCGAAATCAATGGTGAAGCTTAGTTTAAAACCATTGAATGGCTCGAAACGCACGAGTTTATCGCCTTCAATAACCTCGACCGGTTTCTTGATGCGGATGTATTTTTTCAGCACGGTCTGCTTCTCGATCCCAGCTGACTGGATGAGAAACACAAAGGGAGAAGCCGAACCATCCATGATCGGTACCTCCTGAGCGGTCAGGTCGATATACACATTATCGATGCCCAACCCGGCCAACGCAGACATCAGGTGTTCCACCGTGGACACTTTCACGCCATCTTTCTCCAGCGTTGTCGACAGGCGCGTGTCCGTGACGCTGTGCGCGTTCGCCGGGATGTCCATCGGCGGCTCCAGATCGACGCGGCGAAACACGATGCCGGTGTCGGGCGCAGCTGGGCGCAGAGTAAGGAATACCTTGACCCCGGTGTGCAGCCCAACGCCGGTGGCGCGGATGATATTTTTCAGCGTGCGCTGTTGATGCATTTGGCTCGTTCCAATCTCTACCCAGCTGGCGAAAAAGGCGCGTAATCTAGCACGGCGGGCCACGAAAGACCAGCCTGGCGGATTACAGCAATTTCATAAATTCATGATTAATCAGCCTGTTTACGCAAGAATGCCGGAATATCCAGCGTATCCAGCCCGGACTGTTTCATCGCCTCAATGGTAGCATCGCGGCGACGGCGCATCACGGCCGGCTGATCCAGCTCATTATAGTCCACTTCCATAGCCACATTATCGGTGCCGGTCTTGATGATGGTCATCGGTTTGTTCTGCTGGCGGGCAATGGCGCCGCCAAGGCCAGTCGCTACCACGGTCACGCGCAGATCTTCGCCCATGCTCTCGTCGATCACCGTGCCAACGATAACCGTGGCTTCCTCGTGGCTGAACTCCTTAACCGTACCCATGACATCGTAATACTCTTTCATCTTCAGGTTACGGCTGGCGGTGATATTCACCAGGATACCGCGCGCACCGGCCAGATTCACGTCTTCCAGCAACGGGCTGGCCACGGCTTGCTCTGCCGCAATCCTGGCACGATCCACGCCTGACGCCTGGGCGGAACCCATCATGGCCATGCCATTTTCCGACATGACCGTTTTGACGTCGGCGAAATCCACATTCACCAGACCCGGGCAGTTAATCACTTCCGCGATGCCTGACACCGCGCCGTGCAGCACGTTGTTGGCAGCACGGAACGCATCTTCCAGGCTGATGTCATCGCCCAGCACCTGCATCAGCTTGTCGTTCGGCACAATAATGAGCGAATCCACATGCTGGCCCAGCGCTTCCAGACCGGCTAGTGCAACTTTCTGACGCTTGCCCTCAAAGGAGAACGGCTTGGTCACCACTGCCACGGTCAGAATACCCATTTCCTTGGCCACTTCTGCCACTACTGGTGCAGCACCGGTTCCCGTGCCGCCACCCATACCTGCAGTGATGAACAGCATGTCGGCGCCTTCAATCAATTCGGCGATGCGCTCGCGATCCTCGATGGCAGCTTCGCGGCCAACTTCGGGATTTGCACCCGCACCCAAACCGCGCGTTACACCTGAACCCAACTGCAATTGCACCTTCGCCTGATTGCGCTTGAGCGCCTGTGCGTCGGTATTGGCGCAGATAAATTCCACGCCTTGCACGCCCTGGCTAATCATGTGGTCGACTGCATTGCCGCCACACCCGCCCACACCTACTACCTTGATGACTGCTTCCTGAGACTGGGTATCCATGATTTCAAACATTGCTTTCTCCTTAAGTTCCCGATTAACCAGTAAAACTAACCCCGAAAAAATCCCCTACGAAATCTTTACATCACACCACTTAATTTATTTAAAGGGCACCTCTAAAAATTGCCCGCAAACCATCCTCTCATTCGTTCGAATATTTGTTTGAGCGACGAGCCCTGCATCTTGGTCAGATGATGCTGACGATGTTGTTGCAGGCCTGCCAGCAACAGGCCGACGCCGGTTGAAAAACGTGGCGTTTTCACCACTTCCGCCAGTCCGCCCACGTATTGTGGAATGCCCAGCCGTACCGGCATGTGGAACACTTCCTCGCCCAGCTCGACCATGCCCTGCATGGCGGAACTTCCGCCGGTCAGCACAATGCCGGAAGAGAGCAGTTCTTCGAAACCGCTGCGGCGTAGCTCTGCCTGCACCAGTGAATACAATTCCTCTACGCGCGGCTCGATCACCTCGGCCAAGGTCTGCCGCGAAAGTTGACGCGGTCCGCGCTCGCCCACGCCGGGTACTTCCACCATATCCTTCGCATCGGCCAGGATGCGAAGGGCGCAGCCATGCGCCATCTTGATATCCTCGGCATCTTTGGTCGGTGTGCGCAGTGCCATGGCGATATCGTTAGTAATCTGGTCGCCCGCGATCGGAATGACGGCGGTATGGCGAATCGCTCCGCCGGTGAACACCGCAATGTCAGTGGTGCCGCCGCCGATATCCACCAGACATACGCCCAAATCTTTTTCGTCTTCTGACAACACAGCCAACGCCGAAGCCAGCGGTTGCAGTATCAGGTCGCGCACGTCCAGCCCGCAGCGGCGCACACACTTGATAATGTTTTGCGCCGCGCTCACTGCGCCGGTGACGATGTGCACTTTCACTTCCAGGCGCACGCCGCTCATCCCCAGCGGTTCACGCACATCTTCCTGCCCGTCGATAATGAATTCCTGGGTGAGGATGTGCAGGATCTGTTGATCCATCGGAATGTTCACCGCACGTGCGGTTTCAACCACACGATCGACATCCGTCTGCGTGACTTCCTTATCCTTGATTGCCACCATGCCGTGCGAGTTAAAACTCTTGATGTGGCTGCCGGCAATACCCGTATACACTTCGCGTATCTTGCAGTCGGCCATCAGCTCGGCCTCTTCCAGCGCCCGCTGGATGGCGTTCACGGTCGAGTCGATGTTGACCACCACACCTTTTTTCAAACCACGCGAAGGATGGCTGCCCATGCCAATGATTTCCAGCCTCCCCTCCGGCATCACCTCGGCAACAATCGCGACGATTTTCGAAGTGCCGATATCCAGGCCGACTATCAGATTCTTTTGTTCTTTAGCTTTGCTCATCGTATTTTTTCTCTCGCCCTGTTGCTCAGGCAGCCTTACGGACAGCATGCGGGGCCGCTTCGCTGCTGCTCTTAAATTCCGGAAAACGCACTGCGAATCCGTTGGGATAACGCAAGTCCACGTATTGCACTGGCTGACCCAGACGGCCCACTGTTCTTTCGTACACGGATACGAACTTCGCCAGCCGCGTATCCGTTTGCTCCCGCCCCAGCTCCACCGTCAGGCCGTTATTCAGCCGCAACTGCCACGCACGGCGCGGCGACAACACGACCTGCCTGGGCTCGAACTTGAGCGGTGCCAGCAACTGCCTGAATGTTTCGTAACGCTCCGTGACTTCTTTCTCCATGCCCGCTGGCCCGACAAACATCGGCAACTCGGCGTTGGAGGCAGCATGGAACAACTCGCCATGCGAATTCACCAATGCCGTACCGCCCCATCGCGCCAGCGCCACATGCTCTTCCAGCGCGACATCCAGATGATCCGGCCAGCGTCGCCGCACGCTCACCTGGCGCACCCACGGCAGTTTTTCAAATCCCTTGCGCGCCTGGTCCAAGTCCAGCGTAAAAAAATTTCCCCTTAATTCACGCCGCACAATTAGTTGCACCTGCTCGCGCGTGACGTGTTTCAGTTCGCCATTCACCTTGATCTCGCGCAACGGAAACACCGGCAAATGAACCAACAGGAACAACACTGCGTACAACATCAAAATCGCCGCCAGCGCGTACAGCATGTTGGCCACCCACACCAACAGGCGCGGCTTGTCCCACATACCGCCCAGGCCGGCTTCCACGTCGCGCGCCATCAGTCCACCTTTGCCATGCTGAGCACGCGCAGCACCAAATCTTCAAAACTGATTCCTGCCTGACGCGCAGCCATCGGTACCAGGCTATGGTCGGTCATGCCGGGTGCTGTATTCATTTCCAAAAAATAAGGCTGCCCGTTCTGATCCAGAATCAAATCGGCACGACCCCAGCCGCGACAGCCCAGCACCTTGAATGCACGTAGCACCAGTCCAGCCAGACGCGCTTCTTCTTCTGCTGAAAGTCCTGGGCAAATATAGCGTGTGTCGTTGGCAAAATACTTCGCGTCGTAGTCGTAAAATTCGTGTGGCGTTTCAATGCGAATCGAAGGAAGAATTTCATCACCCAGAACCGGGAACTGCACCTCCTGCCCGCCGATGAACTGCTCTGCCAGCACCAGGCTGTCGTACTTGACCGCCTCGTGATAGGCGGCGCGCAATTCCGCTACCGACTTGGCTTTACTGATACCGATGCTGGAGCCTTCACATGCCGGCTTCACAAAAATTGGCAGCCCAAGTGCTTCGACCACCGCATCGAAATCGGTAGCGGCATCGAGCATCACATACTTGGGTGTGGGAATACCTGCTGCGATCCACAACAACTTGGTACGCCATTTATCCATGGCCAAAGCCGAGGCCATCACGCCGCTGCCGGTATAAGGCACACCCATCAATTCCAGCGCGCCCTGGATGGTTCCGTCCTCACCGTAACGGCCATGCAAAATGACGAATGCGCGGTCGAACTGTTTCAACTCGCCCAACTCGCGCTCGGCGGGATCGAAAGGATGTGCGTCCACACCGCGCTTCTTTAGCGCATTCAAAACCGCAGCGCCGCTTTTCAGCGACACTTCGCGCTCGGCGGATTTTCCGCCCAGAAGCACTGCCACTTTGCCGAAATTCTGCTGCTCCACCTTCAAACCTTATCTCCAATAATTCGTACTTCCGGTATCAGTGCCACACCTTGTTTCACCAGCACTGTCTCACGTACTTTTTCAATCAAGCTCTCGATATCCGCCGCAGTTGCACCGCCTGTATTGACGATGAAATTAGCGTGTTTGGCTGACACTTCAGCCCCGCCAATACGCAATCTTTTCAAGCCGCTCGCCTCGATCAAGCGCGCCGCGTAATCCCCCGGCGGATTACGAAACACCGAGCCGGCATTCGGCATATTCAGCGGCTGGCTGGCAATGCGCCGGGCCAGTAATTCCTTGATCCTGGCACGCGAAGCTTCCCCATCCCCCTTAGGCAATCGAAACCAGGCAGCGGCAAACCATTCTTCCCTTGGTGAATTCGGCGCCACATGGCGATAGCCGATATCGAATTCCGCTTTAGTGCGCTCATGCAACCTTCCGCTACGGTCTACCGTCAGCACCTGGGCTACAAACTGCCACGTCTCTGCACCGTAACAACCGGCATTCATGGCCAACGCGCCGCCAATCGTGCCCGGAATGCCCGCCAAAAATTCTGCGCCAACCAGGTTGTGGTTTGCTGCAAAGCGGGCTACTTTCGGACTGGCAACACCCGCTTCCGCATACACCAAACTTGTCTCTTCACTGTCCCCGGTTACATCAATCAACACGCTCTTGCGTTGTTCCACGCGCAAACGTTTTAGTGCGCCGTGCATCAAAACCACCGTGCCGCGCAGGCCACCGTCACGCACCAGCAGATTACTGCCCAGCCCAACTAGATATACCGCTTCACCATTTGGCAAACCGCGCATAAATGCGGCTAAGTCATCCAGGTCTGCGGGCACATAAGCGCGATCCACCAGGCCGCCAGCACGCCAACTCACATGCCGGCTCATCGCCTCATTCATGCGCAGCTCACCGCGCAGGCCGGTAAATGTTTGCGGATCTTGCGTCATATACGCTTCAATCTCCCAAGAAGACAGGCGAGCCACTGCTCTCACTGCTTTGTCCTTGTACCTGCGGCATCGACCATTTTTTGCGGTACTTGACCAATTGAACCCGCCCCCATGACCAGCACCACATCACCGGCTTGCGCCATGGAAAAAACCGCCTCCGGCAGATCGCCCACATTTTCTACAAAGATAGGTTCCACCTTGCCGGCCACCCGAATCGCGCGCGCCAACGCACGTCCGTCCGCTGCAACAATCGGCGCTTCACCGGCGGGGTACACTTCGCTCAACAACAGCGCATCCACCGTGGAGAGCACGCGCACGAAATCTTCGAAAACGTCTCTCGTCCGCGTATAGCGATGCGGCTGAAAAACCAGCACCAGCCTGCGCCCGGGAAAGGCACCGCGCGCCGCTTCCAGGGTGGCGGCCATTTCCACCGGGTGATGACCATAATCGTCGACCAGCGTGAAGTTGCCACCGCTTGCCAATGGGACTTCACCGTAGCGCTGAAAGCGTCGTCCGACACCGCCGAACTCCGCCAAGCCTTTGACGATGGCCGCATCCGATGCGCCCACTTCCATCGCCACCGCAATGGCAGCCAATGCATTCAACACGTTGTGATGGCCAGGTAGATTCAACGTCACTTGTAAATCCGGCAGCTCCTGGCGCAACACTTTGAACGACATCCTGCCGCTCTCCGCGCGGATATCCACCGCGCGTACCTGTGCAGCTTCGCTGGCGCCATAGGTGGTAACTAATTTCGTAATGCGCGGCATAATTTCGCACACATTGGCATCGTCTACGCACAGCACCGCCATGCCGTAGAAAGGCAGGCGTTGCGCAAAATCCACAAAGGCCTGCTTGAGCCGCCCGAAGTCGTGGCCGTAGGTTTCCATGTGATCGGCATCGATATTGGTGATCACTGCCATCACCGGAGTCAGGTACAGGAACGACGCATCGGACTCATCCGCTTCCGCCACCAAAAATTCGCCCTGACCAAGGCGGGCGTGCGTACCGGCAGCCTCCAGACGGCCACCGATGACGAAGGTGGGATCCATGCCCGCTTCACCCAGCACGCTGGCGATCAACGAAGTCGTCGTGGTTTTGCCATGCGTGCCGGCCACTGCGATACCTTGTTTGAAGCGCATCAACTCCGCCAGCATCATGGCGCGCGGCACCACTGGAATGTTTCTCTCCCGCGCTGCAATCACTTCCGGGTTATCTTCCTTCACCGCGGTGGACACCACCACTGCATCCGCATTCGCCACTTGCTCCGTTGCGTGACCCTTGTACACGGTTGCACCGAGTTTTTTCAGGCGTTGCGTGGTCGCGTTATCCGCCAGATCGGAGCCGCTCACCTGAAAATCCAGGTTGAGCAGCACCTCGGCAATCCCGCTCATGCCGGCGCCGCCGATGCCGATGAAATGAACGCGTTTGACTTTGTGTTTCATTTCAAAACCTTTTTCACCACGGGGTGCACGGGGAACACGGGGGAAATCAAACGGGTTTCCCCGTGGCCCCCGTGCACCCCGTGGTTACTGCTTTTCAATATTTCATTCATGCCGCCAACTCCATGCAAACTTCCGCCACTCGCCTGGTCGCATCCGGTTTGGCCAGTGACCGCGCAGCCTGAGCCATTGCCAATAATTTCTCGCGTGTAGCGTCTCGCAACAATTCCGCCAGCCGTTCTGCATTCATCTGCGCTTGCGGCAACAGCACCGCTGCACCGTTATCGCTTAAAAATTTTCCATTGGTGGTCTGGTGGTCATCCACTGCATGCGGATAGGGAACCAGAACGCTGGCCACACCGGCAGCGGCTAATTCCGAAACGGTCAAGGCACCAGCGCGGCATACCACCAGATCGCACCATGCATATAGGCCGGCCATATCGTCGATGAAGTCACGCACATCCGCCTTTACTTCCGCTTCAGCGTAATAGCCTTTCAACGCCTCAAAGTTTTTACTGCCAGCCTGATGCACTACCTCCGGCCGTTCTGCTTCGGGCAACAGCGCCAGCGCCCGGGGAATGGTTTCGTTCAACGCCTGGGCGCCGAGGCTGCCGCCCACCACCAGCAAGCGCAGTTTTCCGCTACGGCTGGCAAAGCGATCTTGTGGCACTGGCATGGCGGCAATCTCAGCCCGCACAGGGTTGCCGCACCATTCTGAATTCACTTTTTGGCAGGGAATCGGCTTGTCTTTTGGGCCACTGAATGCCGCAGGGAACGCCACCAACACCTTATCTGCCAGACAAGCCAGTACGCGATTGGTTAAACCGGCAATGGAATTTTGCTCATGCACAATCAGCGGCTTTGCCAACAGCGACGCCATCATGCCACCCGGAAAGGCGGTGTAGCCCCCCATGCCCAGCACCACTTCAGGCCGGCTGCGATAAATCGCCACAGCGCTCTGATAAAATGCCATGAGCAACATGAGCGGCATCAACGCCATGCGCAACAAACCCTTTCCGCGCAACCCGCCAAATTTCAGCCACACCATTTCGTAACCCTTCTCCGGCACCAGTTTCGCTTCCATACCAGCCTTGGTACCAAGCCATATGACACGCCAGCCTTTGTCGCGCAGGTAGTCGGCAACAGCCAATGCGGGGAATACATGGCCGCCGGTGCCACCTGCCATGATGAGAATGGTGCGGCTCATACCGCGTACCCTTTTTTGATCTGTCTGTTTTGGTCACGGCCGCGCTGCGCGCTTAACTTGCTACGCAAGTTAGCCTTCACCGAAACAGACAGCTGATGCAGGCGTACGCTCATGCCGCGTACCCCTTCATCTTTGCGGAGATTTTGGCTACGGCCGCGCTGCGCGCTTAACTTGCTGCGCAAGTTAGCCTTCGCCGAAACAGACAACTGATGCAGGCGTACGCTCATACCGCGTACCCCTTCATCAGCTGTCTGTTTTCCCAATCCACTCGCATCAGCACCCCGAGCGCCAGACAGTTAGCGACAATGCCGCTGCCGCCGAAAGACAGCAGCGGCAAGGTCAATCCCTTGGTCGGCAGCAATCCCATATTCACACCCATATTGATCACTGCCTGGACACCCAACCAGACTCCGATCCCTTGCGCCACCAGGGATGAGAAATAGCGCTCCAGCGTGGCGGCCTGACGACCAATAATGAACGCGCGCATCACCAGCCAGGAAAACATCACCACGATCACAGCCACACCTACGAAGCCCAGTTCTTCGGCAATAACTGCAAGCAAGAAATCGGTATGCGCTTCCGGCAAGTAAAACAATTTTTCCACGCTGCCACCCAGCCCAAGCCCGAACCATTCCCCGCGTCCGAAGGCTATGAGGGCGTGAGATAGCTGGTAGCCCTTGCCAAATGGATCTGCCCAAGGGTCCATGAAACCGACCACACGCTGTAGCCGGTAAGGCGACGTCCAGATAAGTATCAAAAAACCCACCAAAAGCAGCACGATGAGACCGGCAAACAGGCGCCAGTTAAGCCCGCCCAGAAACAATGCCGCCATGGCGATGCACACGATCACCGCAAACGCGCCGAAGTCGGGTTCGCGCAGCAGCAGCCCGCCGATCAGCAGCATCACCACCAGCATCGGCAGGAAGCCTTTCTTCAGGCTATCCATGTAAGCCGCTTTGCGTATGGTGTAGTCCGCCGCGTACAACACGGCGAACAATTTCATGAATTCGGACGGCTGCAGATTGACCACCAACAAGGAAAGCCAGCGACGGCTGCCATTCACCTCGCGGCCAATGCCGGGAATCAACACCAGGATCAACAACGCTGCACCGCCCAGGAACAGGTAAGGCGCGAGCTGCTGCAATACTTTGGTCGGCAGCTGAAATGCAATGAAACCGGACAACGCACCGACACACAGAAAAACAGCGTGGCGTTTGAGGAAATAGGCGTACTGGTAATTCGTATTACGATCGACCTCGGCCATGGCGATTGAGGCCGAATACACCATCACCAGCCCAAAACTCAGCAGGAGCAGGGATAACCACAACAAGGTGCTGTCGTATTCCGGCAGGGCATTGTGCGTTTTCAGGCCGTTATAAAACAATGGGCACCTCTAAAAACTTAGATTTCATCCCAACTGCTGCGTTGCGTAAAAATATTTCTTGCTTACATATAAACCATATGCGGCACTGCGAAATTTTTTCCGCGCCTTGCATTTGGGCGAACTCTAAATTTTTAGAGGCGCCCATTAGCCTGCCCTCCTTTCACATTGCGCCGCCAGTGCTTTGACAGCCGCCACGAATACCTGCGCTCTGTGTTCGTAATTGCGGAACATATCGAAGCTGGCGCAGGCAGGGGACAGCAACACGGCATCGCCAGATTTTGCCTGCTCGAACGCCGTGTTTACTGCATCCTCCAGACTGGCGGCATGTAGTGTGGCTACCCCGCTGCCTGCGACGGCGCTGCCGATTTTGTCAGCGTCGCGGCCGATCAACACAACGGCGCGCGCATGGTTCGCCACCGCCGATTTGAGCGGGCCAAAATCCTGGCCCTTGCCATCGCCGCCCGCGATTAGCACCACCTTCTCACGCATGCCATTCAACGCAGCTTCCGTGGCACCGACATTGGTGCCCTTGGAATCGTCGTAGAACGTCACGCCATTTATTGCCATCACCTTTTCCACGCGATGTGGCAAGCCGTGAAATTCATGCAGCGCTTGCAGCAACGGTGCATAGGGCAAATCGATAGCACGACACAACGCCAGCGCGGAAAGCGCATTAGCCGCGTTATGCAAACCCGCCACTTGCAGTTCGTCCACCGAAAGCAGTTTCAGCTCGCCCTGAACCAGCCAGGTCTTGCCACCGTCTTCCCTCAGGCCCCACGCCTCGTCAACTTGCGGTGCAGTCAAACCGAAGGTGAAAACACGCTTCCCTGGCGATGCCATTGCCATGCTGCGCGCAGCATCGCGGTTCAGCACTTGCACACCGGCACCCTGAAAAATTTTTGCTTTGGCCGCCGCGTAGTCATCCATGCCAGCGTATCGGTCGAGATGATCTTCGCTCACGTTCAGCACCGTTGCCGCAGCGGCATTCAGGCTCGAGGTAGTTTCGAGCTGGAAGCTGGACAACTCCAGCACGTAGACTTGCGCCTCACCCTTGCCCTCGTTGAAAGCGATCTCTGCTTCATGCAGTGCGTCCAGCACCGGCAGGCCGATATTGCCCGCCACCACGGTATTCAATCCCGCTGCGCGGCACATGGCGCCCACCATGGAGGTCACCGTGCTCTTGCCGTTGGAGCCGGTGATGGCGATGACAAATCCCTCCCAGCCCCCCTTTGGTAAAGTGGGGAGTGTGTTCGCTGCCACATCAGCCCTCCTTGGTAAAAGGGGGACTGGGGGGGATTTCAGCGCTTGGGCAAACAATTCGACATCACCCACGACTGGCACACCTCGTTGTTGTGCAGCCGCAACCAAGGGTTCTGCAAGCGGTACGCCGGGACTGATGGCAATCAGGTCAATGCCTGCGAAACTTGCAGCAAGAAAGGGGCCGCATATCAGTTCAGCATCGGGCACCTCTGCGCGTAAGCGTGCGGCATGAGGCGGGGTAACGCGACTGTCGGCAACGCGCACGCGGGCGCCGCAGCGCGCAAGATAGCGCGCCATCGACAGTCCGCTATCGCCCAGCCCCAGTACCAACACGCGCTTACCTTTAAATTCCATCGCCTACTTCAGCCCTCTGCGGTGAATTACTCATCTCAGTTTTAACGTCGACAATCCGAACAACACCAACATCATCGAAATAATCCAGAAACGCACAACCACTTGCGTCTCTTTCCATCCTTTCAATTCGTAGTGATGATGCAGCGGCGCCATGCGGAAAATGCGTTTCCCAGTCAGCTTGAAAGAGGCCACTTGCAACACCACCGACAGCGTTTCCATGACGAATACCCCGCCCATAATGAACAGCACAATCTCCTGCCGCACGATCACCGCCACCACGCCCAATGCCGCGCCCAGCGCCAGTGCGCCGACATCACCCATGAACACTTCCGCCGGATAGGCGTTGAACCACAGGAAGCCCAACCCCGCGCCGCCGATCGCCGCGCAGAACACAGCTACCTCGCCCGCACCGGGCACGTAAGGCAAACTTAAATAGCGCGAGAAAATGAAGTTACCGGCCACGTACGAAAAAATTGCCAAGGCGCTCGCCACCATTACCGTTGGCATGATGGCAAGGCCATCCAGACCGTCGGTCAGATTGACTGCATTACTACTGCCGACGATTACCAAGTAGGTTAGTACAATGAAAGACACCCCCGAGAGCGGGAATACCAGGTGCTTGAAGAAGGGAACGATCAGTTCTGTTTGCGCCGGTAGTTTGGCGGTGTAAAGCAGGAACGCCGCGGCACCCAGACCAACCACCGATTGCCAGAAATATTTTTCTTTGGCGGATAAACCTTTGGGGTTGCGGTGCACCACCTTGCGCCAGTCATCCACCCAACCGATCGCACCGAAGCCCATCGTGGTGAACAGCACTGTCCACACATAGTGGTTGCGCAAGTCGGCCCATAACAGGGTAGTAACAGTTATCGACACCAAAATCAGCGCGCCGCCCATGGTTGGCGTGCCGGCTTTTACCAGATGCGTCTGCGGCCCGTCATCGCGCACCGACTGACCAATTTTCATCGCTGCCAGGCGGCGGATCACGACCGGCCCAACCAAAAAGGAAATAGTCAGCGCGGTCAGCGTGGCCAACACTACGCGTAACGTGATGTAGTTGAATACGTTGAACGCCCGCACATCGTGACCCAGCATTTGGAATAGCGCTAGCAGCATGGCTGCACCTCAAAACTTTTCACTACCCGCTCCATTTGCATGAAGCGCGAGCCTTTCACCAGCACCGTTACTTGTGGCGCCATGAGGTTTTCCACGTCGTGCAACAAGTCTTCGATGTATTCAAAACGCCTGCCCTCAGGCCCGAAATGCTGAACGGCGTGCCGGCTCAGTTCGCCCAAGGTAAACAGATGATGGATACCAGCCCGCTTCGCCTGCTCACCTATCTCTGCATGCAAACGTTCGCCCTCCGAGCCCAACTCACCCATGTCGCCCAGCACCAGAATTTTCTTGCCCGGCATGCTCGCCAGAACCGCAATTGCAGCACGCACTGAATCCGGGTTGGCGTTGTAGGTGTCGTCAATCAGGATGGCGCCGTGCAGCCCCTGTTTTTTCTGCAAGCGGCCTTTCACACCGGAGAAACTTTCCAGTCCAGTACGGATAGCGGTGAGCGGCACATCCAGAGCAATGGCCGCCGCTGTAGCCGCCAACGCGTTGCGCACGTTGTGCATGCCGGGCACCTGGAGATGCACATCGCACTCACCCTGCGGAGTTTGCAGCGTCAGCTCGCTCCCCAGCGGACTCAACTTATAGCGGCATGTCACGGCAACTTCGTGTTCTGTGCCGAAATCCACGACACGATGGCCACCTGCCAATTCGCGCCACAGGCTGGCGAATGCATCGTCTGCGTTGATCACCGCAACGCCGCTTTCTTTCAGCCCTGAAAAAATTTCGCCCTTGGCACGCGCTACCGCCTCCACATTCTTCATGCCTTCCAAATGGGCAGCCTGGGCATTGTTGACCAGAGCCACATCCGGGGCGGCCAACTTAGTTAAATAGCTAATCTCGCCCGGATGGTTCATGCCCATTTCCACCACGGCGTAGCGATGGTGTTTACGCAACCCCAGCAAGGTAAGCGGCAGGCCGATGTCATTATTAAGATTTCCCCGCGTAGCGAGGACTCCGGATTCATCGCTGGCAGCGCGCAGAATGGCCGCTGTCATTTCCTTGACCGTGGTCTTGCCGTTGCTTCCCGTCACGGCCACCACCGGAATGGAAAATTTATTGCGCCAGTAAGCCGCCAGCTTGCCCAGCGCGAGCCGCGTCTCTTCCACCACCAGCAACGGAAAGCCTGATGCCTGACCACTGAATCCTGCTCTATCAACTATCGCCGCTACAGCGCCTTGCGCCGCTGCCTGTGCTATGAAGGCATGGCCGTCGAATCGGTCACCGCGCAAAGCCACAAACAAATCGCCCTGCTTGATTGCGCGGCTATCTGTCGTTACAGCATCAAACCCAATGTCATCACCGCGCAATGTTGCTTGCAATGCGGTAGTGGCTTCGCTTAGTCGCATCATGCTCATGCCGCCACCCCGCCTAGTGCACGCAGCGCCACTTCAGTGTCGCTGAATGGAAGTTTTACGCCTTTAATTTCTTGATAAGTCTCATGCCCTTTGCCGGCCACCAGCACCACATCATCGGCATGCGCTTGGCTGATAGCTTGCAGAATGGCGGAAGCACGATCTTCGATGATGTGATAGTTGCCACCCATGCCCGCGACAACCTCATCAATGATGGCGCGAGGTTCTTCGCCGCGCGGATTGTCGCTGGTAACGATGGCGCTGTCGGCCAGCCTGGAAACCACTGCTCCCATCAACGGCCGCTTGCCTTTGTCACGTTCGCCGCCGCAACCGAACACGCAACTCAATTTGCCGGCCTGCGGTTTGATATCGCGCAGCACTTGCAATACTTTTTCCAGCGCATCCGGCGTGTGCGCGTAATCCACCACCACCAGCGGCTTGCCTGTCTCGCCCAGGCGCTGCATGCGGCCTGCGGGAGGCGTCACTTTATTCAAGGCGCGCACCGCATCTTCGAGCTTGACGTCGCTTGCCAGCAGAACAGCCAGCACGCCAAGCAGGTTGTAGGCATTGAATCCGCCCAACAACTGACTATCAATTTTTGCGCCGCCCCACGCGGTATGCACATCCATGCGAATACCATTCGCGTCGATGCGCAGGTTGCTGCCCGCTACGTCGCCTTTACCCAGGCCGTAGCCGATGATTTTTACTTTGCTTTGATCAAGACTGGATGCGAGACCCGCGCCAAATTCGTCATCCAGATTAAGCACTGCGCAGCGCAGCCCCGGCCAGGAAAACAGGCCCGCTTTTGCGCGTGCGTAACTTTGCATATCGCCGTGGTAATCCAGATGGTCGCGCGACAAATTGGTCAGCATCGCTACATCGAATGACACGCCATTTACCCGCCCTTGCGCCAGGCCATGCGATGACACTTCCATGGCCACGGCCTGCGCATTTTCTTTAATAAACTGTGCGAACTGTGCGTGCAAGCTAATTGGGTCAGGTGTGGTATTGATAGTTTCCGACAATGCTTCCGGGAAACCGTTGCCAAGCGTGCCGATAGCGGCAGTCTTGCGTCCAAGCGAAGTTAAACTTTGTGCCAGCCAGTGACTACAGGAAGTTTTGCCATTGGTGCCGGTGATACCGATCATCCAAAGTTTTTTGGAAGGCTCGCCGTACACCTGGTCAGCAATTTCGCCTAGGCGAGAACGCAAGCCTTTTACAGACAGATTAGGAACGCGCCAGTCAGCATCCCAAACAAAATTTTCTTCCTCCCATAACACGGCGCCAGCTCCGGCTGCAATTGCCTGAGCAATGTGCATGCGGCCATCTTGACGCTCGCCGGGATAGGCACAGAAAACATCGCCCGGTTTAATCTTCCTGCTATCGGACACCAGCGTTTCTACTTTCACGCCAAGCCGATTCAGCAGCGCATCCGTCTGATTCCTGAAGGCCGAAGAAGTCATACTTCCTCCTTCACTTCAGGTGCATTCTCAGGCGGCAGAATGGTGTCGGTCACCGGCGCATCCGGTGGAACACTGAGCATGCGCAGCGCACCCGTCATTACGCTGGAAAACACTGGGGCCGCCACTGTGCCGCCGTAATATTGGCCATTGCTGGGCTCATCGACCATCACTGCGATAATCAATCGTGGATCACTGGCCGGCGCCATGCCGACAAATGAAGCAACGTATCTATCCTTTGCATATACGCCGTTAGCATCCAGCTTGTGGGCGGTGCCGGTTTTTCCCGCTACCCGGTAGCCTGGCACCCGCGCGCGGGGCGCGGTACCGCCTGGCTGCACCACTAACTCCAGCATGTCGCGCACGGCGTGCGCCGTCGCTGCGGAAAACACCGCTTGCGGCGCCCCGCCCGAGTCTTGCTTGACCATGGACAGCGCTATCAATGCACCATCATTGGCAAATACTGTGTAGGCCCGTGCGAGTTGCAACAAGCTAACGGAAATGCCGTGTCCAAAAGCCATCGTGGCTTGTTCGATGGGCCGCCAAGTCTTATAGGGGCGCAATTTTCCAGATGCCTCACCGGGAAACCCAGCGTGTGGCGCTGTACCAAAACCGACATGACTCAACTCAGTCCACATATACTCAGGCGCCATGGACAGCGCTATTTTTGCAGCACCCACGTTGCTCGATTTCTGGATTACCTGGGAGACCGTCAGCAAGCCCTCGGGATGTGCGTCATGAATCGTCGCCGGCCCAATCGAAAAATATCCGGGCGCTGTCTGGATGATGCTGGTTGGTTTGACCAACCCCGCTTCCAAAGCTGCCGCCACAGTAAATGGCTTCATCGTCGAGCCAGGTTCGAACAGATCGGTAATCACCCGATTACGCCGGCGCTCAATATTCAGCTTGCCGCGATTGTTCGGGTTATAGGTAGGCAGGTTGGCCAGCGCCAGCAATTCGCCGGTGCGTGCGTCCAGCACCACAATACCGCCCGCTTTAGCCTTGTGCTCTGCAACTGCTTTTTCCAGTTCGCGGTAGGCTAGATACTGGATCTTGAGGTCGATGCTTAACGCAAGATCGCGCCCCTGCTCAGGCACACGAATGCTTTCCACGTCTTCGATAATGTGACCGAGTCGGTCCTTGATTACGCGACGGCTGCCCGGCTTGCCGGCAAGCCAGCCCTGATAGGCGAGTTCAAGGCCTTCCTGACCGTTATCGTCTACGCCGGTAAAACCCAGCACATGAGCCAACACTTCGCCCGCCGGGTAATAGCGGCGATATTCGCGTTGCAGAAACACGCCGGGAATGCCCAACTGCATGGCTTGCGCTGCACGCTCCGGGGGCAGCTGGCGCTTGACGTAAACAAACTCACGCTTGTTGTCTTCCAGACGATGCTGCAGCTCTGGCACGCTTATCTCCAATAGCTTTGCCAGTGCTTTTTCTTTACCCGGTTCAAAATTTACATCAACCGGTGTTGCACATACCGATGCCACCGGCGTGCTAATAGCGAGCGGTTCGCCGGAGCGATCGGTAATCATTCCGCGATGCGCGGAAAGTTCGATAACCCGGCTGGAACGCGCATCGCCCTTGGCGCGCAGAAAATCATTATTAAGCCCCTGCAGATAAAGCGAGCGTCCTACCAGCGTGGCGAAAGCCAGCAGTAGCAGCCCCAACACCACGCGGCCACGCCATACGGGCAATTTCAAAATGAGTAGCGCGCTCGAAGCGTGGTTCACTGTGCAGCTCCCGTATTGCCAGTCGGCGCTACAACTTGCACCCGACTAGTCTCGGGCACTTGCATCTGCAAAAATTTGGCAGCGATCTTTTCAATCCGCGAATGCATCGCCCAGGTGCTTTGCTCCAGTTGCAACTGCCCCCACTCCACATCCATTTGCCTGGCCGCTTCCTGTTCCTTTTGCAATTCCACGAACGACTTGCGCGCCTTGTGCTGTGAAGTGACCATCCCCAGCGCGCAAATAACCAGGATAGATAACAGGATCAGATTGAGCCGCGTCATGCTGCTTCCACCCAGCGCTCGGCCACGCGCATCACCGCACTGCGTGATCGTGGATTGGCTGCCACTTCCTCAGACGAAGGGCGCATTGCTTTGCCCACCAGATGCAACTTTGGCGCAGGCATTTCGCTGCTGCGCAATGGCAGCCTGCTCGGGAATACGTCCGGGTTGGATTGGTCGCGAAGATAGCGCTTAACAATTCGATCTTCGAGGGAGTGAAAACTGATGACAACAATGCGGCCGGCGGGCGCCAGCATTTCGACACACTGCGGCAGAACTAGCGACAACTCCTCAAGCTCCTGATTGAGGTAAATCCGTAGAGCTTGAAAGGTACGCGTCGCCGGGTCTTGCCCAGGCTCGCGCGTGCGGACGGCTTTTGCCACGATCTCGGCAAGTTGTCGTGTGGTTGTGAAAGGATGTTCGGCCCGAGCCGCAACAATCGCCCTTGCAATCTGTTTAGCAAACCGTTCTTCACCATATGTCTTTATCACCTCCCCGATGTGTCCTTCCGTTGCGGTATTGAGCCACTCTGCAGCGGTCTGTCCGCGGCTCACATCCATGCGCATATCGAGGGGACCATCGCCGCGAAAACTGAAACCGCGCGCCGACTGATCAATTTGCGGCGACGACACGCCCAGGTCTAACAGAATGCCGTCCACCCTCTCCACGCCCAATCTCTCCAACACTTTTCTCACCCCGGAAAACGCACTGTGCACCATCACAAAGCGCGCATCCTGAACTGCCTTGCCTGCTTCAACTGCCATCAAATCTCTGTCCAGCGCAATCAACTTTCCTGCCGATCCCAGCTTTTGCAGAATCAAGCGGCTATGCCCGCCGCGCCCGAAGGTGCCGTCCACATACGTCCCGTCCGGCCGCACCGCCAGCGCGTCGACCGCTTCATGCAACAAAACGGTTTTATGCTCGCCACCATCGATCACAGCGCAAAATTTTCCAGCGATGCAGGCAACACATTGCCGGGAGCCAGTGCGTGGTCCATCTGGCGCCGCCAGCCTTCCATACTCCATAACTCGAAATGACCGCCCTGCCCCACCAACATCACTTGCTTTTCCAGACCGGCCAACTCGCGCAACACGGGAGATACCAACAAACGGCCCGAGCCATCCATCTCCAGCTCTTCGGCATGACCAAGCAGCAGGCGCTTCCAGGAACTGGCCACAGGATCGAAACTAGGCAGTGCATTAATTTTTTGTTCGATAGGCTCCCAGGCAGGCTGGGGATAGAGCAACAGACAACGATGCGGGTGAGCGGTGACGACGAGCTTATTGGCCGATTCGGACGCGAGCGCATCTCGATGCTTGCTTGGTACAGCCAGCCGCCCTTTCGCATCGAGATTCAACGCTGTTGCGCCACGAAACAACATCCTTCCCCCTTAACAACTTAGCCAAGCAGGAACCCACAATTTCCCACTTTTTGCCACTTCGACCCACTATAGTTAAAAAACCAAGCTCGGTCAAGGGGTGAATTGCTATTTTTTGTATACGCGACAAAGACTTAGAGGATATTCTTAAACAAAAATTTATCTCGTTAAAAAATAACAAGATACAACACAAACTGAAAGTAACTTAATAAGATAGGCCGGTGCGGAAGAACCAAGGGACGGGCTATAAGGCTATTGTCCACGCTCAATGCCACTTTACTTTCTTACACGCTGTTTTTTGCTGCTAGGCTTTCAATGCATGATCATGCCTATGAACCATTTTCAGGCCGTAGGTCGGTTCAAGCCCCGAAGGCGCGGAACCGGCACCACCCCGCGCGGCTGACGCAGAGATTAACCGTTGTCGGCTCCAGCCTTCGGCCTTGAGCCGACCTACCTGAGAATTGTATATAGGCATGTTCATGATTGACGTGATACAACGAATACACGTATTCAATAAGGACATTATCATGGCGACTTCGATCCGGCTCGATCCTTTAGTCGAGCAACGGCTTGACCATTTGGCTGCACAGACTGGCCGCACCAAAGCGTACTACCTGCGCGAACTGATCTCGAATGGCCTGGAAGATTGATTACACCAGGACAGCCAGAAAGCAACTTAGCAAACTCGATAAGCAGACCGCGCGGCGCATCGTCGATCATGGACGAGCGCAACACAGGCAAGGCGTTGACCGGCCCGATGCTCGGCACGTTCTGGCACTACCGCGTGGGCGACTGCCGTGTTTTCAGGCGTGATGGAGCGGCTGCACGGCGAGGCGCAGCCCCATCGCTTTGAGGATCGCTGAAAAATTACTAAGTGCAGGATTGCCGCCAGGTGATAACGTGCGGTAGAGCTGCGTCGGATTCAGGTGCGCGGACTCAGCCACTGTTTGCACACCACCAAAAGCTTTTGCCATTTGGCGAAGCGCAATCAAAAACTCGCTCTGGTCGCCATCCTCAAGAATACTGTTGAGCAACTGAACAGCGTACGCGGGATCTTCCCGGTAAATCTCGGCCATTGCTTCGTCGTGCGCTCTATCTCTCATCGCTTGTTCTCCTTTGCCAGTCTTGCCAGTAATCACACGCGCGGTCGATATCCCCATCCTGCGTTCGCTTGTCGCCGCCACACAGCAGCAGCACTATTTCCATGCCCGCGATAGCGTAAAACGGCAAGGGGTCGCGAAAACGGCAAGGGGTCGCGTCTTGACACGGCAAGGGGTCGCGTCTTGACATGACATATTCTGCATCAGAAATATCGTGAAGGAGAAGAGGCGATGCTTGCATGTCAAGATGTGACCCCTTTTAATGTGGTGGGCTTTCTGGCTGTTCTCACTTCTCACTCTGTATGTCGATTTGAGTTCTTGGATGCCAGAATTTCGTTCGGCCGTGCGATTGACCCTTTCGGTCATAAGCTTCGTTCTTGGAATGTGTATTCTGACCATCAAAGAAAATAGGCGGCGTTCAATAGTGCCCATTGTTTTAGGTTTGTTTGTCGGACAATGGTGGCTAGTAAAGTGGTCGGCCGTTTATGTTTTATGGAGCATTAATGGTTTCGCTCCTTAAAATATGCAGAACAATAAGTCTTATAAAAACAGTAAAAGTGAATACGAAGGAACAAGGGGTCGCGAAGGAACAAGGGGTCGGAAGGAACAAGCGAAGGAACAAGGGGTCGCGTCTTGACATGACATATTCTGTATCAGAAATATCGTGAAGGAGAAGAGGCGATGCTTGCATGTCAAGATGTGACCCCTTTGTGTGTTGTGACCCCTTTGTGTGTTGACCCCTTTGTGTGACCCCTTTGAAATTGTCCTAGACGCTAACGCTAATCTCGCAGTTGCTTAAACTGCTTGGCTAATTTAAGGCTCTGACCTTGATAGTTTGAATTGATATCTTGCCCGTACAGAAGCTCTGGTCGAGCTGCCATACGCTCATAGCGCAGCCATCCGACCGTCTGTCCATGCTCGAGCAAGAAGGGTACCTCGTGCGAGCGCACCTCCAGAACTCCCCTGCTACTTCCTGCCTTATTTATCTTTGCGTTCCAACCGAATCCAGGATCAAAAAATCCAGCATAATGAACCCGGAATTCTCCTGCGCGGGTGTCGTATGGCAGCATCTCAGCCGCATATTCCGGCGGCACCGCAATCGCTTCTTTCGTCATAAGGATATAGAACTCATCAGGGTCCAATATCAGTGATGATGATTTATGAAAACGTATTGGCTCCCAGAAATCCAACGGATCATAATCCCGCCTTTCCAAGTCGATACGTTTGACATGTTTCTTCGCACGATATCCGATTATGTTGTCCTCCTTGCCGGAGCCTTTCAAATCCACGGTGAAAGGTAATACCCCTGTTTTGATTGATCTCGCGTTTTTATCGTGGTCGCTGGAGTCAACAATCTGGCCTTCATCGAGAAGTTTTTTCCAGTCTGAGACCGTAATGGATTTTGCCTCCTCTCCTCGAGTGCGGCGAAATCTTAGCTGGTTCAAGCGGGTGCCGGTTTTTACCACTATACTGAAACTCCGGGGCGCAACCTCTATATAGAGGTCACCTTTATAGCCCTCTCTTACCTGGTCAAAACTAATAGCTTCATCAGCAATTAAGCGCGTCAAAATATCCAGTCTGCCCGTTGAACTCTTCGGGTTAGCAAAGGCCGCCACTTCACTTTTCAAATTAATGGATTCCAAAAGAGGAATAACATATACGCGCCCCTTTTCAAGAACAGCACCTTTGCTAAGATCGATTTTGAAGTCATCAAACCGGTCATCAAGCTGCCTCATTTTATCGAGCACTCTCATACCCTTGCCGGGAAGAAAACTCGTATCTACGGGATAAGCATAATCGCCAAGGCGCAGGTCTATGCTGGCGGGCTGGACTTGGTCATGATCAATCGGCATCAGCATCGTACTGATCTCGCTGCAACTCAACATCTCTTTAATCTTCTGACTTGGAAGGATTCCGGTATAGTCGCCCCCGCGCGCCGAAGTCATCAAACCAGGATTGGCCGTTGAGTCGGTCTTCGTTATCACTTCATTCATCGGATTTACTCTTTATGTACCCTGTCTTGATGTTGTCGTAATATGAAGCCCGCCACAGTAAAATCTCGAAACAAAAAAAGAAGCTGGCCGATAAGCCGGGTTCTGTCGTGGACAGTCATTCCTCTAGGCGCACAGTTACCTGTACGCTCAAGCAACCTACCCGCAGGCTCGGCGAGCAGCCTCAACACCTGCCTATTTGGTCTTGCTCCGGATGGGGTTTACCCTGCCATTCCTGTTTCCAGGAACGCGGTGCGCTCTTACCGCACCTTTTCACCCTTGCCTGATCCCCCCAGCACCCTTGCGGGCATTGGGATAACGGGCCATCGGCGGTTTAGCTCTCTGTGGCACTTTCCATCGCCTCACGGCGTCCGGCCGTTAACCGGCATCCTGCTCTATGGAGCCCGGACTTTACCTCTCCGTGCTTGCGCACGCAGCGACTGTCTAGCCAGCTTCGCTTTGAATTTTACCACTTTCACGCGGTCTAGCCTCTGGCAATTTGGCAAGAATAGTGGTTCAATTAAGTTGACAAATTTACTCTACTTTTCGGAGCGCCCCATGACCGCGCACCTCACCCAAATCAAACAAGCCGTGCAGCACAACTGCGACATTGCCGACGCCCAGCACGCGCGCAACTTCACGCTCTGCACCTACCTGCTGAAAATGCGCGAGTTCTACCGCTGGGAAAAAGGCTATCCATTCCAGGCATCGCTGCCCAAGGACGAACTGGGCGACTGGATGACCAGCCGCGAACAGCGCTGGGAAAAGCTGGAAGAAGCCGCATTTGCGTCAATCACCGTGGACGGCATGGCATTTGACCCGTTCGATACCGTAGCTATCAATCAAGCCCTGCTACCCAGTGGCCTGGTCTATAGCGGCGGAATAGGCGGCCACGCCGTACCGCATTTCTTTCTGGCTGATCTGCTGCACCAGGAAGAGCGCTATGGCTTTCCTGTTCTTGTGAGCAACAACGAACATGCGCGCGACCTGGCGGCGCCGCCTGCCATGATGCTGGGCAATACCGTATTTGTCCGCCGCGAGTCGCTGCGCCGCATGCTATGGGAAAAAATCGAGGAATGGAACTGGAAGAAAACAGGCTCCGCCATGGCTCGCGCCATGGCTCATTACCCCTTCGAGCAGAATTTTTCCGGAGCGCTGGAACAGATGACCGACACAGAAACCGAAACGGTGATCCTGCATGAAATCGGTGAATGCCGTGCCGGAGAACTGCTAGGCAGCGCCTGGAAAGATATGCTTGCCGCCGTGTCCGGCAGCCGCGCCGAAATCATCGCCCGCGCCGTGCGCGACCACGTGGCGGATTGCACAGAAGCGCTGCCCAAGCTGATTTCACGTAACAATGAAGCCAGCCTGCATTTCTACTTCGCCAACTTCACCGGCATGCGGCGCTCCACCTTCCCCGAACTCAATGCAGCCTATTGCCGCTGGGCCGATGGCGATAGCCTGGGCGTGCTGGAGCAAGCAGTGAATGAAGGGCGCGAACGCTGGGCAGAAACCGCGCAGAATCTGGTGGAATGCTATCGGGATGCGCCGGTCAAGTGCGCGAACAGGATTATTGAATTAGTGCCAATTTCGTGTGCGGTGTGACCCTAACCGCCTTGACAACAAGGCTGACTTTACTAGAGTTAGAGCCGGAGGGTTAATCGAAATCGCAAGGAGGTCGAAATGAGACGCAGACTATATTTCATGCTTCCAGATGTAGGTAGTGCCCGGCAAATCGTCAACGAATTGTTGCTGGCACGTATAGAAGACCGCCACATTCATTTGCTGGCAAAGGACGGCGTGCAGTTAGCCGGCCTGCATGAAGCTTCAGTTTTTCAGAAAACCGACATCGCACATGGCGCCGAATTAGGATTGGCCGTGGGCGCAGTCGTCGGCGCTATCGCAGGAATGATTGCCGTTGTGTTCCCGCCAAGTGGAATTTCCATGCAATTGGTAACCGTACTGATCACAGCCCTTGTTGGGGCGGCTTTTGGTGCGTGGGTATCCAGCATGGTGGCTAGCGCCATTCCCAATTCAAGGCTAAAGGCGTTTGAGAAGGGAATTGAGCAGGGGCAGATTCTGCTGATGATCGACGTGCCTATTGGCCAATCGGATGAAGTCCGTCGCTTAATCGAGGGGCGCCATCCTGAAGCTTCATCCAGAGGGTTTGAACCGACTATCCCTGCGTTTCCATAAACCCGGCAAGGATTCAAGCCGCCACGGGCAGCTTCGGCTTCCTTGGGCGGCCGCCAAGCTTGCCATTTTCCCTGGCAGCTGCGACTTTCGCGTCAGTGGAGGCGCGACCGCCGCGCTTGCCGAGTTCAGCAGCCATCCAATTTCTTGAACCCAGAAAGCCTTCTAGCAATGCAGGTAGATAAAGATCGGCATCAAGGTGCGGAAAATGCAGACCCAGACCGGAAGGGGAGATTTCGATATCAGTCAGTTGATCAGGCTTGGCATGTTCCAGACCTTGGGCGTGATGCGGAGAAAAGGCGAGTTCCAGCCCAGAGTTCAGCGCGATTACGACACGCCCGATGCGGCGATCGTAGCGAGCCGATACGGCTTTCGGCGTCGTGTGTTGCCGCTCCTTGGCGCGGCGGTTGGCTGCTTCGAATTCATTGTCACGGATTTCCATGAATCTTCTCCCATTCCTGGCAGAGCTCGGTCAGCCTACCTGCAAGCGCTTGGCCGATCCGGCTCAACACCGATTTTGAGAACCCGTAGTTCTCCCGCAATTCCGGCAGACCATCAGGGCAGTTTAGTTTAAAAATGGCTTCACATCCGTTGCCGATTACATGAACGTGCGCCGGACGATGGTCGTTGGGGTAAACAACCACCCGCAGGCCGTCCACTTTCAACACTGTGGGCATCTTAACACAAAACCCAAACGATTGGGTTTGTTGTATAACCGCTAAAAATCAAGCCGATGCAACCTTCCAGTGCACCAACTCACCCGCGCGTAGCGGTACTAACGCATCCTCACCAAACGTCAGCTCATCCGGCACTTCCCAGTTTTCTTTCACCAGCGTGATGGTGCCCTGATTACGCGGCAATCCGTAGAAATCCGCTCCATAAAAACTGGCGAAGGCTTCCAGTTTCTCCAGCGCCTTGGCGGCTTCAAACACCTCCGCATACAACTCGATTCCCGCATGGGAAGTGTAGATGCCGGCGCAGCCGCAGGCAGATTCCTTGGCATGCCGCGCATGCGGGGCGCTGTCGGTGCCGAGGAAGAATTTCGGGTTGCCGCTGGTAGCGGCAGTCACCAACGCCCAGCGGTGCTCCTCGCGTTTCAACACCGGCAGACAGAAGTAGTGCGGACGGATGCCGCCAGTAAACATGGCGTTGCGGCTGTACAACAAGTGATGCGCGGTGATGGTGGCAGCCACATTGCCCGGCGCCGCTTTCACGAAATCCACCGCCTGCTTAGTGGTGATGTGTTCGAATACGATGCGCAGGCGTTTGAAGCGTTCCAGCAGCGGCACCAGGTGGCGGGCGATGAACACCTGCTCGCGGTCGAACACATCGACCAGCGGGTTGGTCACTTCACCATGCACCAGCAGCGGCAGGTCATGCGCTTCCATGGCTTCCAGCGCGGCATAGCACTTTTCAATATCGGTCACGCCAAAATCCGAATTGGTGGTCGCGCCTGCCGGATACCACTTCACACCGTGAATGAAACCGCATGCCTTGGCCTTGGAGATTTCTTCCGCAGGCGTATTGTCAGTGAGATACAGGGTCATCAAGGGCTCGAAACTGGCGCCTTGCGGCAGCGCAGCCAGGATGCGCCCGCGGTATTCACTTGCCAGTTGCACGGTGGTAACCGGCGGTTTGAGGTTGGGCATAACGATGGCGCGGCCAAAGCGCTGCGCGGTATCGGCCAGCACACTCTGCATGTGCGCGCCGTCACGCAGGTGCAGGTGCCAGTCGTCGGGGCGAGTTATGGTGAGGTTCATGATTGGGCCATTATCCTTGAAATGCTATTAACCACGGGGACCACGGAGTGCGCGGGGAAAACCAAAAACGCTTCGACTATCTACCCCCCGTGTTCCCCGTGGTTAAATGCCGTTTCAGGAATTATAACCCCTCGTCCTTCATTGCAAGCGCCATATCATAAATTTCATTTTTCTTACCGCCGGTGATCGACACGGCCAGTTTCACGGCCTGCTTGAGCGGCAATTCGGCAAGTAGCAATTGCAGCGTATGCCTTGCCGATTCTGATACTGCGCCCTCTTCCTTACTTGGAGCACCCTCGACAATCAGTACAAACTCGCCGCGTTGTTGATTCGGGTCAGCTTCCATCCAGGCCACTGCTTCACCCAGCGGACAGGTATGGATGGTTTCGAATAATTTGGTGATTTCACGCGCAATAGTCAGGCTGCGCGCCACGCCAAACACTTTTTCCAGGTCGGCCACGCATTCCAGGATGCGGTGCGGCGCTTCGTAAAAAATAATGGGGTAAGGCAAATCGACCAGTGCTTCCAAGGCCTTGCGCCGCGCAGTGCTTTTGGATGGCAGGAAGCCGTAAAATAGAAAATGCGCTGAATCCAGTCCGGCGGCAGATACTGCCGCCACCGCCGCATTGGCTCCGGGTAGCGGCACAACCTTGAAGCCAGCGGCCCGCACATCGGCCACCAGACGCGCGCCCGGGTCGCTCACTGCTGGCGTGCCGGCATCGCTCACCAGCGCGACCGATTTCCCCTCCGCCAACAGGCCGATCAGTTTCTCGGCAGCAGCGCGCTCGTTATGTTCGTGCAGGGCAACCAGCTGGCGCGTGCGGATGGCGTAATGATTAAGCAGATGGCCGGTATTTCGCGTATCCTCGGCTGCAATCACGTCTGCATCACGCAGCACGTCGAGCGCACGCCGGGTTATGTCGCCCAGGTTTCCAATCGGCGTGGCGACCACATATAATGTGCCTTTGCCTTGCGGGACTTTATCTTGAGACACCGTATCCTTTGTTTTCCATTATTGATGTTGGCCTGGCTGAGCACGTGCTTCGCTGCCGACGCACCACCCCCTGCCACGCCGGAAAAAACAGTCGCGCATATCGCCCTGCTGCTGCCGATTAAATCCGCTTCCTTCGGACGCGCTGCCGATGCCGTGCGCAAAGGTTTCATGGCAGCCGTATCGGTCGCGCCGGCACAATTGCCGGTCAAGGTCTACGCAACCGACGAGTCGCCCGACGACATTCTGAGCGTATACCTCACTGCTGTGCAAGAAGGCGCAAAAATAGTTATCGGCCCGCTTACCCGCAACGCCGTGTCTGGCCTGGCCACAAGCAAGAATGTCAGCGTGCCGACGATTGCCCTGAATTCTCCTGATGACAACGGCGTTCTTCCATCCAACTTGTATTTGTTCGGCCTGTCGATTGAAGCGGAAGCGCGTCAGATCGCACGCATTGCGATCACCGAAGACAAACACAATGTCTTCATCGTTTCCAGCGGCACACTGTTGTCCAACCGCACACAGCAGGCTTTCCTGGATGAGTGGAGAAAACTCGGCGGGGACGTTTCCGGCCAGTTTACGCTCCCCAAGGGGCAGGATGATTTCTCCGCCTTGCGCGAAGCTAGCGCGAAATCCAGCGCCGACATGATTTTCCTGGCTACCGATGTCGCCAAAGCGCGCCTGGTGCGCCCCTACCTCAACCCCGTTGCCACGACCTATGCCACCTCGCAGGTATTCGCCGGCAAGGGAAGTCAAATTCATAACATCGATCTGAACGGGGTGCGCTTTATCGACATGCCCTGGTTGCTGGAACCGGACCACACCGCAGTCATGGTGTATGCAAAACCCGAGGTGTCCGGCGGCGTCGACCTCGATCGCCTTTATGCCCTTGGCATAGACGCTTTCCGCCTGGCCACCGCATGGCTTGCCGGCCAGGTACATGGCGGTTTTACGCTTGACGGCGTAACCGGGAAAATCAGCCTCAATGGCCAATTGTTTGAGCGTGAGCTCACCTCCGCCCAGTTTCAGGAAGGTGAAGCCGAGCTGATGAACAAACCTCGGCCATGAGCCACAGCGGTGACCAAGCTGAAACATTGGCCGCCGCCTATCTGGAACGGCAAGGTTTGCAAGTAGTAGAGCGAAATTACCGCTGCCGCCAGGGTGAAATCGATTTGATCATGCGCGAAAAAGACACGTTAGTGTTCGTCGAAGTGCGTCTGCGCACCAACGCAAAATTCGGCGGCGCGGCAGAAAGCATCACGCAGCAAAAGCAGGGAAAGATTCTGCAAACGGCGCGTCATTATCTGGCTGGGCAACGCAAGCTGCCACAATGCCGCTTCGATGCTGTGTTGCTTGGCGGCTTGGACGATGACACGATAGAATGGCTAAAGAACGCCTTCACTGAATAAAGAATAATCTAAACATGGATCTCATCGCACGTATAACCCAGCACTTCACCGACAGCGCTCACCTCAAACTGCAAGTCATGGATCTGCTCGCTGCGCCCATTGCAGCGGCTGCCGAGCGCATGGTGCAATCGCTGATGATCGAGGGCAAGATTCTCGCCTGTGGTAACGGCGGTTCAGCCGCCGACTCGCAGCACTTTGCCTCGGAGCTGTTGAACCGTTTCGAAATGGAGCGCCCTGGACTGGCTGCCATTGCTCTCACTACGGACAGCTCCACTATCACGTCGATCGCCAACGATTACGCGTATGACCAGATATTTTCTAAACAGGTGCGCGCCCTGGGCCATGCCAACGATCTGCTACTGGCCATTTCAACCAGCGGCAATTCGGCCAACGTGATCGCCGCCATCCAAGCCGCGCACGAGCGCGACATGGGCGTGATCGCCTTGACTGGCCACACCGGTGGCCAGGTTGCCGGGGTACTCGGTCCCAACGATATTCACATTTGCGTGCCGGGCGACAGCACTGCGCGCATCCAGGAAATTCATCTGCTCACCATCCATTGTTTGTGTGACGCCATTGATTGCATGCTATTAGGAGTCGAGTAATGCGCAAATTATCTCTCGCTGTTCTAGCCTTATCCGCCCTTTCCCTGCAAGGATGTTTCCCCATCGTTGCCACCGGCGTCGGCACTGGCATGCTGATGGCTGAAGATCGCCGCACCAGCGGCACCTATATTGAGGATCAGGGCATCGAATTGAAGGCGGCAAACCGCATCGATGAGAAATTCAAGGACAAGACGCACATCAATATCACCAGCTACAACCGCAATGTGCTGCTGACCGGTGAAGCGCCGACGGAAGAAATCAAAAACGAGATCGACAACATCGTGAAAGCCGTAGCCAACGTGCATAACGTGATCAACGAAATCGCGATTGCAGCGCCCACTTCACTCGTTTCGCGCAGCAATGATTCCTACATCACGTCCAAAGTAAAAACCTTCTTCATCGACGCCAACAAATTCCAGGCCAATCATGTAAAAGTGGTCACGGAAAATAGCGTGGTCTACCTGCTTGGCCTGGTTAAGCATAAGGAAGCTGACGACGCAGTGGAAATCGCCAGCACGACAGGCGGTGTGTCCAAGGTAGTAAAGGTATTCGAGTATCTTGACTAGAAACCGTTTCGAGTTGCGTGTTTCGGGTTTCGCGTTTGGTTGAATAAAAACCTCACCACAAAAACCCGAAACCCGAAACCCGAAACCCGAAACTGTGGCGACCTACCCTCCCCCAACCTTCGAATCAAAACTCTGCCCGCCAGAACAACTAGCGGCACGAATAGCTGTATTGCCACGCCCGCTGGTATTCACCAACGGTTGCTTCGACATCCTGCATCGCGGCCACGTCACCTACCTGGCGCAAGCCCGCGCGCTGGGTGCAAGCCTGCTGATGGGTGTGAACAGCGATGCCTCGGTCAAGCGCTTGGGAAAAGGCGATGACCGCCCGGTCAATTGCCTGGAAGATCGCATGGCCGTGCTGGCCGCACTGGAATGCGTCAGCCTGGTCACCTGGTTCGACGAAGATACCCCGCTCAAGCTCATCCTCGCCTGCCAGCCGGATATTTTGGTCAAAGGCGGCGACTGGACAGTGGACGCCATCGTCGGCGCAACGGAAGTACTGGCTTGGGGTGGCAAGGTACATTCCATTCCATTCCTGCACGCGCGTTCCACCACGGCCCTGCTTGCCAAGATCAGAACCTGACAAACATCTTCGTTGGTGTTTGTGCACTCCGATTACTTTTCACTGCTTCGCTCCCAGGATAACAGGGGTGATTTCAGCCTGGCCATAATTGACAAGGTTATAATATGCCGATCGATTTCTGCTGCGGGCGTCATGCGAATCCGCGTTGCCAGCCCCACAAAATCCTGCTTCAACATGACCAGCCTATCCTCATCAATGCCGCATTCAGCCAACACGCCTTGCATCGTATGCGCAATCCTGGCGGCTGCTTCCTGGCCGGCCACATCTTTCCTGGCGCGAGAAATCAAGCGTCCGAGTTCGGCAAAAATCGACCATGCGACAATATGCTCAGGAGAAACTCTCCCCAAAGCGAGCGCGTCAAGGGCCTGCCGCACAGGATGAATCAAACCTGCGGTTTTAGCCGGATCGCGCCGCAATTTATTGGACATAGATCGCCGTGTAGCAAGCGCCGCAATAGCCCGCCTGGCCGAACCAAAAAAGACGCGGACAAGAACTTCTGTCCGCGTTAACTGGGGGAAGTGTAAAACGGTTATTTGCGCCGCGCATCAGCAAAAGCGAGAAAGGCAATTTTAGCTATTCGTGCCATTTCGGCCCGAACAATGCTGCGCGCAGCAACGTTGTATCCCTCCGCAAGCAACGCTTGCATCTGACGATATAAGTTACTCTGCCGCAATTCGGTATCGTCGCTGACAGCATCCTCTGCCACGCCATCAAGAACATTTCCGGCTTCTGACATTTTCGCCCCTTAGTCAAAAAATCGGCGACTGGTGCCAATGCCAGCAAGCCCAATGCCGGCAAGCCCTGAACCGAATAGCCACAGTGCAGCAGGTATAGGCACAGGATTGGTGGCGGCGAGATCGTGTCCGTATAAACCGGCTTTGATGAATTGCTCTTCACTCACTTTAAAAGAATCGTCCAAAGCCACACCGCCGTTGTGCGAAAAACCCAGCACACTGAACCGGTAGAATTGCCAGCCCGATGTGAAAACAAATGGAGCCTGCATACCGTTCAACGCGACTGTATCCGGCGCGTTATCAGGTGCATTCCAGGTGTTATCGATCAAGGTATGGAAAGTAAAAGGTTTAATGGCATTCAGATTCCAGAAACCGACATCAATCGTAAAGTCCGCGCCGCTTACGCCTGGTGAGAAATACGCGGGCATGTTGGGGCGTTTGAGTACGCCGAGCCAAAAATATGTACCAACGCTGGCTTTATATCCGGCGGTACCGCCCTCAACAGTTGATGCGTACCAAAACGCAGGGCCGGCATCATTGCCTTGGAACGCCATTGACGCCTGGGCGCTTGCCATGTTGACTATGCACAAGGCCAAGCATGCCCACAACCTTATCAATCCAGCCTGGTATTTCATTTCATCCTCCAATTAAATTAAGGGCCATGCTTGCTAATTACTGGGAAAAGGTCCTATACCTTTCCACTACTGAAAGATCACAGTACGGTTTGCCGTCTATTCCCAGGCGGGATATTAATGCGGGTTGATCCGATTGATTTCTCAATCCGGTCAAAAAATACTGGCAGCCTGTATCACGGTCTACAGCAATACTGATGCGCTCCCCCGAAGCCATTGGTTTAACCAGTAAGATAGGTTCCGAAAAGACGAGTTCTTTAGCAATGACGAACCGGGCTGCGTGAGTAGAAACAGCGGCCACGCTCAAAGCCACGCCAAACAAGACAGTATTTAACTTAGGTCTTTTTTTACTACTGGTCACTTTTTCAGTGTTCCCCTGGTAAAGGCTGGCTGAATGGATATTTAGCCTGGCGTGCATGCCTTCCTCCTCATTTGTGTTGTGTGCGGGACTATGTTTATATGCCCAGTTTTTTGTAAGTTATTATCGGTTACTGAAAAAAGCAACTAAAAGTTGCTATCACGGCGGTAATTTTCGTGTGTGAATTTGATAAACGAAAAAGAAGCTTTCAGCAGGCGGCTAGCGCAGTTACTCAACAACGCGGGGATTGGCATCGCCAGCCCCACCCATGTTGCACGCGAATTCAACCGGCGCTACCTGGGAAAACCGGTCTCGACCCAGGCCGTACGCAAGTGGCTCAATGGGGAAGCCATCCCATCTTCCGACAAAATCCGCGCCTTGGCCAAATGGCTAAAGGCGTCCCCGCATGGGCTGCACTATGGGGAGGACGAAAAAAGCGCGAGTATGCTGGGAATCGAGGAAGAGCGAAGCCGCTACGGAGAAAGCGCGATCGCCACACTGCCGGAAGATTTCCAGCGTCTCACGCCGCAGCACAAGACGATGGTGTGCGAAATCGTGCACGCCCTGTTGCGCCTCGAAAAGTAGTAACCAGTCATTTAATTTCATGCCCTGTGCAATCGGTGAAAACCGTTCCTCCTTTAAACTCGCTACAAGAAGTGCGGGGGTCGTCATCCCATTCCTGCACGAGATCACAGAAACCTGACGTCGGGAGATTTCATTCCGGAGCGGAACAACAAACTTGCACATTTTGTTTTTCGTGCTAGCATGACCAAGGTGTAATGACATCAGGAACTCTCGGAAAGGAACCCGTTATGGTAGTGCTTGCTAAGCATGTGGAACATATAGCCGTCAGGGCGACAGGGATCATCTCTGGGTTGGCGACGGTCTTAGTAATGCTGGCGCCGAGTCAGGCATTTGCGCTGCCGGCATTTGCGCGGCAAACCGGCCAAAACTGCGTCGCGTGTCATGCCGGCGGTCAGTTCCCGGAGCTCACGCCGTATGGGCGAATGTTCAAGATGACGGGCTACACGATCGGCGAGCGATCTGTACCGTTATCGGTGATGGGCGTCCTCAGCTATGCCAAAGTAAATGACACCAGCAAGAGCGACGACCCCGCGGCCGATTTCCAGAAGAACGGTGCGCCGATGTTTGCTACCGGTAGCGTGTTCCTCGCCGGCAAAGTGACGGACAACATCGGCGTCTTCATACAGAACACCTATGACAACTATGCCAGCCAGTCGGCTGAAGGCCGGTTCAAGGGGCACAGCAGCGCGGACAATATGGACATCCGTTACGCCGATCATTTCATTGGTAATGATCGTGACCTAGTGCTTGGCCTCAGCGTTAACAACAACCCATCTGTTCCTGATCCCTGGTCCAGCGCGGCCGCCTGGATGCAATATGTACCTGGTGCATCGCCGACTAGCCACCAATTTGCGGATGGTCCTTATCCGGGATACGGCGCAGGCTCGAATCTGGCAGGGGTCAACGTTTATGGCTACTGGAACAAAACAATCTACGCCGAGGTGGGCACCTACCGCACAGCTAACCAGGCTTTTTCGTTCATGAGTGCCGGGATTCCAAATGGCGGAACGACCCATCTGGACGGCAATAACAATCCGTACTGGCGCTTCGCCTACAGCCGTGAGTGGGGACCACATAACCTGATGATCGGAACATCGGGGATGAATGCACACGTCTATGATGATCCAACGGATACGTCTGACCCGAACAGCCTGTCGCATATCAAGAACGTCGGGATCGACGCGCAATACCAGTACCTGCTCGATCCGCATACAGTGACTGCGCAAATCGCCTACATGAAGCAGAAACAGAACTATTCAGTTAATTCGGTTGCGGTGGCCGCTTCCCCATATTTTCTTGCCGACGGCGTCACGCCTGTCGCTACGCCCAACGACTCCGACACGACCAACACGCTGCGCGCAAAGCTGTCCTATATCTATCAGGCCAAGTATGGTGGCAGCCTTGCCTTTTTTAATGTGACGGGCACCACCAATACGCGCAATCAAAGTTCGGGCTACGATAATTCTCCAGGAAGCGGTTTAATAACAACAAACGACCCCAATGCCACCGGTATAACATCGACACGCGTGGGCGGTAATCTATCCGGCAGTCCCGCCACCCGCGGTTGGACCTATGAAGCATTCTGGATACCGGTTCAATACGTACGCGTTGGCGCCCAGTACACTACCTACAGCAAGTTCAACGGCGCTGCCGACAATTACGATGGCTTCGGCCGGAACGCGAAAGACAACAATACGCTGCGACTTTACGTCTGGGCCGCATATTGATCGACTCTTGAACGCCTGCGCCTGCTAATGCTCGCGCATCACGCCGATTGCATATTGGAGATTCGGAATGGAATACAAGCAAATTATTTTGGTCGCGGGCCTAGTTGCACTTGGTACCGGATGTGCCAACGTCGAACGGTCGCGCGATTTGGCAAACCCGTCGGTACCAGGCAAAGTCCTTGCGGAACAGGTTTGTTCCAACTGCCATGGCATTGACGGCAACTCGAAATCGCCTAACATCCCCCGCCTAGCGGGGCAGCAACCTGGTTACCTCACCAATCAGTTGAACAACTTCCGGGCCAAGCAACGCACAGATCCCGATGGCTCCATAAATATGTGGGGCATCAGCCGCCACCTGACCGACGCGCAGATCACCGGGATCGCCGACTATTTCTCGAAGCAGAAGCCACAGTCAAACGCATCAACTGCCGACCCTGGCCTATTGGCCGCCGGCAAGGAAATATTCGAGAAAGGCGTCCCGGAACAGAACGTGATTGCTTGTTCAGCCTGTCACGGGCCAAAAGCCCAGGGCATCGATGCCTTCCCGAGGCTTGCCAATCAGCATGCTAACTATATCGTGAAGCAACTCACCGTGTTTCGGGATACCCAAGGGCGCCCTGGTACGCCGATGGAGGCCATCTCGCACCCGCTCACCGGCGCAAACGAGGAAGCCGTCGCCGCCTACTTGCAGGCTTTCCCGGACTGACCCGGCCCGCACCCGTCAAGACAATGGAGACATTAATGAAAAATTATCTCGCGGCTTGCGTGCTCGCCAGCCTTCTGGTTGCGCCAGCCTTTGCTGCCGATACGTACACATTCGACCCGGAATACACCGCGCCGGTATTTGAAGTCGAACACCTGGGATTCACGACGCAGCGCGGTCGTTTTAACAAGACCGAAGGCAAGGTGATGCTCGATTTCGCGGCCAAGAAGGGCATCGTTGAGTTTACGGTATTCACGAACTCCCTCGACATGGGATCACGTGCTTGGACCGTCCATGTCAGTTCCGAAGGCTTGTTCAATATCGAAAAATACCCAACTATGTCCTTCAAGTCAGACAAACTGATCTTCGACGGCAACAAGGTCGTTGCCGCGGAAGGGAATTTCACTCTGCTCGGCGTGACCAAAGCGCTGAAGGTCGCGGTTAATCGTTTCACATGCGGCACCAATCCGCTGAACAAGAAACAGATGTGCGCTGGAGACATCAGCGCAACCATCAAGCGCTCTGAGTTCGGAATGACCAAATATATTCCAACGGTCAGCGACGAAATCAAAATCAACGTGCCCGTCGAGGCCTACAAGGACTAACGACGTTTCAGCGCCCCGGTCCCAAGCCAGGGTGTTCTATGTTGCAACAGGCAATTCTCATGAGACGACGGTTGGGTGCTCTTGTGGTCGTGGCTGGTTTCGCCGTGCCGGCGTACGCCCTAGACAGCTACACGATGGACAGTGCCCACTGTATTCCAGAATTCGAGTTCAAGCATCTGGGTATGACGACGCAATCCGGGCGCTTTGACAAGGCCCGCGGGAAAATAACCCTCGACCCCGTCGCACACAGTGGCAGAATCTATTTCGAGGTCGAAACCGCTTCCCTCAACATGGGCTTCGGCACGGAAACGCCCGTGTCTCCGGGATATCACCTGTTCGAGGTAATGAAATTTCCAACTATAACTTTCAAATCCGATAGTCTGTTTTTCGATGACGGCAATAAAGTCGTTGCAGCTGAGGGCGAACTCACCCTGCTCGGCGTAACCAAGCCAATCACCGCGTGGGTCAGCCGCTTCAAGTGTTCGGTCAATCCAATGAACAAAAAGACGATGTGCGCCGGCAATATCACGGCAACGGTGAAGCGCTCCGAGTTTGGCATGGTTAGGTACATACCTGACATCAGCGACGAGATCAAAATCAGAGTGCCCGTCGAGGCTTATAAAGACTGACTGAGCCACCGCACTTCAGCATGACAGACACACGAAGACATGACGCATGACTATAGCATGTTCATAACGAGCACCATCAGCACAAAGATGTGGCCCCGGAAATTTGAACAAGCCGCCTCCTCGGTAAGCAGTTGACAGCGCTCCTCACCAGCACGTATCCTCATCGCATGATGTTCACCGAGTTCAAAATTTTCAATAAACGACTGTGGCTGCGGGTACCTACCCGTTGCCGCGGCTGTTCCTGCTTGATTTAATTTCATCAATGCAACCGCGGGTCTTTCCGCGATTGCTTTTACCTCTGCCCAAGACCCGCACCAACCAAGTGAAGGGTCTTTATGGCAAATGTTTCCAGAATTATTTCCCGCACGCCGACGAATTTGATCGGCGCAACGTTCGTGTTTATTTCCGCAATCGGTTTCTCGGCCAAAGCGATTATGGTCAAGCTGGCCTATGAGTATCCGGTGGACGCAGTAACGCTGCTTGCATTGCGCATGGCGTTCGCCATGCCGTTGTTTCTGGTGCTGGCTGTTTGGGCTAGCCACGGCGCCACAAGGCTTGTGCGGCAGGAGTGGGTCGCTGTGGTCTTGCTTGGGTTATTCGGGTTTTATCTCGCCAATACACTGGATTTTCTTGGGCTGGAATTAATCTCGGCGGGGTTGGAACGCTTGATTCTGTTCCTGTACCCAACCATGGTAGTAGTCTTGTCGGCGCTGTTTTTCAGGCGGCGCATTACGCGTATTGAAATGCTGGCATTGGCCTTGAGCTATGCGGGGATTGCCATGGCTTTTGTCCACGACACGGCATCACCGCAGAAAAATATTGCATTGGGTACAAGCTTGGTGTTTGGTAGCGCCCTCGCCTATTCTTTCTACTTGATGGGTAGCGGGCGCATTATCGCGCGCATCGGGGCCATGCGCTTCGCGGCTTATGTCATGCTGGTTGCAGGTACGGCGAATATTCTGCAATTTGCCGTGTCGCATCCCGCCTCCGCCTTGCGGCTGCCGCTGCGAGTGTATGAACTAAGCATGGCGATGGCCGTTGTATCGACCGTGTTGCCAACCATGCTGTTGGCCGCAGGCATTCGCCGCATTGGTTCACGTAGCGCCTCGCTGATAGGTTCGGTCGGGCCAGTGACAACCATCGCTTTGGCCACTATTTTTCTTCACGAGTCGATTTCGTTGATACAAATGCTGGGGTCTTGTCTGGTGCTAGCAGGGGTGCTGATCGTGAGTCTGCATAATGGGAAAAACCGGTGACCAGATCGCTTGCACGAAGTATGCTAATCTTTCGCCTGCATATCCTTTGGAATACACGTTAGCAATGCTCCCTGCCGAATTCCTCGCCAAGTTGAAAAATCTGCTGCCATCAGATGGTCTGCTGACCGACCCGGTGGATTGCTACGCCTACGCCTATGACAACAGCCGCAAGGTTTTTCCGCCCGAAGCAGTGGCTTTCGCGACGACTGAAAATCAGGTGCAGCAAATTGTCTGGCTGTGTATCGAACATGAGGTACCGCTCACCCCGCGCGGACGCGGCACCGGAACTGCCGGGGGCAGCTTGCCAGAGAAAGGCGGGCTTGCGCTTTCGCTGGAGCGCATGCGCTCGATCGTCAGCGTCGACCCGGCCAACCGGGTGATCGTGTGCGAGCCTGGCGTGCTCAATCAGGAAGTTCAGAACGCTGCCCAGCCGCACGGTTTTTTCTGGCCGCCCGACCCGTCCAGCGCCGGCTATTGCACTATCGGCGGCAATCTTGCCACCTCGGCGGGTGGCCCGCACGCTGTCAAATACGGCACCACGCGCGATCATGTGCTGGGGCTGCGCGCCGTCACCGGCAGCGGCGACATCATCCGCGCTGGCTGTTACACCACCAAAGGCGTGGTGGGTTACGATCTGACCCGGTTGTTGATCGGATCGGAAGGCACGCTGGCCATCATCACCGAAGCCACCCTCAAGCTCACGCCGCTGCCGCAAACCACGGGCGGCATTACCGCGCACTACCGCGACATCGCCAGTTGCGCCCGCGCCATCACCGCCATCATGGCGCAACCACAAGGTCCCAGTGCATTAGAGTTTCTCGACAACGCCTCGCTCGACCTGCTGCGCAATCGCCATCCCGGTATGCTGCCCGCCGATACCCGCGCGCTGCTGATCATCGAGGTAGATGGTTCGCCGCATGAAGTGGATGATGCTGCACAAGTTATCCTGGCTGCATGCCATAACGATGGACTGATCACTGCACAGCGCGTGACCGACGACAAAGCCCTGTGGGCCGCACGCAAAGCACTGTCGCCCTTGCTGCGCGATATCGCACCGAAAAAAATCAACGAAGATATCGTGGTGCCAGTTTCCCGCTTGCCGGAATTACTCGAAGGCCTGGGCGAGTTGAGCCGGAAATTTCATATCGCCAATGCGAATTTCGGCCACGCCGGCAATGGCAACATTCACGTGAACCTGCTGGTTAATCCGGATGATCCGGAAGAACTGAAACGCGCCGAAGCCTGTCTCGATGGCGTATTCGATCTGGTGCTGAGTCTCAATGGAACACTATCCGGCGAGCATGGCGTAGGCAGCGAGAAGCGGGCTTTTGTGCCGCGCGAGATTGACGCAACTACGCTGTCACTAATGCGCGACATCAAACGGGTGTTTGACCCGAGCAATATTCTTAACCCGGGGAAACTGTTTCCCGAGATCGTCTAGTGAGCCAGAAACGAGCAACACCTTTAGAAACACTGGAATAGTATGGATACGCAGAAAGTAAAAAATTATCTTCTGTTGCTACAAGATCAGATTGTTGCGCGCATGGAGCAAGTCGATGGAAAGAAATTTCATCGTGATTCGTGGGCGCGTCCCGAAGGCGGGGGCGGCGTCAGTTGTGTGATGGAAGAGGGCAATGTGGTGGAACGCGGCGGCATAAATTTTTCTCATGTCTTTGGGCAAAATCTGCCGCCCTCGGCCTCTGCTCATCGCCCCGAATTGGCTGGCCGAAACTTCGAAGCCATGGGCGTTTCGCTGGTTTTTCACCCGCGCAATCCTTACGCCCCCACGGTACATATGAATGTGCGATTCTTCGTCGCACAAAAACCTGGCGCCGAACCCGTATGGTGGTTTGGCGGCGGCATGGATTTAACACCGTATTACGGCTTTGAAGAAGATGCTGTGCATTTTCATCAAATGTGCAGCAATGCACTCCACCCTTTTGATGACAGTTACTTCACCCGCTTTAAAAAATGGTGCGATGATTATTTCTATTTGAAACATCGGCAGGAACCGCGCGGCATTGGCGGCATTTTCTTCGATGATCTGAATGACCGTGACTTTGATTTCAGTTTCAATCTGATACAAAGCGTAGGTGATCATTTCCTTCCTGCCTATGTACCTATCCTGGAACAGCGCATGAATATTCCCTACGGCGAGCGGGAGCGTGATTTTCAGGCCTATCGGCGCGGGCGCTATGTTGAATTCAATCTCGTGTATGACAGAGGAACACTCTTCGGCCTGCAATCTGGCGGGCGCACAGAGTCGATTCTGATGTCCTTGCCGCCTATTGTGAAATGGCGCTATGACTGGCACCCGGAAGCCGGCTCCGCTGAAGCACGGCTTTACTCCGATTTTTTAATTGGCAGGGATTGGTTAAATTTGAGTTAACCGAGGGTGCCTGCGCTACCTCCTACTGCAGCTGTTTCAGACGTTCCTCAACGAATGCTTTCAGGTCTGGTGAAAGCGTGCCGGATGCCTTGGCATGGGTGAATGCCTCTTCTGCTTCCTTATTGTGTTTTTCGGCTTGCAGCGAAATACCCAGACCCATTAACCACACGCCGGAATTTGGCGCTGCGCGTAATGCTGCCTGGTACTGCTCGATTGCTTCGGCGTGCTTGTCCTGGCGCTGCAATAATGCGGCGTAGAGCGCATGATAGTCAGCTTTTCCGCTCGCGTACGGTAAGCCTTTGTGCAGCGTTTCCAGCGCAGCATTCGCATCACCGTGGCTCACCTGCAAGCGCGCTAGCATCATAGCAAAACCGCTTTGTTCGGGACCGAGTTTCAGGCCTTCCTGCAAGGTATGTTCTGCTTCTGCCAAGCGTTTGCTATCAACCAGCAACGCGACCAGCATCTGGCGGGCGGACAAGTGCAACGGGTCAAGCTTGGTGGCTTGCTGAAGACTGTCTATCGCTTCTGTCAGCCGTCCTTGTTGCGTGAGTCCTATGGCCTTGCGGTATTCGTTTTCCGCGCGTTGTTGCGGACTTAATTCCTTGATCTGCTTTTCCACTGCTGGATGCCCCGTAGCCAGCGCCATCTCAGGCTGCGCGGTCGGTTGCGGACGCACCGCTATTTCCGGCACCACGGCTACCGCTGGTTGCGACATCGTTGCCTTGGGAGCAGGTATGGCGGCTGGTTGTGGAGACATAGCCCGTGCCGGTATCACTGGCGGAGCAGGTGCTTGTGATGGCAGCGCAGCCAGACTGGCGTCCGTCCTGAGGGTGGGCAAGTTCACAACCGGCTCAAGCGGCCTCGTAGCCACAGGCATCGTTTCAGCCTTGATGGGTAAAACAGGATTCTGGCGCAGCAGTAACCAAGCCAGCACAGCCGCTACCAGCAGCAAAGAGAATGCTGCAATTTTCCAAACTGGATTGCTGCGCTTGTGTGAGGCAACCGTACGGATCTCACTACTCACATTGCCGTCAACGCTCGCTCCGGTTTCACCAGCACGGCGCTTGTCCAAGTCCTGCAGCATTTGATTGATCAAGCTCATGACCGCATCCATCCAAACAACGGCCACCCGTGCCGCGCGGCTGGCGTATCCTGGCCGGCAATTTGCACATGCCGCTGCTCGACCTGGTGCGCACCCTCGCCAAACGCCGCCATGAGCGACTTGTGCGCGAGAATATTAATCAGACGCGGCACGCCACCGCTGGCCCGATAAAGTTGCCGCACTGCACGCCTCGAAAATAATCGACCGCCGGCATGACCAGCGACCGTTAGACGGTGCCCCACGTAAATATCGGTGTCGTCGAATGTCAGCGGCCCAAGGTGATAGTGGAAGGTGATGCGTTGCTTGAGCTGCCGCACCGAGGGCTGGTCAAGTCGCTCGTCCAGTTCCGGTTGCCCGAACAATACCACTTGCAACAATTTGCGTTTTTCTGTTTCCAGGTTGGTCAGCAAACGCAGTGATTCCAAGGTCTCCAGCGGCATGGCTTGTGCTTCGTCCAGGCACACCAGCACACGCTTATTCTGCCGTGCATAATCCAGCAGCGCGTGCGTGAGCGCTTTCATCAATTGATGCTGCTCGACATCCCGCTCCAGCTTGACACCCAGTTCCTCCGCCAGCGCCAGCAACAGTGAACGCGGCTCAAGATACGGATTGGGGATGTAGGCGGAAACGAAATCGCTACCGAGGCTGGCGAGAAACTTACGGCACAAAAGTGTCTTCCCCGTGCCGACCTCGCCGGAAATCTTGATGAAGCCTTCCCCGTTGCGCGCAGCAATCAGCAGGGTGTTGAGCGCCTCCTGATAGGCGCCGCAGGCGAAGAAAAAGCTGGTGTCAGGTGTGATGCTGAAAGGGAGTTCGCGTAAACCGAAATGCTGCTGATACATGCTACTTCTGTTCTACTTCGGTTTCAGTGTGCGGTTTTCTGTCCATCGCCTGAATGCGCTTGCTACTATCCAAAATATCACGCGACCAGTCGGCATTGCTTTTCACGACGGTTGGCTTAAGCAAAATCACCAATTCAACTTTCTGCGAGGACTGCACGGTTTGACGGAACAGGTTGCCCACGCCTGGAATATCACCCAGCCCCGGCACCTGCGAACGCGCATCTGCACCTGTCTGCTTCATAAGGCCGCCAATCGCCACAATCTGGCCGTCCTGCGCACGCACGATGCTGTCTGTCTCGTTCACCGCACTGGAAGCCAGCGGCAGGTTAAGCGTGCCGCCGGAGCTGCCCAGATCAATCGTTTTCTGCACGGTCGTTACCTTGCTCACTGAGGGATGGATATGCAGAATGATATGACCGCTTTCATCAATTTGCGGCGTCACATCCAGGGCAATGCCTGAGAAGAATGGCTGGAGCGTCACGCTCGGCGTGCTGGTGGTGGATGTGCCGGTCGTGGTGGTTGTACTCACGTTGGTCACAAAAAATTCGTCAGTACCCACTTTCAATATTGCCTTCTGGTTATTGAGCGTGGCGATGCGAGGACTGGACAGCACCTGCACATTACCCTGGGTTTCCAGGAAAGAAATCAGCGCGGCAAAATTACTGGTCTGAAATGCCAGACCGATCAGGCTACCCGCTGCACTGGCAGCGCTGGCAAGATTGGTTCCCGGCGTGCTGGTCAGCGGCGTGCCAGTCAGCACGTTATCTACGTTCACAGTCGTACCGCCGGTCAACACCCCGGTTGGCGACAAGGTGCTGCCCGGCACCAACTGGCCCAGCGATGCCCGGCTGTTTGGCCCCGTCTTGAAAGCCGCCCAGTTAATGCCGCTCTGGTAACCATCATTCAATTGAACCTCGACAATTTTGGCCTCCAGTATGACCTGCCGCTCAACCGATACCTGCGCAGCACTAAGGTAATGCTCCACGTTGCGCAATTCATCGGGCATGGCACGGATAACAATGATGCCGGACTGCGGGCTCACCACGACGCTACGTCCATCCTTGCTGCCGACGATCACATCCAGCGACGTTTTCAATTCCGCCCAGAAATCGGTACTGGAGGTGGTGGTGATCTTGCTGCTTTCCAGCGCCTTGCCCGCCGTCGAGGTGGTTGTGGAAGAGCTTGCAGAGCTGCTTGAACCCGTCGTAGCGGTATCGCTCACCGAACTGGAAATCACCCGGATATCAGAGGTGCCCTTACGGCTGCCAGACAAGTAGTTGATGGTAAACACGCGTGTCTGCATGGACAGTCCGCCGATGAAAATGCGCGAACCCTCCACTTTGTAGTCGTACCCATACAACTCACGCAGCGCATCGAGCGCTTCAAATACCGACACATCCTTGAGGTTGACCGAAATTGAACCGGTCACATCGGGGTGCACCAGCATGCTGTAACGGGTGCCGGATACAATCCCCATGAAAACCTGGTTTGCCGGTGCATTGTTGACCACCAGGTCGAAACGCGGCTCCAGCGGTTTGGCTGCGCTAGTTGGCAATTCGATTTTCAGCGGCGGCAGGAGCGCATTGCTAACCGCATCCGGCTGGAATGGTTTGGCCTTCTCCTGCGCAGCCTGCTGCATTTCCGCATTGATCTGGTTATACACTTCTCCCTGCCGGGCTGACTGTGCCGCGCACCCCGTCAAGAAAATTATCAGGAGGCCCAGTATCTTTGTCTTCATCATCATTTTGCCTTCCGTTGAGTGCTTTTTCGTTCGGCCGTTTTCGACACACGCTTTTCCACGCCGGGGAAAAGTTTCAGCGTCTTGATTTCGCTGCCGGATTTCAACACCACTTCACTTTCTGAAATTTTTACCACACGCGCATCACCGATCACATCCCCCTGCACTACGCGTTGGCCACTGATGATAGCCGAACGCGAGGAAGGCGAAATCTGCACGGACTGCAACACCGGCCCGGTCTTCACCACAGCACCGCCAGGCGCAGATGCCGGGGCAGACAGCTCAGCCGGTGGACGCGTGGGATCGGGCAGATTTTCCGCATAAGCCGCAGCGGAGCTGGATAGCGCCAGCAGTGCAGCAACAAATTTTAGCCTGCTCAAATGCTTAACCATGCCTTATCCAAACTTAGCGTATACAGCGTCAATGTCAGTTTTGACGTGGGGTAGTCACCCACGGCGAGATTCACCTTTCCCCAGTACATGCGCCACGAAGATTTTTCTAGTTGCTCAAGATAATGCAGCAAATCTGCGTAGCTGCCCTGCACGGTTATTTCCACACCATGCCGGTAAATAGAATTTTGCACTGGCTTGGCGGCAGGCTGCACTGGCGCAGTAACGGCAGCGGGTGCAGCCAGTTCCATTAATCCGGTAGTCGGCAGCGTTTTCAGAGAGACCAGTTGCAATTGTCTGTCGCGACGCAAAATATCTTCCAGCAAAGTCGCCATTTTTTCCGGCGACACAAGACTTTGCTGCGTGCTTTCCAGGCGCGAATTTATTTCTTTTATCTCCTGCTTGAGCTGCGCCAGACGTGTCTTGCTCGCCGCATCCGGATCAACGCTTTGCGCTGCAACGAGCACCTGAATGTTGGCCTGGATTTCCATGACCCTACCCTGCTGCTGTTTAATTTGCTGAAGCATTATTTTTTGCTTGGCCATCATGGGTTCCAACAGCAGCATATTAACCAGAGCCAGCAGCGTCACCGCAGCCGCTGCAAAAACCATGATACGCTCGCGCAGCGTAACAGCGTCCACGCGATCCGCTAGTAATTGCCAATAGCGCTTGAAGGCGTTCATTTAATCGCCTCCGCTTCCCGGGAATGCAGGCTGAATTCCAGATAGGCCGCAGGCCGTGCCGGTTCGTTGGCTTTAGTCTGCGCAGCCAGCTTGGCTGGCATTACACCCGGCTGATGCATTTCTAGAACCGCAAAGGTTTTACCCTGCATCACAGATTCTTGCGACAGGCGGCGAATATACGCAGGCACTAGCTCAGGTTGCAGTGTACGTCCTGTCAGCATCATGTCGTTGCCATTCGCATCCACACTAAATTCGGTCAACCACAAACCGATAACGATCTGCCGTGAAAAAGCCCGCATGTATTCGGAAAAACCTTTCGTGTTGCCAAGTTTTCCGCTTTGCAATATATCCATCACTCCGCGCCGCGCACGAAACTGCTCTTCGGTAGTGGCGACATCGCTTTCCACCTGCTTGCTTTTCTGGCGCGGGACAAGTCTTGAAGAAGCAGAAACATAGCGTGCCTCCTCGCTTGCCAGACGCTTGCTAAACTCCGCTGCCTGCTGGCCAAGCATATTGGTTCGATAGGATGCAAAACCGTAGAACGCGAGCGATCCGGCAAGAATCAGTCCCAGCGCCTGCGCCATGGTCAGGGCGGAAAAATATTTTTTCTGCTTGAGGAATATCGGATTGAAGAGATTGATCTGCTGGCTCACAGCACTTTCCCCTCTTCCCGCAGTGCTGCGCCCAACGTCAGGAAGCATGCCGCCTGGCGGACAATATCCTTAAGCTCCGCCACCTTGGACAGGTTCAGCACATCGTCCAGATTCATAGTTTCCACCGGCACATACAAATTGCTCGCCAGGTTTTCTTTCAGACCGAGCTGGTCCGGCAGCGGGCCGAGTATTAATTTGGCAAGGGCAACATAGTTGAACTGACGGTCGAAATGATCGAGCGAGCGTTGCAGTTCCAGCACCACACGTTCAAACAGAGCGGCCTTTTGTTCTGCTCCAGCGCTGGTTAATTGCTCCAGCGAAATATCAATACGCCGTGCCAGGTATAGTTCGCCACCTTGTGTAATGGTCAGCAATCCGCCTTCATTATTGAACGAGAGCATGGCCAGGCCGCGGCCTGGCGGCTCTAGCAGCGCGGCAATATTGCGCTGCGCCATTTCCGGGATGTCGATTACCGAGAGAGGTGTTTTTGCCTGCGTGAACAATTGCTGGCGATTTTTGATAATCTCGCTTTTCGCAGCAACCGCATACATAGAGTGACTGCGGGTAGGTGAATTTTTATCCGGCGGAACATCCAGCACATCAACGGTGGCATCGTCCACATGGTAATCAAGCATCTCCTTGATGCTCCAGCGTATAGCACTTTTCAACTCGTCCGGCGGCGCTTTCGGCGCATCAACCAGCAACAAATGGTACTCATTGAAACCGAGCAAGGTGCTGCAATCGTAGCGCTCAAAATGCTGATCCTTTCCCAGCCTGGCCATCACACCGGCGTCAACACGCGCGGCATGCAGCGTTCCGCATAAAGTTACTTCGGGTTTAGCATTGGGTATGCGACGGATATGCGCAAAGGTTACACCATCCGGTTGGAAGCTTATCGCTACCCAACCATCGCTTATCTTCTTTTTCGATTTAGTGAAAGGAAACTGCATCGCACCACTTTTCCGTATAATTAACTTGAAATTATAGCAATAACTCTTTGTTGTCAAATGTTTTAACGGTTAGTTATCAGTCAAACAACAACCGGTCATTCCCACTGACAGCTGATACCTAATGAACCTCACGCATATAAATAAACTCGTTGCGCTGTTTGTACTTGCCGAAAGTTGCCCGCGACTTAGGGCAATCATTATTCGATGGCGTGATCGCATTAGGATTAGGGCAGCCTGCCTGCTGATTGTAAGGCGCCACGTCGTTGGCCGTGATACCCCAGCTGTACAACAACCAATCCGGCGCATTAATCAAAATATCCACGTAGCCGAAATGCCCCGATGGAGGCTTGGTCAGGCGCAGCCCGCCGTCGCCGCTGGCAAATGTGCCGCTCCCTGCAGTTACTCCATTAACGGATGCAAGCGTATCTCCGGCAACCAATTGGTTGGCGCTACCTGTCGCATAAAACGTCAGACCGCCGTTTGCGCTGGTAGGCGCCGTCACCTGGGTGCAACTGTCATCCGTATTCAATACGAAACCGCTGCCGTTCCAATATTGCGTCATCAATGGCACAGGGAGCGGCAACAGCTCGGAGCCATAGGCATTGTTCATGCGCAGGCGGCCAAAACGAATCTTGCTGGAAGCAAGTTTGGCGCGTTCGCTTACCGTGTCGTTGTTGGCATCCAGATTGTAGGCGCCCGCCAGAAGAGTAATGCCGTCAGCATCCCGAGGGGCGATGCCTATATCAAAGTTCTCGTATGATCCGTCAGGAGCCGCGGCGCGGTTGACCGCCACTTGCGCGGTGAAAAGGGCCGTGCCGCCAGCCCATGGACCGGCTGGGGAAACAACAGACAGGCGCGCGCTGAGAGGCGTCTTGACGACAACAGCATTGTCGATGGCACCCAGCCCCATGCTGTCGTTCACGGCATATTGGGTCCACTTGGAAACGGTAGCCCCATCCAGTTTGGCAAATGAATTCGCGCTGGCGTAATTCTGGGTAGTGGCGTTGGCCACGTTCTGCGCGGTAAGCGTGAAGCCGATACCGAACGGCTCGCCCATGTAGGTGAAAGCTGATGCCGGAGAGCAGCCTGTTCCCGCCCCCATATCGGTGCGATTAGTGAGACTGGTCGAGGTTAGCGCGAAATGATCCGGAACAAAACGCCCCACATTGCCTGTAACCGTTGCGCTCACATTGCCCGCGCCCAAGTAATCGCTATCTGCAATCTTGGGGGTGATGGTGATAATCCCCACCTCGCTCCAGGCCAAGTTGCTTACTGTCGCCACGCCATTACTGAAGGACGAACCGGCAATCGTACCATTGGTGATTGCAGGATTAGTTCCACCGCTTGGCGCGATTAAATTCGGCACCAGCAGCACGCCTTCTGCTGACGTCTCCTTGCCGAAATTTGGCGTTGCCGCGCCGCCGGAAGTGGCGGCCGTGATGGTTGCTGAAAATGCCTCGCCTGCCTTGACAAATTTGGCACCGGCGGCACTCACAGCGCCCGGGTTGGCGGTGTTAGGCGCCGCTGTTTGCTGGATGCCGGAAAGCGCAAAATGATCCGGTTTGATGACAAAGGCATTACTTGAACCCGTCATATAATCGGTTCCGGCCAGGAGTTTGCGCGCGCTCAGATTCATCATGCCGACATCCGGGTAGTTGAGCGTAAAGTTGGCTATGGAATTGGCCCCGAAATTCAACGTGACCGGGGTGTACCCACTGATACCCGAGGCCGGGTTATTAGTTATCGCGGTGGCATTGATAGTGACTTGCTTGCCGGCGCAAGTGGTTGGGTTTACACATTGCGAAGCCATATCGATAGCCACATTGCCTGTAAACAAACCCACGCAGACCGGGGCGCTGTTGGACTTCTGAACTGCCTGTAACACATAGCTAGCCGAAGTCGTACCTGCCACCTGCGTTGGTAGAACCGAAAATGCTGGGGTAGTGGCCGAAAAAATAAACCCGGTATCCGCAAAAGGAAGCTGGCAGGCCGTCGTACCGTTGGTAAGGGTGCCGTTGAAGCATTCCAGCGCACTCGGGGGTGCGGGTGAAACCGCCGTGGTAGCCAGCGTCACCGTCTGCGGTGAAGTGATGGACAAATTAACCGTGGTGGAACCGGTAAACGTCACTGGATTAGAAGACCAGCCGCTGCCGGACAATGTCACTGTCGTATTTCCGGAATTGTACAACGTGGCGCAGCTGGCGTCGGCACACGCCTTCAGCGTCAACGTTTCCGCCGCGCAGGTCAAGCCGGCGCCGTCGTGCTCGATGCGAATATGATCCATGGCCGGACAGGCGTAGGTGGCGTTATAGTCGCGCAGAACCACGGCGGGGGTCGCCTCGTAGTTGTATATCCGCACTTCGTCGATGATGCCGTTGGCGGAATTTCCCGTGCCTGGAGCGGTAGTGAATCCGCTGCGGTTGTCGCCAATATACAGCGTGCCGATACTGGCGCTGAGCGGGTTGGTTGTGCCGATTGCGGTGGTCTTTGCCAGCGCGCCATTGATAAAAACTTGCAGGCGGTTGTTGGCGGCCACTGCGGTCAGATTCCAGGTGACGGTGATATGCGTCCAGGTATTGGCGGCAAAGGCATTGTTGCCGGTCTCGGCCTGATAATTATTGTTGGCGCTGTCCGTAAGGTTGAAGCTCAACCGTCCGGTAGTCACCTCCTTGACGACATAGAACCAGCGATTGTTGACAGTGGTCGCGTCGAGCAATTGGCCACTCAGGCTAGTCGCACCGCTCCAGGCGGCATTGCTTTTATACCAGAACGAAATCGTGCCGCTGCTGCCGATCTGCGTATCCACATCAAGGCCAGTATCCACGGCGTCGATAGTGCCAGTCGAGGCATTAGCCGGAAAATTTCCGCCACGGCAAAACTTGCCGCCCGCCACGGTTTGCGCGGCGCCCACAGGCGAACCGTTGGTACCGCTTGCGACGCTGTTAATGACCGTACCAGCCGCGCTCCAAGCCGATTCGTCCATGCGGAATTCTGCTAATGGGCTCGGGATATAAAAACGCACTGCGGTATTGGCCGCTGGCACGACGGGTGTGGCCCAAACCAGATAGTCAGTAGTTGTCAGTTCCCAGCCTATCTGCGCTGCTCCACCGGTTGGATGGCTGCTGGTGCCGAACTGGTAGACGAATTCGTTGGTGGTTTCGTTTAGGATGATCTGAAAATTGAAGCTGCCGGTACGCGCCACACTGCCCCACTCCGGCACGTTGACCCAGGTCACCACGAACTGGCGGTTGGGCGCACTACCCACGGTGGCATAAGTTACATAGCAGCTTGCAGTAGGGCAAACACCCGCCACGCCGGACGACGTTGCATCCAGATCCACGCCATAGATGCGCATGGTGCGCAACAGGTTGGCGTCCGGATAGGGGTAGGGATAGGTAGGTGGCGGGCCGACCGTTTGCGTACCAAAGCCGCAATATCCGTTGTTGAACTGCAACCGGCCGTTGCTCATGATTTGCACCTGGGTGTAATCAATGCCGCCGTAATTGAAAGTAAAACCGAGCGGCAGCTGCGCGGTAATGTCATCGTCAATGGGAGCGTTAGCATAAGCGGCACTGCACGAGGCACCGCTTGTCCATGTCACATGGGTATGCGTAGCCGGGTTAATCCAACTAAAAGCAGTGGCGGAATTGGCATAGGTCACCGCTTGTGCCAGCGAGGCCGACAATAGCCAGCCGCACAACAAGCTACCGACGAGAAATACACGCAAAATTTTCATCTCTCCACCACCTGCGATTGCCTTAGAACGTAACCCTGGGCACTGACCGTTCCCGTGAATGCGCAGCAAGTACGCCGCCCGGTTCGGTTCATATCCCTATCGTCGATTCGATACGACGCTCCACGTAATCGGGTGAATTTAATGCGCCGTAACTTGCAGTCGACACAAGCGTATAAACTTTCACGGTGTTCGCACCTTCAGTGTAAGGCTGCCAAGTGCAACTGACCGTCACTGTGAAGCCCGCCAATCCGCCGCCCGGCGCAACAGCAGCGGGACTTACCGGACAATTTGCGGGAGTGACGCTCAGCAGTTGATAAGACCCCCACTCAATACCCGCCCGCGCCGCCTGATAAGCCCGCGCCCCTTGTATATCCAGGCCTTGCAATGCGCTCTGCGTGGTAGACACGGTCACAATAAAGCCGCCCAATGCAGCCAGAATCACCAGAATAAAAATAGCCGACACCAGGGCGAAGCCACGCTGGCCGCCCTGTCTGACGACTGATAACTGATGGCTGATAACTGGCTCACGGAACATTATTAACATGCACCTCATAGTACAAACTCACCAGCTCATTGCTGGCAGTATTTCTTACATCCAGCCTAATTTCCACAAGGCCGCTGCGATCAGTCACGCCGGAAGTGTAGGTAAATGCCAGGCCGCAATTAATTACGCTTGCATTGGTACTGCCTGCCAAGCGTGCGCTAGACCCACTCGCAAAGGTCATTGGCTGACTAGGCTGGATGCCATATCCCCAGTAGCGCATCAATCTGCCGGTTACCGCGTCACATTTGTATGTAACTGGCGTGTCGACAATTTGAAAACGCTGGCCGGAGGATTCAAAAGGAAAGGCGTGGGGTGAATTGATTTGAATCTGGCTAGCTGTAATAGCGGTTATCGGACTGATATTGTCGTTATTGTAGGCATCTGCTTGCGGTATGCCCAGGTTATATACCACGACCCACCATCCTGGCACGACATTGTAGGGTGCGGCATTCAGCGGCGGGCCGAAGTAATCGAAAGTCTGGAGCTGTGGGCCGGTTATCGTGAAATCCAGCGCAGTCGGCGATCCATCCTCGCGATAACGCGCGCCAGCAGGCGCTTGCAGAAATTCCATATACTGCGATCCGCCAGCGTCGGTTCTCACCCGCACGCTGTTGGGCAAAGCAAGGTGCAAATCGCGCCCCATACGCCGCAGCGCGGTGTCCGCAATATCCGTCAATTCCGCTCGACGCGTGGTATCGATAAAGCCGCTTATCGGTCCCTTAATAAAGACCGCCACCGCAGCCGAAAGAATACCCGTGATGGCAATCACCACAATCATTTCCACCAGATTGAATCCGGCCTGCCGAAATGAATCCGGTAAATTGCACAACCTGGTTTTCACTGTGGGCATCATAGCTATATATTTGTACGGTAACCGTCCAGAGTGACGGAAAAACCGCCCGGCCCATCGACTCTGACGGTGATAAGCAGTGCATCGCCAGCTAGTGTGCAGACCGCCCCTGCACAAAGGGTAACGGGCGTCTCAGTTACGCTGGCGCTATATCCCGTCAAACTGGGAATAGCCGTGTTGGTAATATCTGCCACAGGACTCATGCTAAAAACACTGTAATCACTCACCGTATCGAATAATTGCCGGTTAACCGGCGTAAATGGGCCAGCAAAACCACCCGCCGGCTTGGCAAAATTCTTCTCTTCAATTTCTTCCAGCAGCGATTCGGCTATGGCCATCGCCTGCTTGCGCACCACCGGGTCGGCGCTATGGCTGGTATTCAAATTGAGCACGTTGATCACGCCGGCCAGCGCAATGCTGACGATCACGATGAACATGATCAGCTCAATCAGCGAGATGCCGGATTGATGCTTACTGATGCACATAGCCGGTCTCATTCTCGACGGTGATGGTGCGGTTGGGGTTGGCGGTAACGGTAATGCTCAAAGCATTATTGCCGAATGACGCATTGCCGGCCACATAGAACGGGCGGCCCAGAGAATCAAAGTAAAAATTTGCTGCCGACAGCGTCAAGCCATTCGGCGCATTCAGGGTATTCGTTTGCGTACTGGGCAGAAACAAGGCCGTATCGCACAGGCCTGGGTTCGAGTAATTGAGGCTAACGGTGTTTGCCGTCAGGGTAACGCAAACATTGCGACGCTTTGCAATCGCCACTTTTTGAGCATAGCGGGTAAGGGACTCGACCTGATCGGTGAAACCGATAGAGTCGAACCCATCACGACTAAGAAACCGGGGAGCAGCGACAGCAGAAAGAATCCCGACAATCGTGATGGTGACGATCAGCTCCACCATGGTGAACCCGAGGCAATGCCGCATTGCATACGGCATTGCCTCGGGACGGGTAATCACCCTCATGACAGATGGCGGTACTTGCCTGGAATACCGCTTGGGATTAAACCCAAGCTGGCAGTCCATTTGTTTTTAGGATTAGGCGCAACCGGCGGCTGTAGCAGTAAGCGTGATAGTTGGACTCCCGCCGACAGCTCCTGGTTCCGTGTAGACAATTTGGCAGGTGGCCAGATTAGCTGCACCATTAACAGTCAAAGTCACCGTGCCAACAGTACCGGCAAGAGTAACGGTTGATACAACACCATCGCTTAAATCAGTGATCTGGGCCGCACCCATAATCCCGGTAGTGTTATTAGTTGCCGCCGGGTAGCCGAAGACCATCGCGATATTAAACCCGTCCATGGCAGCGTTTACTGGAGCAGCGTGAGTGCCACCGGTAGCGTTCAATACCATGGCTTCGGCATGCCCCAGTGAAGAAGCTGACCTGAGCGCTCCGAAAAGAGCCTGCGCCTTGGCGAAACGCGCATCCTGTTGCAGGTTAATAAACCTGGGCAGTGCTGTCGCCGCCAGAATACCTAGAATCACTATCACCACGATCAGTTCGATCAAGGTAAAACCACTCTGTGCTGTACGTTTCATTTTGTACTCCTTCACTTTTACATCGATTTGATAAAAAGGCATCTCAACCCAGGTTCAGTTATGTTCCACAACGCTAAAACCATATGTATGTTGGCACTGCCTGTAGAACCAATGCGTCGATTCTACTGTTTACGGTTGCATTCAGGAAAGCTTTAGTACTTTCGATGTCCTTTGCCTTAACGCGAAAACGGATTTCCCCTTTGTTGCCCGCCTCTCCTCCAAGGTGGCGCCTATGCTTTACCTTATAAACCAGCACCCGGTACTGGTTGTCAAAATACCAAGCGCCTTCCGCAAGACTCTCCGCTGCTCCGTTGAACTCGCCTACATAATTTACCGGTTTTCGCGACAACCAGTCCATCGGGTTTTCCGTCGCTATGCTGGCAATTTTCGACTCCTGGCCGTTTGCCCTCATCTCTCCGATGCGGATAACCAAAGCCACGCGCAATATAGTTACCGTCTGCTCCATGGCACTTTTTTCCGCCTGCTCCTGGTAAAACAACAGCCGGTCGAGAAGCACCAGCCCCAGCAGGCTTATCACCATCACTACCACCATCAACTCGAACAGGGAAAAACCGCGTTCGCGTTTCAATGCTTAATCGCCACTTTGCCCAGATCCCATATCGGCAGGAATACACCCAGCGCTACCACCAGTACCAGTATTCCAAGACCCACAATAAGAATGGGTTCGATCTGCGCGCTCAAGGTTTTCAATTCGTAATCCACCTCGCGCTCATACATTTCCGCCACTTCCTGCATCAGGCCGTCCAGATCGCCGGTCTCTTCGCCCACTGCGATCATCTGCAACACCACGGGCGTAAATACGCCTGCTGTGGCGGCGGTACGCAGAATACTTTCACCACGCTCCACGCCATCTCGCATCTGGTCAACGCGGCTGGCGATATAGTCGTTATCCACCACCTGGGACACCACGGTCAACCCTTGTACGATAGGAATACCGCTACGCATCGCCAGGGCCAGACTGCGTGCAAAGCGCGAAAGCGTGCCCTTCAGGACAATTTTTCCGGCAATCGGAAAGCGCAGTTTTAGCTTATCCCATTTGTATCGCCCAACCGGCGTATTAGTATAGAACTTGAACCATATCACACCAATGACAATGGCAAGCAACATGACGGGCCAATATGCCACCGTGAACGAAGACGTTTTGAGCAACACTTGCGTCATGAACGGCAACTCAGCCTTAAACCCCGCGTATACCTTGGCAAATGCCGGAATAACAAAAATATTAATAACGGCGAGGGCCACCACCATCGCTATCACCACAAAAGTGGGATAACGCATTGCTGTCTTCACCCGCTCCTGCATTTCGCGTTCGAATTCGAGGTGGTTAAACAAGCGCATGAATATTTCATCCATGCGGCCAGTCATCTCTCCCACGCGAATCATACTGACGTAGAAGTTGGAAAAAATGCGGGGATGGGCGCGAAAAGCTGCGGACAGTTCACGACCACTGTCCAGGCTCTCACGTATTTCCTGTATCACCTTGGCAAACGATTTATTGCTGGTCGATTCCCGCAAACCCGCCAGCGCGCGCATGATCGGCACACCGGATTTAAGCAGGGTATGCATCTGCCGGCTGAACAGCTGCACATCGATGGAGCGAATTTTCTCTTCTGTCAGCCGCTCAAACCACTTCGAGCCTACGGTCGAAACCGGCTGCCGGGTAGTCACAATTTCTACCGGCGTAATCCCGGTGTTCATCAACAGATCGGCAACACCATTGCTGGAAACACTCTCCAGCGTACCGGTTACCAGCTCGCCTTGAGCATTGCGTCCTTTATAGGTAAAGTAGGGCATGCTTCCTCAAGCAATAACCACGGGGAACACGGGGGGCACGGGGAAATTCATATAGATACACGTTTGATGCCATCCTTCAGTAATTTTTTTATTGAAGTTAAGCAAAAATCCTCGTTTGAATCCTAACAATTTTAGATACGTCATCAACTGTGACAGGTGCATCCCATTTAGCTCATCTACAACTTTCAGCTCGAGAAGCAAGCTGTCTGCCACAACAATATCGGCACGAAACCCTACACCAAGCACATGCCCTTTGTAGCTAGCAGGCACCTCAACTTGCCGCTTGGCTGGCACACCCATTTCAGCCAATTCAATCATCATGGCCAGTTCATACACCGATTCGAGCAACCCCGGCCCCAACTGGCGATGCACGTTAGTTGCAGCGGTCAACGCCGCATCCACAAACACCTCGTCACAATCGATCAAATCCCCGTGTCCCCCGTGTCCCCCGTGCTCCCCGTGGTTCATAAGGTCTTATTCTTCAAATTGATTACTAATCCGCATAGCCTCTGACACGGTTGATTTGCCTTTCACAGCAAGCGCAACCGCATGCCGGCGCAGGGTTTCACCGGCCATTTGTTCCTTCGCTACCTTAAGAAAGTGCGCGGGGTCGTGATGATTGGCGGCATCGGCCACTGCTTCAGTTACTTCAAGCATTTCATACACACCTATGCGTCCGGCGAAACCCGTGCCATTGCAGTGGGAGCAGCCGCGTCCTTGCATGAATTTGTGCTCGTCAACTTGGTCGCCCAGCTCGAATTTCAGCCATTCGCGTTCGCTCGGTTTCAGTGCATAAGGTTCAACGCAACTTTCACAGATAACCCTCACCAGCCGTTGTGCCAAGACGACCTGTAACGACGTGGCAACCATGAAACGGGGAACGCCCATGTCCAGCAAGCGGATTGGTGTACTCATTGCATCATTGGTATGCAGGGTGGATAGCACCAGGTGGCCGGTCATGGCAGCACGCATACCAATTTGCGCCGTTTCCTGATCACGCATCTCGCCCACCAGTACAATGTCCGGGTCTTGACGCAAGGCTGAGCGCAACACCCGCGCAAAGCTCAGATCGATTTTCTCGTTCACCTGCACCTGGTTGATGCCAGGCAAGCGGTATTCAACCGGGTCTTCAACCGTGATGATCTTGCGCTCCATGGTATTGAGTTCTGCCAGGGTCGCATACAGCGTGGTCGTTTTACCCGACCCGGTGGGGCCTGTAACCAGCACCAAACCATTGGGGCGGTGCGCAATGCTGCGAAAGCGTTCCAGCATCTTTGGCGGCATGCCCAGCCTGTCCAGATTGGTCATACCGCCGCTCTGATTCAGCAAACGCATCACCACAGATTCGCCATGCTGTGTGGGCATGGTGGAAATCCGCACATCGAGTTGCTGATTCTTTACCCGTATGGCGAAGCGGCCATCCTGCGGCAAACGCTTTTCGGAAATATCCAGCCCGGACATCAGCTTAAGGCGCAGCGCCAGCGCAGGTGCAATCTTGATATCGGACTCGTTCTGCAAATGCAGCATGCCGTCGATACGGAAACGGATTTGCAACCGCCCTTCCTGGGGTTCGATGTGGACGTCCGAGGCGCGCACTTGCGCAGCGTCTTCAAAAACAGACTGGAGCAATTTAACGACCGGCGCCTCTTCCTGGCCAGGCGTTCCGCCCAGTTCACCGAAATCAATTGCCACCTCGCCCAGATCCTGCTCCAACTCCTTGGCAAGATCGGTGATCTCCTCTGTGCGGCGATACATGCGATCAATCGTAGAAAGCAGCATGCCCTCATTTACCACCGCCAGCTCAACGTCGCGCTTAAGAATGCGCGCCAGTTCGTCGTAGGCAAACAGGTCTGACGGGTCGGCCATGCCGAGCATCAGGGCACCATTTTTTTCCTGCAGAATAATTGCGCGGAAACGGCGCGCCTGTGTTTCCGGCAACAGCCGCACCAGTTCAGCGGTCACGTTGAAGTGCTTGAGGTTAATGAAAGGAATGCCGAGCTGCCGGGCAAGCGCCTCGGAAATACCATCCTCCGTGACGAATGCATTTTCCACGAACACCCGCCCAAGCTTACGCCCGGTGCGCTTTTGCTCAGCCAGCGCAAACTCAAGCTGCTCCTGCGAAATCAGCTTCTGATTGACCAGCATTTCACCCAGGCGGATCTTTTCCGGCCTTGGCATAATCGCTCCTTAAAAAATTGCGCGCATTTCTTAGTGTGACTTGTTACGATAGCGCGCTAGCTCATTGAATAATTTAACAGTAAACTTTTTTCCGGAATCACACAAGCCAAATGTTCGACATCGTCCTGTACCAGCCGGAAATTCCACCCAACACCGGCAACGTTATCCGCCTGGCCGCCAACAATGGCTTTGGCCTGCACCTCGTCAAGCCGCTGGGGTTTCGCATGGACGACCGCGATCTGCGCCGCGCCGGCCTCGATTATCATGAATATGCGACAGTAAAAGTGCACGAGGATTGGGCTGCATGTACAACGCATTTCGCCGGACGGCGTTTATTTGCGGCCAGCACCAAAGGCGCCATGCGCTACAGCGATGTTGAATACAAAGCTGGCGATGTGTTCGTATTTGGCCCGGAAACGCGGGGCTTACCGAGAGAAATTTTGGAAGACCTCCCACCCGAGCAACGCATACGCCTGCCCATGCGGCCTGAGTGCCGCAGCTTGAATTTATCCAATGCAGTAGCGGTAATCACTTACGAAGCCTGGCGGCAGATGGGGTTTGCGGGGGGGAAATAAACAAAATTCGGTTTTTACTCTCCACCGATTCAATTTACAGAAAATATATTCTCGCTTACTATCGTTACAGCATTCCGTGCGGTTTTCACGCCGCGTTGCTTTACTACCTTAATTTAAATTGGAACAGCCTCATGAAATTCTCGCGCACCATCACACAATATGCCATCTTATGCGCTTCAATTATCACGCTTACTCTTGCTGGTTGCGGTGGAGGTGGTGGCGGGGGAAGTGGCTCTTCCTCTTCTGGCTCGACTCTCGTTTCCATCACTGGCGCCAATGCAACTGCCGCCGCTAGCGCCGCTGGCGGATCAGTTACTGTCAACACTGGATCCGCAACGTCCGGCGCTGCCTTGATTGGCGGTGCCATAGCCAACCCTGATGGAAAAAAATTCAGCCTGGTGAAATTCGCATCGTGGCAACTTTCCCAACTGCCGCAAATGCCGCCACCCGTCAATTTAATCGGAGCGGCTACGCTTTCTGGCTCTCTGCCTTGCTCTGGAGGCGGCAATATTTCCTATAGTTATAACGATGCAGACAACAACGGCAGGCTGTCCATCGGTGAAACCCTGACGGCCACCTTCAATAGCTGTGTTGACCCGGCTCTAAGCGGTAGCATAACTGGTGGCCTTACACTGGCGATATCCGCCCTGTCCGGCACGCCTGGCGTTGGTGCCTGGAGCACGGCGATGACAATGACCTTTTCTAACCTCACGGTAGATGGGGAAACGCTCGCTGGCGACACCGCTATTTCCTTGTCCACTAGCGATAGCGTCAGTGTAAATGCAACGCTTACTGGGAGTTCGCTTAGCTACACAAAAACAACGGGAACCTCAGAAACAATCAGCGGCTATAATTTCAGTGTCGCTTACAACAACTCCAGCAATGCCTATACTGTTTCAGGGACAGGCACAACGGGCAATTCATCGTTAGGCGGCACTGTTACCTTCAATACGACCAGCGCTTTTGCCGGTAATTTCAATAACAATCCCGACAACCCTATTTCTGGCGTACTCGTTGCGACGGGCGCAAACAACTCCAAGGTTCGCCTTACCGCTCTTAGCAATCTGAATGTCCAGATCGAAGTGGATGCCAACGGTGACGGTACCTATGAAAGTTCCAGCACCACAACTTGGGCCGCACTTGACGCCATCTAATTCTGCTCAGGAATAAGTAGCATGCGCCATGATCGCAATGCCAGGAGGAACCACAAAAAAGTACCGCCCTTGCTGCTGTCATCCCTGCTGTGGCTTATACCATGCGCTACATTTGCAGCCGACAGCCTACCCGCATTTTCAGCCGGCCTTGGTGTCTCATTCATGCATTTCGACTATCGTGAGTTCAAAGATAACGGCAGCTTGATGGATAGGGAGAAAGGCTATTTGCCAGGCATCGATGCACAGTTAACTCATGTTGATGGGCCATATGCCATCTCGGCACATGCTGCATATTTCTCCCATGTTATCGATTATGCCGGGGAAACCGTAAATGGCGTTCCCATTAGCACCAGCACCAGCGAAACCCTGACCGAATTTTCTGCACAGCTAAGCCGACAATTATCCTTGGGCGAGTCCATGGCGGGAACTCTCTATGGCGGTCTAGGATACCGGGAATGGAAACGTGACATCCATTCAACCTCCACTGCGACTGGCCCCATGGAAACTTATCGGTGGCCTTATTTTTTTGCCGGTATCCAGCCACGCATGCTTAGCAGCGATGGCTATGAGTTGTGCGCAGACTTGCATCTGATACGATCAATTCGTCCAGCCATTCGGATCGACTTTCATGATCTGTATGACAATGCGAGCCTGGCTTTAGGTGCGGCATATGGTTTCCGGCTGGGGCTGCCTTTGCGATTAGCCCGACAAAACGGCATTACACTGACATTCGAACCATATTGGGAGCAGTGGAAATTCGGGCGTAGCAGCACAGAGGCTTTGACAAAAAATAGCGCCTCCGCTGGCACCGTGTTTGAACCAAAAAGTGAAACACGCGCTTATGGTTTAACGCTAGGTGTGGCTAGCAATTTCTAACTCGCAGAACCGCTACCCGATCATTAGCGCTGCTTCGCCATCTGGCGCAGATATGCCAGCAGATCGTCCAACTTCCCTTCGCTCATTACTGTGAAGGCGAAACCGGGCATGACACGTTGTCCCCAGTTGCGCACCGAGGCTGGGTCGCGAATCAATTTGCGCAGGAACGGTTCCTGAAAATATTCGGTCGGGCTGAACGGCTTGTTCAGGTCGGGGCCGACCGCCGCATCGCCGCCGCCATTGATCCTGTGGCATGCCGCGCAGTTGGCGGCGAACACATGCATTCCGCGTTGCTCAGGACTGTTCGTGGCAGTCTGCGGCAGGATTTGCTGGTAGCGCTTTTCCAGCGGCGCGGCTTGCGCAATCTTTGCAATCTGGTATGGCCACTGCTCGGGCGAAATGCCAGCTTTTTCCGGCGCCAGCCACACCAGGTAGAAAGATCCGGCGCTGCCGCTACCGGACTTCAGAGCGGGCCATACCGCATCCGCCGGTTCAATTGCCAGCCACGGTTGCGCACCGCTGGTCAGCAAGGCGCAGGGGATGTTAGCGATGAAGCCGTCGCGCGCCGTGAACTGCACCGACTCGAGGTGCGGCAATGAAGCGATCAGCGCCGACAACGGCACAGCCTGATAACGCATCGGGCGTTGATATGCCACGTCGACCGGTACCTCGATGGTGCGCAAAGCGGGATGTCTGAGCAATTCGGTGCGGCTGAGATGTTGCGTCTGCGTGCCGAACGCGATTTCGAGTAACGGTTCCGCCGCGCGCGCAATACAAGTGGTGCCCAGCGTTGCGATGCCGAGCAGTATGGAGGCTGCAAAGCGGCGCAGCATGGGAATGAAGGCAATGCTGGACATATTTTTCATTTCGTCTTGTGTATCGGTATTTTGCTAATTTTCCGCTTTCGGTTCGCGCTTGAGTAACTCTTCCACAGCTGATTTTGCTGGTATGCCTTCATACAGCACGCGGCAAACAGCTTTGGTGATTGGCATGTCAACGTCATGCTCGTCGGCCAAACGTGCGACTTCACGCGCGGTGGACACACCCTCAGCCACGTGCCCGAGTTCACGCAAAATACTCTCCAAGCCCTGACCACGCGCCAGACGCAGACCCACTTCGCGGTTGCGTGACAGATCGCCGGTGCAGGTAAGGATCAGATCGCCAGCGCCGGTCAGACCGAGGAAAGTTTCCATCCTGCCGCCCAGGGCAAGCCCCAAACGGGTGATTTCGGCCAGGCCGCGAGTGATCAGCGCTGCGCGGGCGTTGTAGCCGAAGCCCATGCCGTCACAAATGCCGGCAGCAATTGCCATGACGTTCTTGACTGCGCCGCCTACTTCCACGCCGCCGATATCATCGCTGGAATAAATGCGTAAACGAGGTGAGTGCAATTGCGCTGCCGTCCTGCGCGCGAAATTGGCATCCATCGATGCCAAGGTCAACGCCGTGGGCTGACCTGCCGCTACTTCTTGGGCAAAGCTCGGGCCGGAGAGAACGCCGCAGGGGAAGTTGCTGCCCAGTTCTTCATGTGCGACTTCGTGCGGTAGTTTGGCGGTGCCGGATTCGAATCCCTTACAGGCCCAGATAATGGGGATGGTTACACCTGTTGCTGTAAGGCTACGCAGCAAGGGACGCAGACCGGCAACCGGTACGACAGCGATAATCAGCTCAGCAGATTCCAGCGCAGTGGGTAGATTTGATTCGACACGCACCGCTTGCGATAATTCAAAGCCGGGCAGATAGTGTGAAATGCGGCTGGCCGACATGGCCGTGACCTGTTGCGCATTGCGCGCCCACAGCATGACGTTGTGCTTGCCTGACAAGCTGATTGCCAGGGCCGTACCCCAGGCGCCTGCGCCGAGGATGGCGATGTTCATCCTAGAAACCGCAGTTGGACGTGTTGGAGTGTGCGGTTTTCAGGGTGCAGGGCAAGGCGTAACGACGCGGAATGGTTATTCCATTCCAAGGAGTTACAACGTAGCCATGCGCCCTGAAAACCGTGCAATCCAACACGTAGCGGACTCACCAAACAGATGAACAGTAAAAACATGAGTAAGTTATTTTAAAGGACGTCGTTAAATTCACAATCAAGCGATCAAGTGCGGTTTCTAGGATCAGGCGCCCCACACCTGATTGAGTTTGACGAAGCCCGTCTGCCCATCGCGATGACGCACCTTGACCCAACCGGGAACGCTTTCCACAAATTCCAGCGCCACGCCCGCATCCGCCTGAAATACCAGCGTCGCGGCGTCGTCAGGCGACTGACGAACGTCGGCATGGGCAGCACTGACGACAACGGTTCGTTTGTCGGTAAGTTGTTTCTTCTCGACCCAGGCTAGCTTCCCGCTGACATCTCGCACCTTGATCCATTCACCCAGAGAAACGACGGCTTCAACCGGGTACAACTGACTCACTACGAAAAGTTTTTTTGCCTTGGCAGAAGGCGCGTCGTAGAACAGAGTGCCGTTGGCGGCAACAGAAAAAAAGTCAGCTGCCCCGGACGCTGCGGAAACCAGCATTGCAACAACTGGCAAGTAACGAAGCAGCGCCAAGTGCGTAACAGCAGAAGATATCAGTGAGTAACGACCGCGCCGGCCTGCTGCTGTTTCTGTTCTTGTTGCTGCTGGTAAAGCACTTCGAAATTCATCGGGTTCAGCATCACGGGCGGGAAACCGGCACGGCTAGTCGCATCCGAGATCACCTCGCGCACATAGGGGAATAGGATATTTGGGCAGGCAATGCCAAGAATCGGGTCCATCTCCGCCTGCGGAATATTGCGGATCTGGAAAATTCCTGCATGCGAGGCTTCCACCAGGAACATGGTTTTATCCTTGATCTTGGCGGTAACCGTGACGGTCAGGACTGAATGGTAAACACCTTCGCTAACAGCCGCACTTTCAGTGTGCAGTTGTACGTCGATCTGTGGTGCCTCACGTTCCAGAAAAATACCCGGTGCATTAGGGACTTCCAGGGAGAGGTCCTTAACGTAGATTTTTTCAATATTAAATACGGGTTGCTGCGCTTCTTGTTCGCTCATGATATTTCCAATATTAAAGGGTAATTTCTTGTTTAGTTATGCATACTGACTCAGCCAATTCGTCAGGCTGGCGGCGTCCATCGCACCTGCCGTCCGCCCTGTCTCCGCGCCCTCTTTGAACACCACCAAGCTGGGAATGCTGCGAATTTGGTATTGGGCGGCAAGCGCCTGCTCCTGTTCGGAATTGACCTTGACAAAACGCGCTCTGGTTTTCATATTCGACGCGACTTGGGCAAATACCGGCGCCATCATTTTACACGGCCCGCACCATGACGCCCAAAAATCCACGACCACCGGCAGGTCATTATTGGCAATAAAGCGCTGAAAATCCCGGGAGCTGAGCTCAATGGGTACGCCGTCCAGTAGCGAAGCGCCGCATTTGCCGCACTTTGGACTCTCTGCCAGCCGCGCCTCGGGAACACGGTTGGTGGCGAAACATTTGGGGCAAACGACGTTCATGGGCACCTTAACAACTACGCCGGACACTCCGGACTCAGCATAGGCACGAGCTTACCGGCTTTATCCAGAGCAGCCAGGTCGTCGAAACCTCCGACGTGGTGCTCGCCGATGAAAATCTGCGGCACAGTGCGGCGACTGGTTTTTTCGATCATGGCGTCGCGCAACTCCGGCTGAAGATCAATGCGAATCTTTTCAATCTTGGCGACCCCCCTGCTTTCCAGCAGGCGTTCCGCCATCGTGCAATAAGGGCACACGCCCGTGCAATACATAGTGACATTTGGCATAGACATTACTATTTCTCCACGGGCATGTTTGCTTGTTCCCAAGCGATGATGCCGCCTTTCAAGTTATACACTTCTTCGAAACCGCTTTTCTTCAAGGTCGCGCAAGCGCTAGCCGAGCGATGGCCGCTGCGGCATCCGACTACGATAGGCTTTTTCTTGAATTTTTCCAGTTCCTTGAGGCGACTGGTTAGTTGGCCCAATGGAATATGCCTGGCGTGAGGAATACGACCGGTCGCCCACTCCTTGTCTTCGCGCACGTCCACCACCACCGCGTCGCGATGATTAATCATCTGCGTCGCTTCCAGCACGCCCACTTCCTTGATGCCACGCAGGATAGCGCCCAGGTTCGGCATGATCAGCATGAATCCGCTCATCGCTACCAGCAAGATCAACCAAATATTACTTTGCACAAACTGCACGTTAATACCTCATACAAAAGATGCTGCCCAATTCCAAAAACAATTAACCACGGGGAACACGGGGTTCACGGGGAATCTACACCATTGCCTTTCCACCATGTTCCCCATGCACCCCGTGGTTTAAATGTCACTATCCAAATAATACCTCAGGTTCACGCTATCCGTCACTTCTCAAAGCGCCGCCACATGACAGCGTAATACAGAACCGGGATCACGGCCAATGTCAGCAGCGTGGAAACAAAAATGCCGAAAATCAGCGATATGGCCAGCCCGTTGAAAATCGGGTCGTCCAGGATAAACAGCGCCCCCATCATGGCCGCCACGCCGGTCAGGACAATGGGTTTGGCGCGGGTGGCTCCGGCGCGGATCACCGCTTCCTGAAACGCCATGCCAGCCTGTACCTGCGTGTTGATGAAATCCACTAGCAAAATGGAATTGCGCACGATGATGCCCGCCAGCGCAATCATGCCGATCATCGACGTGGCGGTAAATTGCGAACCGAGCAACGCATGTCCCGGCATCACGCCGATAATGGTCAACGGGATCGGCGCCATAATGACCAGCGGCGTGAGATACGACTTGAATTGCGCCACCACCAACAGATAAATCAGCACCAGACCAACCGCGTAGGCAATGCCCATATCTCGGAAGGTTTCATAGGTGACCTGCCATTCGCCGTCCCACTTGATGCTATATCCGGCGTAAGGATCTGCCGGTTGTTTGATGAAATTTTCTCCCAGCGTGCCGCCCTCAGACAGTTGCATCCCGTTGATCAGCGCACGAATGGAAAACAGACCATACAATGGACTATCCAGCTTCCCCGCCATGTCGCCCACCACGAACACCACCGGCAGCAGATCCTTGTGGAAAATGGTTTTCTCGCGCGTGCTCGGCACCGTCTCGACCAGTTCGGAAAGCGGCACCAGCGTCCCATCGCGCGCACGTACGGTGAGCTTGAGCAATTCGTCCAAACCAGACTGGCGCTCTGGCGCCAGGGTCACACGCACGGGCAATTCATACTTGGTCGAAGCGCCGTGGATCGGTGTCACGTCTTCGCCCGACAGTCCCATGCGCATGACCTGCACGATGTCCTTCTGCGCCACCCCCAGCAGTGCCGCCTTGTTCTGCAGCACATGCAGGATGAATTTCGGCGCATCAGCTTCCACGCTGTCATCAATGGCAACGATATCCTTCGTTTTAGCAAATGCAGCGCGCACCTTTTTGGCAACGCTGATTTGCCCCTGATAGTCCGGGCCGTATACTTCAGCCACGATCGGCGACATCACCGGAGGACCCGGCGGCACCTCGACAATCTTGACGTTGGCGCCATAAGCCAATGCAATCTTTTCGATGGCCGGGCGAACGGACTGGGCAATCTCATGGCTCTTGCGGTCGCGCTGGTGCTTGTCCAGAAGATTTACTTGCAAATCGCCCACTTCCGACCCGCTGCGCAGATAATACTGGCGCACCAGGCCGTTGAAGTTGATCGGTGCGGCGGTACCTGCATAGGCTTCGTAATCGGTCACTTCCGGCACGCTGGAAAGATAGGTGCCGATTTCGCGTAGCACGCGCGAGGTCTGTTCCAGCGGCGTACCTACTGGCATATCCACCACTACCTGGAACTCCGACTTGTTGTCGAACGGCAGCATTTTCAGAATCACCAACTTCACTGCCGCTAATGATATCGCCAGCAGAATCGCCACCAGTATCCCTAGCACCAGTTTCTTCCGGGCTGGCGAGCCCTGCTCGCGATTGAGGAAAGGCGTCAACTTGTCGCGAAATAATATGTACAGCTTGTCTTCGCCACCACCAGACTGAGCGGTGTGCTGCCCCTTGGCGAGCAGCTTTAGGCAAAGCCAGGGGGTAACGACAATAGCCAGCGCCAATGAAATCAGCATACCGATGCTGGCATTGATCGGAATCGGGCTCATGTACGGCCCCATCAGGCCGGTCACAAAGGCCATCGGCAGCAATGCGGCAATTACGGTAAATGTGGCCAGGATGGTTGGTCCGCCCACTTCGTCCACTGCTTCCGGAATGATCTGCGATAGCGGCTTGTCCTTATCCAACTCACGACGGCGATGAATATTCTCCACCACCACAATGGCATCATCGACCAAAATTCCGATGGAAAAAATCAGCGCAAACAAGGACACGCGATTGAGCGTGAAACCCCAAGCCCAGGAAGCGAAGAGCGTTGCCGACAGCGTTAGCAGTACGGCCACGCCGACGATCAATGCCTCGCGTTTTCCCAAAGCAAACATGACTAGCAGCACCACTGACGCGGTGGCAAAAAACAGTTTCTTGATCAGCTTCTGTGCTTTGTCATTGGCGGTTTCACCATAGTTGCGGCTGACCGTTACCTCCACCCCATCCGGGATCACTGCGCCCTTCAACTGCTGCATGCGGCGGATGACTCGCTCGGCTACGTCCACCGCGTTTTCGCCTGGTTTCTTGGTCACGGCGATAGTCACCGCCGGTTGTTCACCTTTGATTTTTGAAGCTTTGCCATGCCCCACCCATACATAGCGCGACGGCTGATCGGGACCATCCTCAATGCGCGCCACATCGGCCATAAATACTGGCCGACTATTGGACACGCCAACCACCAATTGCTTCACGTCAGCGGCGGAATTGAGAAACGTGCCGGTCTGCACCAGCAATTCCTGGTTATTGGACACCAGCACGCCGGAAGGCTGTGAGGCATTGGATACCTGTAGCGCATCGCGAATGTCCTGAGCAGATACCCGGTAAGCACTCATGCGCTCCGGTTCCATTACCACCCGCACCACGTGGTTTGGCCCACCTAGCGTAGTCACTTCGCGCACACCCTGGATGCGCTTCAGCTCGATTTCGGCAGAATGCGCCACCTGCTGCAAATCGAATGCGCCACGTGATTCGTCTGCCGTCCACAAGGTTAAGGTCGTGATCGGCACATCGTCGATACCCACCGGTTTAATGATGGGATCCAACACGCCCAGGTTGGGTGACACCCAATCGCGCTTGGACTGGATCGTATCGTACAGCCGCACCAAAGCCTGAATGCGATCCTCGCCCACTTTGTATTGCACGGTGAGGACGGCCATGCCGGGGCGGGAAACAGAATAGATGTGCTCGATACCAGCAATCTGCGAAAGAACTTGTTCGGCAGGCGTGGCAACGAGATTTTCCACATCCTTGACCGACGCACCGGGGAAGGGAATAAACACATTCGCCATGGTCACGTTGATCTGCGGCTCTTCCTCGCGCGGTGTGACCACAACGGCAATCGCACCCAGCAGAAAAGCAATCAACGCAATCAGCGGCGTTAGCTGGGACGAGAGAAAAAATTTGGCGATACGGCCCGAGAAACCCATAAGATTGATTTACAGCAGAGACGTAGTTGTTACTTTTGTTTCAAAAATATTCCGGCTTTGATAGGTTCCAGGGCAACTGTCTCTCCCGGCATCAGACCTGCCAGCACTTCAATCTGCCCCTGAGCAGCGGCCTCGCCCAGACGTACCTGGCGGAAACCCACGTTTTGTTTGGCATCCACCACATACACGGCAGTCACTTCGCCGCGATGCACCACGGCAGCACCCGGAACCAGCAACTTGCGCGACTTGCCGACGGTGAAATGCGCGCGCGCATAGATACCCGGAATCACACCACTCATATTTTCCGGTAAGTCGATCCGCACGCGCGTGGTGTGTGTGTTGATATCGGCGGCAGGTAACACAGTCACACCGGTTGCCTCAACCCATTTATTGACGGAGGGAATCTCGACGGCAGCACGCGGCGCGCGGCGAATTTCTTCCAGTTTGTATTGCGGAATGTTCGCCACGACGCGTAAATCCTTCGGGTCGAAGCCAGTCATCAGCGGCTTGCCGGGTGCAGCCATTTCGCCCAGTTCCACGTGACGTGCCGCGACCACGCCACTAAACGGCGCCACGATGGTGGCATAACTCTTGGTGGCAGCGGCCTGGCCCGCCCCAGCAAGCATTGCCTGAGCTTGCGCCTGGGCCGATTTATATTCGGCCTGCGCCTTATCCAAGGCAGCCTGGCTGATGAATTTCTGTTCGAACAGACGCTGGGTACGCTGGTAATTGGCGCGGGCATTGGACAGCAGGGCCTGTGCCTGCGCGACTTGGGCGCGGCTGCCGGCTAGCGCCTGACCCACTTCGCTTTCATCGATGCGTACGATGACCTGGCCTTGCTTGACGTAATCACCCACGTCAAAATTGATTGCAACTATGCGTCCGGCTATCTGCGCGGAAACAGTGGATTGATGGACTGCCTCGACTACTGCTTCCGTGGCATAAGTTTGATCGACTTCCCGATAATCTACTTGAGCAATGGCAAAAGGCAGTGCCGCATGCGCAGCCCATGCACCGGCCATGAGGCCCGCAAACGCCAATTTCAGGAAAGATTTAAACACCATAAACCCTCGGAAATATATTAGCAAACACTAATATATGGGTTATGTTGCAAATTTCAAGGACTATATTTTGACCGTGAAAAATTACTTCGCGAAACCGCAGAACACATCGCGCATCATGCCGATCAGTTTAAGCGTACGTGTATCACCAACGCGGTAGTAAACACGATTAGCATCCTTGCGCGTGCGCAAAACGCCTTTATCGCGCAAAATGGCCAGATGCTGAGAAATATTGCTTTGCGACGTGCCGACACTTTCAACAATTTCCTGCACACTCACCTCTCGGTCGCCCAGCACGCAGAGGATTTTCAGGCGTAGCGGATGCGACATAGCCTTCAACGCTTTGGACGCCTGTTCAATGTGTTCGTCCTTGTCGATCAAGTCGACTCGATCCTGTTTTGATGCCTTATCTGCCATAGAAAACCCCCATAGATAGAATAAGTATAATGCGCTTAGTATCAAAATATTATAAAATATTGCAAACACATTGAAATGAAAAGCAAACCCTCAAGATGCAAGTGACGCCAGCCCTCCTCATAATTCTCGACGGTTTCGGCTGCCGTCATGGCGGTGTAGACAATGCCGTGGCCATCGCGCACAAGCCCATTTGGGACAAACTCTGGCAACACTGCCCCCATACCACGGTACAAGCATCGGAAGCGGCAGTGGGTTTGCCTTCAGGTCAAATGGGCAATTCTGAAGTGGGCCATTTGAACATCGGGGCTGGTCGCGTTGTTTACCAGGAGTTCACCCGCATCGACCGCGCCATCCAAAGCGGCCATTTCTTTTCCAATCCAGCCTTAAAAAATGCAATCAATTCCGCCAAGGAAAAAGGCAAGGCGCTGCATATTTTGGGGCTACTCTCTGATGGCGGCGTTCACAGCCACGAGAATCATATCCACGCCATGGCTGAGATGGCGGTACGCGAAGGACTGGGTAAAATTTACCTGCATGTGTTCCTCGATGGACGCGATACGCCGCCGAAAAGCGCAGAATTATTTCTGCGCCGCTTGCAAGAAAAATGTAACGCCCTTCGCACCCCGCGTATCGCCTCGATCATCGGGCGTTATTACGCCATGGATCGGGATCATCGTTGGCTGCGGGTAAAGGCTGCTTACGACTTGATGACACGGGGCAAGGCCGAATTTCAGGCCGAGACTGTGCAGGCCGGCCTGGATATGGCTTACCAGCGCGGCGAAACCGACGAGTTCGTCAAAGCCACTGCCATCATCCCTGCAGGCACAACACCGGTGCACATGGAAGACGGCGATTCGGTAGTCTTCATGAACTTCCGTTCAGACCGCGCACGCCAGATTTCCCGCACCTTTATCGAACCCAATTTCGATAGCTTTGAACGTGAATATATCCCCAAGTTAGGCACCTATTGCACCCTGACCGGTTACAGCGATGAGTTCCATGTGCCCGTTGCTTTTCCGCCGGAACGCATCCGTAACAGCTTTGGCGAATACGTCTCGCACCTGGGGTTGACCCAGCTGCGTATTGCCGAAACGGAAAAATATCCACACGTCACGTATTTCTTCAACGGCGGTGAAGAAACAGTTTATCCGGGTGAAGAGCGCATCATGGTACCTTCGCCTGATGTGGCCACCTACGACATGAAGCCGGAAATGAGTGCTTTTGAGGTGACGGATAAATTGGTTGCCGCGATAGAGAGCAAAAAATTCAACGCAATTGTCTGCAACTACGCCAATGCCGATATGGTCGGCCATACCGGCAACATTCAAGCAGCTGCCAAGGCGATTGAAGCCGTTGATGTGTGTTTGGGCAGAGTAATCGAGGCCATGCACAAAATCGGCGGCGACATCCTGATCACTGCCGACCACGGCAATGCCGAAATGATGTATGACGACCGTACCGGCCAGGCGCACACTGCGCATACCATCAACCTGGTGCCGTTCATCTATGTGGGCGCCCGGCCTGCGCACCTGGCAGAATCGGGCGCGCTGGAGGATGTGGCACCCACCATGCTCAAAATGATGGGCCTTAAGCAACCTATTGAAATGACCGGTAGGCCGCTCATCGAATTCGAGTGACGATTACTCTCCCTCAAAAAAAAATCGGCATTGGCTGTAGCAAACGTACGCGCGGCGTTAAGCCGTGGTTCTTGTTCATTCTCTCAGCCTCCCTGCTGACAAACCTTGCTCACGCTGCGCCTGCCCAAAAAAAAGAACAGGAACTTAAAGCATTGCGCGGCCGCATCGAGCAGACCCAGAAAGATCTGGAGAGCGCCGAGGAATCGAAATCAGAAACCACCGACGCCCTGAAATCTTCCGAGCGTTCCATCAGCCAGACCAATCGCGAACTCTACAACCTCTCCCTCCAGCAGCATGCAGTAAGCGCCAAGCTGAATGCGCTGCAAAGCGACGCGACACGCACCCAGCGTGAAATCGACCAGCAGCAGGCGTTATTAAGCAAACTGCTATACCAACGCTATCTTGCCGGTGAAGATGACCCGCTCAAATTGTTGCTCAATCAGAAAAATCCGAACGAGGCAGCGCGACAACTGCACTATTACACTTACCTATCGCGCGCACGTGCCGATTTGATCCAGTCCCAGCAGCGCAGCCTGGAACACTTGCAAGCACTGGCGAACGAAACGCAGGAGAAGAATCAGGAACTCACGCGCATCAAGACCGCGCAGGAATCACACAAGCACCAACTGGAAGTGGAGCAGAATGCCCGCAAGCTGGTATTGGGACGCATTGCCAGGCGGATTCAGAACCGGCAGCGTGAACTTTCCACGCTCAAGCGTGACGAGCAGCGCCTGACCCAACTCATCGAACGGTTGACCAGAATTGTCGCAAAAAAACATAAGCACCCGGCTCCCGCTACGCCGGGCTCAGTCAAGCAACCGGATCTGTCCCGCTCAAGCGGCGTATTCCGGCAGCTCAAAGGGAAATTGGGATTGCCAGTAGCGGGCGAAGTAACCCACCGCTTCGGCAGCCCCCGCGAAGACAGCGGCGCATTATGGAAAGGCATCTTCGTCCGGGCGCATACCGGCGAAGCCATCAAGGCGGTAGCCGCCGGGCGCGTGGTGTTTGCCGACTGGCTGCGGGGCTTCGGTAATCTGCTAATCATCGACCACGATGACGGCTTCATGAGCCTGTACGGCAACAACGAAGCACTTTACAAGCAGGTCGGAGAAACTGTTCATGGCGGAGATATAATTTCCACTGCGGGAAACAGCGGCGGCAGTCCCGATTCCGGTTTATACTTCGAGCTGCGTTACCAAAGCCGTCCATTCGACCCGTTGAGCTGGACGGCACGGTGAATGCCAAGGAATACTTGAAGGGCGTCATTGGCGCCCTTATATTTATGTGCGAACACAATTAAGGTGGAGACCCTGGGAATGCGCACCAAACTGCAAAAAATCGGACTAATCGGACTGGGCACTGTGCTTGGTGTATTGCTGAGCCTCAATTTCTCTGCCGTAGCAGACAAGGAAGCAGCGACATCACTGTCACCGCTGCCCATTGATGAGCTACGCGCTTTCACCGAAGTATTCGGCAAAATTAAAAGTGATTACGTCGAGCCGGTGGAAGACAAGAAATTGATCAACGAGGCCATTAACGGCATGTTGTCCGGCCTCGATCCCCATTCCGCCTATCTTGACCAGGATGCCTTCAAAGACTTGCAGGTGGGCACCCAGGGCGAATTCGGTGGGCTTGGCATAGAAGTCGGCATGGAAGACGGTTTCATCAAAGTAGTTTCACCCATCGAAGACACCCCTGCCTATCGCGCTGGAGTGAAGAGCGGTGACCTGATCATCAAGCTAGACGACGCGCCCGTCAAAGGCATGACGCTGAACGATGCCGTCAAACGCATGCGCGGCAAACCAGACAGCAAAATCATCCTGACAATATTGCGCAAGGGTGAAGTCAAACCACTCACCATCACACTGACGCGTGCCGTTATCAAGATCAAGAGTGTGAAGTCCAAGCTACTGGAATCTGGCTACGGTTATGTCCGCATTACCCAATTCCAGGAACATACCGGCGAAAATTTGGGCAAGGCGCTTGAGCAACTATACAAAGACAATAAAGCGCCGCTTAAGGGCCTGGTGCTGGATTTGCGCAACGATCCGGGCGGCCTGCTGAACGGTGCCGTCGCCGTATCAACCGCCTTCCTCCAACCGAATACCCTGGTGGTTTATACCGAGGGCCGCAGCGAAGATGCCAAGATGAAACTGACCGCCAACAAGGAAAATTATCTGCGCGGCAATCAGGAAGACTACTTCAAGCACCTTCCCGCCGGCACCAAGAGCGTACCGCTGGTTGTACTGGTTAATGGCGGATCAGCCTCTGCCTCGGAAATTGTAGCAGGCGCTCTGCAAGACCAAAAGCGCGCCATCGTCATGGGCACCCAAAGCTTCGGTAAAGGCTCCGTGCAAACCATCCTGCCGCTCGGCAACGGCACTGCCATCAAGCTCACTACCGCCCGCTACTACACACCTGGCGGACGTTCGATCCAGGCCAAAGGGATCACCCCCGACATCATAGTGGAAGAAGCCACTTTGACGGGTGTAACGGAGCCGGCCATGAACCTGCGCGAGGCCGATCTGGAACGTCACCTGTCAAACGGCCAGAAAGAAGACAAACCTGCTAGTGCGCCGACCAAGCTGCCTGCGCCAAAAGCGCCGGCTGATAAAGGCAGCAAGTCGGAGACTCCGGACAACAAGTTGGAGCCGGGTGAAATCGTTTCCAAAAACGATTACCAGCTCAACCAGGCGGTGAACCTGCTTAAGGGTCTGCAAATCATGCAGCAAGTTAAATAGCTCGCACTCCCTACTTCAGTGACTTAATGGCCCGCCTGTAGCGGGCCATTTTTTTTACGGCTATACTGGATTTTTTGCGCAGCGATGTTTGTGCTTTTCTCGTTGCAACGGGTAGAGGCCATGTTGTCGAACGATCTGATCAAAACCAGGGAGATTTGTTTTTACACGCTGCCAGTCAACCAGCACGCTCAAGCTTGGTTGCTGCTGGTTGGCATGGATGGCCTGGATGTGCAAAAACGTGACGAGAGACACTCCATTCAGGTGACTTACAGCCTGGCTGACTATTCTCTGGAAAACCTGGAAAATGCCTTGCTCTCGCAAGGTTTCCACCTCGACAACTCACTTTTCCAGAAAATCCATCGCGCGCTGATCTACTACTGCGAACGAGTGCAGATGGAAAATCTACGCGCCCCTGAACACCTGCTCAAGTCACGAAAAATCTTTGTCGAGATATACCAGCATCATCCTCACGGCGATCATGACGACACCCCGGTTGAATGGCGCGAATATCGCTAGCTATCAAATCGGTGATTAACCGCCGACGAACGCAGATAAAATAGACCTTGGTAGGCCGGGTTAGCCCTAAAGGATTCCGACCCGCTACGATCCATAATACCGGATCGTGCGGGACCGCATACGCAGCGTAACCCGACAATTGGCTGGATCATTCTGCCGGTGCTGACCGGTGGTTACAGGAGAGTTCTCCTGGCAAATGCCTGCTTTCACCAATCCCTCGTAAGACGGAAATCGACAATTTCCTCATTTCTCCCTTGAAATTTTACTGTGCAGCCCCTATTATTAGCACTCGAAGGACATGAGTGCTAACAAGTGCCCATATCTCGGTTTTTAAGGGTAATTTGCCCACCACCCGCCGCCCCTCGCGGCGGTGTTGTTTTAAATCTCAGGAAAACCTGAATTTTTTACTCTAGTAAGGAGCGTTAACGATGAAAATCCGTCCATTGCATGACCGCGTTATTGTCAAACGGCTGGAAGAAGAGCGCAAGACCGCTTCCGGTATCGTCATCCCAGATTCCGCCACCGAGAAACCAGATCAAGGCGAAATTATCGCCGTGGGTAAGGGTAAGGTCGGCGACGACGGTAAAGTGCGCGCGCTTGACGTTAAAGTCGGTGACAGGGTGCTGTTTGGCAAGTATGCCGGTCAGACCGTGAAAGTGGAAGGCGAAGAACTGCTGGTGATGCGTGAAGAAGACCTGATGGGCGTAGTTGAAAAGTAATTTTTCGCAACGCGAAAAATTCTTTCAATGAAGACTAACGTTTGCCGCAGGCCAACGTTACGTCGGAGCTAAAAGTAATTTTCGCTTGTCAGCAACATTAAAAGATTTTAGGAGATATAAACATGGCAGCTAAAGACGTTAAATTCGGCGATTCCGCCCGTCACAAAATGGTGGTCGGCGTGAACATTCTGGCCGACGCAGTTAAAGTTACCCTGGGCCCAAAAGGCCGTAACGTAGTGCTTGACCGTTCATACGGCGCACCGACCATCACCAAGGACGGCGTATCCGTCGCCAAGGAAATCGAGCTGAAGGACAAGTTCGAAAATATGGGCGCGCAAATGGTGAAAGAAGTCGCTTCCAAGACTTCCGACGTAGCCGGTGACGGTACCACCACCGCGACCGTGCTGGCACAGGCCATCCTCAAGGAAGGCATGAAGTATGTTGCCGCCGGTATGAACCCGATGGATCTGAAGCGTGGTATCGACAAAGCTGTTGCCGCCACCGTTGAGGAACTGAAGAAGATTTCCAAGCCTTGCACCACCAACAAAGAAATCGCTCAGGTTGGCAGCATTTCCGCCAACTCCGACAGCACCATTGGCGACATCATCGCCAATGCCATGGATAAAGTCGGCAAGGAAGGCGTGATCACCGTGGAAGACGGCTCCGGCCTGGAAAGCGAACTGGAAGTCGTGGAAGGTATGCAATTCGACCGCGGTTACCTGTCCCCTTACTTCATCAACAACGCCGAGAAGCAAATCGCTGCGCTGGAAAATCCTTTCGTGCTGCTGCACGACAAGAAAGTTTCCAACATCCGTGACCTGCTGCCAATCCTGGAACAAGTTGCCAAAGCTGGCCGTCCGCTGCTGATCATCGCTGAAGATGTGGATGGCGAAGCACTGGCCACTCTGGTTGTGAACAACATCCGCGGCATTCTGAAGACCACTGCTGTGAAGGCCCCTGGCTTCGGCGACCGCCGCAAAGCCATGCTGGAAGACATCGCCATCCTGACCGGCGGTACCGTGATCGCTGAAGAAGTTGGCCTGACTCTGGAAAAATGCACGCTGGCCGAATTGGGCCAAGCCAAGCGCATCGAAGTGGGCAAGGAAAATACCATCATCATCGACGGTGCTGGCAAGGAAGACGGTATTGCAGGCCGCGTTACCCAGATCCGCAAACAGATCGAAGATGCAACCAGCGACTACGACCGCGAAAAGCTGCAAGAGCGCGTAGCCAAGCTGGCCGGTGGTGTAGCCCTGATTAAAGTCGGTGCCGCTACTGAAATGGAAATGAAAGAAAAGAAAGCCCGCGTGGAAGACGCATTGCACGCAACCCGCGCCGCAGTGGAAGAAGGTATTGTTCCCGGCGGTGGCGTAGCGCTGCTGCGTGCCTGTGCTGCGGTTGCCAAAACCAAAGGCGACAACCACGACCAGGACGCCGGTATCAAGATCGTACTGCGCGCCATGGAAGAGCCACTGCGTCAGATCGTCATCAACTGCGGTGACGAAGCTTCCGTAGTCGTCAACAAAGTGCTGGAAGGCAAAGGTAACTACGGTTACAACGCTGCCACCAGCGAGTACGGCGACATGGTGGAAATGGGCGTGCTGGATCCAACCAAGGTAACGCGTTACGCACTGCAAAACGCCGCATCTGTAGCTGGCCTGATGCTGACAACCGACTGCATGGTTGCCGATGCCCCAGAAGACAAAGCTGCTGGCGGCATGGGCGGCGGTGACATGGGTGGTATGGGCGGCATGGGTGGTATGGGCGGCATGATGTAAAGCAAAGCATCGCTTAGCATCTTAGCTGTTCTAAAAGGCTCCGCTTCGGCGGGGCCTTTTTTATTGCGTGGGATCAGCAAACGTCGTACTTTACTTATATGGACACCATTTCCGATTCGCTGCTGCACGCAACCATCCTGCAGTTAAGCAAGCACGCGCCATTTGACCAGATGGAGCAGGCACACCTTGGCTTTATGGTCAGGCGCTTGCGGCTTGCCTATTACCCGCAAGGAACAGCCGTTCTCGAACCGGCACAAGGCACCGTACAGCGCTTCTACATCATCAAGCAGGGCAGTGTGACCGGCAAACAAGCGGGAGATGAAACCGCACATTGGCAACTGGTTGAGGGTGAATGTTTCCCGCTCGGCGCATTGCTCGCCAAACGTCCTGTCACCAGTGTCTACCGGGCCGTCGAAGACACGTTTTGTTACGAGTTATCTGCGGATGATTTTACAGAACTGTTGCGCATCAGCCCGCCTTTCCAAGATTTTTGCACGCGGCGCATTGCCAATCTTCTGGAGCAATCTCAGCGCGTATTACAGGCGCGTTACTCAAATCAGCGCAGCGCGCAGCAATCACTGGCTACGCCGCTATCTACCCTCATTCGCCGCACGCCTGTCACTTGTCCGCCACACACCCCGATCAATGACGCACTGCGCACCATGCAACAAGAGCGCGTTGGGTCGATCATCATCGTAGAAAGCCACCATCCCATCGGCATTTTTACTTTGCACGATTTATTGAATCGCGTCGCACTCACCAATGCGGACACAAGCCAGGCCATCAGCACCGTCATGAGCAGCGCACCACTCACTTTGCCGGCACATGCTCTGGCACATGATGCCGCGCTTGCGATGACACGCCACAGCATCCGGCATATTCTGGTAATGGACAAAGACAAGCTGACGGGAATGATATCGGAGAAAGATTTGTTTTCTCTGCAACGTGTCGGGTTAGCGGAAATCAGCGCTGCCATCCACGCCGCCCCCTCGGTTGAAAGCCTGCAACAATGCGGCCGTGATATCCACACGCTGGGCCACAATATGCTGGCACAAGGCGTGTCGGCAGAACATCTGACGCAAATCATCACTGCCTTGAATGACCAGCTGGTTACTCGCGTCATTGAGCTGGAAATGTCATCAGCCGGATTGGCCGATTTAGCTTTTTGCTGGATCGCGCTCGGCTCGGAAGGCCGCCAGGAACAGACCTTCAGCACCGACCAGGACAATGCCATTATTATTGCAGACGCCCAGAACACGCCTGCAGACACGCTGCGCCAAACACTTTTGCCGCTAGCCTTGCGCATTAACCAGGCGCTCGATCAGTGCGGTTTCCCGCTATGCCAAGGCCAGATTATGGCCAGCAACCCGCGCTGGTGTTTAACGCTGAGCGAGTGGAAGAATCAGTTCGCCAGCTGGATGCATCGAGGCGACCCGCCGGTCTTGCTGAATGCTTCGATTTTTTTCGATTTCCGCCCCATTTATGGCGATGCCAGCCTGGCCGCCGAATTACGCCGCTGGCTCAACGACAGCATCAAGGAAAATCGTTTATTCCTTCGCCATATGACCGAAAATGCGCTAGCCAACCGGCCGCCACTTGGCTTGGTGCAGGATTTCAATGTCAGCGACAAGGACGGCCATCCGCACAGCATCGACCTGAAAATCAACGGCATTACCCCGTTCGTGGATGCCGCACGCATTTTTAGTCTGGGGGCAGGCATTGCCGAAACCAACACTATCCGGCGGCTGCGCCAGATCGGCGAACAATGGCAGCTCAACAAGAGCCAAGTGGACGGCTGGGCCGAAGCATTTACCTTTATCCAACTGCTGCGTTTGCGCCAGCATCACGAACAAACGCAAAGCAAACTTCCCCCCAGCAACCGCATCGACCCCGATAAACTCAACGATTTAGATCGACGCATATTGAAAGAAGCTTTCCGCCAAGCCCGTAAACTGCAAGCTTTTTTGGGGGAAACCCATCAGTTTTAGTGTCATGCCTACCTGCATGGACAAGGATAGTATTGACCAAGCACATGCATGCCTTGTAGTCTGATCAAGTAATTTCTTGAATACAGCGCGCTTGCATTGTGTTTTTCGGCGTCTAGTATCACTGTCAGGGAGGTCGGTTCTAAAGGAATTACAGCACTCGCAATCTTTAAGATGGTTAATTTCATCACGGAGAGGTGACGCATGTCCAACCAGAAAATGAACTGGTCAGCCATTGACCAAGACCCACGCTTCCAGGCGCTACACAAAAAAAAGAGCCGCTTCCTTTGGGGGCTCATGATTTTCTCAGTCGTATATTATTTTCTCCTGCCCATCGGCGCCGCTTATTACCAGGATCTGTTCAAAATAAAAGTCTGGGGCCCGGTAAATGTAGGCCTCCTGTTCGCGCTCTCAGAGTTTATTGTCGCTTGGACCATTGCTTTCGTTTATTCGCGTAAAGCGAACGCCGAGTTCGACATCATGTCGGAAGAAATCTCCAAACAAGCACACACGATGGGAGCCTGACATGTCCACGCATAAATTAGCAGCTAAATTTGCAGCATCATTTTTCGCGTTGGCATTACCCCTCCTGAGCAGCAATGCATTGGCTGCAAATGGTGCAGTTGCCGACGAATTCAAGTGGATGACTTTTGCCGTGTTCGGAGTGATCATCGCCATCACCATGGGGATCACCTACTGGGCTGCCAAACACACCCATACCACTTCCGAGTTCTACGCCGCAGGCCGCACCGTTACAGGCTTGCAGAACGGCTGGGCGATCGCCGGCGATTATCTGTCGGCGGCCTCTTTTCTCGGCATTGCCGGACTGATTTCGCTCTATGGCTACGACGGTTTCATGTATTCCGTGGGCTGGCTGGTGGCCTACATCACTGTGTTGCTGGTCATTGCCGAGCCGTGCCGCAACATCGGCAAATACACGCTGGGCGATATCCTGGCATTCCGCAATGATCCAAAGAAAACCAAGACTGTTGCAGCACTGTCCACCATCACCGTTTCCACCTTCTACCTCACCGCGCAAATGGTTGGCGGCGGCGTGCTGATCAAAACGCTGATCGGCATCGACTACGAAGTATCGGTGATCGGCGTGGGCATCCTGATGCTGGCCTATGTGGTGTTCGGCGGCATGAAAGCCACAACCTGGGTGCAGATCGTCAAGGCGGTGCTACTGGTACTAGCTTCCATCTTGCTGGTGATCTTTACCTGGGCACCTTATGGTTTCTCGCTACCGGATTTTCTTCAGGCCGTGGTTGGTGATGCCAAGGTGCAGGCGCAAGTCGCCAAACTGCTGGGCGATGCCGCAACCAACATGAGCAAGGAAGAACTCGGCCAACGCTTCCTGGAGCCGGGCCTGTTCCTGAAGAGTCCGATCGATCAAATTTCGCTGGGTATGGCCTTGGTGTTCGGCACTGCCGGCATGCCGCATATCCTGATGCGTTTTTTCACTGTACCAACCGCACAGGACGCGCGTAAATCGGTGATTTGGGCGATGGCCATCATCGGCGGCTTCTACGTGCTGACCTTGTTCCTCGGCATGGGCGCGGCAATGAACGTAGGCCCTGCCAAGATTGCGCTGATCGACAAGGGCGGCAATATGGCCGGCCCATTACTGGCACAATATGTCGGCGGCGGCGCAGATTCAATACTGGGCAATCTGTTCCTCGCCTTCGTTGCAGCCGTTGCCTTCGCCACCATTGTGGCGGTGGTAGCCGGTCTGGTACTGGCAGCCGCATCTGCCATGGCGCATGACATCTACGTCGGCGTAATACGTGGTGACAAAGCCACACCGAAAGAGCAAGTGACTGCGGCGCGCGTTGCCTCGCTGATCGTTGGCGCACTGGCTATTTACGTGGGCATCGCTGCCAAAGGCCAGAACGTGGCTCACCTGGTTGCGCTTGCCTTCGCCGTGGCCGCATCCGGTAATCTGCCGGCTGTGTTCCTCACGCTGTACTGGAAACGCACCAATACCTACGGTGTCATGCTCGGCATGTTGGTCGGCGCAATAAGTGCCATCGCGCTGGTGATGATTTCCCCCAACATGACCTATCCGCAACAGGTGATAAAGGACGCCAAGAAAGTACTGGAAGGCGAACCGGTCCAGCCCGCCAAGGAAGCCGTCCCGGCCAAACCTGGTGAAGGTTTTATTTGCGAGTTGTTTGCAGTCTGCAAGAAAGCTGAAGCCGCCAAGCCAGCGACTGCCGAAAAACCTGCCAAGCCAGGTGGGGCTGAAAAAATGGCGAAAATGACAGAGAAGCTTGCCGCCACAACCGATCCTGCCGATAAAACCAAGCTAGAAGCGGACATCGGCAAGTTGGACAAGGACATCAAAAAAGCCGAGGGGGACTTGAAGAAATTTGAGAACGACAAGACCAGCATGGTTGGCCTCGACAAACCGTTCTTCCTGTTGAAAAATCCCGGCCTGCTTTCCATTCCGCTAGGATTCCTGTGCGTGATCTTCGGTTCCCTGCTGTTCCGCGACACGCGCTCGGAAGCAATGTGGGACGAGCTGTATGTGCGCCAGCACACCGGCCTGCATGCGGAAGGCGCGTTGGCGCATTAATTTTTCCACGTCTTTGATGCAAGCCAAACCCCGGCTCATGGCCGGGGGTTTTTTCTGGTTCGGATCGCAACAAGCATGCTAAAAAAGATTTTCCCCTTCCTGCGCAACAAGCCCATCCTCAGCGAAGCGGATGGGCTGCGGCTGGCACGCTGGGAAGAATTAAAGCACGCCGATTTAACCTTGCCATTCACGCAATCCCGCTGTGTTGTGGTAGATGTCGAAACCTCCGGGCTAAATCCGAACCGGGATCATTTGCTGGCCATAGGCGCCATCGCCGTATCCAATGGCAGCGTGCAATTGGCAGACAGTTTCGAGATTGTACTGCAGCAGGAAACCGCCAGCACCCATGACAACATCCTGGTTCACGGCATCAGCGATTCCTGCCAATTTGGCGGCGTGCCTCCGCAAGAAGCGCTGCCGCGTTTTTTGGAATTTTTGGGCAATGCGCCACTGGTCGCGTTCCACGCCCGTTTCGACCAAACCATGATCGACCGCGCCACAACAAACTACCTGGGTGTGCGGCCCAAACAGCCATGGCTGGATCTAGCGCACATCCTGCCAGCCCTCTATCCCGAGGAGAGCAGGCGCTCGCTAGATGACTGGCTCGCTCGCTTTGCCATCACCAATTCCGTCCGTCACAATGCGCTGTCAGACGCCACTGCCACTGCGCAGTTATTCCTAATCGCCCAAGCCAAATGTCTAGAAAAAAGCATCCTGCACTTCGAATCGCTGCTGGATATGGAACAATCCTATCTGCTACGAGCATCGGAATAATACGTTTTATCCATCACATCTCATGGTTACAGGCACCTTGTGCCACCTTGACTTACTGCCGCATAAAGGGTTAAATAGCGCCTTTTCCGCCAGCCCAGCTGGCAGAAAAAACAACAGGTTGCAGCAATATTGGCCAAGTAGCTCAGTCGGTAGAGCAGAGGACTGAAAATCCTTGTGTCGGTGGTTCGATTCCGCCCTTGGCCACCAAACAAATAAAGGCTTGTCAGAGATTTCTCTCTGACAAGCCTTTTTCGTCCTTGTGTAATTCATGTGTAGTCGTGGCAAAATTCCAAAATCAATCAGAGATTTCGCAACCAGTCATATTGCTTTTGAGGATACGCTGGCGGCAAGCCAAAACACACTAAACCAATAATTCAATTGCATAGTATGTTATGCATTCCTCTGGTTTTCTCGTTTTTTTATTGAATTTCCTGTGACCAGCAAGCAGAATGTTGAGATAGTCTGGATTGTTAAAGGTGCCCGTAACTAGAATGTTTGCCAAGAACTCCAGATATCTCGTCGCGCTCGGCTTCAGCATGGTGCTCATTCTCGCGACCGCGCTGGCGGCAATCGGGTTGTCGCGCATGGAAGCCAACAACCAACGCACGGTAACTCTGCTCAACGAGCAATCCACCAAGACCAATCTGGTTTCGGCCATGCGCAATATTGGGCGGGAGCGTGTTATTGCGCTATTCACCATCATGGACATGAAAGACCCTTTCGACAGGGACGAAGCGATTTCTCACTATCGCTCTCTGGCCGGAGATTTCCTCAGCGTGCGCCAGAAATTCGAGGCGACTCGTCTGAATCAAGCGGAAAAAAGCGTTTTTGCCAGGATGCTGAAATCTATCCAGGCTGTCTCCGCAGCGATGGACACAGTGGTTGATCTGGTGCTTGAGGACAAGCGCGAAGAAGCGGAACGAGCCCTACTGGCGGAGGCGATTCCGTCGCAAAATGAATTAGTGCATATCTACGACGAATTATTGGATCTTCAGAACGGCGCAGCGCGGGAGGCGGTTGCCGAAGTTACCCGCGCCAACCATTACACTTATTTTTTCATGTTTGTATTGGTGACGGCGGCAATCAGCCTCAGCGTTGTAATTGCCGTGTTTGTGACGCGGCGCACTGGCAAGATCGAAAACGCGCTGTTTCAGGAAAAGGAATTGGCAGAAGTCACGCTGCATTCAATCGCAGATGGCGTGATTACAGCTAACGCACAGGGCAAGGTTGAATACCTCAATCCAGTAGCGGAGCAGCTTACCGGCTGGATGTCTGATGAAGCGCGAAATCGCCCGCTGAGCGAGGTGTATCAAGTCGTCAATGAAGCAACCCACGAGCCGGTAGAAAGCATGGTCATGCTCCAGCAGCTTGAAGGACAAGCTGTCGGTGCCGAAAAGCATGCCCTGATTCGCCGCGATGGCATGGAGTTTGCCATACAGGACTCGATTGCACCGATCCGCGACAAGGATGGCAAGGTGATCGGCGCCGTGCTGGTATTCAAGGATGTGACCGAAGCGCGCAGCCTGGTGCAGCAGCTCTCCTGGCAGGCTAGCCACGATGCATTGACGGGGCTGGCCAACCGGCGTGAATTCGAGCGCAGGCTGGGCGAACTGCTCGAAAGCGCGAAGCTGGAAGACAAACAGCATGTGCTTCTATATCTCGATCTGGATCAATTCAAAGTAGTGAACGATACCTGCGGCCACATGGCCGGCGATCAGCTGTTGTCGCAGCTTGCCACGCTGCTCGATAATAAAGTGCGCAAAAGCGATACCCTGGCGCGTTTAGGCGGAGACGAATTCGGCGTACTGCTGGAAGGGTGCGACATCGAGCGCGGCGAAAAAATTGCGGAAAACCTGCGCCAGATAATTTCCGACTTCAGGTTTGTTTGGGAGGATAAATTTTTTGAAGTTGGCGTTAGCATCGGCGCAGTTGCGATTACTGCAGCGAGTGAAAGCCCGACATTGATCATGAGCGCCGCTGATTCCGCCTGCTACGTGGCAAAGGATGAGGGACGCAACCGCGTCCAGGTATTTTTCGGCGGCGAAAAATGCAACAAAAAATACGGTGAAATGCAATGGATATCCCGTATCCGCAAGGCGATCGAAGATAACCGCATGCTTCTTTACCGCCAGAATATTGCAGCGATCATGTCGAACGATGCGGAAGAGCATGCTGAAATATTGCTGCGTATGCAGGATGAAAATGGCGCGATTATTCCCCCCATGGCGTTCATCCCTGCCGCGGAACGCTTTAACGCCATGCCGTCGATTGACCGCTGGGTAGTGAAAAACACGCTTGAATGGCTGGTGGCGCACCCGCTGAGCAAAAATGGCCGCGCCCATTGCTTCGCCATCAATCTTTCCGGGCAATCGCTGGGCGATGACCGTTTCCTCGGGTATGTCGTGGAAGAATTCAACCGCACCGGCCTTGCGCCGGAGCGGATTTGTTTCGAGATTACCGAAACTGCAGCCATCGCTAATTTGAGCCGAGCCAAAACTTTTATTGCCACACTCAAGGAAAAAGGCTGCCATTTCGCGCTGGATGATTTCGGCAGCGGCATGTCTTCCTATTCTTATCTGAAAAATCTGGATGTGGACTATCTGAAAATCGACGGCTCATTCGTCAAGGATATGGCGCATGATCCGGTCGATTTCGCCATGGTGGAATCGATCAACCGCATCGGCCATGTCATGGGAATACAGACCATCGCCGAATTTGTCGAGAATGATGCCATTCTGGCAAAACTGCGGGATATCGGCGTGGATTATGCGCAGGGCTATGGCATCCACAAGCCGGAGCCGCTGACAGGGTCGGCTTGATCCATGAAGTTCCCCAAGGAAACACTGCAGGATCATGCAACGCGCGTGTTCGGCGTTGCCGTTTCAGGAAGCCGGTAATACACCCCCACAAACCGGGCACCTTGGGTTAAGCTACTCGTTCTCGTTTAACTTCCCTTACTACCACCATGGCCCAATACGTAATGTCCATGCTCCGCGTGAGCAAGATCGTCCCCCCCAAGCGTCAAATCATCAAGGATATTTCGCTGAGTTTCTTTCCCGGTGCCAAGATCGGCTTGCTGGGGCTGAACGGCTCGGGCAAGTCCACCGTGCTGCGCATCATGGCGGGCGAGGACAAGGATTATGACGGCGAGGTACAACACCTACCCAATATTTCTATCGGCTACCTGGCGCAGGAACCGCTTCTCGACCCGGCCAAGACCGTGCGCGAGGAAGTCGAAGCGGCGCTGGGTGAAGTGATGCAGGCGCAGAAAAAACTGGAAGACATCTATGCCGCCTATGCCGAACCGGATGCCGACTTCGACAAGCTGGCCGAGGAACAGGCGCGGCTCGAAGCCATCATTGCCACCTCCGGCACCGATGCCGCACACCAGTTGGAAGTTGCTGCCGACGCGCTGCGTTTGCCGCCGTGGGACGCCAATATCGAACATCTCTCCGGCGGCGAGAAGCGCCGTGTGGCACTGTGCAAGCTGCTGTTGTCGAAGCCAGACATGCTGCTGCTGGACGAGCCGACCAACCACCTCGACGCGGAATCGGTGGATTGGCTGGAGCAATTCCTGGTGCGCTTCCCTGGGACTGTTGTAGCAGTCACCCATGACCGCTACTTCCTCGACAACGCTGCCGAATGGATACTGGAACTTGACCGCGGCCACGGCATTCCGTGGAAAGGCAATTATTCGAGTTGGCTGGAGCAGAAGGAAGCGCGGCTGGAGACCGAGAACAAACAGATTGACGCGCACATGAAAGCGATGAAGCAGGAGCTGGAATGGGTGCGGCAAAACCCCAAGGCGCGGCAGGCAAAATCCAAAGCGCGTCTGAATCGCTTCGAAGAACTTTCCAACACCGATTACCAGAAGCGCAACGAAACGCAGGAAATTTTCATTCCTGTAGGTGAGCGTCTCGGCAACGAAGTCATCGAATTCGACGGCGTCAGCAAAGCCTTCGGCGACCGCCTGCTGATCGACAACCTCAGCTTCAAGCTGCCGCCCGGCGCCATCGTCGGCATCATCGGCCCCAACGGCGCAGGTAAATCCACCCTGTTCAAAATGATCACCGGCAAAGAACAACCGGACAGCGGAACGGTCAAGATCGGCCCCACCGTGCAGCTCGCTTTTGTCGATCAATCACGCGACGACCTGAGCAACAACAAAACCGTGTTCGAGGAAATCTCCGGCGGCGCCGACATCCTCACCGTCGGCAAATACGAAACCCCATCGCGCGCCTACATCGGCCGCTTCAACTTCAAAGGCGGCGATCAAGCCAAGATCGTTGGCCAACTTTCCGGTGGCGAACGCGGACGTTTGCACTTGGCCAAGACCCTGATCTCCGGCGGCAACGTTTTATTGCTCGACGAACCTTCCAACGATCTGGACGTGGAAACCCTGCGCGCGCTGGAAGACGCCCTGCTAGAATTCGCCGGCTGCGTCATGGTCATCTCCCACGACCGCTGGTTCCTCGACCGCATCGCCACCCACATCCTCGCCTGCGAAGGCGATTCCAAATGGACATTCTTTGATGGCAACTATCAGGAATATGAAGCGGACAAGAAGAAGCGGCTGGGTGAGGAAGGGGCGAAGCCAAAGCGGATTCGGTATAAGCCGATTAGCCGGTAGCTACCAACATGAGCGACACAATACAAATGAAAGCACCTGTATCTAATTCGAAAGATCCCGACCTGCAAAAAGTCCCGCAGGCATTGATGCGTGCGGCAGAGAATGCACGCAAACTGGCCGAACAAACCGGCACGCGATTTGTTGTGCGGCAACCCGATACTACGCCCAAGCGGAAATGACATGTGTCCAGGGAGGATGTAATGATCGCTAACAAAGTGATTCCTGTCATCAGATTGTCCAAGGCCGACGTGCCGGATTTCGTACGCAAGCCAGGCGCATAGGCAGAACTGCCCAAGGCAAAAGCCGATTGGGACTCGCCGAAAACCAATGCAGCCATCGCCAAAGAACTGACTGGCGGATACTTATTTGCTCAAAGCTGAGACCACATCCACTCGCGGCTATCGCCTCAACCAGCAGGATGAAAATGAGCGGCAGTACGTAAATGCAGGGCCTGTCTCCGAGCTTCCGGTCGCCTTATGGTTGATAAGTGATAATTAACAGACTACAATTTGTTCATGATCAAGAGCTTTCGCCACAAAGGACTTGAAACCTTTTTTCGAACTAGCAACAAAGCTGGAATCCAGCCCCACCATGCCGGCAAGCTTAGAGTCATGTTGACCATGCTCGACAATGCGAAACGCCCGGAAGATATGAATGCGCAAGGCTGGAAGCTTCACCCCCTGGCAGGCAAGCTTGCAGGGCATTACTCTGTAACCGTAAATGGTAATTGGCGCATGACTTTCATCATCGAGGATGAAAATGCGGAATTGGTCGATTATCAGGATTACCACTAGGAGAAAATGAAATGAGCAGAATGCACAACCCGGCACACCCAGGCGAAGCATTGCGGGAATGGATGCCGGATGGCATGACAGTCACCGCCGCAGCAAAAGAATTGCAAGTTTCCAGAGTCACGCTTTCCAAGATTCTGAATGGCCAAGCTGGGGTAACTGCAGGAATGGCACTTCGCCTTTCCATCTGGCTAGGCACGTCCCCGGATGTTTGGCTTGGGATGCAAACCCAGTGGGACTTATGGCAAGCAAAAAAACTGCCGAAACCAAAAATTAAGCCGCTGGAAAGAATAGCGGCTTAGGATGGCTCGGAATGCATAATGCGTTAACGCAAGACCTGACCCCGCGCTTTTGTGTAAGGCCTGACCCCAGAGGTTTTTGCTAACATCCGCGTAAATATCGACAGGCTCAACCTATGCAACTCTCTAAGATCGAATACAAAAGTCTCAATTCTCGGCAAAAGGAAATTTACAATTTCCAGAAAATCTCAGGGATACTTGCTGACTATGGGTTCAACTGCATCAAGCTGGCTGATGATTGGCAAGGAGCGGACTTTCTCGCCTATCACAAAGACGGGCTCGATACGCTGAAGGTACAGTTAAAATCAAGACTCACCATTGACATAAAGTACAAGGGCAAAGACTTGGTTGTAGCGTTTCCGATAAAAGGATTTTGGTATCTTGTTGAGCACGACACACTAATCAAAAGGGTAAATCAACATACTCCTTGGCTCAAGACTGATTCATGGGTTCAAAAAGGCTGTTATCATTCAGCAACGCCAAGCAATAATTTGTTGCAAAGTCTTTCCGAATACAAATTATGAAGTTGCTAAAATTGCATTCAGCCATGCTTCACATATACAAAATATTCGCAGTTAGGTGATAGTCGGGGAGATAAGTGTGAGCAGTCTAGAAGAGAATCTCCGCAGTGAAGACACAGCGACACTTCAAAAAAAATTACTGACAAATTCTTATACTGTGGAGGCTGCCTCTATTGCAAAAAATATATTGATTGAGCGCGGCGACGCCATTCCCATTCCCGAATCAGCAGCTGAAACTGAAAGAAAAATAAACATGTCAATGCGACGTTCATCGCAAGAACTGTTCGCAGTAATCGCGTGGGCGGCAATATCCTGGACTTTGTGGACTTTCGAACACGAGCCTGGAAGATATATCTTCTGGAGCGGCATAATGCTTGCATCTGCGCTCGGCATATCCAAAAGAAAGTAGTCTTTATCGCTCGCTATTTAAGCAAAAGCAAAATGAAGATCGCGGGGTCTTGCAATCAAGCACATCGTCAATAAGTTCAATCCCTTAAATGAAAAAATTCGCCCCGACCAAGGCTGAGATCGCACTGCTGGAACCGTTTGTGGGCCTCACGCTGGAATGCATTCATGTTCCGGCAAGCAGGGTGGAATTTGCTTCCGCCGCTGCCGAGATCAAGGCGGCTGGCATAGTTGGGTTCGATACCGAATCCAAACCGACGTTTGTCACGGGCGATATCAGTAAAGGGCCGCACCTGGTGCAGTTTGCCCTGCTCGACAAGGCCTACCTGTTTCAACTGCATCAAACTGAGGGGCATCCATTTCTGATTGAATTGCTGCAATCGGAACAGGTCATCAAGGTGGGCTTCGACCTTAAATCCGATCGCGGGCATATCAACGCGAAACTGGGCATCAAGCTGGGCGGCGTGGTGGATCTCAATACGGTGTTCCGCATGGACGGTTACCAGAAGCACATGGGCGTTCGGGCGGCGGTGGGCCTGGTGTTTAATCAGCGGTTTCCCAAGTCGAGAAAGGTCACCACCTCCAACTGGTCACAACATCAACTCACTTCGCAGCAATTGCGCTACGCGGCAAACGATGCCTACGCGGCACTCAAGGTGCTGGAGATGCTCAACCGTCGACGCGAGGATTTGCCTATCATTGAGGCGCCTGCGTAGGGCGCAATTGTTATTGCGCCGAATGAAAACATCCGGTGCAATGCGCTACGCTTATTGACACCCTACAGAATTCAAGCGAAGACTTTTGAAGTCTCGCATTAACGCACCCCCTGCCGAACATGCTGACTGTTGGAGTTATTGACAACGCTGGAGGCGTGTTGGTATTATCTCCAACATGAAAGCCGTCCAGCTCATCTGCACGCGCATTACCTATTCCGAGTCGGCTTTCGCTGAATTGGTGTTGTGGAAACTTCCGAAACCTATTGCTGGATCGGCACACGGATTCAAGTACAGGCTGGCCTATGTGGTGCGCGAAAAATGCATTCTGCGCTACGACAACGAAGCTGGAAAAGGCGATCACCGGCATTTCGGTAAAAAGGAAGGCCTCTACGCGTTTACCACGCCTGAAAAACTGATCGCCGATTTTCAGCATGACATTGAGAGGTGGAACCATGAAAACAGTGACGCTTGATGTGCGACGCCCTGCCGATGCGATGGCGGATTTCACGCATGCCTGGAAAACCGGCAAGCCGCAAAAATCCGCACGTATTAGTTTCGCCAGTCCAGAGTTGCTCTGGCGGGTGCTGACCGAAAAGCGTTGGGAACTGCTTAAGGCGCTTTGCGGAGCAGGGCCGGTGTCGATACGAGAAGCTGCCCGCCGCGTAAGTCGCGACGTGAAGGCAGTACACGGCGATGTCACGGCACTGCTGAACGCGGGGGTACTCAATCGCACGGAAGACGGTCACATTGTATTTCCGTTCGAGGCTGTGAAGGTCGAATTCCTGTTGCAGGCCGCCTGAGTTACCACCATGGAAATGAAAAAAATAAATTCCGGAAAACTCCGCGCCGTCGGCTACGATGCCCGCGTCCGCCTGCTGCAAATCCAACTCGACGACGGCACCACGCTGCAATACAGCGGCGTCGGCGAGGAAGCCTGGCGCCGCCTGAGCACCGTTTCGGCCTGGAGCTACTACCGCGACAACATCGAAGAAGAATTTACCGCGAAGCGCGTTTCTGCACATTCCCCTAGTGGCAAGAATCCGCTCGACGAATTATTTGGTAAACCCTAAAGAGAGAATCATGACGATCGATCCGATGGCGGCATTCAAAACCAAACAGCGCGAAACCTGGGCGATGGGAAATTTCGGCGATATGGCCGTTTTCACGACGCCCGTGGCCGGGCATCTGGTTCGCTTCGCCAAAGTGAGTGGCGGGCAAGGCGTGCTGGATGTGGGCACGGGGACCGGTGTGGTGGCGATCACGGCGCGACGACTGGGCGCCAAGGTGACCGGGCTGGACCTGACGCCTGAGCTTCTGGCGCAAGCTAAGAAAGGCGCTACGGTGGCCGGGCTTTACGATATTGACTGGCATGAAGGCGATGCCGAGGCGCTGCCTTTTGCGGATGCTTCCTTCGATGTGGTGTTGAGCCAGTTCGGGCATATGTTCGCGCCGCATCCCGAAATGGCGGTGCACGAAATGCTGCGCGTGCTGAAACCCGGCGGTGTGGTTGCCTTCGCCACCTGGCCCGGCGAGCAGTTGATAGGCCGTCAGTTTAGTTTGAATGCCAAGTATGTTCCGCCGCCGCAGGGTGTTGCATCGCCGGTGCAGTGGGGGGATGTGAGTGTCGTGCGGCAACGGCTGGGGGACCGGGTGAATGACCTGCACATGGAGCGCGGCATTATGGGCATTCCGGCGCTCAGCCCGCAGCATCTGCGTTTGTTCCTGGAAGCCAAGGCAGGCCCTTTTGTCCGCACTGTGCAGGCCCTGCAGCACGACCCCGCAAAACTAGCCGCGTGGCGGAATGAAATGGATGAGGTGCTGAGCGAATATCTGCATGACAATGTCGTCCGTCACGAATACTTGCTGACACGGGCGATCAAGATTTGACGGTCACGTTGTACTTGATACTTCTGCAACCGATTCACTCCACCAGCCCGCTCTCCCGCTGATGCCGGATGGCGAGTATATCCACCCGGTCTTGTTCCGGCAGGTAGCGATACAGCGCGACATAGCCGGTACGGCCTTTTGAAATCACCAGTTCGCGCAGGTTGCCGACAGGGCGCCCGATCAGGGGATGCCTTTGCAATACGCGGGTGGCATCCATGATTTCACTGGCGGCCTCGGTGGCGATGGCAGGCGCTTCCCGAACGAGAAACTCGAATACGCGCTCAAGGTCGTCCAGGGCGCGCTGGCTGAAATACACCGATGGCATGATCAGCGCGCTTTGGTTTTTGCGCGCGGCTTATTTTTTATTGCGGCATTTTTTGCGGCGGTGGCGGGCTTGGGGCGCTTTGCGGTTTTTCCCGCAGCTTTGGCGAGGAGGTATTCGTGTACGTCCAGCATGGCGTAGAGCGCTCCGCCTGCATCAATCTCGGCGGCGGAGACCAGCGCGTCACTGATAAACGACTGGCGCATTTCAGACAGCCGGGCTTGCACTTCTAAGGCTTCGATCATCCAGGCATGCGGCGTTTTGTCGGCGGATTCGGCGAGCGGCGCGATGCGCGCTTTGAGTTCCTCCGGCAATTTGAGGGTGGTGGTCGCGGCCATTTTGCGTTCCTCGAATAAGGTGACACCAAGGTAGCACCTGCGGGGCAGAGTGTCAATGCAGCCACGCCACTCCAAGTAATGACGCATATTTAAAAAGAATTTAGGTGCCCAGCTCAAATATATAATCGCGGTGAACGAAACTTCCCATCTTTTTTCTGTAAACTAACCGCCATTTGTCCGACGAGTGAGCGGGTATATCTTGATAAAACCTTGTTTTTCCATTTGCGTCCCTGCGCCTTCGTGGTTCAACAACTCTTTGTAAAATGATTTTTCCAATTGTGATACGCATCCGAATATCGATTCCCGTTCCAGTCAAAACCAGGCTCGCGACTCCATGAACCTGGACCCCCGCACGCTGCTGTTTTCGCTCATCCTGACCAATTCCCTGATGGTGTTGAGCCTGTTCGTCGCCGCTTCCAGCGGGAACGCCAGCGGGAAACGGGACGGCATTGGAAAATGGGCGGTGGCGATATTCCTGGAAACCCTGACCTGGATACTAGTCGCTGCGCGGGGCCACATCCCGGATGTTTTTTCGGTCGTTGTCGCCAACGTGCTCAAGACCGGCGCCCATGCCCTGGTACTGGCGGCCATCTGCGAATTCCAGCGGCGCTCGGCGCCGCGCTGGCAGTATTTCGCGCCAGTTGCGCTAGCGCTGGTGGTGGCAGCCGTTCTGGTGGACGACATGCGCAGTCGCTTCGTCTGGGTGGGCCTGATCTACGCCTTCCAGATGATGCTGGTCGCGCGCGCCTTGCTGTCCGATCCGGAAACGCGTGCCGGGCAGGCGTGGCGATTGTTGTTCGGAGGGATCGCCATGATCGTGCTGGTGCTGGTGCTGCGCGCCTTCGTTGCCCTGTCCGACCAGGGCGCGCTATTGGTTCAACCCCAGAGCGCTGGCTCACCCCACTGGGTTCAGATCATCTCCTTCATCGCCATCATGGGGACCACGCTGCTTGGCTCTATCGGTTTCGTGCTCATGATCAAGGAGCGCACGGATCGGGAAGTACTGCACCTGGCGATGACCGATAGCCTTACCCAGGTTCCCAACCGGCGCGCATTGATGGATCACGCCGAGCGGGCATTGGCCAAGCGCGGCGGTCGACCCATGGCCTTGCTGATGCTGGACGTGGATCACTTCAAGCGTATCAACGACACACACGGACACCCGGAGGGAGATGAAGTGCTGCGCAAAATCGCGGACCGACTCTCGGAACGGCTGCGGCGTCATGATGTTCTGGGGCGTTACGGCGGCGAGGAATTCTGCGTGATTGCGCCGGATACCGACACCGAGGGCGCGCTGGCGCTAGCCGAATCCCTGCGCGAAGTAGTAGCCTCCACACCCTTGCTCACGGGACGAGGTGAACTAAACGTGTCGATCAGCGTCGGCGTCTCGTGTTGCGCTTCCGGCGGTGAGCGGGAGCTGAAGGAGGTACTGGCTGAAGCTGATGCCGCACTTTATGTCGTCAAACAGTCGGGCCGCAACCGCGTGGAGCGTTTTGATGCTAAGTCGGTTTGTGTGAGTTAATTGGGGCCAGCATCACCCTTGTTTTGAACCGCAACAATCAATTTCACTTCCTTGAAAAATCTTCAACCCCAATCCGTCTGGTCACACTTCGCCACGCTGTGTGAAATCCCGCGTTCCTCGCTGCATGAAGCGGCGCTGCGCGAACATTTGATCGAGTGGGCGAATGCGCACGGCATCGAATCCGTCGTGGATGCTGCGGGTAACCTGATCCTGAAGAAACCCGCCAGCCCCGGCTGCGAGGCGATGCCCGGCGTGATCCTGCAAGGTCATCTCGACATGGTGTGCCAGGCCAACGCAGGCACGCGGCACGATTTTAAGCATGACCCGATCAACGCGGTGGTGCGCGATGGCTGGGTAGTGGCGGAGAACACCACGCTGGGCGCGGACAACGGCATCGGCGTGGCGCTCGCGCTGGCGGCGCTGGAAGAACCAGACCTGATCCATCCGCCGCTGGGGGTGCTGCTCACCGTCAACGAGGAATCCGGCATGGACGGCGCGCGCGGCCTGGCATCCGGCACTTTGCAAGGCAAGACGTTGATCAACCTCGATACAGAGGAGTGGGGGCATTTCTATCTGGGCTGCGCGGGTGGCGTGGATGTGGAGGTGCGCCACGATTTCGAGCAGGACCCGTTGCCGCCGGGCTATGCGCTGATGCGGCTAGAAGTAGCCGGGCTGCGCGGCGGCCACTCCGGCATCGATATCCATCTCGGTCGCGGCAATGCGATCAAGCTGCTGGCGGAGGCGTTGCGCGAGCTGGCCCTGCGTTCTGCTTTGCACTTGATCAAGATGCAAGGCGGCACGGCGCGTAACGCCATTCCGCGCGAGGCGTTCGCGCTGTTCGCGCTGCCTGCTGCCGATGCGGCGCAGCTGGAACCATGGGTGCAACAGAAACATGCGGCATGGCAGTTACGGTTTGCAGAGGCGGATGCGGGGGTGTCGCTGGTGTGCAAGCCTTGCGACACGCCACAAGACAATGTCATTTTTCGCACAGAGCAGGATCGGTTACTCGACTTCCTCAATGCCGCAGCCAACGGCGTGGCGCGCACCAGCGATGCTTTCACCGGCGTAACCGACACCTCCAGCAATCTCGGTGTGGTTATGCTAGAACAGGGCGCATTCCACGCGACGTTCAAGGTGCGCTCGCTGCACAACGCGCGCGCCGATGCGCTGGCCGACGAGCTGGTCGCGCATGCCACATCATTTGGATTGCGCGCTTGGAAAGACGGCGCGTATCCGGGCTGGACGCCGAACCCGGCTTCGAACTTGCTGGCGTTGTGCCAGCAGGTATACACCGCGCAATTCGGCCAACCCGCTGGATTGCAGGTAATCCACGCCGGGCTGGAATGCGGCCTGCTCGCCGCCAGCCATCCGCATCTGGACATGATATCCTTCGGCCCCGATATCCGCGGCGCACATGCACCCGGCGAAAGTGTGGAAATTGAATCGGTAGCACGCTGCTGGCAATTGCTCAAGGCAGTATTAAACGCACTGGCAAAGCCGCGCTGCTTGAGCCGGTAGCAGAACAGGCGCTTTATTTTACCCCACGCTGCCACGTACCAACCATGGAAAAATCCTGACTACAAATATTGTTCACACCCTTGTCGCCGCCATGCTTGCCACATGGCTGGGCGGTTGCGGCACGATGCAGGGAACCTCCTCCCCGCCAGCGCCGGTCATTGAAATTTCTCCGCAGCCGATAACGCCCGCACCTATCCCGGAGGCGCCGCCCAAGCCTGCGGAACCGCCTGTAGTTGTCACGCCTCTTCCCGCACCGCCAGCCGTCCTGCCACAACCTGTGCCGCCCGCTGTCTTGCCGCCGCCCCGCCCCATTGAGCGGGACAGTCGCACCTTACTTCTGCAACTGCTACCGCCCAAGATCGTCGACCGCAACGGCTGGGCTGCGGATATCCACACCGCCTTTGCTATGTTGCGCATCCCTGCGACAAAGGAAAACTACTGCGCGTCCATCGCGGTAATCGAGCAGGAATCCGGTTTCCAGGCCGACCCGGTGGTGCCGGGGCTGTCGCGCATCGTGTGGAAAGAAATCGAGAAGCGGCGCAAGAAATACCTCATTCCGAAAGCGGTGCTGGATTTGGCTTTACAAAAAAATTCGCCGGATGGCCGCAGCTATAAGGCGCGCATCAATGCGCTGAAAACCGAACGAGAGATGAATACGTTATTCGATGACATGATCTCTGAATTACCCGATGGCAAGCGGCTGCTAAGCGGCTACAACCCGATCCGCACCGGCGGGCCGATGCAGGTTAGCGTTACTTTCGCCGAGGAGCACGTCCGTGCCAAACCCTACCCCTATCCGCACACGGGCAGCCTGCGCGACGAGGTATTTTCGCGGCGCGGCGGCGTGTATTTCGGCATCGCCCACCTGCTCGACTATCCGGCGCCATACAGCCAGCATCTTTACCGCTTCGCGGATTTCAATGCCGGGCATTACACCAGCCGCAATGCCGCTTTCCAGCAGGCACTGTCGCGCCTGAGCCATCGCAAGCTGGCACTGGATGGCAATCTGCTGCGCTATGACAACGGTGTGCCCAGCACGCAAACAAGCACCACCGAGAAAACCTTGTACGCCATGGCTAAACGCCTCCGTCTCAGCCAGGTGGAAATACAGCATGACCTCAAACAGGAAAAGTCTACGGGGTTTACCCAGACACAACTTTATCAGCGCGTGTTTGCGCTGGCCGATCAACAAGCGGGCCGCCCCCTGCCGCGCGAACTGCTGCCGCAAATTCGCCTGACCGGGCCGAAAATTCAGCGACGTCTGACAACGGCATGGTTCGCCCAACGCGTGGACTGGCGTTACCACCAGTGCTTGGCAAGAGAGCCGGCAAACTGAAACCAGCGCCATGCCTCTGGTTTGCGTTAAGCGCGCTTGCGGCAAGGTGTGTAAAGTGCAACCATGCAACGAAGGCCGTCATATTTTTCGTAAATACCAACCGTAAAAGAACCGCATGCTAAGTTACCGTCACGCCTACCACGCTGGAAACCATGCCGATGTACTGAAGCATATGCTGCTGGTGCAACTGGTACGTTATCTCGGGCAAAAAGACAAGCCGTTCACGGTCATCGACACCCATTCCGGCGCGGGTTTGTATGCGCTGGATAGCGGCTACGCCACCAAGCTGGCCGAGTATAAAACTGGGATCAGCCAGCTATGGGCGCGCAAGGATTTACCCGCTCCGCTGGCGGAGTACGTCGATCTGGTGCGCGAATTGAACCCGGGTGGAAAACTTCACCTCTACCCCGGGTCTCCCTGGCTGGCCTTGCATACGCTGCGCGCACAGGATCAATTGCGGTTATTCGAATTGCATACCAGTGATAGCCGCCTGCTGGAGGAGAATTTCAAGCATGCCGGACGACGCGTGATTATTTCCGCTACCGACGGCTTTGCCGACCTCAAGGCATTGCTGCCGCCACCTTCCCGTCGAGCGCTTGTCCTGATTGACCCCTCGTATGAGTTGCGCGAGGATTACCGGCATGTCTTTCATGCTCTGCGCGATAGCCTGGCACGCTTCACCACGGGCACGTACGCCCTATGGTACCCGCAGCTCTCCCGCATGGAAGCGAAGGAACTGCCGGACAAACTAAAACGCATGGCAAATAAAAACTGGCTGCATGTCGCCCTGACGGTACACGCGCCATCCGCCGACAGCATAGGCATGCATGGCAGCGGCATGTTCATCATCAACCCGCCGTGGACGCTGTACGAAATGTTGCAAAAAACCATGCCTTACCTCGTATCCACGCTGGGTCAGGATGATGGCGCAGGGTTTATTCTGGAACAGGAAATGGATTGACTGGGAAATCCGTCAGTACGACCACGCATGCTGCGCCAGTCTGCATACAAGCAATTAAGCCACCGATTGTGCGGTAAAATAGCCGGATATTCAGGAATCCATTCACAAGCATGCAGCTTTTCGCCTTCGGCATTAATCACCAGACCGCCCCGCTCGCCATCCGCGAGCAGGTGGCTTTTCACGCCGAAAGTATGGAACAGGCGTTACGCGATCTGGTCGAGCATAGTCCGGTGAAGGAAGCGGCCATCCTTTCCACTTGCAACCGCACAGAGATTTATTGCAACACCCAGCAGCCGGACATGGCGATCCATTGGCTCGCTGATTTCCATAAACTGAAGCCGCAGGCGATTGAACCCTATCTTTATACGCTGCCCCGGGACGAGGCCGTCAAGCATGCTTTCCGCGTAGCCAGCGGTCTGGATTCGATGGTATTGGGCGAAGCGCAGATTCTGGGGCAAATGAAACAAGCCGTGCGCTCGGCCGAACAGGCGGGCACGCTTGGCTTGTTGCTGCATAAATTATTTCAGCGCACTTTCTCTGTCGCCAAGGAAGTGCGCACCTCGACAGAAATCGGCGCCAATTCAGTTTCCATGGCAGCCGCCTCGGTGCGCCTGGCTGAGCGGATATTTCCAAGCCTGCGTGAGCAAAATGTCTTGTTCATCGGCGCTGGCGAAATGATCGAATTATGCGCGACGCATTTTGCTGCACACAAACCGCGTCACATTACCGTGGCGAATCGCACGCTGGAACGCGCGCGTCAGTTATCCAACCGCTTCAACGGCACGGCCATTACATTGAACGACCTGCCAGAACATCTGGCAGCAGCCGATATTGTCATCACCTCCACCGCCAGCCCGCTGCCGATTCTGGGCAAAGGCATGGTGGAGCGCGCCATCAAGGTACGCAAACACAAGCCGATTTTCATGGTTGATCTCGCCGTGCCGCGCGATATCGAAGCGGAAGTCGGCGATCTGGACGATGTGTTTCTGTATACCGTGGATGATCTGTCCCTTGTCGTGCAGGATGGCATTGGCAGCAGGCAGGCTGCGGTTTTCCAGGCTGAAGCCATCATCGACACCAGCGTGGAAAGCTTCATGCACTGGATGGAATCGCGCGAGCTGGTACCCACCATCCGTGCGCTCAGGGATCATGCCGAACGCTTCCGCCGTCATGAAATCGAGCACGCGCAAAAACTCCTGACAAAAGGCGAGGACCCGCAACAAGTCATCGAAATCCTGAGCCGCGCGCTCACCAACAAATTTCTGCATATCCCCAGCCACGCCCTTAACCACGCAACCAGTGACGAACGCGACGAACTTGTTGCTTTGTTGAGCCGGCTGTATCAAATTCACCACGAACAATGAAACCATCCCTAGCCACCAAACTCGCCCACTTAAGCGGGCGAGTGGAAGAACTCAACCGGCTATTAAGCAGCGAATCTGCCACAGCGGATATCAACAGCTATCGAAAACTCAGCCAGGAACATGCCGAAATCATGCCCATCGTCGAGCTGTACCAAGCCTATGAGCAGTGTGAACAGGAAGTAAAATCCGCCAAGGAAATGCTGTCTGACCCCGAAATGAAAGAGCTGGCCGAGGCGGAGATAAAAGACCGCCAAGCTAGAATGGAGGAGCTTGAAGGGAATCTGCAAAAACACTTGCTGCCCAAAGATGCCAACGACGATCGCAACATTTTTCTGGAAATCCGTGCCGGTACCGGTGGCGATGAATCTGCCCTATTCGCGGGCAACCTGTTCCGCATGTACACCCGCTATGCCGAACGCCAGCGCTGGCAAGTTGAAGTGATATCAGAAAGTCTGGGCGAAGTCGGCGGGTACAAGGAAATTATCGCCAAGATTATCGGCCAGGGCGTTTACTCCAAACTCAAGTTCGAGTCCGGCGGCCACCGCGTACAGCGCGTGCCGGACACCGAAACCCAGGGCCGCATTCATACTTCTGCCTGTACCGTGGCAATATTGCCGGAAGCAGACGAAGTCAGCGATGTGGTGCTGAACCCGGCTGAGTTGCGCATCGACACTTTCCGCGCTTCCGGCGCGGGCGGGCAGCACATCAACAAAACCGATTCGGCAGTGCGCATCACCCACCTACCCACCGGCATTGTGGTGGAGTGCCAGGACGATCGCTCGCAGCACAAGAACAAGGCCCAAGCCATGTCGGTGCTGGTGGCGCGCATCCGCGACAAACAGGTGCGCGAGCAGCAGGCCAAGGAAGCCGCCACACGCAAATCGCTGGTCGGCAGTGGCGACCGCTCGGAGCGCATCCGCACGTATAATTTCCCGCAGGGGCGCATTACCGACCACCGCATCAATCTGACGCTCTACAAAATCGACGCGATTATGGACGGCGACCTGGACGACCTCGTTAACGCACTTTCCACCGAATACCAAGCGGAACTGCTCGCCGCAATGGGTGATGAATCTCGCGCATAACCCGGCCACGCTGGCCCAAATTACCGGTCGAGACCAAGCGCGTATCGCAACTGCCCTCAGCCTTAGCCAAAGCGAAGCACGGTTAGAAACGCAGGTGCTGCTTGCCGCAGCCTTGAACGTCAACCGCGCCCATCTCATTGCGCACGCTGACGAAACACCGCAGGAAGCACTTCTTACCCGTTATTGCTCGATGTTGGAACGACGGCTTGCGGGTGAGCCTGTGGCCTACATTCTGGGAACAAGAGAATTCTATGGACTCACATTCAGGGTGAACCCTGACGTGCTTATTCCACGACCGGAAACTGAACTACTGGTCGACCTAGCGCTGTCTCACCTTCCTGACAATCGCCCCTGTTTCGTCCTGGATCTCGGCACAGGCAGCGGCGCTATCGCTATCGCCATCGCCAAGCACCGCCCGCACACACAGGTAATCGCCATAGATCGCTCATTGCAAGCTGTCCGCGTGGCGAAAATGAACGCCTACACCTTGCAGGCGCACAACGTCACCTTCATTCAGGGGGATTGGTGCGCTGCCATGGGTGTAAAGATTTTCGACATTATTGTCGCGAACCCGCCCTATATTAGAGAAAACGACCCCCATCTTGCGCAGGGTGATCTTCGCTTCGAACCCCAATCCGCACTGGCAGCCGGTGAAGATGGGTTAGCCAGCATCCGGCAGATCGCCGCAGATGCCTCGCAACACCTCGTTCCCGAAGGCTGGCTAATTTTGGAACACGGTTACGACCAAGCAGAAGCATGCCGCCACATCCTGAAGCACGCCGGCTTTGCCCGTACAGCCTCAATGTCCGATCTGGCTGGGATAGAACGCGCTACGATCGGGCTACTAAAATCTGATAACGCGTAAGCTATGCGCAACGAATCTGCCTTTCGAAAGTTCATTCGCAAGAAACCATATACGATGGCGCTTCCAATTTGTCGGAAAACTTTACATTTCACCAGATTGCGCTTAACATTAAATTGCGCAACCGATTGAATCAACGAGTTATACTAACAAAAATAGGAATCTGGCCTGATTCTTGCTTATTTCCTTGCAAGATTTAGCATTTTCAGCGCCGGAAAAGTTAAGCTCAACTTTTTGCCGCCAGCCCCTATTTAGATTTAAACTGAGCTGCCGGAATTTTTTGCTTTCGGGTGGCTCCAGGAGAAGTCAATGAATAATGATATCGAAAAACAGAATCCAGCTCATGAAACCGACAACCGGGAGAATGCCTCTGCTTCGGTTGACGGCGTCAATCAGTCGCGGAGGCGCTTTGGCATAGCCGGGCTGGCTGCCCCGGCAGTCATGCTGAGCCTGGCCAGCAAACCGGTGATGGGTGCCAGCTATTGGTGCACCGGTTCCGGCGGCATGTCGGGCAACACATCCGGCCACGGAACAAAACTCTCTTGCCTGGCGTGCAGTCCAGGGTACTGGAAGACAAGCCCCGGCACTTGGCCCAAGCCTTACTACCCATACGACATTTGCATTGCCTGCTCCTCGGGCGGGTCAACCAAGAAATACAGCGCAACCACCTTCTACTCAGTGTTCGGGTATGCACCCTCAGGTGGGAACAGTTCAACTACCATGATGTGGGTTTTGCAGAACATGCCTGGTTCGTTGGCATTTCACACTGTTGGCGCACTACTGAATGCGGCGACTGCGGCTGCCATGGGTATTACCTCCGCCTATACGGTGACCGAGGTCATCAACATGTATAAGGCAGGGAAAGGCACTTCTACTTTGGCCAGTACATTCTCTAGCACTTGGGAAGGTAGCATGGAAAATTGTTCTTTGGCTAATAGCAACGACAACTGGTACCGGGCCGAGCCCAGCACATTCATGTGTAATCTTATTACTTCTCCAGGCGTCGAGGTGACACCGCTCACGCCTTTCAAATCACCCATCAAGAGTCACTGTTAGCTGTTAAGCCGGAACGTTAAACCATGGAATGACTCGTTTGCCGAGGGTTCTTTTTGACGTGAAAACCGCAGACACTTGCCGCTGGCGACGTTGTGATGGACGCGAGTTCGTTTTAAGAGAATGGGAAGACGGAGCCGTTCTCTACGATGCCGCATCTGGCGACACCCATCATCTTTCACTGGCAGCGGCGCAGGTTCTGCAACACCTTCACAACCAACCATCTACCCTGGAAGGGCTTGCCACCGGCATGCTATCATCGGGCCAAGAAGCAGCGGACGGCCAAACTTTTTTGGCGTTAGAAGCGCTAGTTGAGCATCTCAACAAACTCGGCTTGATTGAAAAAAGCATCGAACCTGAAAAGCATTGAACCTAGGTTGAACGTATCCAGCTTCACCCCTTCGGAGATAACCCACGCGCTTAAGCGAGAGGGTATCCATCTCAGCGTAGGGACTTACACTATCCATTTGCAATCGGCGATCCCCAGCGTTTCCGAAAGCATATCTTTACTCTACGCCGACTACCCGCTGAATGAAGACACCTCCTTCGCGGATTTCCACGTCAGCATCAACCACCCCAGGAATGTGCGCCGCTGGATACATCCCCAGGCCATTTTTCGCATAGAAACGTACGAACCGTTTAAGCCGCTTCCTGCCGATCAGGCTTATCCCCTGCTTGAATGGGGGCTGAACTGGTGTGTTTCGACGCAATACCATCGCTACCTTGTCGTCCACGCAGCGGTGGTAGAAAAAAATGGTCGTGCCATGATTTTACCCGCCCCTCCCGGTTCGGGAAAAAGCACCCTGTGTGCGGCACTGGTGTTAAGGGGATGGCGTTTGCTGTCCGATGAACTGACTTTGGTATCATTGAACGACATGCAAATAGTCCCGATGTGTCGGCCAATCAGCCTGAAAAACGAATCTATTCCCATCATTCAGAAATATGACGAAAGCGTAACAATGAGCCGCCCGTCTTTCGATACCAACAAGGGTACCGTTGCGCATATGAAAGCACCGAAAGAAAGCATACAGCGGGTCAGAGAGACTGCTCCGCCAGCCTGGATAGTGTTCCCAAAATATCAACCCGGTACCGCTGCAAAACTGGATAAATTCTCAAAGGCCAGTGCATTCATGGGCGTTGCTGCAAATGCATTTAACTACAGCATGCTCGGCGCGCAAGGGTTTCAGACCGTGTCCAAGCTCATTGACCGCTGCGATTGCTACGAATTCAGCTACAGCAATCTGGACGAAGCCATCAGCATGTTCGACCGCCTCGCGCAACAATAATGAAATCGTGCGATCCGATTAACCGCGTGCTGCGCGACCCTGGCGCGTGTTCTTCTTTCAATCTCCGCCAGTGGGATCTACTGATAAGACAAGCAAGGCATGCCAACCTATTGGGACGAATTGCATCCTCCCTTGCTGAACGCCAGTTGCTCGAAGCAGTCCCGGACAAACCAAGGTCTCATTTGGAAGCTGCGCTTGTGGTAGCGGAAAGGCAAGTGCAGGCTGTGCAATGGGAAGTTAAGTGTATCATGCAGGCACTCGCTGACGTCGATACGCCAGTTATCCTTTTGAAAGGCGCTGCCTATGTGGCAAGCCAGCTCCCGGCTGCCAACGGGCGTTTGTTTGCTGATGTCGATATCCTTGTTCCGAAATCGCAACTGGATGCGGTAGAAATGGCATTGAAGCTGCATGGCTGGATTACCACGCATCATGATGCTTACGACCAACGCTATTACCGCACCTGGATGCATGAACTGCCGCCCATGCAACATCTCACACGAGAAACCGTATTGGATGTCCACCACACCATCCTTCCCGAAACAGCACGTCTTCGTCCAGACCCGCAAAAACTGCGCGAAGCTGCAATTCCGGTTGATGGTTTCACCAACGTCAAGGTGCTGGCGCCGATGGATATGGTATTGCATAGCGCCACCCACCTTTTCCACGACGGGGAGCTGGAGCACAGCCTGCGCGACTTGGTTGACCTTGACAGCCTGTTGCGCCACTTCGGAAAGAATGCGCCTGGATTCTGGCAAACCCTGGTGAAACGCGCCCAGGAACTGGATTTGACCCGTCCGCTCTTCTATGCCTTGCGTTATACATCATGCATTCTTGACACACCTGTACCGGCGGAAACGCTTGAGGCGGCCAAAATCGGTTCACCCTCGAAATTGACGGTGAAATTGATGGATGCCCTGTTTTCACGCGCCATGCAGCCGGCCCATGCAAGCTGCGGTGACCTGCTCACCGGCTCTGCATGCCGACTACTCTTTCTACGTTCACACTGGTTAAGAATGCCGCCCCCGTTATTGATCCAGCACTTGCTTCACAAGGCGTTTATTTCACCGCGAGATACTCAGTACTAGGCGAGAAATAGCGTACTGCAAAAAAATTCATTACCCGATTGATTTAATCAAGTATAGTTACTATACTCACTCTGCAGATATTGAGTCGTTAGTAATATTCACTCATTCAAAAGCTAGCCGCCGAGGTGTTATGTATCTCAAGCCACGGTGACGGAAAGGGTGACAAAGGGCCTTTGCCGCCCGGCAAAATATAACTTGAATATTGTAAGGAGTATAAAACCATGGCTAAAAAAATGATCGATACGCCGCTGCTCGACCAACTGGAAAGTGGTCCATGGCCGAGCTTTGTGACCGGCCTCAAGCGTCTTGCTAAAGATAACGACATGACCGTTGACCTGATGGGTCAGCTGGAAACCTCCTAC
>JBBRTU010000007.1:0-119950 GCA_038244115.1 Burkholderiales bacterium
AGGTGTTTTACAATCGCATCCGCCGCCACGCAAAAATCGGCAATCAAATACCGGCTGATTTCGCTAAGCAGTTTTACGCCGACAGTAAAATGGCGGCATAATCTAGATGACTTGCCCGTCCACTAAACTAGACCGCGCTCAATCGGCGTCACACCCCCGAATCACCGCATCCCCGGCAACATCCCTTTCATCCCTCGCATCATCTTGGCCATGCCACCCTTGGAAACCATTTTCATCATTTTCTGTGCTTGCTCGAACTGGTTGAGCAAGCGGTTTACTTCCTGCACTTGCACCCCGGCACCCGCTGCAATGCGGCGCTTGCGCGTGGCCTTGAGAAGGGCCGGATTGCGGCGTTCCGCAGGCGTCATCGAGTTGATAATACCTTCCAGACGATTGACCGTTTTGTCCTCAAGCTGCGCACCGGCTGCCATCTGCGCCATTTGTCCAGGCAGCTTGTCGAGAAGTGCACCGACGCCGCCCATTTTGCGCATCTGCACGATTTGCGCCTTGAAATCTTCCAGATCGAAATTTTTGCCGGACTTGAGTTTCTTGGCGAGCTTTTCGGCTTCTACTGTATCGACACCGCGCTGTGCATCTTCGATCAGCGACAGCACATCGCCCATGCCCAAAATGCGCGAGGCCATGCGCTCGGGGTGGAAGGGTTCGAGGCCGGTGAGCTTCTCGCCCACGCCGACAAACTTGATCGGCTTGCCGGTAATATGCCGCACAGAAAGCGCTGCACCGCCGCGTGCATCGCCGTCCAGTTTGGTGAGCACCACACCGGTCAGCGGCAATGCCTCGGAAAATGCCTTGGCGGTGTTGACTGCGTCCTGGCCCTGCATGGAATCGACCACAAACAATGTTTCGATGGGATTCAACACGGCATGCAGCGCCTTAATTTCGTCCATCATCGGCTGGTCGATGGCCAGGCGACCAGCGGTATCGACAATCAATACATCATGGAAATGCTTCCTGGCGAAATCGTGTGCGGCCAGTGCAATATCCACCGGCTTCTGCCCGAGGTCGGAAGGAAAAAAATCCACGCCCACCTGCTGCGCCAGCATTTTCAACTGTTCGATAGCGGCGGGGCGATACACGTCGCAGCTTACCAGCAGCACTTTTTTCTTCTGCTGTTCGTGCAACAGCTTAGCCAGCTTGCCGCTGGTGGTGGTCTTGCCGGAGCCTTGCAGGCCGGCCATCAGAATGGTCGCAGGCGGCACCGTGGCAAAGTTGAGCGCGGCGTTGTGCTCGCCCATCAGCTTGGTCATTTCCTGATGCACAATGCCGATTACCGCCTGCCCCGGTGACAGGCTGGCAAGTACTTCCTGCCCCAGCGCGCGCTCCTTGACGTGGCCGATAAAGTCCTTGATCACCGGCAGCGCCACATCGGCCTCCAGCAGCGCCATGCGCACCTCGCGCAGCACATCCTGGATATTGGCCTCGGAGATGCGCGCCTGGCCGCGAAGATTTTTGATTACGCCGGCGAGCCGGCTGGTGAGATTGTCAAGCATGATGGATGCTAATGCCTTAAAAACGGGTATGGTGTAGACTTCGAAAATTAATCATAGTTTACCTGAAATGACGGGCTTACTTCCCTATCTCCTGACCGCAGTCTTGTATGCTGCCCTTGGCGCCTATTTCTGGCGCACGCGCTGGCATGCTGAGGGATCTCGTGCCCACGCCACGGGCCAGCCGGCAATGTGGGAAAAATTTGCCGCCCTGGCGCCACTGGTGATGCACACGCTGTTGCTGCAACAATCCCTGTTCTCTGGTGGCGGCATCAACCTTGGCGTCGGCAACGCGTTATCCGCCATTATCTGGCTCACTGTGCTGATCTACTGGCTGGCCAATTTCCGCTATCCCCTGGAAGGCCTGCAAACGCCCATTCTTGCCATTGCCACTGTGGTGGTGATGTTGCCCGTGCTGATGCCGGAAAGTTACCACTTGCCCAATACGGAACCCACCGCCCTTCTCGCCCACGTGCTGGTGGCCATCCTGGCTTACAGCCTGTTTACCATCGCTGCCTTACATGCATCGCTGATGGCGGTGTTTGAACGCCGCCTGCATGGCGGTGGTTTGTCCACTGGCGGATTGACCCAATTTCCGCCCCTGCTGACCATGGAAAAGCTGTTATTCAATATTCTGTGGGCTGGTTTTGTGCTTCTTACGCTGGCACTGGGAAGCGGCATCCTATTTTCCGAGCAATTGTTCGGCCAGCCCCTGAAATTCAGCCATTTCACCAGCCATAAAACGGTGTTCGCCATTCTGTCCTGGCTGATTTACGGCACCTTGCTAGGTGGCCGGCTTATCTACGGCTGGCGCGGGCGCACTGCCATCCGCTGGACCATCGCCGGCTTTGCCATGCTGTTCCTTGCCTATATCGGCAGCAAATTCGTACTGGAAATCATCCTGCACCGGTAGTAGACTGAGCCTATCGCCTTAACAGTAATACACCCAATTTGGATGACATACCCACAAGCGCGCTGATCGGCGTCTTTGTCGTTCTTCTTCTGGCTTCCGCCTTTTTCGCTACCTCAGAAACTGCCATGATGGCGTTAAACCGCTATCGGCTGCGTCATCTGGCGAAGGAAGGGAATCGCGGAGCCAAGCTCACCGTGCAACTGTTGGCCAAAACAGACCGCCTGTTGGGTGTCGTCCTGCTGGGCAACAATCTGCTCAATGCTGCCGCGGCCATGCTGGTTGGCGAGATCACCCGCCGTTTCCTGGGCGATAGCCAAATGACCCTGGCCATCGCCACCGGTATCGTCACTTTCTTCATCCTGGTATTCAGTGAAGTGACCCCGAAAGTCCTGGGCGCCGCCTACCCGGAACACATCGCCCTCCCTTCCAGCTTCCTGCTCGCGCCGCTGCTCAAACTATTTTATCCAGTCGTCTGGTTTATCAACCTGTTTGTCCGCATTCTGCTTGGCATCATGCGGCTAAAGCCCAATTCCGCCGAATCCGAGAACGTGCTCGGCGTGGAAGAACTGCGCACGGTGGTGATGGAATCGGGCACATTCATGCCCCACAAACACTACAGCATCCTGCTCAACCTGTTCGAGCTGGAAAATGTCACCGTGGACGACATCATGACGCCGCGCAGCCAGATTGAAGGCATCGATCTGGCTGACGAACCGGAAGAGATCACCCAGCAGGTGATCACCAGCCTGCATACACGTCTGCTGCTCTACCGCGAGCAGCTGGACAACGTCGTCGGCATCGCGCATGTGCGCCGCATACTGCGCCACGCGCGTAGCGGCGAGATCGATGCGGACACCTTGCAATCCATCATGAAGGAACCTTATTTCATCCCGTCTGGCACGCCGCTGTTCACGCAGTTGCAACACTTCCAGGAAAATCACAGAGGGACTGGCCTAGTGGTGGACGAATACGGCGAACTGCAAGGTTTGGTGACGCTGGAAGATATTCTGGAAGAGATCGTCGGGGAATTCGCTACCCATGTTCCTTCCCAAAGCAGCGCCTACCACCCGCAGGAAGATGGCAGTTGGCTGGTGGAAGGCACCGCCTCGCTGCGCGACCTGAATCGCCGCCTCGGCTTCCACCTGCCGCTGGATGGGCCGCGCACTTTGAATGGGCTGATTCTGGAACACCTGGAAGATATTCCAGAGCCTGACACCAGCCTGAAAATTGCCAATCACCCGATGGATATCGTGCAAACCCAGGATCGGGCCATCAAGGTAGTACGCATATTTCCGGCGCTGCCAGAGCAGATGTAACCCCGAATTTTTGCTTGCTTCAACCACGTGGTAAAATTCTCTTTTTCTTAATCACACTAATCGCAACGTGATCCAAATCACCGTCAACGGCACCCGCCACAGCTTCGACACGCCGATGAATGTCGCCGCGCTGATCGAGCACCTCGACCTTGCAGGCAAACGCATCGCGGTGGAACGCAACGGCGAGATTGTGCCGCGCAGCCAGTTCGGTGAGATGCAGCTGGTGTCGGGCGACACGCTGGAAATCGTGGTAGCAGTCGGCGGCGGCTAATTTTTTTATTCACCGCGGAGGCACAGAGATTTTTTGAGATGATTTTCTCTGCGCCTCCGCGGTTAAAAGGTAAAACAATATGGACAACTTAATCATTGCCGGTAAAACCTATTCGTCCCGCCTCATGGTCGGCACCGGCAAATATAAAGACTTTACCGAAACCAAGGCAGCGGTCGAAGCCAGCGGCGCGCAGATCGTCACGGTAGCCATTCGCCGCACCAATATCGGCCAGACTGCAGGCGAGCCCAACCTGCTGGATTTTCTTTCGCCAGATAAATTTACGTTGCTGCCCAACACAGCCGGTTGCTACACAGCCGACGACGCCATCCGCACCCTGCGCCTGGCGCGCGAACTGCTCGATGGCCATGACCTGGTCAAGCTGGAAGTGCTGGGCGACCCGAAGACGCTGTATCCGAATGTGGTGGAAACCATCAATGCCGCGGAAGTGCTGATCAAAGACGGTTTCAAGGTGATGGTCTACACCTCGGACGATCCGATCATCGCCAAGCAACTGGAAGACATGGGCTGCGTTGCGGTGATGCCACTGGCCTCTTTGATCGGCTCCGGCATGGGCATTCTCAATCCGTGGAATCTGCAAATCATCATCGACAATGCCAAGGTGCCGATTGTGGTGGATGCTGGCGTGGGTACCGCCTCCGATGCCACCATTGCGATGGAGTTGGGTTGCGACGCCGTGCTGATGAACACCGCTATCGCCGGTGCGCAAAACCCGGTGCTGATGGCTTCCGCCATGAGGAAAGCAGTGGAAGCCGGACGCGAATCTTTCCTCGCCGGACGCATGCCGAAGAAGATTTATACTGCCAGCCCGAGCTCACCGACTACGGGTTTAATCAGTTAAGACATAACCACGGGGCGCACGGGGGACACGGCGAAAACAATACAAAAGTCCCGTGTTCCCGGTGCGCACCATGGTGGAAAAATAAACATGCCACATCATCGCCCCATCCGCAGCTTCGTCCTCCGCCAGGGCCGCATCTCCCACGCCCAGCAGCGCGCTTACGATGAGCTGCTGCCACGCTACGCCATCCCCTACGCCGAGGCTGCGCTGAACCTGGATGAAGCATTCGACAGGTCGGCCCCAAAAATTCTGGAAATTGGTTTTGGCATGGGTGAATCTACTGCGCGCATCGCGCAGCACCATCCAGAAAACGACTATCTCGCCATTGAGGTACATACCCCCGGCGTCGGCAGCTTACTCAAACAAATCGGTGAATTGAATTTAACCAACCTGCGCATCATGCAACACGACGCAGTGGAAGTGGTGAAGAACATGCTCGCCCCCGGTTCGCTCGACGGCATTCATATTTTCTTCCCCGATCCGTGGCACAAAAAACGCCACCACAAACGTCGCCTGATTCAGACCGAATTCATTGCACTGCTGACCGAGCGCTTGAAACCCGGCGGCTATCTGCATGCTGCTACCGACTGGCAAGAGTATGCCGAACATACTCTGGCGGTACTGTCCGCCGAACCCAAGCTCAGCAACACCGTGCCGGACTATGCCCCGCGCCCCGACTATCGTCCGCTCACCAAATTCGAGCAGCGCGGATTACGGCTGGGACATGGCGTGTGGGATATCGTGTTCCGGCGAATTTGAAACGGCGTCAGATTAATGTGAACTGCTGGTTTTGAATTTTTTGCATCGTTGGCGTATGGCAAAAATCGACACCTTTGAGACTGTGGCGACCGGCAGGCACCGACACAACTGCGCAGCCCAGGCAACTCGATCCCACCTCAAAGCATTAGCAGCGGGTAGTCTTTGAATTGGTCAACGAGTCTCGACACGGGTGGTCATCGTGACTGGAATACGCAGGCAACTGCATTACTTTTCTTTGGGGTTACGTTCGAGCGGTTTCTCTGCCGGTTTTCCGCTCCCGGACAAGACGCGCTTGACCAATCCCTTGGCCGCCTTCGCAATCACGCGACGGCCTAGATAAGCTGCTGTTGCCACCACCATTTTGCGGATCATTTTTTGTCTCCTGTTTGAGGTTGTACAGTCGCCTCACACGCCACTGCTTTCAACTCACTACCAGGAAAATCCAGCTTGATCTTAACCAATTCTGCCGAGACTGCCTCACTCGCATCTTGCACAAACAAACTTGCTTGGTTTCCACCTTTGCCACGCGCCTCGACTTTAGCCGAACGTATACCCTTGCCTCTCACAACCGTCAGGTAATTGTTAGCAACCTCTGCTGTTGAAAATACGCCCAGGGAAATGATGTTGTGCAGCTTATCGCCATTTGGTACCAACGCCACATCATCGACGCCTAACGCTTTTATTTCCGCCATTTTCTTGTCGGTATCCTGCTTCGATTTAAGTGGCGGGATCAACACCCAGTAGGTGATATGCTCACCCACGCTACGCACGGTAATCTTATCGCCCAAATGCAATTTTTCCACGGCCTGCTTGGCTTTCTCCAGATCGGCGCTCGCGAAGCTACCCCATTCCAGACAGACCTGCGGCGTGGCTGGCAGTGGTTTAGCCGGCTTTGCCCCAGGCGGTGGCGCTATGCCAAGTAAATGAACCTTGTCCGCGTTGAATGGCGCATGCACAGTTATCGATTCTTCCGCTCGCGTGCCATTGAACTGCATGTAGCCAAAAAATGCCGCATTAGCCAACACCAACAACAAAAATATCCATCTCATCCTGCAATTCCTTCACGTGCAATGATCACTAAACCATCCAGCACCAAATTATCCACTAGCCTCACCGGTCTGTTAAGCAGTGGCAGCAATTCGTCCGCACTGCCGCCACTTAATATCAAGGTACACACTTCCGCACTTGCCTGATCCAGCTCGTGCGCCAGGCGCTCCACCGCGCCTGCGGCTGCCTGCAAAGCGCCGCTGTATACGGCGTCTGCGGTATTGGCAGGAAATTTTTCCAGATGTCCGCTTCCTGCTTGCACACTCGCTGTGCCAGACGACAGCGCAGCACGCATGAGCGCAGCCCCCGGCAGAATTAGTCCACCCAGAAAAATGCCGTCTTTGGTCAGCGCATCGATGGTTACCGCTGTTCCAGCGTTGACTACAATGCATGCCTGCCTGACCTGGTGGGCAGCAATCAGCGCCGCCCAGCGATCCGGGCCGAGCTGGGCCGGATCGGCGTAGCGGTTGGTTACACCGCATGCCTGGGCTTGCGACACCACCCAGCAGGGTGCCACGTGCCAACGCTGCACACATAATTCAAGTGCCGCTTTGATTTCCGCTCCAGCGACATTGCTAACCACAATTTTTTGCGGCGATGGCAAATCCTGCCAGTCATCCGTCAGCCGGGCGACATTGGTATTCTCGACCACTCCCCGGCGAACCCAGCCATGACCGTCATGGAGTCCCCACTTGAGTCGGCTGTTGCCCGCATCCACCACTACAATCATGGTTTTCCCTCGTTCATTCCGGCAGGCCGCAAACTGATTTCGCCGCTAGCAAAACGCTGCATCGTGCCATTAGCATATACCAGGAGAGCGCCATCTTCAGCCACGCCACTCACCTCACCTTCGCATTTACTGCCGTCAGGCATCAACAGTTGCACCGGTTTGCCTTGGTATGCATGGTATGCCATCCATTCATCGCGCAAGGCAGCAAATCCCTGCTGCTCGAAAATTTCCAACACGCCTGCCAAGTCCCCGAGCAATTGTGCGAACAGCCGGTTCCGCTGCGGCGGGTTACCCGTTACCGTGCGCACATCCACCACCGCCTGATCGATGAGGTCTTTCGTCGCATTCGTCAGTTGCAGGTTCAAACCGATGCCGATCACTGCGGTGCTGGGACCCAGCATATCACCCTGCACTTCGATCAGGATGCCGGCCAGCTTGCGGTAATTATGCAGCACGTCGTTTGGCCACTTGAGCTGGGCATCGTCAACACCCGCGCAGCGCAACGCGCGAATCATCGCCACACCGACAGCCAGACTTAAACCGGAAAGCGCCCCGACTCCCTGCTCGAAGCGCCACAGCACTGAAAAAGCTAACCCTCCGCCCAGACCGGTATGCCAGATACGACCCCGCCGCCCACGTCCTTCGGTCTGTAGTTCAGCAGCTAGCACTGTCGCTTGCGGTGCGTCAGGGGTAATTCTCCGCACTAACTGACGGTTAGTGGAATCGACAGTGTCGCTAATTTCAAGCTGGAAACAGGCGGCCTTGTCGCCGAGCACCTCAAGAATACGTTCCTGTTCCAACCACTCGATCGGCTGTTGCAGGCAATAGCCGCGTCCACGCACCCGGTAGATTTCGAGACCGGCTTCTTCGGCTGCCTGCAAGGCATTCCAGACGCTGGCTCGAGAAACGCCCAGGGTCTGCGCAATGTCTTCGCCGGAGCGGAAGTGCCCATCGGAAAGAAGACGCAGAACGGAAAAGGTAAATGGCTTCATAGGCAGGAGGTGGTGAAACTATATCCAGCCAATTGTAATTCCAATTCAAAATTAAAAGGAGAACAAGGCGGTGAGGATGAGGCGACGAAGACAGTACAACTAGTACGGCAAGGAGCCGAAGACGAAGCCAACGCGGTTATCGTTTTAATTTTGAATTGGAATAAATCAGGCGTCTTTTTGAACCGCACCGGCGAAAATATCCAGCAGCGGGCGAATAAGTTCGCGCTTGAGTTTCAGCGCAGCCTGATTGACCACCAGGCGGGAACTGATCGGCATGATTTCTTCGACCGCCACCAGGTTATTGGCTTTGAGCGTGCTGCCCGTGCTGACTAGATCGACAATGGCATCCGCCAAACCCACCAGCGGTGCTAGCTCCATGGAGCCATACAGCTTGATGAGATCGACGTGCATGCCTTTGCGCGCAAAGTGCTCGCGTGCTGTTTTCACATACTTGGTGGCAACGCGCAAGCGCGCTCCCTGGCGCACGGCGCCTTGATAATCGAAGCCATTCTGCACTGCCACCATCATGCGACAGCGGGCGATATTCAGATCCAGCGGCTGGTATAAACCGACGCCACCATGTTCGATCAGCACGTCCTTGCCGGCGATGCCCATGTCCGCCGCACCGTATTGCACATAGGTCGGCACATCCGTGGCGCGCACAATGATCAGCCGCACATCCGCCCGATTGGTATCGAGAATCAACTTACGCGACGTTTCCGGATCGTCCTGCGGCACGATACCCGCCGCAGCCAGCAGTGGCGTGGTTTCTTCGAAGATGCGGCCCTTGGAAAGAGCAATGGTGATGCCAGTCAAGATGATGCGCCCAGACAGAAAATTAAAAAACGATTTTACCACGGAGAGCACAAAGGCTTAGCTTGGAGGTTTCCCTCCGTGTTCTCTGTGTACTCTGTGGTGCAGCTTGTTCAATGCACCCGTTTGATCCGCGCGCCCAGTTGAGACAACTTCTCTTCAATACACTCGTAGCCACGGTCAAGGTGGTAGATACGCTCGATGATGGTTTCGCCCTGCGCCACCAGACCGGCTATCACCAGACAAGCCGAGGCACGCAAATCGGTCGCCATCACAATTGCGCCATCCAGTTTCGGTGCGCCGCGCACCATTGCGGTGTTGCCTTCCACTTCGATATCCGCGCCCAGGCGGCGCAATTCCTGCACGTGCATAAAGCGGTTTTCAAAAATGGTTTCGGTCACCATGGCGCTGCCATTAGCGATGGCGTTAAGCGCCATGAACTGTGCCTGCATGTCAGTCGGGAAAGCTGGATGCGGCGCAGTCCGCACACTGACAGACTTGAGCTGGCCGTGCATTTCCAGGCTGATCCAGTCTGCTCCGCTGTCAATGGTAGCGCCTGCTTCGCGCAGTTTTTCCAGCACCGCCTCAAGAATATCAGGGCGGATATCACGCAGCTTGACCTTGCCGCCGGTCGCTGCTGCGGCAACCAGAAACGTGCCGGCCTCGATCCGATCCGGCATGACCCGGTGGGTGGCGCTGGATAGCCACTCTACGCCATGGATGGTAATCACGTCGCTGCCGGCACCTTCAATTTTTGCACCCATCGCGATTAGACAGTCGGCCAGGTCAACGACTTCCGGTTCATGCGCTGCATTTTCCAATACCGTTGTGCCCTCGGCCAGCACCGCCGCCATCATGAGATTTTCCGTACCGGTCACCGTCACCGTATCCATGAATATGCGCGCGCCCTTGAGGCGGTCAGCCTTTGCCACGATGTAACCATGCTCAATCTGAATGTCCGCACCCATCGCTTGCAGACCCTTGATATGCAAATCCACGGGACGCGAACCGATGGCGCAGCCACCGGGCAGAGACACGCGCGCCTCGCCGAAGCGCGCCAACAGCGGACCCAGCACCAGAATCGACGCACGCATGGTTTTTACCAGTTCATACGGCGCAACCCGGTTGTGGATATTGGTGCCGTTAAGCGTCACGCCCATTTTCTCGTCGACCGACACACCCAGACCCATTTGAGCCAACAGTCCAAGCATGGTGGTGATATCGCGCAAGTGCGGCACATTGGTGAGCGTCAACTCGCCATCACTCAACAACCCCGCGCACAAAATCGGCAGCGAAGCATTCTTCGCACCGGAGACGCGCACCTCGCCGGACAGCGCTACGCCGCCAAAAATAGAGAGTTTATCCATGTTTACTTGCTAGCTTCCTGCCATTGTTCAGGTGTTAGCGTCTTCATGGACAGCGCGTGAATTTCTTCACGCATGCGGTCGCCCAGCGCCTTGTACACAAGCTGATGCTGCTGCACCATGTTCTTGCCGCTGAATTCGGCGCTGACGATCACGGCCTCGAAATGATGGCCGTCGCCCATCACTTGCACGTATTCGCAAGGCAAGCTTTTTTCGATATAGCTTTTAACGTTTTCTGGCGTAACCATTTTGAAATCCTTATTAACCACGGGGAGCACGGGGGACACGGGGACAACTTCTTTCGAGTGGGAAATAGCTGTTCCTTTGCCTTTCCCCCGTGATTCCCCGTGCTCCCCGTGGTGAAAAAATCAATGTCTTAACTTGTAACCGCTTTTCAGCAGCATGAGGGTGGCTAATGATAATGCTAAAAAGCATGTCCCGACAATCAACAGGCTAATTTCCGGAGCCACATCTGCCTTATCGAAGAAGCTGTAGCGGAAACCGTCGATCATGTAAAAAACCGGGTTGAAGCGGGACAATGTCTGCCAAAAAACCGGTAGCGAGTGAATGGAATAAAACACGCCGGATAAAAAAGTCAGCGGCAGGATAATGAAATTCTGAAAGCCCGCCAGTTGATCGTATTCGTCCGCCCAGATACCGGCGATGATACCCAGTATCCCCAGCGTTCCCGCACCCATCACCGTAAACACCAGCACCCAGCCAGGATGCATGAAAGGCAGCGGCACGAACCAGAGCGTGATCAGCAGCACCCCTGCACCCACCACCACGCCGCGTATCACCGAAGCGAACATGTAGGCCAGGAAAAATTCCAGATATGACAACGGCGACAGCAAGACAAACACGATGTTGCCGGAAATTTTCGACTGGATCAGGCTGGAAGAACTGTTGGCAAAGGCATTTTGCAGCACCGACATCATGACCAGACCAGGCACTAGAAAAGCGGTGTAAGCCACGCCCGGATAAACTTGCACATGCTCCGCCAGCACATGGGAAAAAATCAGCAGATACAGAAGTGCCGTGATCACCGGCGCAAGAACCGTTTGCAGGCTTACCTTCCAGAAGCGCAGCAGCTCCTTGTAAAACAGGGTTTGGAAGCCGGCACCCATCAGTTCTTCCCCATGATACGCACAAACACGTCTTCAAGATCCGGTCGAGACAACTCCATTTCCTGCACACTCACTCCCGCTGTGCGTAGCCGCGCCAACACGCCTTCCAGTTCGCCATAGTTATGCAAAGAAAGCGTGTAGCAGCCCTCCTCACTGCTGGCGCATACCAGAGGACGCAAGCCTTCCGGCAACGCATCGGGTGCCAGCCGCAGCTTCACAAATTGGCCGGACACGCTCTCCAGCAGATTTCGCGTGCTGTCCAACGCCACTACCTGGCCTTCCTTTAACATAGCGATGCGGTTGCATAGCGTCTCCGCTTCTTCCAGATAATGGGTGGTGAGCATTATAGTGTGGCCGTCACGGTTGAGCTGGCGGATGAAAGCCCACAAGGTTTGACGCAATTCCACATCTACTCCCGCCGTAGGCTCATCCAACACGATCACCGGCGGCTTGTGCACCAGGGCTTGCGCCACCAGTACACGCCGTTTCATGCCGCCGGAAAGTTGACGCGTGTAGGTATCGGCCTTGTCGGTCAGGCTGAGGTTATGCAGCAGCTCATCGATCCACGCAGCATTGCGGCGCAGCCCAAAATAGCCGGATTGGATTTCCAGTGTTTCGCGCACGGTAAAGAAGGGGTCGTACACCAGCTCTTGCGGCACAACGCCCAAGGCCATGCGCGCTGCGCGGTAGTCGCGCGCCACATCAAAGCCCATCACTTCCACCTGCCCGCCATCCGCTCGGGCTAGTCCGGCCAGCATGCTAATCAACGTGGTTTTGCCTGCCCCGTTCGGCCCCAGCAGGCCAAAAAATTCCCCCTGCTGTATTTCCAGGTCGATGCCACGTAGCGCATGCAAGGTGCCAAAATGTTTATGCACCTGCCGGATTTTAATCGCAGGGGTCATAGGGGAAACGTAAGACTCAGGAAGGGGAAATCAGCTCCAGCACGCCATACAAGGCCGCCAGGCTTTTCAGGTTTTCCGGTAAGTTGGCAAAACGAAACTGGCAGCCGTGCTTGTTTCCTTCGCGCAGCCAGTTGAGCATCAGACTCACGGCAGACGAATCCACTTCTTTCACGTTGCCAAAATCCACGGTTACCTCGCCAGGATTGAACAGCACGTCACCCTCTGCGATCAACTGGGATACGGTAGCCATGGTGACGGGGCTTTCAATGCGAAAACCGTTGCCGTTCTGCACAATCATTTCCGCAGTCATGCAAAACTACCGGATGCATTTTGCCTGCTTATCATTTTTTGGCGCCCGCTTCCACATTCCGCTTATTTTTTTCCGTCAAAGACTGAATCAGCCCGTCGATACCGCCTTGGCGAACTTGCGTGTTGAATGAGCCGCGATAATTCGTCACCAGACTCACGCCATCGACGATCACATCGTAGACCTTCCAGCCATTGGGTGTTTTCTCCATGCTGTAGTCGATGGGAACTGGGCGCGTGCCAGACTGAATGACTTCGGTACGTACTATCACTTCGGTATCCGCCGGTTGCATCTTGAGCGGCTTGAACTCAATCACCTGGTTCTTGTAGTTGGTCAGCGAGTTGGAGTAGGTGCGAACCAGCAGTGTCTGGAATTCCTTGGCCAGCGACTGTTGCTGCGCAGGCGAAGCGCTCTTCCAGTTCTTTCCCACCGCCAGCATGGTCATGCGGTTGAAATCGAAATGCGGCAACACTTTGGCCTCTACCAAATCAAGGACTTTTCTCGTATTTCCCGCCTGGATATCTTTATCCTGCTTGATGATGGAAATCACGTCCAGCGTAGTGCTCTTCGCCAGCACATCCGGCGCCACATCAACGTTCGCCATGGCGGAAGAAAACAGCAGCGCGCCAAGTAATCCACCCAACAATCCGGTTACAATTTTTTGGTTCATTTAGAAGCTCCATTAGGTTTTGGTTGGCCCTCGGCGGCTTTGCCATACAGAAATTGGCCAATCAGGTTTTCCAGCACTACTGCCGATTGCGTTAGTTTGATACTGTCGCCATCTTTTAGTTTCACACTGTCGGCACCGGCTTCCAGACCGACATACTGCTCGCCCAGCAAACCCGATGTCATGATGGATGCCGAGGTGTCTTTGGGGAACTGAAAGCGGTGATCCACGGTCATGGTAACCTTGGCCTCGAAACGCTCGGTGTCAAACGTAATCGCCGTCACGCGCCCTACTACCACGCCAGCACTTTTTACCGGTGCACGCGCTTTCAAGCCGCCGATATTATCGAACTGGGCCTGCACCTGGTAACCATCACCCAGGTTGACCGAGCTCATATTACCTACTTTGAGCGCCAGCACCAGCAATGCAGCAAGTCCTGCCGCAACAAAAATTCCTACCCACAGATCCAGTGTGGTTTTTTCCATCTGTCTATACTCCCCGGAACATAAATGCGGTCAACACAAAATCGAGCGCCAGAATCACCAGCGACGATGTCACCACCGTACGCGTGGTGGCACCAGAAACGCCTTCTGCCGTTGGCGGCGCGTCATAACCTTCAAACAAGGCAATTGCCGTTACCGCAATACCAAACACTAAACTTTTAATCACACCGTTCAGGACGTCATGGCGGAAATCCACTGCCGCCTGCATCTGCGACCAGAACGCACCATTATCCACACCAATCAGCACCACGCCCACCAAGTAGCCGCCGAACACGCCGATGGCGGAAAACATCGCTGCCAGCAACGGCATGGAAAATACGCCCGCCCAAAAGCGCGGCGCCACGACGCGCGCAATCGGATCAACCGCCATCATCTCCATGGCGGAAAGCTGTTCGGTCGCTTTCATCAAACCGATCTCGGCGGTAATCGCGGAACCGGCGCGGCTGGCGAACAACAGCGCCGCCACCACCGGCCCCAATTCCCGCACCAGCGACAGCGCTACCAGTGTACCCAAGGCCTCTGCCGAGCCATAGCGCTGCAAGGTTTCATAACCCTGCAATCCGAGAACCATGCCGACGAACAGACCGGACACCAGGATGATGATCAGCGACAACACCCCGGTCGAGTAGATTTCGTTGATGGTCAGCTGAAATCGCCGGAAGCTGGTGCCCGAACCCAGCAGGGTAAGCATAAAAAATCGCGAAGCATAGCCTAGTCGCCACACCCCGTTTATAACACTCGCGCCGATGCCGCGCAGCCAGTCAAGTACACCATTAAACATGGCTGCTCTCCGATATCAGCTCGCTCGCATAATCAACGGACGGGTAGTGGAATGGCACAGGGCCATCTTCCTCACCATGTATAAACTGGTGCACGAAAGGCGCGGACGAATTTTTCATTTCTTCAGCCGTACCATGCGCGACAATCACCCCTTCCGACACGAAATACACGTAATCCACAATCTTGAGCGACTCCTGCACATCGTGCGTCACTACGATGGACGTAATGCCAAGCGCATCCGTCAGGCGACGGATCAAGTTGCCGATCACGCCCAAAGAAATCGGGTCGAGACCGGCGAATGGCTCATCGTACATAATCAGCATTGGATCAAGCGCAATAGCGCGTGCCAAGGCCACGCGACGCGCCATACCCCCAGATAATTCCGAGGGCATCATGTCGCGCGCACCGCGCAGACCCACGGCATTCAGCTTCATCAGCGCCAAATCGCGAATAATGCTTTCCGGCATATCGGTATGTTCGCGCATCTGGAAAGCGACGTTGTCATACACTGACATGTCCGTAAACAAAGCACCGAACTGGAACAGCATGCCCATACGCCGACGCAGCTGATATAGCGCATCCTGGTCAAGATCGTTCACCAGCTTGCCGTCTACCCGCACCGTTCCCTGGGACGCTTTGATCTGCCCGCCGATCAAACGCAGCAACGTGGTTTTACCGCAGCCGCTGCCGCCCATGATGGCAATCACCTTGCCGCGCGGCGCAACGAGGTTGATTCCCTTCAGGATCGGCCGCTTGCCGTACGCAAACGACACGTTTTCTATTTCGACCAAGTTATCGGACAAAGTGATTCCACAATTCAAAAGTGCTGAATTTTAAGCTACTTATGCCAATTGGACAATTACAACTGCAACGCCTCAAGCTGATCGGTGATCCGCTCCATTGCCGGAAAATTGGCCAAACGGCTAACAATGAATACCGTATTGCCCTGTCCCGCCTGCTCACAGGCCCTTTGCACCGCAGCCTGTGGTGCAGGAAAATCTTCCAGCCAGAGCAGCTGATCCAGTTGCTCGCCGCCCTTAACCAGCAAACCTAGCCGTTCACCAAAAACACCCAATTTTTCCCTGTCTTCAGCAGTTGCTTCGCCACTGCCCGATTCCAGCACAAAGCGAAAGCGCGGCAGGGTCTCGTCCAACCAACCGGCGATGGTCGAAACATCCGCATTCCCCCACACTTCGTAGGGCAAATAAGCGCAGCTAAAAAAATTATTATAGTAGGCCAGGCGCCATTCTGGCGGCATATCGTCGGGATAAAACCCGCGCGCATCATCGGGCGCCCATCCGACAGCGCCGACATGTATTTGGTATGTATAGGAATCCTGCATAATGGCGACATTATAACCGCCCCAAGAATTAGCACAGTCTATGCAGTTCGATCTGTTTTTCGAAATATCTCAGCCGCCGTTTCTGCAACGAAGCGAGCAACAAGCCTACGCCGACACCCTGGCGGAACTTGAATATGCGGACAGCCTGGGCTTTCGCTGCGCCTGGCTGGTGGAACACCATTTCATGCGCCACTACTCGCATTCCTCCAAGCCTGAATTGCTGCTGGCGGCAGCCGCGCAACGTACCAAAAACATTCGTCTGGGGCTGGGCGTGGTGCCCTTGCCCTACCACCACCCGGTGCATGTGGCAGAGCGAGTGGCCACGCTGGACCTGCTTTCCAATGGACGGCTGGAAGTGGGCATCGGGCGCGGCTTTTCACCTGATGAATACAAGGCTTTCGGCATCGACATGGCCGATAGCCGGACGATGACAAACGAATCTCTGGAAATCCTGCGCCTGAGTTTCAAACGCAGCCCCGTCACTTTCCATGGCAAGCATTTCCAATTGGACAACGTGGATATTTTGCCGCATCCACTACAGTTTCCCGGCCCGCCCCTATGGAGCGCAGCAGTCAGCCCGGACACCTTCCCCCGGCTCGCGCAGGAAAACCTCGGCATGCTGGCCGGGCCTTTCAAGCCCTGGTTCATGGTGAAGCAGGACATCAGCAACTATCTCGAAGCATGGGGCGGCACCACACCGCCGCGCATCGGCATGACCGCCGGCATAATCTGTTTATCCGACAAAAAGCGCGCCCAGCTCCTGGCCAAACAAGCACTCACCTGGTTTTATCACGAACTCCTCAAGACTACGCTGCCGGTGCTGGAAAAACTTTATCCAAGCTATGAACACTTTCACGAACTGGGCCGCTTCCGTGAACTGATCAAACTCGGTATTAACCTCACCGTATTGGAAACCTTCGGCATGATTGTGGTGGGCGATCCGGCACATTGCATCAAACAACTGCGCAAATACGAAGCAGCGGGCGTGACGCACCTGCTATGCGCCGTCGGTGCGGGCGCAGTGAACACCTTCATCGTGCAGGAATCCATGCGCTGCATCGCCGAAGAAGTCATGCCGGCATTTAGACAGGCACTAGGAGCCTAGAGCCCGTCTTAAAAAATCAAACTCTGCTGATTCCCCACTTTGTAAAAGGGGGGCTAGGGGGGATTTAAAAAATCAGGAAAGCTAACCGCCGAAAAGCAAATCCCCCTTTGCAAAGGGGGAAGGCCCGCTGCAAAACGATAGATTCATGGACATGATAAGGTGTCACGTAATTTTAAAGACAGCCTCTGAGATACCTAGATGAAAATTCTCGTCACCGGCAGCAGCGGCCATTTGGCGCAGGTATTATTACCAAAGCTATGCGCCCATCCAGGTATCAAGCACGTCACCGGCATCGACATCGCCGCGCCGCTCTATGTCCACAACAAGTTCGAACATCGCCAAATCGACGTGCGCGCCCCGTCGCTCACCGCATTGCTGGCCGAACACGACGCGCTCGTGCACCTCGCCTTCGTCGTGCTGCGCGGCAAGTTGGATGCCGCGGCGATGCGCGCCCTCAACGTCATCGCCACGCAAAACATTTTCACAGCAGCCGAGCACATCGGCATCAAGCGGCGCATCTTCCTATCCAGCGCAGCCGTCTACGGCTTAGGCGAAAACCTCGACGAAGACGCCGTGTTCAGGCCAATCCCCGGTTTTCATTACGCCGACCACAAGACCGAACTGGAACACTGGTTTGCGCTCAACCAGCCGGACACCGTGCGCCTGCGCGCCCACATCATCCTCGGCCCGCACTGCCTGCCGCTGTTTGAACAATTGCTCGCCTTGCCCCTGTATGTGTACCTGCCTAATCCGCAGCCTCAACTGCAATGCGTGCATGAAGACGACATAGCCGAAGCCATCCTGCTCAGCCTATTCTCTGATGCAACAGGCCCGTTCAATCTCGCTGCACCCGGCACGTTCAGCTTCAAGGACGTCATCCAGCAACGTCATCGTTTTGCCATGCCTGTGCCATTGTGGATCGCCAAGGCGTTTCTAAATCTTGCCTGGAACATCACTGGATGGGGCGGCGAACCGGCGTGGTTGGATGGGATACAGCATTCGTTGACGCTGGATTGCACGCGCGCAGCACAAACACTCGGGCTCACCCTTCGTCATATGCCCACACTGGATTAATTTGGCATACAATGCAAAAAGCATTACCAAACAGTACCGCTACTTTTTCATTAGGATTCAGAAATACACCCTCGAATCCACCGATTCCCAAACTCATTATAATGTTCGAACACATCGTCCTCCGCCGAGCAGAAGGCGGCCTACCAATTTCAGCCGGTCAAGTTGCTGAAGCATTACTTTATTACCAAAAAGTACACCTCTTCATTGACCGTGGAACACTGTTCAACCTTATTCAGCAGATTGGAACCGGTCGCATCCTAACGCTGCTGCATCGCGCTGAAGTGTCTGCCGTTTATTGCGAGGAGATGCTCGGTACGCATACAGAGTCTGTTGGGGTGTCTTCGTGCCACAATTACGTCGCATTTACATTGACCGGTCATGAGGGCGTCGGTCAGTTGAAGACTCCGCTAGAGCGCCTGCAATATGAGATCGAACGCCAAGGTATCCAAAAGGCAGAAGCAAAGCGCTTCTCCAGAGCCTTTCTGGACCTAGTTCCTATGCGTAAATTTTCGGGGAACCACTTTCTCCAAGGCGGAATTACTGATGCAGCGAAACGCGATCTGTTGGATATAGAATATGCTGAGCAAGCGATTCGTAAAGCCATTGCCGTCACACCGGGAGGCTACGCAGTCGGCGACGATCTGAGATTTGAAGTGATCAACTCAGACCTGGGAATGTTTGTTTACACAAACATCGACCTGGAGTCTATCAATCGAAGGCGAGTCCAAGCTGTACCATCCGTTGAACCTCTAACGGTTGCTCACCTGTTGAGCAATATATTGGATGCGCGCGCTGATCTGGCCTTGGCATCTTTTTATGGTGGTGACTTTGTAACTTCCGCTGTCACTTCTTCGATCATTCAGGTTCGGCACACCGAGCTCCTTCGAAGATCAAAGCTTAATGTGGATTCGCGTCAACAGTTTACAGAGGTTGTTCTGCCGGACTCTCCAAGTCTGGCAGAAGTAATTGACTCAGGAGAGCGCTCTTTCGACGAGTTTCTCAGCTTGATGGATCGCGCAGCAAGATTCAAGGATTGGCTGAAATCGGTCAACCCTGATGAGGATATGATTCGAACTTACATGCGTGACGTTTCGTCGGAAGGCTGGATTCAGCGACTTCCTGCAAAGAGCCTTCGCTACATATTAACGCTCGCACTCGACGCAACAAACCCGGCAGTTGGGTTAGCTTCAGGATTCATTGACAACTTCGTTGTAGAAAAACTATTCTCCGGATGGCGCCCAAACCATTTCGTTTCAGGAAAACTTTCTCCGTTTGTCAAAGGGCATTAATTGGTGGATGCAATAGCACTCACCACTCAGGGTCAGGTCTCAATACTGTTTGGTTAGGGAAACGCACTCGAGGTCTTGCATTAACGCATACTGAAACCCAAAGTCGTCGGGGGTAGCCCGACAGCTAGTTACCTTTCTTGCTTCGCCAAGCAAGGTAACCCAAAGAAGGCGACCCCATTCCACCGCCCCTTCGGGGTACCCTGCGTTGCTCGTCAAACCGGGCGGCTGCGGAACTCGCGCTTCGCGCTCAGACAGTCCTCGCCGACATTCCCCGGCTTGCCTGCGCTACTTGGCGGCGGAAAAGGGGAATCCAAAATCAAACACCATCCTCGCTCGTGTGAAAGACAGGGACAGGTCAACTTAGCTAGATATGTCCTCAACATATACGCTTGCCGGGCGATTTTATTTTGAATTCGTGCACTTATTTGATCGCCGCAAGAATCGGGTGGGAATGACAAGCTTTCAGTGGCAAAATTGGCTCATGAATGATTACGAACGCATTGCTCTCGTCATCCGCTATCTGGAAGCGCATCACACCGAGCAGCCTGATTTGGCGACATTGGCGGAATATGTCGGATTGAGCCCGTTCCACTTTCATCGCCTGTTCTCCGCTTGGGCAGCGATCACGCCCAAGGATTTTCTGCAGTGCCTCACACTGTCTCATGCGAAGGGATTGTTACGGAAGGAACGGAGTGTTCTGGATACCGCCCTGATTTCGGGACTCTCCGGCCCAGGCAGATTGCATGACCTCTGTGTAAACCTGGAGGCTGCTTCGCCCGGCGAATTGAAATCTGGCGGTGCGGGCTGGACGATCTCCGCCGGTTTCGCTGACAGTCCATTTGGGAAATGTTTGGTTGGCGAGAGTCCCCGAGGTATTTGCCATCTCTCATTCGTCGAGTCCGAAGACGGTGCGGCAGAATTGGCCACGCTCCAGGAAAATTGGCCGCAAGCACGGCTGCATCGAGATGACTCCAACGCTTCGCAACTGGCCTGCCGGATTTTTGAGCGGGCTGCCCGTCCCCATTCGCAACCTGCCTTGCGGGCGTTCGTTCGAGGCACGGCGTTTCAGGTGCGGGTATGGCAGGCGTTATTGCAAGTTCAGCCCGGCACGCTCGTCAGCTATGGGCGCCTGGCTGCGGCATTGGGCAACCCCAGGGCAGCCCGTGCCGTAGGGACAGCGGTGGGGCAGAATCCTTTGGCCTACCTTATTCCTTGCCATCGAGTAATTCGTGAGACGGGTGTGATCAGCAATTATCGCTGGGGGCAGGTTCGCAAACGTGCAATTGTGGCCTGGGAAACTGCTCCCCATTACGCTGTTGAATCTCATGCATAACATCTCCATCAAACAAGCCACTCCCGCCGATGCCCCCGCCATCGGCCAACTGGTCTGGGAACTGCTGGACGAGATCATGCGCACCATCGGCAAACCAGCGTTCAATGCTGATCTTGCGCAACTCTCGGCGCGCTGCGCGGATTTTCTGGAGCGCGGGATTTATATGGTGTTTCTGGCAACCACCGATCAAAATGAGCCGGTGGGTTTCATCGCCTTGTGCGAGAGCCATGCGCTGTATGCGGAAGGCGCTTTCGGCACCATTCCTGAATTCTATGTCCGCCCTGCCTGGCGTTCGCATGGTGTGGGCGAGCAATTGATGCAGGCCGCCAAGGAATACGGACGCGGCAAAGGCTGGAAGCGGCTGGAAGTTACCACGCCGCCTTTGCCGGAATTCGACCGGACATTTCATTTCTATGAAACGCACGGGTTCGATGTCGCGGGCGGCAAAAAGATGAAGGTTTTACTCTAACCCGCCTACCTAAGAAGCTGTCTTAAAAAATGCAAACCAATCGTTCCCCACTTTGCAAAGGGGGGCTAGGGGGGATTTGAAAGGTCAGAAATGCTAGCCACCATAGAGCAAATCCCCCTCAATCCCCCTTTTACAAAAGGGGAGGTCTGTCGTTGTGCGAAAGGTTCCGGGGCATAAGTTAAGGTGCCACGTAATTTTTAAAACAGCTTCTAAGAAGCTGCGCTTTTACAGCTTCTGATTGAGAGTCAACTCACCAGCTGGGCGATAAATCCAGGTCATGGATGGTAATGATGCATCGCCCCGCTCATCATGCTTTTCACCTCGGCGCTGACTTCTACTTTCTCCTGCACTTTCGGTCCCTTTTCCACCGTGAGTGTTACTGCGATCTTATCGCCTTCCTTGAGCGGTTTCTTCAGGCCGATCAGCATGACGTGATTGCCGCCGGGCACCAGGCTGACGGTTTTTCCGGCTGCCAGCTCCAGGCTGTCGATCTTGCGCATTTCCATCACGTCGCCTTTCATCGACATGCTGTGGATTTCAGTGCTGGTGGCAGCGGTGCTTTCTGCTTTGACAAGTTTGGCAGCACTACTGCTCACGATGTCCAGATAGACGGCGCCGACTTCCTGACCGGGCGCCGTGGCACGTGCCCAGGCGTTTTTCACGATTATGCTGTCAGCGTGAGCGCTGCTGATGGCGACAAACAATAGCGGAATAATAACTGGAACAAATTTCATGGAAATTCCTTTAAAAAATGGCATGGGAAAACCGGATTGTAAGGCATTCAAATATTATTTGTGTGAACGTGCTCTGTAGAGCCGGCACAATTTATCTCGATTTTATCGTTCCCGCGCAAGTGGAACCCAGTGTATGGCCGACCTGGATACCCGCTAGCTATCCAGCTTGAAAGTGATAGGAATTTCCACCCAAGCCACGATTGATTGCGTGCCCTGACGAGCAGGCTCGAAACGCCAGGCGCGGACTGCGCTTAGCGCTGCCTGGTCGAGCACTTCCCAACCGCTGGAATTTTTGAGTTCAACACGGCTGCACCTGCCGTCTGGCTGAACTTCTGCACGGAGCATGACCCGGCCTTCCATGCCGCGGCGTTTTGCAGACAAGGGGTAAACAGGGGGCGGATTGTGCAGGTAAGCCGCTTGGTAGAACGGCGCTGTGTGTGCCATTTCCTGTAGAGGTGGTGCCCGATTATCCTGCGGTATTGATGCGGATGCCGCGATGTCTTCATAGGTTTGCGCTGCTTGCGCAGCTGGTGTGGAAGTTGCCGGGAAAGGGGCTACGGTCGGGCTGCTGACGGGCATGGTGGATGGCTGCCTGACGGCCTTGCGGGGGAGCGGCTGTGCTTTGCGGGCAACGTCCAGATGTGTGGCAGGTTTCAGTAGAGCGACTTCCAGAGTTTGCGGTGGATGGGCAAGTGGCCGCCAAATATCGTGTCCGGCTAAAAAATACCATGCAGCAAAAATGTGGATAGCTATGGACAACAGCGAGGCGGTGAGAATGCGCCGTGCGTGTGCGTCACTCAAGCCAAGCAGGCTTGAATGGTGAATATCAGCGGTTGCGCAGGTGGCTGGCATGGCGTTCAATCCACTGGGTGACTTCAGCAAAACTTAGCTTCCCGCTCACAGCGGTGCGCGGTTTTCCGGGCGCATAAAAATAGGTACGGGGTAATTCGCCGTGCCATTTCTTGTCCACTTCAAAACGCAAACGTTCGTCAAAACTATCGGAGAAAACCCACGTTTCAATCCGCTGGATTTTCATCTGATCCAGCGTGGCCTGGAGATTATCCCGCTCATCCGGTGTATCGGTTGAGACCAGAACCAGATCGAGGCCAGGGTATTGCTTTTCCAGTTGGCTCAGCAGCGCAAGCTCGTCACGGCATGGAGGGCAGGTGAGCGACCAGAAGTTCAGGATGAACGGGCGACCGGCATGCTCGGACTCAATCTGCGCCAGGCTGTCCGGTTTAAATGGGCGCAGTTCCTGCGCCGCAACATTGCCTGTCAGTACGAGTGCCAGCAACAAGCCAACAGCAAAATGCATGCAGCGCACACACATCACGGCACCTCCGTTGTAATCTCGATCAGCCGGTAACCTTCACGTGACGTGTTCCATGACAGAAACACGTGATCCTTGTGCGCAATCAGCAGGGGGTGATCGGTAGCGTCAGCACTTTGTGCAACGCTAGCTGGTGCGCTCCAGCTAACACCGTTATCGGTAGAGCGCATCAGGCGGATGTGCGTGTTCTTGCCATCAAATTCCTTCCACACCAGATACACTGCTTTGCCTATGCTGAGCACGTAGGGGTGTGCAGCCTGGGCATCTTCGTTGCCGAAAGATAGTGGAACGGAAAAATGCGCTCCCTTATCCGTTGAACGGGCGTAAAGCAGGCCGTGGCGTCTTTTCCCCTGCGTAAACCAGGCAGCATGGTAGGTGCCGTCTTCGCCGATGGAAAGCGAGGGGCCGTGATGCGGGCAGGCATCCACCTCCCAATCGTCATGGCTGATGCGCATGAGGGTTGCGCTGCCGTCCAGACGCGCAATCGCGTGGTCGCGTGTGTTCTTGTCGTAGACATTGCGCCAGGCGGCGACAGGGACGCCATCGATATCTGTCGCCAGTGCAATGCGGCAGCACTCGCAGGCATGATCGGCAATTTTTTTATTTGCGCTGAAACTTTCGCCGCCGTTTCTGGATACCGCGTAGTACATTGCCGCACCAGTGTAGGCTAGCTCCTTTTGTGCGGCGGCTTGCTGGTCGCGCTTGTCGAGCCAGACAAGATAAATCTCACCATGCCGGTTTACCACCATGCTGTCGAAACGGTGGCTGATGATTTCCAGATTGTCGTTTACCGTGATCGGCGCGGAAAAGGATTTTCCGCCATCGAGCGAGCGGCTGAAGCGGATGTTGCCGCTGAAAGGCTTGTCCAGGCTCTGGGTGTAGGAAACGTAGAGCTCGCCCTTGGGGCCGATGGCGATTTTGGGGCGGTTTTCACCGTCGGCAGCGATCGCTTCCGGCTGCGGGTTGACTGCCACCAGTGGGCTGTAGGTCTTGCCCAGGTCTGTCGAATGCCGCAGGTACAGATAGCCGTCCTGCACTGTGGCCAGCCATAGCCGACCGTCCTGGTCGAACGCAGCGGTAGCCGATAGCGGCGCGCGTGCCATGGACTTGCGCCACATCTGCTGCATGTCGGCGCCCTGCGCGGCAGGCGAGTGGTCATGTGCCTGCGCAGCCAAAGAGGCAAGATACAGGCTGGCGCACAGCAACCGCCAACTAATTTTTGGCTTCATCCGAGCTCACCAGTTGTAACGTGCGCCAGCATAAATCGTGCGTGGCATGCCGGGGGAAAATACCTGATTGTTGGAGGATAGCGAGGCATTCTCCGCATAGCGTTCGTCAGTCAGGTTATTGATGCTGCCGAATACTTCAATGGCCTTGTTTACCGGGTAATTCACGCGCAGGTTGAGCAGATCATGGCCAGGGTATTTGGCGGTGTTGGCATCATCCAGCCAGTAACTGCCCAGACTTACCAACTCCATCGTCATTCTTCCGCCATTGAGCGCGGCAGGCGCGTAGCTCAAGCGCACATTGGCAATACTGCGCGGTGCGGTACTCATTTCCTTGCCGCTATAGTCGATGGTGCTGTTTACCACCCACTGCTCGTAACTATGCTTGGCATAGGAATAGGCGACGTCGAGGCGCCATCCGCGCGCAATGTCCATGCCGGCACCCAGTTCGATGCCACGATGCAGGGTTTTGCCGGCATTCACCGCCTGGGTGGCGTTGGTGACCGGATCCTTGTAGCTCAGGATATCGTCCCGTTTTTCCATCCGGTACAGCGAAGCTTCATAGGCCAATCCCTGCTCTCCCTTGCCGCGCAAGCCGAGTTCATAGCTGTCCACCTTGACCGGCTTCAGGCCGGTGGTGTTGGTAACCAGGGCGGCTGCGGCTGTTGCGGCTCCCGGACGGAACAACTGCCCTTCGGAGGGGGCGCGGAAAGTGTGGTTGGCGCTGGCAAAACCATTGAAGCTGGAATTAAAAGCGTAGGTCAGGCCAAGCTTGGGGCTCAGGTGATTGAACTTGACCGAGGTGTCGGCAGGGCGGTAGTAGTATCTGCCACCGGTGGTCGTGGCGCCATCAGATAACCTGTTGTCATAGCTGTAGCGTATTTCGTCATGGCGCAACCCGCCAGTCAGGCGAAGTTTCTCGCTGGGTGAAAGCTCGCCATGCACATAAGGCGAAACACCCTGGTAAGTGACGTCGTAGTCGTAAACTTTTGCCCCCTCCGTGTAGCTGGTATAGACCTTAGTGTAGCCGCTCCCTGTGGTGGTGCTGCTGATGATTTTTTCCAGGTGGGCGCCCGGGCTGCGGTCGAAATCCATGCCAACAATGATGCGTGCGCGGTACGGGGCAAAGTCCTTGCGAAATTTTGCCATCAGCCCGAACGATTGGTTATTGGTGTTAAGCAGTGTTGGGTCGTAACCCAGTGACCAGTTGGCTATGTAATCCATGTCATCGTTGCGGTAGTAAGGTGTAACACTCAGCAGCGTATCTCCTGTTTCTTTCTCGTAGGCGGCTGAAGCACGGTATGCACTGACCTTGCGGAAGGATATGGGCGTGTAGTTGGTGGTCGGATTGTTTTCGTAATCATTCTTCGAAATACTGGAAGAGCCGGCCGTTTCCTGATTGATGTTGGAGAACGTAACTATTGTTTTGAGCGTGGCGTTGTCGCTTAACACTCGATCCCAGCGCAACATGCCACTCTGCCGGTCATAGGCGGTATGGGTGCGCCAGCCGTCAGTGTCGGTCAGGTTAAGATCGGCGCGCCAGCCATCGTCGCCGGCGGTGTTGCCGCCAGTGACGAGCAGCCGTTTCCAGCCGCTTTCGCCCATTTCGCCCAGCACTTCGGCTTCTGGTTTTAATGGCGCAGGCCGGGTCAGTACGTTGATCACACCGCCGATGGCGTCGGAACCGTAAAGCGCGGTGCCTGGCCCCTTGCTAACCTCAATGCCGCCCGCTTGCGGCAGATTGATTTCATACAGGGCGTTGTGGTTGAAAAATCCAGTAGAGCGTGTCGGGATGCCATCTTCCAGATACAGGTAAACCGGGTTGGTGCTAAGTGGCTGTCGGATGGCTGTCTGGTGGCCCTCGCCACCGGTCACGCTGACCCATACACCAGGCACCTGACCCATGATTTGCGACGGGTGGGTAGGACGTACGGCGCGGATTTCGTCCGCCTTGATGATGTCCACGGTGGCGGGCGTTTCGGCTTTCAGCTGGCCTTCGCGGGTGCCAGTGACGGTGACTTCCTGCAAAGTAATCTCAACTGCTGGCGACGTTGAGGAAAAACAGATGCAGGCGCCAGCGATGAAGTGGCATATTGGTTTGCTACGCATGGTGACTTCCCTTGAGGTATCCGTGAGTATGTAATTTGTCACCATGCTATTCGGTTTCGCGCCAGGATTGAATGCGACAAAATGTCGCGCACCTTACTAAGTTCACAGGTGGGCAGTAGAATGACGGCAAGCAATTTCTCCAGGCGATGCCATGCTTACGCGTTACCTTTCTCCGACCAACAAAAATCTGCAAGGGCTGTTTGCGTTCAGGAATATTGAGATCGTGACGCAGCTTCTGGCCATGCTTGTTGCCGTCCAGTTTTTTGAAATCCCCTTGCCGTTGATGCCCATGCTGGCAGTCTCCGGCATGCTCTGCCTGCTTAATATTTTGACCTGGCTGCGCCTGAAACGGCCTTGGCCGGTTACCGATGTTGAATTTATAACGCAATTGCTGCTGGATGTGGCCGCGCTCACCGTGCTGCTTTATTTAAGTGGCGGCTCTACCAATCCTTTCGTGTCGTTATATCTGCTGCCGCTTACCATCGCGGCGGCAGCGTTGCCTTCACGCTATACCTGGACGATGGCTGCGGTGACACTTGCCTGCTATACCTTCCTGCTGTTCGTTTATCTGCCGCTACCCGCAATGAATGATTTAACAATGGCGGGTGCAGGAGATGGCATGGATCACTCGGCACATCTTGGCCATAATATCGCCGCGCACAGCAGCGGTTTTGGCCTGCACGTGCTGGGCATGTGGTTTAACTTTCTGGTGAGTGCTGGATTGATCGCTTTCTTTGTCGTACGCATGGCCGCCTCGTTGCGTGAACGCGACCGGCAGCTTTCTGCTACCCGTGAAGAAGCGCTGCGCAACGAACGTATTATCGCCCTGGGTACGCTGGCAGCAGGTGCCGCCCACGAACTAGGCACACCGCTTGCGACCATGGCCGTGGTGTTGCAAGAACTCCAGCACGAACATGGCGCGGACACGGAGCTGACAGAAAACCTGCGCCTGCTGCGCAAACAGGTGGACATCTGCAAGGGAACGCTTACCCGAATGGTTGAATCTTCCGGCGAAGTGCGTGCAGAAGGGGGGGGAGCGCAGACTGTGGATGCCTATCTGACCGGATTGATCGAGCAATGGCAACTGCTTAGACCGCAAGTGATGGTGCAAACGCAATGGCGCGGCTTGCAACCTGCCCCGGCCATTCTGGCAGACCAGACGATGGGGCAGGCCATCTTGAACCTGTTGAACAACGCGGCGGACGCCTCGCCGCAAGGCGTGGAGATCGAGGGCAGCTGGGACGCGCAGGAACTGAGCATCGAAATTCGTGACCAGGGGAATGGCCTTACTCCGGAAGTAACGAGTAAAGCGGGACAGGTGTTTTTTACCACCAAAGGGCCGGCGCATGGTCTTGGGTTAGGCTTGTTTCTTGCCAATGCCACTATCGAACGCTTTGGCGGCAAGGTCAGCATGTTTAATCGCGAGGGAGGTGGCGCTTGCGTGCGCGTCACGTTGCCGCTGGCGCGGCTTGCTACAGGGTCTGAACCATGACTGAATTACGCGATGATCGGCCTTCCCTTTTATTGGTGGACGACGACGAAACGTTTTGTATGGTGCTGGCGAAGGCGCTGGAGAAACGCGGCTATGCGGTCAGCGTGGCGCATGATGTAGAAGCCGGGCTGCGCATGGCCCAGGACAGCCCGCCGGAGTTCGCTGTGATCGATCTGAAAATGCCGGGGCCGTCTGGACTGGTGCTGGTGGAAAGACTCAACCAGCTCGACGAGCAGACAAGTATTGTCGTGTTGACCGGCTATGCCAGCATTTCCACGGCGGTGGAGGCGATCAAGCTGGGGGCTATCCATTATCTTGCCAAGCCAGCCGATGCAGACGAAATCGTGGCCGCATTCCAGCGCGAGTTCGGGGATGCCAGCGCGCCACTCAATGCGACGCCGTTGCCGGTAGATCGCCTGGAATGGGAACATATTCAAAGGGTGCTTGCCGAGCACGACAACAACATTTCTGCAACGGCACGCGCTCTTAAAATGCACCGCCGCACGCTACAGCGCAAACTGCTAAAAAAACCCGTGAGGGAATAGCCCCAAGTAATGCTTGAAAATTGGCTCCTCCCCTATATCGAGGGTGGTAGGAAGCATCCTACTCAGCCAACTAATGACAAGAGGTTTATCATGACAAATATTACCCGTTTCGACCCATTCGACGTCACGCTGGAACCGTTTGACGACCTATTACAAAAGCTTTTTCCGCCCAGTACGCTTCGAAGGCCAGCCACAGCAAATGCAAATCAAGATGGACGTGAAGGATAACGACAAGGCCTACACGGTCCACGCTGACATTCCCGGTGTGAAGAAGGAGAAGGAAGAAAAAGAAGGCGAAAAGGTGCTGCGTTCTGAACGTTATTACGGCACGATTTCACGCGGCTTTTCCCTTGAAAGCGATATTGATGACAGCGCAGCCGAGGCAAAATATGCTGACGGGGTTCTGGAATTGATGCTGCCGAAGAAAGCGACTAACGCGGCAAAACAACTGACAGTGCATTAGTGCATACTGTATATCTACGTGGAAATTGGCGGCCTATTGGCCGCCAATTTTTTTTCGGACTCATAAGCTGTTGATGAAGGAGTACAGACCAGCACCACTGAAGCCACCGCCTGAAGCAAACAGTCTTGTTGGGAGCGGTCCAGAGTCGAACAAGCTTTGTGGCTGGACAATGCCAAGTGCGGGCAACCCGGGCTGAAAGGCGAATGTCCGTTGTGTGATAGCTTTGGGTTCGGTGGCTGCAAATTTATCGGCAATACTGGCGAGCTTCAGGGAAACGCCGGCGATTAGGGATGCGGCACCGTCCGGGTTGCGTCCGAATGAAGTTTCAAGCGTGTTATTGTCGATCCCAAGTTTGCCATTTGCTTTGCTTGTGATGCCTATGTCGCCGAGGGTAAGGCGTTCACCACCAGTACCACTACTGGCTTGAAGCAGCGTGCTATGTATTTCTGCAAGTGCTTCCTTCGTGCGTCCGTTCTTGACGGCGGCTCCAGCCGACGCAGCTTGTTGAGCGATCTCGTTCGTATTGCTCACAATGGAGTTGTAGGCGCTGGCAAATTTCTGGGCAGAGACCCGGAAAGACTTGAAGTCACGCGTTACGGTCAGACTGGTTGCGCCTGTGTCTGCGAGTTTCAGCGTGACGTCTTGGATGGCGCTACTGACGTCGTTGGACTGACTGGTGTAGCTTCTGTTGTTTACGGTAAACGCCGCATTCTGCGCGGCGACCGACTCAGTCAGATTTTTACCTGCGCTGGCAGTGGCCGTCGGATTGTAGGCTAAGGCAGACAACCCCCTATTATCGGTGTTGTTGTTATCTGTATCAGAAACCGAAATGCGCAAGGTGTTCTCGGTACCGGTATTTGTGCTGGTAATTTTTAGCCGGTAGCCGCCGGTAGAAACACTTTCCACCTCGGCCTTCACGCCCGCATTGGCTGAATTGATGGCTGTGGCAATACTGTTCAGCGTGCCATTTACACCTTTGCTGGCGTCGATGGCAATTGTATTTGTGATGCCGGAAGCGGTAAAAAGATTGTTGCTGGCGTCATAGGTACCGGTCTCAATGGTAATTCTCCCGGTTCCAAATTGCGTTTTATCCGGGTCGTAATAAGTACCCGTAACCAAAGTTTGTGCCTTGGCAAGCTGACTAACGTTGATGTCATAGCTGCCGGACGCACCGCCGTTCTTGTCGATCGTGGCAGTCGCAACGGTCGAAATGGTGGTCGAAACGCTGAATGGCGCTACCGATTTCGGATTATTCAATTCGCTTACTGCCGATTTAAAAACACTAAATGCAGCGCGAATTTGACCTTGAGCCGAAAGTCGAACCTGGTAGCTTGCGTTGTCTTGTTGGGGGACATTGCTGCTATCTGAGGCCGGGGGCTGGCCAAGGTTGGAAAGAGCTGCTAAAGCAGTCGCTAATGGACTATTTCCCTGCGAACCGGTCAAAGTGTAAATCGAGTTGTAAATGTTGGAGATGCTATTGGTCATTTTTTTTAACCTCCACCTGCTAGAAGCCTACCCGTTTTTATAAAGAAAGTCTAATAAAATCATATAGTAAGTCTGAATTTATGCTAACAAATAGCTTTCAGTAACACTTATAACGAGTTGTTTTTACGCACAGAAAAAATTTAATACGCCGTATGAATATTTGGCAATGCTGCTAGATGCGAGGCATGCGTCTGCCGCCCTGTGGCTTTGTGCGCTAAAATGTGAGCGTTTACCTCTAATCCACGTGGATTCTCAGATGCCGATCGATTCCTCCGCTGCCGCGCAAAAAGCCAAGTTGCTTTCCGAGGCGCTGCCCTATATTCAACGTTTTTTCGATAAGACTATCGTCATCAAGTACGGTGGTAACGCCATGACCGACGAGGCGCTCAAACAGGGCTTTGCGCGTGATGTCGTTCTGCTCAAACTGGTGGGGATGAACCCGGTAATTGTGCATGGCGGCGGGCCGCAGATTAACGATCTACTGAAACGCGTTGGCAAGCAGGGCGAGTTTATCCAAGGCATGCGCGTGACCGATCAGGAAACCATGGATATCGTAGAAATGGTTCTGGGCGGTGCGGTGAACAAGGAGATAGTCAATCTCATCAACCAAAATGGCGGCAAAGCGGTAGGGCTGACCGGCAAGGATGGCGGCATGATCCGCGCCAAACGTCTCCAGGTTAAAAATGCCGAGAAACTGGGAGAGCTCATCGATATCGGGCAGGTAGGCGAAGTAACGAAAATCGATCCTGAACTGGTGACATTGCTTGATTCACGCGATTTCATCCCTGTCATCGCCCCGATAGGTGTTGGTGAAAATGGCGAGGCATACAACATCAATGCTGATCTGGTAGCTGGTAAATTGGCAGAAACACTCAAGGCGGAAAAGCTCATTTTGCTTACAAATACGACGGGCGTGCTGGACAAGGTGGGGAAATTGCTCACCGGCCTGACAGCGGCGCGAGTGGATGAATTGATTGCAGACGGCACAATTTCCGGCGGCATGATCCCAAAAATTTCTACGGCGCTGGAAGCGGTGAAAAATGGCGTGCGTGCCAGCCATATCATTGACGGTCGGGTAGAACATGCGCTGCTGTTGGAAATACTTACCGACGAAGGCGTGGGAACGCTGATTCGTGCCAACGTTTAAAAACTAAAACAGCTTCTAAACTAGAACGAGCTTAAAAAAGTACCTCGGAGGATACATGGCAGCAAAACCTGGTGAGAGACGATTGCAAATTCTGCAAACCCTGGCAGAAATGTTGCAACAACCGCGCAGCGAAAAAATTACTACGGCTTCGCTGGCTGCGAGGCTGGACGTATCCGAAGCGGCGCTCTACCGCCAGTTCGCGAGCAAGGCGCAGATGTTCGAAGGCCTGATCGAATTCATTGAACAAACGTTATTTGGTTTGATCAACAAGATCACCTCCGAGGAACAAAACGGCGTGCGCCAGCTCGATGCCATCCTGTCCATGCTGCTTGGTTTTGCGCAGAAGAACCAGGGCATGACTCGAGTGTTGATCGGCGAAGCACTGGTCAACGAGGATGATCGCCTGCAAGTGCGCATCAACCAGATGCATGACCGCATCGAAGCCACCGTGCGGCAGAGTTTACGCATCGCTGCGAGTCAGGGAGAACTGCCGGCTGATACCGACACCACTGCGCGCGCCAACCTAACCATGTGTTATGTAGTGGGACGCTGGCACCAATTCGCCAAGAGCGGTTTCAAACGTATGCCTACAGAATACTGGGAAGCGCAGCGACGGGAGCTGCTGGCGGGGTAAGAAGAATAGGCCGCAGAGAAACGCAGATTTGCGCAGACAGAACTGGAAATTTTTGGCTTCAATCAGCGTGAATCAGTTTTATCTGCGTCCAATAGCCGTTGTGGTTCTAATGCGTTCCGCAAACCGGACAAGCCAAATCTTTTACCAGCCTGATAGAACGCCATTCCATCGCCAATGCATCAAGCAGCAGCAACCGGCCATTTAAAGACTGACCGATACCTATCAGGAGTTTCAGCGCTTCCGCTGCCTGCACGGTTCCAATCATGCCCACCAGCGGTGAGAACACCCCATTCTCGGCGCAGCGGACTTCATCCGCACCCTCCATTTCAGGGAACAGACAGCTATAGCATGGGCTATTGTTTTCACGCAGATCGAATACCGTAACTTGGCCATCGAATCGCACCGCTGCACCTGACACCAAAGGTTTTTTGTTGGCGAGGCAGGCGCGGTTTACAGCATGGCGTGTAGCGAAATTATCGCTGGCGTCGATAACGACATCCACTTCACATGTCAGGCGCAACAAGTCGGCTTCATCCAATCTTAGGTGCAACGCATTGACTAACACTTCAGGATTAAGTGCCGCAATCGCGCGGCGTGCAGACAGCGCCTTGTTGGTGCCGATAGCAGAAGTCTGGTGTGCGATTTGGCGTTGCAGGTTGGTAAGATCCACCGCATCACCGTCAGCAATAGTGATGCGCCCCACCCCGCTTGCCGCCAGATATAAGGCAACCGGAGAACCCAGTCCGCCAGCGCCGATAATCAAGGCATGCGAAGCATGTAATTTTTCCTGCCCTTCAATGCCGACTTGGGGCAGCAAAATATGACGGCTATAGCGAAGGAGTTGTTCGTCATTCATAAGGGTCAATACCGGGATTTGAAAGCCGAGTTTAACCCGAAATGGCGCGTTAGCGGGGCCTCGGCGTGAGTATCTTGCACCAACCAGCGGACGAATTTGGACTGATAAGAGATGATCTATCTCGACTGACGACACCGATTTTTCATAGTACACCAGCCGAAAATTGCACAGGCTATAGCGGCTGAAACAGGTACAGTAGTGGCAGAACTATGCAAATTCAGATTGGCTTCTAAGGCCCGAACTGCAAGGCTTCGACACGTGCGATCATTTAGAAAATTGAATCCAAAAAAAACGGCGGCACAATGGCCGCCGCCTTCATAAGCAAGCGTTACTAAGCTATTTTACGCTTACGAGCAACGCCAACTAAGCCGAGGAGGCCGGAACCAAGCAGCCACGCTGCAGCTGGGGCAGGCACCGGTGCCAAATTGAGCGTTCCGGCGTAACTGCCGCCAAGCGCGCCAGTCACTGTACCCCTGATCTGCAACACATAGGTGCCCGGATTTAACACCGTTGTGGGAAGTACGGCCACCGTACCAAACGTGCCTATCGGGCTGGTCCACGCATCTATTGACCCACCTATCGCAGGGCCCAGCGTAATCGCTGGATTCGTGCTGTAGTTATAAAGCCTTTCCTGCAGGTTGCTGATCTGTAAGAGGTTACTAAGGTCAATAGTGGTGCTAATCGAATTCGCAGTGGCGCCACCGATAGTAAAAATGTAATCGTCAAAAAAGCCATACACCCCCGAAAATGCAGGTGTGGGCGCAGAAAAACTACTACCATAACTACTCGAACTTGGGACCGAAAGGAGACTAATGGTTCCAGGCCCCGTGGTGCCGCTCGCGGTCGTGTCGTAACTCAAGTTCAGGGTGGCTGACAACGCTTGTCCAGAGAAAGCGAGCGTTGCAAACAAGCAGAGAACACCTAATTTAGGAACGGGAAAATTCGATTGCATATACTCCTCCAGTTGGTAATATTTTCTTGCTTTATGCATTCAGTGCGCTTGGAGTGAGGCTACGCAACTTTTAGGTATTGTGTGATCCTTAAGCAAGAGTCATACCCGATATGAATCTCGCCGCTACTAAACATTGATAAATATCAATAAATAATTTATGCATGCCGGCTTTTAAACATTCAATACAGACAACTACTTGCAGTGTGTAAAATTTCTCGACACTTGAAAACGGCTTATAAACTACTGAGTACCGCATTAACGCTAGCGATACGACGATATTTCAAGAATTTCAAGCCGAGAAAAGTGTAAAGTTTTTCGACAATTTGCTGTTTGCCGATGCCATATACCTATGAATGACTAGAACTGGCGACCTAGACTTTCAGATGCACATCAGCAACAACATGATCCGATATTCGATACGCAGCAATCAAACCGCCCGCGCCACCACCCACACACTGATTTCCGTTGCGCCCTGCTTGACCAGCGTCTTTGCCAGTTCATTCACCGTGGCGCCGCTGGTCATAACATCGTCCACGATGGCTACACGCTTTCCGCTCAAATCTGCATTGCATGCAAATGCGCCTTTTATGTTGCTATTGCGCTCCTTCAATGGCAGCGAGACTTGCGGGGCAGTGTCGCGCACCTTGGTGCAGGCATCGAGTGCGACTGGAACGTTCAGCTTGCGCGCAAGCATTTTGGCAATTTCCACAGACTGGTTGAAACCGCGTTCTTTCAGCCGTGCCGGATAGAGCGGCATGGGAATGAGTAGGTCAGGCAGTGCGTAAGTAATCACACTCTTTACCAAAGTATCTGCCAACGGCCCCGCTGCGGCGAGGTTGCCGCCGTACTTCAACGCCTGGATCAGCGCATCTACCGGGAAAGCGTAGGTGAATGCTGCTGTGGTGCGCATGAAGGCCGGTGCTTTTTTCAGGCAGTGGCCGCAGACATTTCCATCAATGGTAGGTAGGGCGCAGCTTGGGCAGGCAGGCATGTCATGACGAGGTAGTGATGTGCGGCAGGCATTGCACAAACTGCCGCTAGGCGCTGTGGCGCCGCACAGCAAACAATCCCCGGCGAAGTAGTGCTGCACAATATTTAAGCAGATGTTCAAAGCGATATGTCTGAAAATTTACAATGGCGCGCGAATCCGCGATAATTCGCCATTTTATCGGCCTTTGCCAAGAAGTGTATGGAACAAAAAATAATCGTCACCGCCCGGAATGCTTTGATTTCTGCCCGGGCTTTCAATATCGGCAGCATTATTGCCGCGTTCATTCCCGTGCTGGTGCCGATCTGGTTCGCCGGCTCAATTTTTACCTATGCAGCCGTGGCACACCATCCTGATTTGCGTGTGCGTGAATACAACCGTTGGGCGGGCTACCGTTTTTACGGCGTGATAGGCACGTTCGTGATGGTGTTGAATTTCACCGGTGAACTGAAGGGATGGCTGGGTGGCGCCATGAACATGTGGCTGACCGTGTGGGCCATTACAGTTTTAGTCATCATTCCGGCAGGCATTTTGGCAATCATCAAAGCGGGCCGTGAAGATTGGAAAGACATCGAATTGGAGACGGACCATGCCTGAAGCAATGCTGAAAAATGAAACCGAATCCCAACAAACCTGGGCCGTAGCAAAGATTGAAGCGCTACTCGCGCTGCCCTTTTCCGACTTGATGTTTCGCGCCCAGACAGTGCATCGCGCACATTTCGACCCCAACGCAGTGCAGGCCAGCACCTTGTTGTCGATCAAGACCGGCGGTTGCTCCGAGGATTGCGGCTACTGTTCGCAATCAGCGCGCAACGATACCGGACTGGAACGCGAAGCGCTGATGCCGCTGAATGAAGTCATCGAGAAAGCGCAGGCCGCCAAGGATCGTGGCGCGACCCGTTTTTGCATGGGTGCGGCATGGCGCGGCCCGAAAGAAAAAGACCTCATGCCTGTGATCGAGATGGTCAAGGCGGTCAAGGCCCTCGGCCTGGAAACCTGCGTCACACTTGGCATGCTGCGCGACGGTCAGGCTGAGGAATTGCGCGATGCCGGTCTGGATTATTACAACCACAATCTGGATACCGCACCGGATTTTTACGGCAAGGTGATTTCCACCCATACGCTGCAGGATCGTTTCGATACGCTGGACAAGGTGCGCGATGCAGGTATGAAAGTATGTACCGGCGGCATCATCGGCATGGGCGAAAACCGTCGCCAGCGCGCGGCGCTGATCGCGCAACTGGCGAACATGGACCCGCAGCCGGAATCGGTGCCGATCAACATGCTGGTGCAGGTTGAAGGTACGCCTATGTTCGGCGCCGAAGAGCTGGACCAGTTCGAGTTTGTACGCACCGTTGCCGTTGCGCGCATCACCATGCCGAAGAGCATGGTGCGGCTTTCTGCCGGGCGCGAGCAAATGGCCGAATCCTTGCAAGCGTTGTGCTTCCTGGCGGGCGCCAATTCGCTGTTCTACGGCGAGAAGCTGCTCACTGCGAGCAATCCATCGGCAGATGACGACCAGAAAATGTTTGCCAAGCTTGGCATTCACACCATGCAATAATTGCGGCTTGGAATGACTACGCCGCTACTTGAAGTGCTGGCTGCAGAACTTGAGCTGCGTCAAAGACAAGGCCTACTGCGTCGCCGCCGTGTTCTGGAAGGCATGCAAGGTGCGCACGTCACGGTGGATGGCAACTACGTTCTATCATTTTGCAGTAATGATTATCTCGGACTGGCCAGACATCCTGCACTGATTACTGCAGCACAACGCGGCGCGGCAAATTACGGCGTGGGTGCAGGTGCATCGCACCTGATCACGGGTCACCATGCCGCTCATCACACGCTGGAAACCCGCCTCGCCAAATTTGTTGGCCTGCCTGTGGCATTGCTGTTTTCCACCGGCTACATGGCCAATATGGGCATCATTACTGCGCTGCTCTGTCGGCACGATGCCGTGTTTGCCGACAAACTCAACCACGCTTCGCTGAACGATGCGGCGTTGCTATCCCGCGCCAAACTGCATCGCTATGCCCATTGCGACCTGGCTGCCCTGGAAAAGCTGCTGGCCAGCTCCAAAGCCAAACGCAAACTGGTGGTGACCGATACCGTGTTCAGCATGGATGGCGACCTTGCACCCGTGGCGGAGCTGTTGAATCTGTGCGAACGCTACGATGCCTATCTGATGCTGGATGACGCCCATGGATTTGGTGTGCTCGGCCAACGTGGAAGTGGCGTCCTTGAACTTTATGGCGTGCGTTCGGAACGCATCATCTACATGGCCACGCTGGGAAAAGCTGCCGGCGTATTCGGCGCGTTTGTCGCCGGCGCGGAAGTCCTGGTCGATACGTTGGTGCAAAACGCACACAGCTATATCTACACAACTGCCTCGCCTCCACTTTTATCAGATGCCCTGCTGGCAAGCGTGAATCTGATCGAAACGGAATTGTGGCGACGCGAGCAATTGGTTGAATTGATCACGCTGCTGCGCGAGCAATTCAACCCGAAGCGCTGGCATCTCATGCCATCATATACACCAATCCAGCCTCTGCTGATTGGCGGTAATGAGGAAGCTGTGCGGGTAAGCGACGCGTTGCGCGAGCGTGGCATTCTGGTCCCGGCGATACGTCCGCCCACTGTGCCAAAAGGCGAGGCGCGGTTACGGATTTCCCTGTCCGCCGCGCACAGCCAGAAAGATGTCATGCAGCTGGTGCAAGCGCTGACCGAGCTGGAAGGCTAGCCGTGCTGCATGTGGAGACGACTGGGCAAGGCCCGGATCTGGTTCTGCTGCATGGCTGGGGGATGCATGGTGGCGTGTGGGGCGGAGTACGCGACGCGCTGGCACAACACTTTCGCGTGCATGCTGTTGATCTTCCCGGTTACGGATCAAGTTCGCTTTGCACACCCTATAACTTAGAAGAGCTGACGAAGCAGGTTGCCGCGATTGCTCCTGAGCACACTTATGTATGCGCATGGTCGCTGGGCAGCTTAATAGCACAACAATGGGCCGTCACTCCTCCGCAGCAGATAGCACGGCTGGCATTGGTTTCCGCCACGCCATGCTTCATCAATCAGCCAGATTGGGATAAAGGTATCGAGTCGAAACTGTTGACTGAATTTTCGCAGAGCTTGACCGATGACTATCGTGGCACCTTACTGCGCTTCCTGTCTTTGCAGGCGCGTTGTGGGGAGGATGCGCGAGCAGTGATCAAGAATCTGCGCGACACTTTGTTCACCCGTGGCGAACCCACGCAGGAAACGCTGAAGGCAGGATTGGATATTCTGTTGCATAGCGACTTGCGCAATGACGCGGCGAAAATCGTGATGCCCACGCTGCTGCTATCCGGCGAACACGATACCCTTACTCCAGCCTCCGCTTCGCACTGGCTGGCAGAGACTTTGCCGAATGCACAGCTACACGAAATTGCGGGCTGCGCGCATGCGCCATTTCTTTCCCATCCTCAACTATTTGTGCAGACGCTGACGGATTTTTTTCATGGCAAATAATCTGCCCGACACAGAACCTTTTCGTATCGACAAGGCCGCCATGCGGCGCGCTTTCGATCGGGCTGCCAGCACCTATGACCTGGTGGCGGTATTGCAGCGCGAGGTAGCGGATCACATGGCGCAGCGGCTGCAATACATCAAGCTCGAACCTGCTGCCGTCCTCGACGCCGGTGCCGGCACCGGTTATGGCAGCCGCCTGTTGCGCGAACGTTATCCGAAGACGCAACTGGTTGCGCTGGATATCGCGATGGGTATGTTAAAAGCAGCACGCGGCGTGATGCCTTGGTGGCGCGGGTTTCTGCCGGGACGCACGCGCGATACGTTTGTGTGCGCCGACCTGGAACATCTGCCGCTCGGCGATGCCAGTGTGGACATGGTGTGGTCAAATTTGTCTTTGCAATGGTGCAACGATCTCGATGCGGTATTTTCCGATATGCGGCGCGTCTTGGCGCCGAGCGGTTTGTTCAGCTTCACTACCTTCGGGCCGGATACCTTGAAGGAATTACGCCAGGCATTTTCCGGTATCGATACCCATACTCACGTAAGCCGTTTTGTCGATATGCACGATGTGGGTGATGCGCTCATCCGCGCCGGATTTGCCGAGCCGGTGATGGACATCGAATATTTCACCCTGACCTACGACACACTACGTGAATTGATGCATGACCTGAAAGCGCTGGGTGCGCACAATGCCACCCAAGGCAGACCGCATGGCCTGTCCGGTAAGGCTGGCTGGCGGCGGCTGGAAGCAAATTACGAGGCGTTACGGCGCGACGGCAAGTTGCCGCTGACCTACGAAGTGGTATATGGGCATGCCTGGCGCGGTACCAAAGAAGTGCAGACGAAGCGTGGTGACGGCGCACAGGTTGTGCAGTTTACAAAACGGATTTAGCTGCTAGTTTTTCCAAATCTTCCGGCGTATTAGCGTTATGAAACGCCGCTTCGTCTTCGAACATCACCTGCACGCGTTTTAATTTCGATTGCCACTCGCCCACGCGGCGTCCGCCTTGTGCCAAATAATCCAGCAGCCCGGGCAGCAGTTCGCGGCGGCACAGACAGACTGTGTTATGGCTGTGTTCCGTTGTGGCGGCCACGGCAATCTGCGCCTCCTCCTCCAGTAATGCCTGCTTGAGACGTGCGGCCAAGTCATCGGGCAGCAGCGGCGTATCGCACGGAACGCATAGCACCAGTGAATGCTTGGCTACGCCCAGCGCACGCGCTATGCCGGCAAGCGGCCCGGCGAAGCCCGTCATGTCATCTGTCAGCACGGGATAGCCGAAGTCCCGGTATTTGTCCAGATTGCGGTTAGCGCTGATCATGAATTCTTCCGCTTGCGGTCGGATGCGCGCCAGTACCCATTCAATCAATGGTTTGCCAAGAAGAAGAACAAGCCCCTTGTCGTTGCCACCCATGCGTTTGCTTTCGCCACCGGCGAGGATAATTGCGCTGATTTGATTTAGCTTATTCGGCATGAAAATGAACAAAGATTAACTGGTTAACCACCGAGGGTGGTGGATACACTGCCAACCATTATCACTATAACGCAACAGGAGGTTTCCCATGAAATCAGCCTTTTTCCGGCAAGTCAGCCGCGTGTTGGTAGTTAGCATGTTGGGATTGAGTCTTCCCATGTCGCCAGCGCAGGCGAAGATGGTCAGTACAGACGAAGTGGCAGCACCGGCACCGGCTCGCACTCCTGAGCAACAGCGTGAACATATTCGCGCCATGCTGGCACGGCAGGATGTCCAGGCCGGTCTGGTTAAACAGGGGGTCGATCCAGCTGCGGTGAAATCTCGCGTCGATTCGCTGACCGATGATGAAGTCAGTCAGGTGTCGGGCAAGCTGGATCAGGTTCCAGCCGGTGGCGAAATTCTGGAAATATTGCTGACAATTTTTATCGTATTACTGATTACAGATATCCTTGGCTTTACCAAGGTATTCCACTTTACCCGGTCAATCCGGTAAGTATATGCAACACGCTTGATCAGGGCGATTTGCATTGATGCAGTATTTCTCCCTTACAGCCCGCTTAATTGCGGGCGCTTTTTTTGCACTGCTGCTCGGCGCTTGCGCCACGCCGCAGACCCAGGCGTTGCTTAAAGACAAAGGCACACTACCGACGCAGTCAGAACTTGCGCACACGCCTTTCTATCCGCAGGAAGCGCATCAATGTGGTCCGGCATCGCTGGCCACTGCTATGAGCGCTTCCGGCGTCCGCGTTGATCCCGCAGAACTGACCCCGCAGGTATACATACCCGGACGCGAAGGCAGTCTGCAGGTGGAAATGCTCGCCACCACACGCCACCGTGGCATGGTGGCCTACCAGCTGGCACCAAAACTAAACGATGTGCTTGCCGAAGTGGTAGGCGGTATGCCGGTGGTGGTGCTGCAAAATCTGGGTTTAAACTTTGCGCCGATGTGGCACTACGCTGTTGCAGTTGGCTACGATCTGAAACGTGAAGAAATCATCCTGCGTTCGGGCAAGGAAAAGCGCCAGATACTGCCGTTGAAAACATTCGAATACACTTGGTCAAGGTCTGACTACTGGGCCATGCTTGCGCTGCCGCCGGGGAAATTTCCCAAGACGGTGCAGGAAGATAAATACGTCGCTGCCGTGGCAGACCTTGAGCACACCGGCAAACTAAAAGAAGCGCAAAAATCTTATAGCGCAGCACTGACCCGCTGGCCGCACAATCTGACAGCTCAGATCGGACTCGGCAATACGGCGTATACAATGAAAGACCTCAAAGGCGCAGAAGCAGCCTTCCGCCGCGCCTCGAAAGACCATCCTGACTCAGCTGCAGCATTCAACAACCTCGCACAAACCTTGTACGATCAGAAGCGCTACCATGAAGCACGCGTAGCCGCACAAAAAGCTGTTTCGCTCGGCGGGCCACTTTCAGCAGCCTCTAAAGAAACCTTGCAGCAAATAGAAAAGAAGCTGGGGAAAACATAGTTACACTACCGTTCCAAACAACGCACCCACACCCGCAGTCAGCCCCATCGCAAGCGCCCCCCAGAATGTAACCCGCACCGCGCCAACGCTTATCCGTGAACCACCCGTGTAAGCAGCGATTACCCCCAGTAGTGCGAGAAATACCAGCGATGTTCCGGAGACGAGTGGCACCAGGTATGCACTGGGTGCCATCACCACCGCCAGCAACGGCAACGCCGCGCCTACCGCGAAGGTGGCGGCCGATGTCAGCGCTGCCTGAATGGGCCGTGCGGTCATGGTTTCAGAGATGCCGAGTTCATCACGCACATGGGCGCCAAGCGCATCCTTTTTCATGAGTTGCTCTGCGACCTGCTTTGCCAGATTTTGATCGAGGCCGCGTTTCACATAAATTGCCGCGAGCTCTTCGTGTTCGTGATCAATATCGGTAGCGAGTTCCTTACGTTCACGCTCAATATCTGCCTGTTCAGTATCCGACTGCGAACTGACAGACACATATTCTCCTGCCGCCATCGACATAGCACCGGCGACCAGACCGGCGACCCCCGCCACCAATATTTCGCTGTGGGCTGCATGTGCAGCGGCTACACCAACCACCAGACTTGCTGTCGATACGATGCCGTCGTTAGCGCCTAAAACAGCCGCCCGTAGCCAGCCAATGTGTTGTGTGCGATGCCGTTCTCGATGGCGAATTAACATGTTATTTTTTCTCCTGTGATAAACCTTCTACGACTTGGTTATACTCACCGCGGTAACTTTATATTCCGGGGTAATCGCAAGCGGATCGTAATATGAGCCGGTCAATATATTCACCGGCGCTTCGGCAAAATGGAATGACATGAATACCGTGCCAGGCGGGCAGCGCGTGGTGATATGGCAGTTCACCCTTATCTGGCCTCTGCGGCTGGACACCTGCACCCAGTCCTCATCCGTCAGTGATAATTTCTCGGCATCAACGGGATTTAGCTCAATTCGTTCATGCGAATACAGCCCCAGCAAGCCTTGCGTTTTGCGCGTCATGGCGCCATTGCAGTAATGCTCCAGCCGGCGGCCCGTGGTCAGCAGGAAGGGATAAGTGTCATCCGTTGATTCTTCCGGCGGCGCATAGTCCAGCGCATGGAAAACGCCCTTGCCGCAGGTGAATTCATTTTCATGCAGAGTACGTTGCCCAGTTTCTTGCTTGGTTTTGCACGGCCACACCAGTTTCTCGCCAGCATACAGACGCGCGTAACGTACACCGTACAAAATCGGTGACAACTCCGCCAGCTCATCCCATATCTCCGCAGGGCTGTCATAGCGCATCGCATATCCCATGCGGCGTGCAAGATCGCAGATGATATCCATGTCCGTGCGGCATTCTTCTGGTGCAGCCAGAACCGGCATGAAATGCTGAATGCGCCGGTCGGTGTTGGTGAAAGTGCCTTCCTTCTCCAGTGCGCATGCAGCTGGCAGGATCACATCCGCGAACGATGCTGTGCGGGTGAAAAACAATTCCTGCACCACCAGGCAGTCCAGATTACCCAGCGCCTGCTCGACCAGATGACTGTCCGGGTCGGTCTGCACCGGATCTTCTGCGATGATGTACATGCCTTTGACTTGGCCGCTCTTTGCGCCGTGAATCATCTGGCAGCTTTTCAGGCCCGTGCTAGTGGGCAAGGCAACGTGCCACTTTTCTGAAAATCGTGCAACGGCTTCTGGATCGTCAAATTTCTGGTAGCCGGGCAACACATTGGGCAGTGCCCCGACATCGCACGCCCCCTGCACGTTGTTCTGTCCGCGCAGGGGGCAGACACCTGCATGCTTACGCCCGATTTGGCCGGTGGCCAGCGCAAGATTGGCGCACGCCATCACATTGCTGCTGCCATGGATGTGCTGGGTGATGCCCAGCCCGTAAATGATCATGCTGTTTTTCGCACCCGCGTAGAGCCGAGCAGCAGCGCGAATTTGCTCGGCAGGCACGCCGGTAATCGCCTGCACCTGCGCCAGATCGTAGCCGTCCATGACACGCGGCTTGGTCTCGACAAAGCCGCGGGTGCGGGCGGCAATGAATGTGTCGTTGATCAGATTTTCCTCGATCAGCACGTGCAGGATACCGTTCAATAAAGCGATGTTGGTGCCGGCCCGCAGTGGCAAATGTACATCCGCAATTCGTGCCAGCCAGATATTGCGCGGATCGATCACCACCAGCCTGGCCTTGTTGTGCAGCACCGCATGTTTAATTTTGTGGCCGATGACCGGATGCGCTTCGGTGGGATTGGCACCGATGAGCATAATGCAATCGGCGTCTTCGATTTCGTCCAGCGAATTGGTGGCGGCACCGCTGCCGAAAGCGGCAGTCAACCCCACTACCGATGGCGCGTGGCAGATACGCGCGCAGTTATCGATATTGTTGGTATGGAAAACGGCGCGCGCCAGTTTTTGCGCCAAATAATTTTCTTCATTGCTTACCCGCGCCGAACTCAGTACAGCCAACTTGTCGCCACCGTCATGATCACGAATCTGGCGAAACTCCTCGGCCACAAAATCCAGCGCTTCATCCCAACTTGCTTCACGGAAACAATCGAGCGTTCGTCCTTGCCGTTCGCGGATCATGGGTTTGGTAAGACGGTCCGGATGATTAACGTAATCAAGGCCGAAGCGTCCCTTCACGCACAACTGTCCCTGGTTCACACTGGAGTCTGCAACATCAGGATGCGCCCCCAGTGGTACGCCATTCTTGACCTGCACTTGCAACGAACAGCCGGTGCCGCAATAGCCGCAGATTGCGGGCGCTTCGTAATCTGCCGGGCCATGGGTGACAGTCCATTTTTCCACCAGCGCACCGGTCGGGCAATGCTCGACGCAGTTGCCGCAGTGGTCGCACTGTCCTTCGGCCAGCGGCATGCCCATGGCAAATGACAGTTCGCGCACGCCGCCGGAATCCAGAATTTCGCTCGGATGAAAGCCGTGCAGATATTCGCAATAGCGGAAACAGCGCGTGCACTGGATGCAGCGCTCCGCCGAAATGGCCAGCAGCGGATCATGGTGCGTCAGGTAGTGAACTTTTTTATTATTGGCCAGTGCCTGGATGTCCGCCGCTGGCATTCCCGCTGCCTGGGCCATGCTGCACAGCCTGGCATACTGCGCCTTGGCCGGGTCGTTGCTGTCCACCGTGCCGAAATTTTGTAGCACCATTTCCAGAATCAGGCGCTGGTTTTCTCTTACCTTGGCAGTGGTGGTGCGCACCTGCATGCCGTCGTGCACGGGTGTGGAGCAAGCCGAAACCAGACCATGCATGCCGTCAATTTCCACACAGCACAAGCGGCACACGCCTTCGGGCGTGAGCAGGGAATCGAAGCAAAGCGTGGGAATGTCGATGCCGAGTTGTGCTGTGGCGCTCAGAATGGAGCTGTCGGCGGGGACGGCAAGCGCATTGCCGTCAATCGTGATCTGGCATGTCGTCTGGCTCATGCTCTGCCTCCGCATACTGCACACTCACTTTGCAAATGCCTGTTGAAGTCCTCGGGGAATGCCTGCATTAAGGCCGGCGCCATGGATGTGCCAGAAGAACACAAGCCACACTTGCTGTTGTTCAGCAGCATGGTATGCAGCTCACCATAGCGTTTTTGTAGCGGCGCCAATGTCGTGTTGCGTTCGAGATTATCCATCAGCACTTTGACCTGCTTCATGGCCTCGCGTCCCGGCAAACATTGGCCGCAGTACTCAGCAAAAAAGAAATCAGTGATATGCCGTGCCAGATCGGCGGCGCAGCGCGTGTCGTTGAACACGACAACGGTACCGTTGCCGCAACCGTTCTGGATGGTGAGCGGCTTGTTCAAATCTTGCGGCAGGAACAGGCGCCCGGATGGGCCGCTGACGATGGCGCCCTTGAATGTGCCAAGCGTGCCGCCCGCCCAAGCAATCAGATCACTCAGGCTGGCCTCCATGGTGGCCTCGATCACCCCCGAATTTTTAATATCACCCGACATGCAAAACAGTTTGGGGCCGTGGCTTCCCTCAGATCCTATTACAGCAAACCACGCACCACTTTTTTCGATGATCAGCGGTATGCAACTCAGGGTTTCGATATTGTTGATTAGCGTGGGTTTGTTCCACAGGCCCTTTTCGGTTGGGTAAGGCGGGCGGCTGGATGGTTCGGCGCGGCGGCCTTCCAGTGCGCGGAACAAGGCGGTCTCTTCCCCGGAGATGTAGCGCTGCCTGCCGCGCCGTACCTGAATGTCGAAATCGAATTGTCGGTCGAGAATATTGCTGCCCAGGCGATGATCCTCGCACAGCCATTGCAGCAACTGCTCCAGTACCTGAGCAATCTGCCGGTAGCTGTGGTTCAAATAGATGAAGCCCTCGCGCGCCTTGACCGTATACGCCGCAATGAGCATTGCTTCGATCACGGCCAGCGGGTTCTGCTCCAGCAGGATGCGATCCTTGAACGTGCCCGGCTCGCCTTCTTCCCCATTCGCAATCACATAGCGCACCGGCTCGGCTTGCTGCATCACGCTTTCCCATTTCAACCCCGCAGGAAAGGCCGCGCCACCCCGGCCACGCAGGCCGGATGCCTTGAGCTCGGCAATAATCCCGGCGGGCGACAGGTGTAACGCTTTTTGCAGTGCATGGAAAGGATAGTGCAGATAATAATCGCGCAACTGGCCGGCCTCGATCACTGCTTTACGTCCCGCCAGGAGGAAGGGAGTCGGCAACGGTTTCATACCAGCACCTCCTTGATGTGTTTTACCAGCGCATTCAGGTCGGTTGCCGCTACGCGTTGCCCGTTGATATGCACCGCCGGAGCGCGATCGCAATCGGATAAACAATCCACACGGGCGATCAATAAACGGCCATCTTCCGTAACCTGATCCGGCTCGGCAGAAAACGCGTTGCACACATGCCGCAGCATGTCCTGCGCCGATTTCAGATGGCAGCTTAGCGCGCAGCAGACCTCGACATGGCATTTGACCGGCGTATCCGTCACCGGATAATGATAGAAACTCAGGACGGATTGAATCTCCGTGGAAGTCAGTCCGAGTTGTTGCTGCATCAGCGTCACCGCCGCGGTCGGGATGGCGCAGTAGCGATCCATTAATTTCTCTGCCACTACCAGCAGCTCGTCCGGTTTCCCGGCGTGTGGTGCGACGATTTGCTCCAGTGTTTGGAATGTCACTACCAGTGCTCCAACAGACTAACCAGACCATAAGGAATCGAGAAATAACAACTTAAACCGAGAAGCGGAACCTCGTAGGTCGGGTTGCTATGCTTACCTCCTAAGCATAGCAACCCGACACGAAATGGTAAGTAAAATTGAGGGCGAATTTACTTGCCGCCACGCCGGTAAATGACGTGATACACCAACGTAGAGGACGACGGCTGGATTGATGGTTTGTTAAGAAAAATAACGCTGGCTCCGCCTATTTTCACGGTTACGTGCTGAACCGTTTATGTAAACAGCTTCTCCACAGCAAAGCGACCAAAGCAAGCATCGGTAGCAGCAGGTCAGCGTCTCCGCCAGGGTTGACCGCGCACCCGCCGCCGCCACCTCCACCACCACCGGATGAAGCCGCCGTGCCCGTACCGGACAGCGCTACCGTATGCGGACTATTGGCTGCGTTGCTGGTAATGGTCAGTGTGCCACTGCGGGTGCCCGCCACTGTCGGCATGAAGCTAACGCTGACAACACAACTGGCGCCGGCTGCCAGAGTCGCACCACAGGGGTTGCTCTGGGCAAAGTCTCCGGTAATGGCAGCGGACAGGCTGATCTGCGTTGCACCGTCATTCGAAAGTGTAACCGTCTGCACAACGCTGGTATTGCCGACCAGCACGCTGCCAAGAGCCAGACTGGACGCAGACAAGCTAACAGCAGGCCCCATGAAATTGCCCAGCGAAACCGGCGTGACACCCACAACCGGGCTGGAGGCAACTGTGTTGGTGCCGGTGTTAATAATGGAGACCGTGGCGCTGCCGAAATTGGCAACATAGACCCGCGTACCGGCTGGGTTGAGCGCAATCCCCTTGGGTTGCGTGCCCACCGTGATGGTGGCAGAAATGGTATTGCCCGCCGTGCTGATGACGGAAACCGTGTCATTGCCGGTATTGCTCACATATACCTTGCTGCCGTCTGGACTGACTGCCACGCCATACGGCTGGGACAGCCCGGTCACGGTAGAGATTACCGTATTGAAGGTGCCGCTGGCCGGATCTGCGTCGATCACGGAAAGCGAATTGCCGGCAGAATTGGCCACATAGGCACGCGTGCCTGCCGGATTGATCGCGATGCCTTTGGGCTGGCTGCCGACTGTGATCGTGGCAGTAATGGTATTGTTGTTGGTGTTGATCACGGAAACAGTGGTGCTATTGGAATTGGCCACATACACATAGATCGGCGTTGCAGTTGGGTGCACTGCCACACCCTCCGGCTGGGACAGTCCAAAGACAGTATCGATTACGGTGTTGACGGCAAGGCTTGCCGGGTCGATATCGATCACGGAAACCGCGTTGCTGCCTAGATTTGCGACATAAGCACGTGTCCCGAACCGATTTATCGCGATACCTTTAGGGCGGGACAGGTTAGCGTCCAGTAGTGTGGCAACAACTGCGCCGCTGGCGCTATTGATAACGGTAACACGGCTATTGGGGAAGCCTGTATTAGTCACGTAAACACGGGAACCTGACGGGTTCACTGCCACACCGTAAGGCTGGGAAAAATTTGAATCTGAAATGGTGTTGCTGACAGTGCCGGCGGCAGTATCCACGACTGAAATCGTATTGTCGCCGCTGTTTGCGATATAGGCAAAAGGCGCCGCCGCCACCGGCCAGGCCGTCATGCCGTAAAGCAGGCCGATGGTAATCAGCGCTGCGCTACGTAGCGCCCTGCTGTCGCGCTTTAATTTTTTCACATGCCAGCCACTTGAGTTAAGTTTCTTCATTTTGCGCGCTTCACTTTAGAGAAATACATTTCAAACCTAGCTCAGTCTACCCCAGCTTACAAGCTTCCAATAGCATGAAACGTTGGGGAAGAATCGGTGGATGGAAAATGGAACTGCGCAAGACCTGTGGCAATTAAATTCAGGTGTTCGAGTTTTGATATATTTTCAGCAATGCCAAAATTAGACATCCAGTTCCGAATTTCAACTGGAATCCGCCACGGATTCGTCTATGTTTATAAGTGAATCCTTATTAAATTGGGGTCACCTATGGGTGCCTCAAAAAATCCAGAGTTCGCCCAAATGCAAGGCGCGGAAAAAATTTCGCCGCGCCGCATATGGGTTATATGTAAGCAAGAAATTTTTTACGCAATGCAGCAGTTGGGATGAAATCTGAATTTTTAGAGGTGCCCATATGAGCGAACCACAGATGCTAACCATCGACGGCAACCAAGCCGCCGCCATCATCGCCCACAAGCTCAACGAAGTCATCGCCGTCTACCCCATCACCCCCGCCTCGCCCATGGGCGAATGGGCGGACGAGTGGTCGGCCAATGGCCAGACCAACTTGTGGGGCACCGTCCCGCACGTGATCGAAATGCAGAGCGAGGCCGGTGCCGCTGGGGTCATCCATGGCGCTTTGCAGACTGGCGCGCTGGCCACCACTTTCACTGCCTCGCAAGGCCTGCTGTTAATGCTCCCCAACATGTACAAGATCGCCGGTGAACTGACGCCGACGGTGTTTCATATCGCCGCGCGTTCGCTGGCTTGCCAGGCGCTGTCCATCTTTGGCGACCATAGCGACGTGATGAGCGCGCGCATGACCGGCTTTGGCATGCTCTGTTCCAACTCTCCGCAGGAAGCGCTGGATATGGCCTTGATTGCGCAGGCAGCAACGCTGCAAGGGCGCATCCCGATGCTACATTTCTTCGATGGCTTCCGTACTTCGCACGAAGTGGCCAAGATCGTTGCCGTGGACGATGACATCATCCGTGGCATGATCCAGGAAGAGTGGATTGCCGCGCACCGCGCCCGTGCCCTGTCGCCGGAACATCCGGTGCTGCGCGGCAGTTCGCAAAATCCCGACGTGTACTTCCAGGCGCGCGAATCGGTCAACCCGTATTACCAGAAACTGCCCGGCATCATACAGAGCGCCATGGATCGCTTTGCCGCACTGACCGGGCGTCAGTACCATTTGTTCGACTATGTCGGTAGCCCACAGGCAGAGCGCGTGCTGGTACTGATGGGCTCCGGCGCAGAGGCTGTAGAGGAAACTGTCGATTACCTGACTCGCCAGGGCGAAGCGGTGGGGCTGCTCAAGGTACACCTGTATCGGCCTCTGGATACGGCGGCGCTGATCACTGCTCTGCCCGCCAGCTGCCGCAAGATTGGCGTGCTGGATCGCACCAAGGAGCCGGGCGCGGACGGCGAGCCGCTGTACAAGGATGTGCTCGGTGCTATCGCGCAGCACTTTATGTCGGCGCAGAATTACAGCAGCGGTAACTGCAAGTTCGGCGATATGCCGAAGGTGGTAGGTGGACGCTATGGCCTGTCATCCAAGGAATTCACCCCAGGCATGATCAAGGCCGTGTTCGACGAACTGAAACAGGATCGTCCCAAGAACCAGTTCACCATCGGCATCCACGACGACGTCACGCACACCAGCCTGGAATGGAACGCGGCGTTCCGCACCGACGCGCATGACGACATGATCCAGGCCATGTTCTACGGCCTGGGCAGCGACGGCACGGTAAGCGCCAACAAGAACAGCATCAAGATCATCGGCGATAGCACTGACTTGTACGCGCAGGGCTATTTTGTGTACGACTCGAAAAAATCCGGCGCCATCACCGTATCGCACCTGCGTTTCGGCCCGAAGCCGATCCGCTCCACTTATCTCATTGGCGACAACGACGCCAACTTTATCGCCTGCCACCAGCCGGTGTTCCTGGAGCGCTACGACATGCTCGACAAGGCGGCGAAAAATGCTGTGTTCCTGCTCAATTCGCCGCTGCCTGCGGACAAAGTATGGAACAGCCTGCCTGCCAAAATGCAGCAGCAAATGATCGCCAGGCAGATCCGCTTCCATAGTATCGACGCCTACGCGGTCGCAGCCAAAACCGGCATGGGCAAGCGCATCAACACCATCATGCAGACCTGTTTCTTTGCCATTTCCGGCGTGCTGCCCAAAGAGGAAGCTATCGCCGCCATCAAGGAAGCCGTGCAAAAAACCTACGGCAAAAAAGGCCAGCGCATCGTCGAGATGAACTTCAAGGCCATCGACGAAACCCTGGCCTGCCTGCACGCGGTGACGATTCCCGCACAGGCCACCAGTACGCTGCACATCCAGACAGCATTCCCGGCTGCCGCAACGGAGTTTGTGCGCAAGGTCACCAGCCAGATCATCGCCGGGCATGGCGACGATTTACCGGTCAGCCTGATGCCGGTGGACGGCAGTTTCCCGCTGGGCACTGCAGCGTTTGAAAAGCGCAACCTGGCGCTGGAAATTCCGGTGTGGGAAACCGACTTGTGCACGCAATGCGGCAAGTGTCCGCTGGTATGTCCGCACGCGGCAATCCGCAGCAAGATTTTCCCGGAAGCGTTGCTCGCCAATGCACCAGCTACTTTCAAATCGATGGCCATGCTGGGCAAGGATTTCCCCGCTGGCCTGCACATCAGCTATCAAGTCGCGCCGGAGGACTGCACCGGCTGCGGGCTGTGCGTGGACATCTGCCCGATCCGCGACAAATCCAACGCCAGCCGCAAGGCGTTGAATATGGCGCCGCAAGCAAACCTGCGCGCACAGGAGCACGACAACTGGAATTTCTTCCTGTCGCTGCCGGAACACGACCGGCGCCAGCTCAAGCCCACCACCATCAAGGGCGCCATGGTGATGCAGCCGTTGTTCGAGTTTTCCGGTGCCTGCGTTGGCTGCGGCGAAACACCTTATATCAAGCTGGCCAGCCAGCTGTTTGGTGACAGGATGATAGTAGCCAACGCCACCGGCTGCTCGTCGATCTACGGCGGCAACCTGCCCACCACGCCATGGAGCACCAACCCGGACGGGCGCGGCCCCGCCTGGAGCAATTCCTTGTTCGAGGACAACGCAGAATTCGGCATGGGCATGCGCGTTGCCATCGACAAGCAAACCGAGTTCGCGCAGGCGTTGCTCAGCCAGCTGCAAGCACAACTGAACCCCGAACTGGTTGCGGCTCTCCTCCAAGCCGACCAGTCCAGCGAAGCTGGCATCCATGAGCAACGCCTGCGTGTCACGCAACTGCGCGAACAATTAAAACCGTTGACTGCCCCCGCCGCGAGGACCTTGGAGCAACTAGCGGAAAATCTGGTCAGGAAAAGCGTGTGGATTATCGGCGGCGACGGCTGGGCCTACGACATCGGTTACGGCGGGCTGGATCACGTGCTGGCCTCCGGGCGCAACGTGAACATTCTGGTGCTGGACACCGAAGTCTATTCCAACACCGGTGGGCAGAAATCCAAGGCCACGCCGCGCGGCGCGGTGGCCAAGTTCGCTGCGGGCGGCAAGTCCTCCGCCAAAAAAGATTTGGCCTTACTGGCCATGGACTACCAGAACGTCTACGTGGCACACATTGCTTATGGTGCAAAGGATATTCAGACGCTGCGCGCCTTCCTGGAAGCCGAGGCGCATGATGGCCCTTCGCTGATCATCGCCTATTCACCCTGCATTGCCCACGGCGTGGACCTGTCCAACAATCACCGGCAACAGGATCTAGCGGTAAAAAGCGGACACTGGCCACTGTTCCGCTACGATCCGAAACGTATCAATGAAGGTCAGAACCCATTGCACCTCGATTCGACCGAACCCTCCATTCCCTATCGCGAATTCGTGATGACGGAAACGCGTTTCAGCATGTTATGGCAAACTCATCCTGAGGATGCCGAACGTTTCCTGCAGCAGGCGCAGCAAGAAGTGAAGCAGCGTTACCGTTATTACAAACAGCTATCGGAACTGGACTGGAACGACCACACCAGTGTGTCGGCGGTCAAAGCCGCACTTAAAGCAGATCAGGCGGAGGCATGAACCTAGAATCTGTACTTGAACCACGGGGAACACGGGGAAGACAAAACCTTTGAACGGAATTTAAAAACGCACCCATTTGGCGATACGGCTCACTTTCCTAAACAAGTGAATTTCCCCGTGTTCCCCGTGCGCCCCGTGGTTTAACTGATTTTTTAAAGGATGAACATGGTTGATTTGAGCACGGAATATCTGGGTTTGAAACTGGCCAATCCGCTGGTGCCATCCGCCTCGCCATTGTCCAGGCACCTGGATACGGCCAAGCGCTTGGAAGACGCCGGTGCAGCAGCGCTGGTGATGCATTCGCTGTTCGAGGAAAAAATTGAAAACGAGGAGCAGAACATGGCGCGCTTTTTCCACATGCAAGCCATCGGCCATGCGGAAGCGGATACCTTCCATCCCATCCCGGATACCTACACCAGCTATCAGGACGAATACTTGGACCAGTTGCACCGTCTCAAGTTGCATCTTCGCATCCCAGTCATCGCCAGCCTGAACGGCACTTCGCTGGGCGGCTGGGTCAACTACGGCAAATCGCTGCAACAGGCCGGCGCGGATGCGCTGGAACTCAACGCCTATTACATCGCTGCGCACCCCAACGAAACCAGCACCGAAGTGGAAGACCGCTACATCGAATTGCTCATCGAGTTGCGTCGCCATGTCAGCATCCCCATCACCATGAAACTATCTCCGCAATTCAGTTCCATGATGCACATGGCACAGCGCCTGGAAAGCGCCGGTGCCAACGGGTTGGCGCTGTTCAACCGTTTCTACCAGCCGGATATCGATCTGGAAACCTTGCAGGTGGTGCCCAGACTCGAGTTATCCACGCCTATGGAGTCCCTGTTGCGTATTCGCTGGGTGGCGCTGCTGTATGGCTGGACCAAGATGTCACTGGCAGTGACCGGCGGGTTTCATCGCATGGAGGATGTGGTCAAAGCGCTGCTTGCCGGCGCCGACGTGGTGCACCTGTGCAGTGTGTTGCTGGCGCACGGACCGGATCGAGTGACGGAAATTCTCAATGAACTTAGATACTGGCTGGAGGAACATGAGTACGAATCCGTGCAGCAGTTGAAAGGCAGCCTCAGTCAGCAGCACGCTATTGACCCGGCAGCCTATGAGCGGGCTAATTATGTGCATGTGCTGGATAGTTATTCGCCAGCATCGGGGGTGCTGCGTTAGAAAAATTACATGAAGATAGCACTGAAGCCATTTTTGTAAATTTGCATCAGGCCGATGTCGGGGGTAGCCCGACGGCTAGTCACTTTCCTTTGTTTGCCCAAAGGAAAGTGACTAGCCGTCGGGCAACCCCGGCAACGCACTATGGTTAGGTACCGCTCGCGTTCAACCCAACCGCACTAGAACAGAAAGGAAAATGGTGAAGCAAGTGTTAATGCAAGACCCTGGATTTCACAGTCGAGCCTTGACCGGATTGTCAGGCATCTTCAATTTGCGCCTTTTGAGTTTTGAGTGCCTCAAGCTTGGCCTCTACGTCCTCGACTTGTTCGGGTGCCCTAACAGTATTTAAAGCAGCAAACAAGTAGTAGAGGCAACCAAGGAAGCCTACCAAGCCAAGGACGGGGTTAGCAGCACTGAATATCAAACCGAGAGTAAGCCAGATGAGAGCCTTAAAGAGGCTCCGGGAAGCTCGATAAAGGAGCAACAAAACAAATGCGCCTCGGGTAGCATAGTCATTGGTGCTCAGAACGTTGTACTTCAAGATTTCCTCGATGAGAAACCTCTTCCGTCGTTTGCGTGAAGTTGCGGTTAACTTCAAGGCAATGAACGCGGCAAGTCGTTGGCCCAGTACCATGACTAGGGCAAACAATGCTGAGCCTAGAGCACCTTGGATCAAGACAGGCAAGTCGGTAACTGCTGCGATGATTTTCTCAAGCATGCGTATCACTCCGTAAAAACTCGGCGTCATGCCTTGCGTTAACACACTCCAGAATCATCGCCCCATCACCTGCTTAATAGCCTTCAAACAATAATCAATATTCTCTTCCCTGCTCGCATATCCCATCAACCCAATCCGCCAAATCTTACCCGCCAAATCCCCCAACCCACCACCAATTTCCAGGTTATGCTCATTGAGTAATGCACCGCGCGCCTTCGCATCGTCAAGCCCCTCTGGCAGCCACACCGAATTCAGCTGCGGCAAACGCGCATCTTCGCGCACCACATAATTCAACCCCATAGCTTCCAGCCCCGATTTCAATTTTTGGTGGTTGTTAGCGTGGCGCGCCCAGGATTTTTCGAGACCTTCTTCCTGCAACATCACCAGCGATTCGTGCAGGCCATATAGCGCGTTGATCGGCGCGGTGTGGTGATAGGTGCGCTTGGCGGCGCTCCAGTAGCCGAGTACCAGATTCAGGTCCATGAACCAGCTTTGGCACACTGTCTTACGGCTTTTCACTCTTTCCACTGCGCGCGTGCTGAAAGTAACCGGCGATAAACCCGGCGTGCAGGACAGGCATTTCTGGCTGCCAGAATAGACAGCATCCAAGCCCCACTCGTCAACTTTAAGCGGTGTGCCGCCTAGCGAGGTGACGGCATCGACGATATTCAAAGCGCCGTATTTCTGCGCCAGCGCGGCCAATGTCTTGGCGTCCGACTGGGCACCGGTGGAAGTTTCGGCGTGCACGAAAGCCAGTACCTTGGCATCGGGGTTCGCCTTGAATGCGTCTTCCACTTTATTCGGATCAACTGGATCGCCCCATTTGTCTTCGACCACTACAGCCTTGCCGCCACAGCGATTGACGTTTTCGATCATGCGTCCGCCGAACACGCCGTTGCGGCAAACGATTACTTTGTCACCCGGTTCTACCAGATTGACGAAGCAGGTTTCCATGCCCACCGAGCCGGGGCCGGACACCGGGAAGGTGAGGTCGTTGCTGGTTTGAAACGCGTAGCGCAACAGCACCTTGAGTTCTTCCATCATGCCGACGAAGGCCGGATCCAGGTGGCCAATGGTGGGGCGCGCCATGGCTTGCAGCACGCGGTTGTGCACATCGGATGGGCCGGGGCCCATAAGGGTGCGCTTCGGGGGATGAAAAGAGGTGATTTTGGCTTCCATAGTTTTTCCTGAGGTACAAGTTATGTTGAATGACTAACTAAAATTATGCAGCTATTTTTTTCTTATGCTTGGATGTTTCCTCTGCCTCGGTCATCAGTGGGCGCATGGCTTGCAGCAGGCTGGGAAACAATTTGGTGTTGTCTTTCTCCAGCGAGGCAAGCACCTGTTTCATATGACTGCGCTCCGATCCGTCTCCGAAGCAGGCAGGGCAATTGTCGATGATGATGGGCAAGCCCGCAGCCTTGGCAAACGCGGCCGCCTGCCGCTCGCGCACATAGGCGAAGGGGCGGATCACGCGCACGTCGCCGGCATCATTGAGGTAGTTTGGCCGCATGGTGCGCAGTTTGCCGCCGAAGAACGCGCTCATTAAGAATGTTTCTGCCAGATCGTCCAGGTGCTGCGCCAGGGCCAGCACGTTGTAACCGTTCTCCCGGGCAACGCGATATAAAATTCCGCGGCGCATGCGCGAGCAGTAGGCGCAGAAGGAATCGCCTTCTTTTAATGTCTTCTTAGCTTCTTCGATAATCGGTTGGCTCTCGTAAAAAAAACGCACGCCCAGTGATGCCATATAGTCTTTCAACGGCGAAGGATCGAAAGACGGCGATTGCGGATCAACGGTACACGCGGCCAGCTCGAACCTGATCGGGGCTTTTTTCTGCAACGCCAGCAGCACATGCAAAAGGGAAAAGCTGTCCTTGCCGCCGGACAGACCCAGCAGCACACGGTCTCCCTGCTTGATCATTGAAAAATCGCCGATGGCTTTTCCTGCGGCGGAGAGCAGCGTCCTCGGCGGTTTCACCGGCTCAACATGTGCCTTCTCCCCTTTGGGGAGAAGGCTAGGATGAGGGGGGGTGTCCTGTGCGAGCGTCATCACAGCTTCACGCTCCTGCCACCATCCACTGCAATCGTCTGGCCGGTAATATAGGGCGCGTCGTTGATTAAAAAATTTACCGCCTTGGCGATATCTTCCGGTTCGCCGGAACGCTTCAGGATGGTGTGCGAAACGATGCGCTGCCGCGATACGTCGTCGAAATTGGGGTCTTCTTCAGGCCACATGATCGGCCCCGGCGATACGCTGTTGACGCGCACTTCCGGCCCCAGTTCGCGCGCCAGCGAACGGGTGAGCGATACCAAGCCGGCTTTGCCGATGCTGTATACCACGTAGCTTTTCATCGGGCGTTCGGCATGAATATCGGTAATGTTAACGATGCAGCCGTGGTTCCTTTTCAGTTCCGGTGCTGCCGCCTGAGACAGAAACAACGGTGCTTTCAAATTGGTACCGATGAGGTCCAACCATGACGCCTCGGTAATTTCGCCCACGGCAGTGGGGTAGAAGCTGGAAGCATTATTTATCAGCACATCCAGCCGCCCAAACACGCGCATGGTTTCATGCACCAGCTTGGATAATTTGTCGGTGTCATGCAGATCGGCCTGCACTAATTCAACTGAGTGGGCGCGGTGCAAATTAAGTTCGGCTTGCAGCACGCGTGCCTCACTCGCCGATGAGCGATAGTGGATCATCAGCTTGGCGCCTTCGCTGTGCAGCCGTCGGCAGATGGCAGCACCAACGCGTTTGGCACCGCCGGTAATGAGTACAACTTTGCCTTGCATGATTTAGAACCTATCCTTTATAGTCGATGCGAATTTACCATACTCTCCGTGCCCATGTCCTCCCTGCCAATACCCACACTTGAAGCGCGCCAACACAGTGAAGCGCTGTGCCATCTGATCAGAGCGGAAATCGCTGCTAATGGCGGTTGGATCAGTTTTGCGCGTTACATGGAATTAGCCCTGTATGCGCCTGGTCTGGGCTATTACAGCAGCGGACCGACCAAGTTCGGCGCGCCCGGAGATTTTGTCACTGCGCCAGAAATTTCTGCTTTGTTCGGCAGCACGCTAGCGCAGCAAGCCGCACAAATTCTGCGTCTGACCAACGGCGATATACTGGAAGTGGGAGCTGGCTCTGGGCGGCTCGCCTTGCAAATACTCACCGAGTTGCAGCGGATGAATGCCTTGCCTGCACGCTATTTTATTCTTGAAATTAGCGCCGACTTACGCGAACGGCAGCAAGCATTGCTGGCGCCTTTCAAAGCGCAGGTGGTCTGGCTAAATACCTTGCCCAGCCGTTTTACCGGGCTGATCCTGGGTAACGAAGTTCTGGATGCCATGCCTGTAGAAATGGTCGTTTGGCGCGAAGAGGCGATTTTTCAGCGCGGCGTCATCCTCGCTGGGGAAGCATTCGTCTGGGATGAACGCCCATTGCAACAGGGGCCGCTGTTCGAAGCAGCGAAGCAACTTTCCCCGCCGGCTAAATATGTGAGCGAAATCGGGCTGGCAGCACGCGCCTTTACCAGCACCCTGGCTAGCATATTGGACGCAGGGGCAATTCTGATGATCGACTACGGCTTTGGCACAAGCGAGTATTACCACCCGCAACGTTCCAGCGGCACACTGATGTGCCACTACCGCCATTATGCGCACGATGACCCATTCTTTCTGCCGGGCTTGCAGGATATTACCGCTCACGTAGATTTCAGCACCGTCGCCGAGGCCGGACTGGATGCCGGTCTCACACTACAGGGCTATACTACCCAGGCGAATTTCCTGATCAACTGCGGTATCACCGCGCTTTTACAACAGACACCAGCAGAAAATGCAATCGCATACTTACCTCTGGCCGCCCAGACACAGAAGCTGTTAAGCCCTGCCGAAATGGGCGAGCTATTCAAAGTTATTGCGCTGGGTAAAAACCTGGCCGAACCACTGCTTGGCTTTAGCAGCGGTGACAAGCGCCGCCTTTTATAAGCTATGATCACACTGGCAACATTGATGCAGATCAATGAAGGATATTAGCATTCTGTTATATTTACAATTTTCGAATCGTTTCAGGAGATTAAAGAATGACCCAGTCCGGAAAACTACTTCCAGCCCTGTTAATCGCCCTAGCCCTAACGGCTTGCGGCAAGAAAGCAGAACAGGCCGCCACACCCGCCCAGCCTGCTGCGGAGGCCGCGAAACCAGCCGAAAGCGCCAAATCCGAAGAGCATGCGGCTAACGACGAACAGCATGCAAAAGGCGAGAAGGTATTCAAGGGTACCTGCGCCATGTGCCACCAGACCGGTGCTGCCGGTGCGCCGATAGTTGGCAACAAAGACGATTGGGGTCCGCGTATCGCTCAGGGCATGCCGACGTTGTACGATCACGCTCTGAAGGGTTTCACGGGGAAAAAAGGCCAGATGCCTGCAAAAGGCGCCAATCCTTCGTTGCCGGATGACGATGTTAAAGCCGGCGTTGATTACATGGTCAGCAAAGCCAAGTAAGCGCAATGCTATTGTATTAATGAGAAAGGGGCCAAATGGCCCCTTTCTCATTGCAGGTTAAACTCGTTAACGCGCAGTGGTGTGCACTTGATCTGACAGGCCATGTATGACAAGGTCACATCTAATTTATACAGGAATAACTGACAACTCGGTGCCAATTTCGGTCATCCACTACCTCAATTAGACTTCCCAATACTAGTCAGTCGCTCATGGCAAATAGGCGTCAGTTGCTGACGATAACGCAAGGTTTCTATAACGTTTAAAATGAAGCGAATTCTACTGATTATTTTAAGTTGCCTGATGCTGGCACCTCTTTTCGTCACTGGTGATGACAAGATTAAGCCAGAAGTGTCCGACTATGCACAGCCGATGATTTCTATCGATGAAGTGCTAAATCCATCTTCCTCCATGGAGGGCGAGTATCCGGTGAAATCCTCTGGGATGTACGGCGAGGGCGTTTGGATGGATAACCACAGAGTTATTTTTACTGGTGTAGATAAAACAGTAGAGAATAATTTCCAAAACGTGGGGGGGAATGGAATCAAGATATGGGATGTAGATACCGGGGATATTCGTAAGTATAAGGAGGGAAGGCTGAACTGTTATGCAAATGGCCTCATCACAGTTTCCCGTGCTGTGATAGATAGGACTCCATCCAAAATTCGATTTATATATAGCCATGGTAAGCTGGGATCAGAGAAAGAAACGGATGGTGAGTCTCCAGATTGTTATCAAAGAAGAACCGAATTCGTCAGGCAATATATTGCTTCACATCCTGAAGACCTGATTGAATTGTTAATGCCTGAACATGGATTCTTTGTTAGGGCTAAACGAGATTTTTATCCGGGAGGAACCAGAACTAAAAATGTTTACTACTCGGATAAGTTTGTTCTCCATGCCCCGGGAAAAACGCCATTAGAGATCCCCGCCGCAGGTTTAAAAGTATGGGGTACACCGAATTATTTTCCATTTGTAAAAACTTATTTGTTAAATATCGAAGGGCATACTTATTCAGGAAATTATATCCTGACGGACGTTGGGAAATTAACAGCTCAACAACCGCCTGTATCTTACCCGAGCAAAAGTATAACTAATGCATTCCTAACGCGACGCGGTGTTTTGTGGACGACCAACGATATTCATGGCGATGAACCTGGTATGTATCTAACTCGTGGCGATCAAATAAAGAAGATTTCTTCAGATAGTTTGCGTTCTGGTGTGGTCTCTCCCAATGGTTGCAGATTGCTATACACACATATGATGCGCGGACGAGTTGGTTTTTTAGGATCCCCTGGATTTGAGTCTGGGGAGCAAGCCGGTTTTTCTGGAATACTGAAAGTCATGGATCTTTGCAAAGATATCAACAATAGTCGTAGCAAGTAAACTAAGAAAAGTACCCGTTGAAGTAATGATTTGATATCAGCTATTGGTTAACATAAACGGCCTCAAAGGCATAGGAGGGCTGGTTATTATCCTCAATTTCCCTTCCCGATAGCTGCCGGTCGCGAATGTCAATAAGATGTCGAAAGCAGCATGTCAACTGGTTTCCAGCAATGGATCTTGCAGTAATCTGTCTATGACGTGCCTCACGTTGTCCCATGGCTCCTTGCCGGGCACGGTCAGCGTGTCTGGATGCAGCTTAGCATCGGCATCGTGAAAATGATTGGGAAAAGTGGACAGCTCCTTGTGTAGCGGCGCTGTATCAATGCGCAATTCCGCATCGCCCCAGGCCCATTGAATGGAGTACTCGTTCGCGTTGAGGTATCGCAGCTCAAGCGCCAGGCCGGAATCGAACAGTGCCAGCAGTGCGTCCTGTTTGAGTTGTATTTCCCCATCGAGCTGGTTGGCATATTGCGCTTCAATGCGTGTTTTAAGTTCCAGGTGAAGACTCATGCCGATTTTGCTCCCTGCAAAATGGTGCCCAGCTCGGCACGCACTGTTTCCCGTGTATCTGCCAGAATTTTTGCGCTCAGGTAGTGTTCGTAGCCCGGATGTTCAGCAATCTCGCCTGTCGCGATTTTATCCAGCAACGCCTGTTCATCTTCAACGCCATGCTGCTCGAGCAATAGCTTCCTATTCTCACGCAACACGTAAGTCAGCCGGGAAAACGATTCGATCAATTCCGCATCGTCCAGGTCAAGTCCTTCAAAATAGCTTTTCATCCTTACATCCTTTCGTCATGCTGCGCGCCGCCATCCAGCGCGGCCATATCCAAGGTCACTTCGTTGAAACGCAGCACCTTGCCGCCATATTGCCTGGCAAAAGTCTGCGCATCCTCTATCTGGGCAAAAGCCGCCAGCGTCGGTCCCATTGAGCCCAATTTTTTACTGCCTTGCACATAGTAGGCTGACTTGGCATCGATCCAGTTCCCCGTCGGGTGCTCCCACGGCGTCTTGCCCATGTCTTGGGTAAATAGAGCTTTCACGCGTTTTTTCTGCTCAGGCCTGAGATAGATGGAAAACATTTCCATGGTGTCACAAAAAAAATCCGGCTCACCTTTATCGTAGTGAATTTGCGCCTTGGGGCCGGGGTAATCCATCAGAAGCATCCCGTCCAGAGAGCAGGAAGTAGTGCGGTCGATTTCCGCTGCCTTGACGGGACCTTCCTGCCTGGTGCAACCGACAGAACACGTGGCTAGCAACAGTGCCAGCAGCAGCAACTTTTTTTGCTTCATTTGAATCTCCAAGATGCAAATCCGAGTGGGGCGGCTATCCACATCACCATAGTGGCGCCTAACAGCCAGGGGTTGGCCAGATTTTCCGGGAAAACTGTCGCCAATCCATAAAGAGATTTCACTTCTTCCAGACCGAAAATGTTGAGGATGCGGAAGATGTCAGCCGGGTTGAGGAATAACAGATAAGGGAATATGTCTCCGCCATACTCGCCCCCTGTCACGACCAACGCACCCAACAGCAGCAGATCGAACACCAGCACAAAGAAGAACCACAGCGCAATGGCGATTCCGCTCGCCATCGTGCGGTCAGTCGCAATCACCGAAACCGCTACCGCCATACTCAGGAAGGCCATGCCCATGAGGATGGCGCTGAACATGAAACCAGCATAGTGGAACAGTGAAGCGGTATCCACCTGGTAGGACAGAAGCAGTCCAACCAGGCCAAATCCGGCCAGCGTGGAGAACGCGAGCGCACCCGACAAACCGCAGAATTTACCGAACAGCAGTTCGAAACGGGTAATGGGCATGGAAAGCAGCAGGTCGAGAGATCCCCGCTCGCGTTCACCCACGATGGCATCGTAGCCCAGGATAAGCGCGATTAGCGGGATGAGGTAGATCACCAGGGAAACCAGGCTGGCGATGGTCACCTCGATACTGTGGAAGCCAACCGCACCCTGTTGCGCTGCACCGAAATAGGCGATTACCAGGGCAAAGGCGGTGAACACTATGGCAACCGCCAGCACCCAGCGATTGCGGATACGGTCCCAGAATTCCTTGGATGCAATCACACCAATTTGATGCCACTCGATATTCAATATTCTACTCATTCTGAATAACCCAAAAAGACATCTTCCAGCGAAGGCTCGCGCACATGCAGGTCTGCCACCTTGCCATCCAGCCCGACCAGAACGGATAGCACGGCCATTTTTGTCTCGCGCGGGCAACGCAGCAAGACGCTTCCATCCGCTTCTACCACTTCACCCAATCCGAGTGGGGCAAGAGCAGCGTTCAGCTCACCCAGCATGCCAGGCTGCATGCAGATTTGAATAATCAGGGGCAGATCCATTTCCTCGCGCAAGCTTTGCACGGTGCCCAATGCCTGGATCTTGCCCATTCTCATGATGGCTAGCCGATCCACTCGTTCCTGAATTTCAGCCAGGATATGCGACGTCAAAATCACTGTTGCACCCTGCTCGCGCATTTCCCGCAGAATTTGGTAAAACTCGCGGATACCTTCCGGGTCGAGGCCGGTAGTGGGTTCATCCAGAAACAGGATGGCTGGCTTGCCGAGCAACGCCTGAGCAAACCCCAGCCGCTGGCGCATGCCCTTGGAATAGCCGCGCACACGCCGGTTGGCGGCATGGCCGAGTCCTACCTTTTCAAGCAGCGCGGGACAGGTGCTTTTGTCGACACTTTTCAGGTCGGCAAAAAAGCCTAGAGTTTCGAGGCCGGTCAGATTATCGTAGAACACCACGTTTTCTGGCAGGTAACCGATGTGGCGGCGTACCTGGCGGAATGCTTCGCCCTGTATTGACTGGCCATGAATGCGGATTTCGCCTTCACTCGCAGGCAGTAGGCCGAGCATCATTTTGAACAAGGTACTTTTGCCTGCACCATTGTGTCCGATCAGCCCGAATATTTCTCCTTGCTGCACGGCAAGATCAACGCCGTCCACTGCGCGGATTTCGCCAAACCGCTTGGCTACGGCACTGACCTCAATGACGTTGTTTTTCAAGCCAGCTACTCCAGTTTTCGTGATAAGGCCGCATGCGTGGCTTGCGATCCACTACGGAAGGGGCACGCAACAAGGGGAACTGCTGCGCAACCAGGCGCAATGTCTGCACTGCCGGGCTGTTGAGCAAGAGCTTCACCATCGGGTGTTTCCAGGTCATTCGGTCGACTATGTCATTCGCTTCATAGGGAACGTCACCCACACCGTCGCCATCCCGATCCCAGCCGACGTAGTTGCTCCAGTAATTGCCTCGATCTTTTCCCCACAGTTCATCTTTCGAGGCCACATATTTGATCTGATCCTGGTTGCCGATAAAGTCGTTGCCTTCCACCGTGTTATGAATGGAGCCTGCCCACAGATGAACTCCCACCCGGTTCCCCACGACCAGATTATTCCTCAGAGTGTTGTATTCGGCATCGTAAATAAAAAACCCGCGCCCATTGCCTGCCACCACGTTGTTCTCGATGAGCGAATCCTGGATAGTGCGCAACATGATGCCATGGTCGGAGTTACCCCATGCACGATTGTTGCGCACTACTAGGTTACGCACTTCCATCAGTGCGAGTCCGCCACGGTTGAGGTAGGAATCATTGTCTTCCCACACGTTGTAATAGGAATTCATGTAATGCGTGCCATAACGCAGATGGTGCATTTTATTACCACGGAACAGCGCATGATGGGAAACGTCTACGTAGATACCGTCGCGGGTAAAACCGATATTGTTGCCAATGATCTGCGCGCCCGTGGTGTTGTACAACTGGATGCCATTGCCGCGCTGGGAGGATAGAAAGTCGCGTTTGCCAGTAATCAGGTTATTGATGATTTGAACATCCTTAACCTTCTCGATCCACAGGCCAAACAAGTTGTAGGTCAAATCATTGTTGCGGATCACTGCGCGGTCTGATCCGGGCGCCACATAAATTCCGGCATTCTGGGCGGTCAGGTCAGCGCCGCTATCGCGCACAATGAAACCTTCCACCCGCACGTCGCGGGAGTTGATGCGGATTACATCTCCAGCTTCGTTGTCGCCGCTGATCGTTGGCCGATTGGCGCCAATCAGGGAAAGCGGCTTGTCGATGACGATGTGCTCATGGTAATAGCCGCGTTCAACCTTGACGGTATCACCTGATGCTGCCGATTTAACTGTCAGGGCGATAGAGTCGCGGGGGGATGATACCCGCCACTCTTTCGCTAGCGCCGGCAGCGCTACAAAACACATCAAAGCATAGAAAAAAAACTGTCGCACAGTTTTTTATTGATATGCCGAAGGGTTAATCATATCTGGCAGTGTAATCGCTCAATTGACTGTACCGGGCAACACCCCAAGTAGATACAATACCCAAAATAAGCCTGCACCTATCAGCAAGTTCTTGGTTGCCACGTAGGCAATCATGTCCGGTAGATTGGCCCGCCGGTACTGGCGCCCCCACCATGGCCCTTCTTTTACCCACGGCTTGCAACGCATGCGGCAGATAAATTCGTACACACTCCAACCCGTCCACCAGGCAATCACTACCACGGGTGCAACACGTCCGGTTGCAGCCAGCATCCATGCCACCGTAACCGCCACAGCCAGGCCGATACTTGCAGCAACCATGGCCGGCTTCTGTACCAGAAAGCCCGGCCCCCAAGGGAAAAGATGGTATTTCACCTCCGCCCATAGCCAGTGCAGCCAGTCCAACCGCTTGTCATCTGGCGGCAAGGAAAGATTGTTGCCGGATACAGGTTGGTCCACCATAACAGCACCTCCTTCTATTCCATTTCAAATTAAAACGATAACTGCGTTGACTTCGTCTTCGGCTCCTGATGGAACTACTAGCCATTCGACTAAGCCCGCAAGCGGGCAAGTCGCTGGTTATAGCCGTACTATTTGTACTGACTTCGTCGCCTCATCCTCGCCGCCTTGTTCTCCTTTTAATTTGAAAAGGAATTAGTTAACTGAAATTAGCCGTGTTAAACCTTACGTTTTATTTCCTGCTGCGGAATGAAGTATCCCTGCGGGGAAATTGGTGTCAGTGGTTGGCCGGCTTTCTCACGTCGCTTGCGCTCCTTTGATAAGGGCGGGCAGGCATGCGGTTCATAATACATAACCATACAGTCCAGGCATAGCAAACACTCGCGCTGATCAATCTGTCCCTTCTTGTCGATAGCAAGCGATCCGCAACCGATTGCGCAGGCTTTGCAGGTTGTGCATTCTTTCTTGCGCTTGAGACCGAAGAAACGGAACGTCGATGGTATGGCCAGACCGGCACCAAGCGGGCAAAGGTACTTGCAAAAAGGCCGCTCGGTGAACATCGAAATACCGAATAACGCACCCCAGAACAGAACGTAGGGCCAGGATCGGTTCCACACGCCGACCAGGAAGGTAGTCTTAAACGGTTCCACTTCGGCCATTTTTTCCGCCATACCCATGGAGTAGAACGAAGCAGCGAGCAAAACTACGAACACGCCGTACTTGAGCCACTTCAACTTGTCGTGCACGGCATGGGGCAGGAAAAACTGAAAACGCTTCAGGCCGATAATGCGTCCAAACTTAAAAGCCAACTCGGTAAGCGACCCATATGGACACAACCAACCGCAGAACAGTCCTCGCCCCCAGATAAATACCGTAATGATGATGAACCACCAGAAAATGAAAATAAACGGGTCGGAGAGAAATAACTCCCACTTCCAGAGGTACAAGATGGAGTGAAACCAGGTCAGTATCTGCGTGATGCTTGGCTGCGCCATCAGGTAGAAACCAAAGTAGCCGACGCTGGTGGCCCAGATGATGTATTTGGGAATGCTCACCCAACGCTTGTCCTTGCGCTTGGCGCGACGCACCAACTTGTCGCGCAGGGCATAGACTGTGGCGGTAGCGATCAGAACCAAAACAAACAAGGCAATCTCTACCTGCTTTTGCTTCCAAATTCGCAGCCAGACAGGATCTGGCCGATCCACCTTGGGTCTACCGCCTTCCAGATAATGCGCTGGCAACCAGTATTCTTTGTCGAAGCTGGTGAAAGTCTTGGCGCCCGTCTCCTTATCAATCTTATTGGCGAGAAACACCAGGCTCCAGGGGTAGGCATCGCTAAAACTCGGACTACGGATGATAAAGATGCCGGATTCCTTATAGGCAGGTGCACCAGCAGCTTCAACGCCATATAGATTGAGGTAGTCTAGATCGCGGAAAGTAAATGTGTCTATTTCTTGAGCCACCTGGACACGGTCATAAATACCACCGCGCACAAACCCCGAGCCCTTGAAGGACTCCATGCCACTGGCAATGACGAAAATCGCATGTTCGTCCGGTTTCAGACGCGCCATGAGGCTGTTATACCCATGCTCACCCAACACACTCTTGCCCACCATCGGCGAATTCAGCCCGCCAAAATACATGTCAATTAATGGCCCGTCTCCTTTGACCCCTACGTCTTCAGGCATCACGGTGAGACGTTGTACTGCGCCATCCTTGACCATTTCATCCCAGCTTAACTTGCCAGCGCCAGGCACAAACTTGGCCTGCGGCCTGATGGTCCGCTTGATGATGCCTACCTGCTTGGCGACCTCCATACCGCAACGTAACATCACCTGATTCTGTGCAATTACCGTTACTGTCGCACCACTGATGGCATCAAGGCCGATAAACCCTTGGCCCTCGCGCGACTTGCCGATCTCAATTTTGTCACCGACGAACTTGCCAACATACTGTTTGATGAACTTGGTTAATTCCGCTTCAGGAATTCCCAGCAATAGAATGGGTTCGCTATGGCGCAGCACTTTTGCGCCGGTTATGCGTCCCTGTGTATTCATGCCGATTAACGTGACTACTGGTTTGCCGGAGTAAGCCGGAATGTCGACGATATCGGTGGATAAAAACACGTAGCCGATCAGCTTTTTTTCCGTGCCCTTGGTCTGGTAAGCCTCTACATAGGGAGGCTTACCTTTACGATCGGAGAAACTATCGGCACCGGGCATGACGTCCGTGCATGGCGCATAGCCACACAGGTTGGGATCAGTGGAAATTTGCACGGGGAGCGGCGCTTCATAAGAACCTGTCCCTGCAAGCACGGGGAGTGGTACCAAGGCGCCCATTAGAAGGGCGAAGGCCAATAGAGCGCCCGCTAATCCAGCCGGATAAATCCTGAGAGACATTGTCGTAATCCGCCTACTTGTAAACATGCCAGCCACAAGTTTAGCCATTTCAAAACAGCTTTAATATGCGATAGATCAAGTTATAAAGTTCTGTCAAAAATAAAAAGGAAAAAGGGGAGATGCGTGATCTCCCCCTGTTCACCGCAGAAAAAACAATGCTTTGTTATTTCTCTACCAGCATCCTGCTGCGCATTTCCAAGTGCAGCGCATGGCAGAAGTGAGTGCAGTAACACCAGTAGACGCCCGGTTTGTCAGCCTTGAAAGTGACAGACTTGGTTTCTTGTGGGTTCACAATGAAGTTAATGTTGTACTTCGGAATCGCAAATCCGTGGGTCAGGTCCTCTACCTTATCAAGATTGGTGAGAATAATGGTGACTTCATCGCCGCGTTTAACCTTGAATTCACGCAGACCAATGGTAGGCGCCTGGGAGGTAAGATGTACGGTAACCTTATTGCCTTTACGTTCCACGCGGCAATCCTTGGCATCCTTCGTCGCAAGTGGAAATTCATCCAGATTGTAGACCTGCCGGGTCTTCACCAAGTCGCGCCGCACAATGATCGCATCATGTGGCTCGGAGTAAGTCGTATGATCCGCCACCAACTTCATCTTGTCACCACTGATATCGATTAGTTGGGCGCTTTCCGGATGCAAGGGTCCTACCGGCAGGAATCGATCCTTGGAAAACTTGTTGTCCGAAATAAAGAATTTTCCATCAGCTTCTTTGGTTTCGCCCATGGAAGTAAACCCATGCCCAGGCTGGTAAGTGACGTCAATGCGATCCACCACCGCTTTGGCAGACTTGTCCCCCTTGAACGCCTTTATGGCAGCTTCAAGATTCCACTTCACGATCTGGCTGTCGAGGAACAAGGTGGTGTAAGCATTGCCACGACCATCAAAGCCGGTGTGAAGCGGGCCAAGACCGATTTCCGGCTCTGCTACCACGGCGTCGCGCGGCTCCTTCAGTTCGCCGTTGAACCACTTGAGCACCAGCGCATGCTCGATGAGAGTCGCAGTGGGCGACAGCTTGCCGGAACAGGCATAGTACTTGCCGTCCGGACTGATATTCACGCCATGCGGGTTCTTCGGTACCGGCACATAACAAGTTAGCGCCGTTTTTGGATCCTTGTTTGCATCTGGCGTACCATCCACCACAGGCACCTTTGAATCACCGATAGTAAAGGTCTTGCCCGCTTTAATTGCCGCTTCAATACGCTCAACGTTGAAAAACACGCAGGCATCGCGCTCGGCAGACATCATGTCTTCATAATGCACGCCATTCTCGGTGTTGTACTGATTGGAGCCAGCCAGTTTGCCATCGTATGAGGTCGCCACCAGGTCCATATTGCCGTTGACCTTGCACTGCCAGCGCGGTTCCATGGTTTCAGAGTCGATACAGGTAAACACACAGTAGTACTTCTTGGGATCGTCCAGATCACGCCCGTCATTCGGCTGCGGAATGTGGAATTCGTTGCCACAGAATACGCGTGTCGTGTGGTTGATTTTCTCATCCACCGGGTCGCGCTTGTCGGTGAAGATTCCGTGAAAGCCCTGGATATTCGGAATCTCCGTAATTTTGTCGGTTTCCATGGTGTCCATGCGAATCCGCGCAATCCGGCAATTAATTTTGTCGTTTACAAACAGATATTTACAATCATAGGTGCCATCGTTATAGGAACCATGCACATGGTGGGTATCACCGGTGTTGTATTTCACGCTGCCATCAGCCTTGGTACCGATGATTGCCTTGGACTCATTGGTGATGCCCCAGCCAACCATGCAGTCCATGTTGAACACCGGGATCTGCTTCAGGGTACGCCCAGAGGGCAAGCCATAAATACGCACGTCGCCAGAATGCCCACCGCTGGAGAACATATAGTAATCATCCAGTTTGCCTGGGGGTACTTCATATTTGCCAAATTCGCCGGCAGCAGGCGCAGCCTTAGCCGCTTCGCCCGCAGGTTTGGCAGCGCCTTCTTCCGGCTTTTTGCAAGAAGCCAGCCCTACTGACAGGCCGGCACCAGCCAAGCCAACTATCGCTGCCGTGTTAAGAAATTTGCGGCGCTCCATATCCATTGGAACACCTTCTTCCGCTTTTTTTAACTCGTCCATGTTCGTCACCTTTTCGATCTCTGTATAAAAATTTCAAGGAAGAAAGCCGCATAGATACAGCCCCAATTACTGCGGCAATTTGTCGCAGTATAGTACAGATATAAGGATGCATATATCCTGTTTTTGATCCAGATCAAGATTTGCGCACAATCTGACTGCGCAGGTGCGGCTACGGCCTAATTTCTTTATAGGCTATCGGGATAAAAAAAGAAGAATGGAGCGGGTGAAGGGAATCGAACCCTCGTATGCAGCTTGGGAAGCTACCGTTCTGCCATTAAACTACACCCGCAAAGCGCGCCAAGTTTATTCCATAATTGCTCGTCCCGGCAATATTACCCTTGTGTAACACGGGCTTCGTCACCTTTACAAATACTGGAACGCCGTGCATTATTAGAATGGTTTCAAACAGTTCAAGGAAAAAGTTCAGGTAAAACATGGCTACTGCGACTGCCCCAAGCGGGTTGACCGGACTTGCGCGCTCACTGGTACAGAAGGAAATGCTGTTGGAAGCGGATGCTGAAGCCATCCAAATCCAGGCAAATGCCTCTAACGTCAGCTTCGTAACGCAACTTGTGCAAAGCAAAAAATTCAGCGCGCTGCAAATCGCTGAGTATGCTGCGCATGCTTTCGGTTTTCCCATTCTAGATATTAGTGCGCTCGACACGGAGCACTTACCGAAGGACGTGCTCGACCTCAAGATCATCCAGAATCGCCGCGTATTGCCTTTGCTAAAACGGGGCAACCGGCTGTTCATCGCCCTGTCTGACCCGACCAACCTGCAAGCGTTAGACGACGTTAAATTCCAGACCAGCCAGACGGTTGAGCCGGTGATTGTGGAGGATGACAAGCTCAACAAACTGCTGGAGAAGTTTGTCGAATCCTCGGACACTAGTTTAAAAAGCATCGACACCGACGACCTTGATCTAGACTTCACCGACGACGAAACGTTTGCGCAGCGCAACGATGCTGCCAATGCGGCGGCCGAGGTAGACGATGCGCCTGTGGTGCGCTATCTGCAAAAAATCCTGATGGATGCCATCAATGCCGGCGTATCAGACATCCATTTCGAGCCTTATGAAAAATTTTACCGGATCCGCTATCGCTTGGATGGCATACTGTATGAGGCTGCGCAGCCGCCGCTTGCTATCAAGGATAAAGTCTCCTCCCGCATTAAAGTAATTTCCAAACTCGATATTTCGGAAAAACGCGTACCGCAAGACGGTCGCATGAAGCTGGTTTTGTCCAAGAGCCGCGCCATCGATTTTCGTGTGAGCACCTTGCCGACACTATACGGCGAGAAGATCGTAATGCGTATTCTCGACCCGGCCAGCGCAACCCTGGGCATCGATGCGCTGGGCTACGATCCTGACCAAAAGGAATTGCTGCTCAAGGCAATTGAACGCCCCTATGGTATGGTTCTGGTTACCGGCCCCACCGGTAGCGGCAAAACGGTTTCGCTCTACACGTGCCTGAACATCCTGAATAAACCCGGCGTCAACATCTCCACGGCGGAAGATCCCTGCGAGATCAACCTGCCCGGCGTCAACCAGGTCAACGTCAATGACAAGGCGGGACTCACATTCTCCGCCGCCCTGAAGTCTTTCCTGCGGCAAGATCCCGACGTGATCATGGTGGGCGAGATTCGTGATCTGGAAACGGCCGATATTGCCATCAAGGCAGCGCAAACCGGCCACATGGTCATGTCTACCCTACATACCAACGATGCACCGACTACACTGACACGCATGATGAACATGGGTGTCGCGCCATTCAACATTGCTTCCAGCGTGATCATGATCACTGCCCAGCGTCTGGCGCGTCGCTTGTGCAGCTGCAAGAAACCCGCCGACATCCCGCCCGAGGCATTGCTGCGCGCGGGCTTCAGCGAAGAAGACCTGGACGGTAGCTGGCAGTCTTATATGCATGTGGGTTGCGATATCTGCAAAGGGAGCGGCTATAAAGGCCGCGTCGGCATTTACCAGGTAATGCCGATTTCTGAAGAAATGACGCGCATCATCATGAAAAATGGCAATGCAATCGACATCGCTGACCAGGCACAGCGAGAAGGCGTTCGTGATCTGCGCCAGTCTGGATTATTGAAGGTGAAAGCCGGTTTTACCTCGCTGGAAGAAATCGAGGCTGTAACCAACGAATGAGGGGCATCATATGGCAGTAGCCGCCGCGAAGAAAGACGTCACAAAGCAAACCCCATTCGTTTGGGAAGGGGTAGACAAGAAAGGCAAGAAGGTGCGCGGCGAAATGATCGCTGCCGGAGAGGCTGTCGTGCAAGCCACTTTGCGCCGTCAGGGCATTACCCCGACTAAGGTAAAAAAACTAGGCGGAATAGGTGGCGCAAAAAAAGTAACGGAAAAAGAAGTGTCATTGTTTACTCGCCAGCTTGCCGTCATGATGAAATCCGGCGTGCCGCTGCTGCAGGCCTTTGACATTGTCGGTAAAGGTCACAACAACCCATCTGTGCAACGCCTCATGGCAGACATCAAAGGCGACGTGGAAACCGGCAGCAGTCTGAGCCAGGCCTTCGCCAAGCATCCACTGCTGTTTGACGCGCTGTACGTCAACCTGGTGCGCGCCGGTGAAGCTGCCGGTATATTGGACACGGTATTAGAGCGGCTGGCCACCTACAAGGAAAAAATTATTGCCATCAAGGGCAAGATCAAGGCAGCCCTGTTTTACCCCATTTCCATCATCGTAGTGGCCTTTATCATTACCGCCATTATCATGATTTTCGTCATCCCGGCCTTTAAGGAATTGTTCTCCAGTTTTGGCGCGGATTTACCGGCGCCGACTCTAGTCGTCATGGCCATTTCAGATATCTTCGTCAAGTTCTGGTGGCTGATCTTCGGCGTCATCGGGGGAAGTATTTATACCTTCTTCTACATGTGGAAGCGCTCCAAGAAAATGCAAATGACGATGGATCGCTTAATCCTGAAAGTCCCTATTTTCGGGCCGGTGATTGAAAAAGCCACCATCGCGCGCTGGACACGCACGCTCTCCACCATGTTCGCTGCCGGTGTACCGCTGGTGGATGCACTGGAGTCCGTAGCGGGCGCGGCAGGTAATCAGGTTTACTACGAAGCCACCAAGCGCATTCAGGGCGAGGTCACCACCGGTACCAGTCTGACCGTCGCCATGCAGAACCGCAACCTGTTCCCCAACATGGTATTGCAAATGGTGTCCATCGGCGAGGAATCCGGCGCGCTTGATTCCATGCTGGGCAAGGTGGCGGATTTCTTCGAAGCCGAGGTGGACGATGCAGTGGAAGCGCTATCCAGCCTGATGGAACCAGTGATCATGGCGGTACTCGGTGTGCTGATTGGCGGTATGGTCATTGCCATGTATCTGCCGATCTTTAAAATGGGCCAGGTCGTATAAACCCAATAACAATGTTGCGGGTTCCTGGTTACGGGTTTCGAGTTCAACAACTCTAAACCCGTAACCCATATTCGAAACCAATATGGTCGATCTCCTACAATCTTCTCCACTCACCTTTATCGCCTTGTGCATCGCGCTCGGCCTGATGGTGGGCAGTTTTTTAAATGTCGTGATTCACCGTCTCCCCAAGATGCTGGAACGTGAATGGGCAACGCAGTGCGCCGCGCTTCGTGGCGAGGAAATCTCCGCGCATCCTCCGTTTAATCTGATGCTGCCGCGTTCCGCCTGTCCTTCGTGTGGCCACCAAATCAAGGCATGGGAAAACATCCCCGTCATCAGTTATTTGATGTTGCGTGGCCGTTGCGCAAAATGCAGCGCACCGATAGCAAAACGCTATCCGATTATTGAAGCGCTAAGCGGCATTCTCAGCGGCTTTGTGGCCTGGCATTTTGGCTACGGCACAGCTGCGTTCACAGCGTTATTGTTTTGTTGGGCGTTAATCGCACTCACTTGCATTGATCTGGAAACCCAGCTGCTGCCTGACGACATCACGCTGCCGTTGCTTTGGCTCGGGCTACTCATCAATCTCAATGGCATTTTTACCGACCTGCCGTCGGCTGTTGTCGGGGCCATTGCCGGCTATCTGAGCCTATGGGCGGTTTACTGGCTGTTCAAGCTTGCCACGGGCAAGGAAGGCATGGGTTACGGCGACTTCAAGCTGCTCGCCGCAATCGGTGCATGGTTGGGCTGGAAGATGTTGCCGGTGGTCATCCTGCTATCCTCGCTGGTCGGTGCGGTGGTCGGCATTGGATTGATCGTTTTCGCAAAACATGGGCGACACATCCCCATTCCTTTCGGGCCTTATCTCGCCGGTGGCGGACTGATTGCCTTGTTCTGGGGGGAACAAATAATCCGTGCTTACCTCGGCTCCATGTAGATGCCTTTAATCATCGGCCTCACTGGCGGCATCGGCAGCGGGAAAAGCAGTGTTGCAGCGCTATTCGCCAAACACGGTGCCGAGATTATCGATACCGATGACATCGCCCACCAGCTTACCCGACCGGAATCGCCGGTGCTGACCAGCATCCGTGAACAGTTCGGCGATAGCGTTTTCCTGCCGGATGGACAGCTCAATCGAGCAAAAATGCGGGAACGCGTGTTTAGCGATCCAGTAGCCAAGAAAAATCTGGAATCCCTGCTGCACCCGCTTATCCGGCAAGAAGTAGTGGATCGCCTGGCGCACGCCCGTGGATTTTATGTTTTGATTGTCGTCCCCTTGTTGCTGGAGACCACCAGCTACCGCGAGTTGGTGGATAGAATCCTGGTGGTGGATTGCGACGAAGCGAATCAACTAGCACGCACCATGGCACGCAGCCATCTTGGAGAGGCCGAGGTTCGTGCCATCATGACAAATCAATTACCGAGGAAACAACGCCTGACGCAGGCTGATGACATAATCAACAACAATGGCGGTGCGGCAAGCTTGACTCGCCAAGTCCAAGCCCTGCACGAGAAGTATCTCATTATTGCGAGAGGCGACAACCAGGCCTTGCCCTGAAATTCGCTAAATTCCAATTTCGTTTGTCAAATGCCGGCCAATCGTTCAGAATTGGCAGATACTTTGCCAAGGCCTCTTGATACAAGCCGTGATCAGCTACGAATACCCGCTAAACGAGCGCATCCGCACCCTGCTGCGACTGGAAGATTTGTACGATAAAGCTCGCTATTTTATGGGGATGGACGGCAAGTATGAGCACCATGCCGCCATACTTACCCTATTTGAAATCCTCGAAGTAGCAAGCCGCGCCGACCTCAAATCCGATTTGCTGCAGGAACTGGAACGGCAAAAACATATGCTGGAAGGCTTGCGCAGCAATCCTGCCATCTCCGAAGAAGCACTCGACGACGTACTGCATAACATCGAAAAAACTTCGACGGAACTGCTTGAGACTGCCGGCAAAATTGGCCAGCACATTCGCGATAACGAATGGTTGATGGGCATCAAGCAGCGCACCAACATCCCCGGCGGTTCCAGTGAGTTCGACTTACCCACGTACCACTATTGGCTACACCTGGATCCCGAAGTACGACGCAATGATCTGTTTGCCTGGCTCAAGCCTTTATTGCCGATCTATGATGGTTTGAATATCGTGTTGCGCTTGCTGCGCGACAGCGGAAAAACCAGCAAGTACACCGCACACCAAGGCCTGTTCCAGCAAATGCTTGGCGGCAAGATCGCCCAGATGTTGCGCGTCGGTGTCGATCAAGACCTACCCTGTGCGCCGGAGATCAGCGCCAACAAATATGCCCTCAACATTCGCTTCACCACCGTGGATTGCCTCAACGCCGAGCGGCCACGCGTATGTGAAATGGACATCGGGTTTTCTCTGACATTTTTTAACCTGTAATGTCTGTAAAGAAGCGGCCTGTGGTCAATTGCCCAAATTGCGGCAAGTCCATCGAATGGTCAGAGGAAAACCGTTTTCGCCCATTCTGTTCCGAGCGCTGCAAATTGATCGACCTGGGGCAATGGGCTACGGAAGCCTACAGCATCCCAACAGCCGAAGGTGAAGAAGGGCAGGAACCCTCTTCAGACGCCAGCTAGGAACCTTACTTGCCCGCAGTAAATGGCACCCGTACTTTTACGCCATCCACTTCCAGCATCATGACCCAATTGCTATGTCTGGCGGCGACGCACACTGGCAATGTGACGTTTGCCTGCCACGATCCTGCACCAGCAGGTTTCAAGCGATAGCGGTTATTCCCCATGTCCATATTCAGCATGGCGAATTCCGCAGACACGGAACGCGCGGCTGGCGCCTTCACCTTAAGCATGAAAGGGTTCAGCGGAACAGGTGCAGGAGAAAATCCGAATTCAATTGGCCGTCCGCTCAGTTCCAGGCGGCAACTGAGGGGCAGGTCAGGACAAGAAACAGTGGCGATCTTGCCCGGCTGTTTTGCCTTGGCGAGATCGAAGACAAATTTGGTCGTGGCCAATCCTGCAGCTACCAGCATGAGAAAAATGGTCAGCCATCTGGATTTCATTACTGCCAGGCTGCGCGCAACAAGGCCACGCCATGCGCACCACAACGCCATGCACTTTCCATGTCGGTTACCTTGAGTCCACCCAATGCATAAACCGGCATGGGCAATTCCTTGATCAGCGCATCGAACTTCTCCCATCCCAGCGTTTCGGCACCGGGATGGCTTTGCGTCGGCAGTACCGGACTCAGCAATACGAAATCCAGCTCCAGTTCTTTGGCTCTCGCCAACTCTTCGGCGTTGTGACAGGAAGCCCCCACCAGTTCCAAATCAGGCTTGGCATGCAGTTCCATCAACTGCCGCGCATTAAGCTGCACGCCATGCGCGCCTAACTTCACAGCCAACTCGACATCCGCATTCAACACCATGCGTGCGCCGTGGCGACGCGCCATATCCAGTGCGGCGGCAGCAAGCGCCGCCAGTTCGCCGGATGGCAATTTTTCGCGCAGTTGAAACAAGCGCAAACCGTTATCCAATGCGCTTTCCAGCCGTTGCAGAAAACCCTCTGCCCCCAACTCTGCCGCATTGCTGATGGCATACAGCGGCGGCAGATTAAGCGCCTTCAGCACCGGCCCGTTGGCAGGCAGCATCGGCGTCACGGCAACGCTGGCCGGATGCTGCCAGCTCAATTCCTGCCCCTCGTGCGGATGCGGCTCGCCTGTCCACGCCACTACCCGGTAAAAGCGCAGGCGCACCGTGGCATGGGGATAGTCGAAAATCTGCGTAATCCAGGGATAGGCCTGTTCGACGCGAATACCGAGTTCTTCCTGAATTTCCCGCACCAAGCCGTCATGCGCCGATTCACCCGCCTCGATCTTGCCACCGGGAAATTCCCAGTAACCCGCATAGGGCTTACCCTCTGGCCGTTTGGCCAGCAGCACGTAGCCATCCGGGCGGGTAATCACCGCTACCGCGACATCCACAATATGCGCCGGGCGTTCTGCTATCGCTACCTTCATATTTTTTTCCTACCCGCCCAATCGCGGGCGAACTGCCATGCCACGCGCCCACTGCGCGAACCGCGCGCAAGCGACCATTGCAACGCGGCGCGGTGGCGCTCTGCCGGATTGCCCTTTGCCGCACCCAGACTGTCTACCCAGGAATCGGCAATGGTCAGATATTCATCCTGACTAAACGGATAGAAAGACGCCCACAGACCAAAACGCTCGGACAGCGACACCTTCTCCTCCACCGCTTCGTCAGGATGCACCTCTTCGCCCACATGACGCGTGGCACTATTTTCCTCCATGTATTCCGGCATCAGGTGACGCCGGTTGGAGGTGGCGTAAATCAACAAATTGTCCGACTGCGCCGCGATAGAACCGTCCAGCGCGGCTTTCAGCGCCTGGTAACCCGGCTCTTCAGCCGCAAAGGAAAGATCATCGCAGAATAAAATAAAGCGTTCACGCCGCCCGAAAATCAGATCGACAATGTCCGGCAAATCCATCAAATCGTGTTTGGAAATTTCGATCAGGCGCAGCCCCTTGCTCGCGTACTTGCTCAGCACCGCTTTCACCAGCGAGGATTTTCCGGTACCGCGTGCGCCGGTTAGCAATACGTTATTGGCCGGACGCCCCTCGACAAACTGGCGGGTGTTACGATCAACCAGCGCCTTCTGCTCGTCGATGCCGAGCAGGTCTTTCAACCCGATGCGGTGCGGATGCGCCACCGGTTGAATGACGCCGCGCGCACCTTGTCTGCGCCAACGGAACGCAATGGATGCGCGCCAATCCGGCTCGGCCACCGGGCCGGGAACCAGTTGCTCCAGGCGTGCCAGCAAGCCATCCGCACGTTCAAGAATGTTTGTTAAATCCTTCATTGGTCTCCAGGTAAGTGAATTTTAAATATGTTGCCTTACGCATGACAACAGGTGAGAAAGTATCTCATTCGATTTCGTCGTTTAGGAGCGCACTCTCTACGTTTTCAGGAGTCGACTTCAATTGCGCCATGAAATCGTTATGGTCGATGATGGGTGCCGAACGCAGACTCTCTTTTAAATCCTTTGCGGATACGTCAACTTCATTAAACCTGCCGTCGAGTTTTCGGAGGTGCGCGTAACAGCCGATATCAATCGCAAACGCTTGATATGTGCCCTGCTGAGACTTATGAGTCAGAGCAGATGCAGCACTATGAATAATCCGGTAATCCAAGAGCCGATGGATCAAGCTCCGTAACTCGTCATCCTGTTGAAGCGTCTTTTCGGAAATTAAAAAAACATTATATTTTTTGTCTAAACAAAATTTCCGCAGCACATATATGCCACGCATCAAGACGTCTTGTTCACCCCCTTCGGAATCCTGTTTTAGTTCCCCTATGCGCTTTTCGAAATTGGTCTTGCTCATAACGCGAACGTCATCCTTGCCAATCTTGTCGCCGCCTTGATATTTAACCGTTCCAAGAACTTCCAGGAATAGAGACAAAGTGTCTCGCGGAACCCCTCCACCTGCCATGACGAGGCGGTCAAAACCCGTCCCCTTGAATAGAGAATCTATTTCTGCTGACGTGATGCCCGCTGATTTTCCAAATTCGTAGAAAATTCGAAGGTTCTGATCCCGTGTGCGCGAAAAATCGCTAAATGTGTAGTCAATATTTATTGGCTGATAATCATGGCGCTCTTGGGCTCCAATGGGCTGACCATCCATATCCACAAAGAGCGACGATGCGTGTCTCAGTGTCGCCACTTTGAAGTACAACGGGAGATCCTTACATAACCGATGTATGAAGTCGATTACGAATGGCTGATCAATCTTCTTTAGATGATAAAGGTCATCAATCTGAAGAAAAACCGCCGAAACGGACGTTGAGTTTTCGAAGAATTCTCGTACTTGTTCCTTTAGGCGCGGAAGCCAAGTATCCAGTTCGCGCAGCTTGTCACTTCGTAACTTGAAAGTTCTCTCGGTTTCATTCTTATTTTTATTCGTAAGGTTGCTTCCCAGCTTCGCGTCTACGCCACTAGCTTTAATTCCAAGGCTCGCATCAATCGATTCACTCTTTTCCAAGGAAGTGAGATGCCGAATTGCCTCCTCCTGAACGTCGGCAGATGCTCGCAGTTTTGCAAGATCACTCCGAATTTGCTTTACTAACTCCTTAGACCTTTTTTTCTTTCCAAACCATCCGGTAAGATGGCGTTCAAGCTCACCGAAAAGTGCATCCAAAATCTCGATCAGAACATTTGGAAATGAATGCCGTTTAAAGTCTTCGCAGTTTAAATACACAGTGCGAATCGGCGTTTCTTCCAACAAGTGGCTAGAATAATGAAGCAGGAGCGTTTTTCCGCATCCGCGTCGTGCAAAGATAGTGTGGTTTTGCTTTGCGCACACATCACCGACAACATGAGCTGGGTCGATATAAGGCACTACGTCACCGGTATCTCGCTGAATGCGCAATCCTTCCGTAATTTTTTGACGTAATAGGGTAAGTTTCTTATCGCTCAGACTCATCTTTTTCTTCCTAAGGTAAACTGAAGTAGCTCCCGTTCAAGTAACACGGAGGGCTATAAATACATCTCGCAATTTAGCAGCAAAACCCATTCCACGCCATATGCAAAAATGCACATGTCATTGCAGGCAACAGACTCTCTCGTTGCGCTCATCCCACACTCACCGGCACCAGCGTCATCGTGTCGTTGCCGAAGATGTCGATGACTTTCACGGCCACGGTGTAGCGGCCGGATTGGGTGTAGGTATGTGCCGCCGAGGTGAGTTCCAGATCGCGGTTTTTACGGGTGCGGAAGCTTTGCCATTCGTTTTCGAAGATGAAGCCACCGGTCCAGCGTTCTTCGTACTCCACCCTCTCCCCAACCCCTCCCCCGCTCGCGGGGGAGGGACTTTCGCTCCCCTCTCCCGCAAGCGGGAGAGGGGCCGGGGGAGAGGGTAATACGCCCTCCACACCGCTGCCCACCAGCACCTTGATGATTTCCTTGCGGCTCATGTAGTCGAAGTCCACCGCCCAGTAGTCCACCCAGTCGGTCCAGTGGCCGGTCAGTTTGTTGCGGGTGACTATGCCCTGTTTGTCCTTGGCGATTTTGTAGAGTTGCCCGGCCTCGCACACCACCTGGCTCTTGCCTTCTTTCAGGTTGGCAATCGCGGCTTCCATCGCGCCTTGCGTGTAGTAAACGGAGAAGTCGGTCAGCTCGATCTGGAGCGTGAACTTATCCTTCTTGGCATAGCGCGGCGTGGCCTCGATGAAGCTGATGTCGAAAAACACCACCTGACCTTTTTCGACTGCGCGTTTGTCGAACACCTCGGGCGGAATCTGCTTCGGCACCAGGTCGATGCCCTTGCTCTTCGCCTCTTCCAGCACGGCGGGGAACAGGCCCATCTCGAATTCGAAGGCGAGCATGTCCACGCGCGAGGCGCCGCGCTTGCGGCATTCGGTGATGACCTCTTCCACGAACAGCCGACCCACCGGCAGATTGATCGGGCCAATCACGACCAAACGGCCTGCATTCTTGCCGTGAAAGAAGCTCTCGCCTTCCAGCGGCTGGGCCTTGTAGGCGCGCAGGATGAGGTCTCGGAACTCGCGCTCCTTCTGCGCGAGCGCTTGTTCTTTCTGCGATCCAGTCAAGCGACCGCCGACGTTGAGATAGGCTTGGCGCTCGTAGCGGCCGAGGTTCAGCACCTCGAAAGCGCGGAACGGCTTGCCGGATTCCTTCAGCTCGCGCTGCACACCGATCAACCGCTTGCGGGTGGTGTGGATGCCGAACTTGCCGAGGTCGGTGGCGATCCACTTGCGGCCGAGCTTTTCCGCCACCGCCGCCGTGGTGCCGGAGCCGCAGAAGAAATCGGCGACGAGGTCGCCTTCGTTGCTGCTGGCTTTGATGATGCGTTCGAGTAGGGCTTCGGGTTTTTGTGTGGGGTAGCCGAGTATCTCGCTATTCATTCCTTTGAGAGTAGAGACATCAGCCCAAAGGCTGTTCGATTTTTGTCCCTGATATTCGTCGAGATAAATTTTCTTGTAGATTTGCTTATCCTTTGAATCTGGAAAATGCAGTCGGCCTTCGCGATCAAGCCGTTCCATTGTTCCAAGTGGAACCGCCCATCCGTTTGGGGGCGTCTTGTAGCCTTTGTAATCGTATTTTAAATTTGGACGCGGGCTCGGACTCCGCATCACATTAACCATGTATTTCCTCCCGTCGCGATCTGAGTAGCGGAATTGGCCATCAATGTAGTCATTGGGAGCTTCAACAAAAACATCTTCAAAATGGTAATTGTCACTTTTCCCATACCAATAAATCGTGTCTGTCGCCGCCGACAATTTACGCATTTCTCCGAGGGCTGCCCCCCCCTTTCTTCGCCACACAATCTCATTCACCATATATGCACTTCCGAATACCTCATCCATCGCCAGTCTGATGTATGAATTTACCCGATAGTCGCAATGGATAAAAATATTGCCATCCTCCGCCAATAAATCGCGCATCAGCACAAGCCGCTCATAAATCATCGAGATGAAAGAATCCGCTCCGCGCCCCCAGGTGTCGCGGTAGGCGATCTGTTCCAACAGGTTCGGTTCCTTGTGGAAGGTCTCGCCGCCGATCTCGATGTCCATGGAGAAGTCGGCGCCGACGTCGAAGGGCGGGTCAATGTAGATGAGCTTGAGGCCGCCCGCGTCCTCTATCTGCCGACGCAGCGCGCCGCTCTTGAGCGAGGAGAGAATCAGCTTGTTGTCGCCCCAGATGAGTTTGTTGGTCCAGCCCTTGAGCTGGCGGCCGCGGGTGTCGAACATGTCCATCGTGCCGAGTTCCGGCTTCTCCTGGCGCGGCTCGTCCACGTGCTCCAGCGACTGGAACGGCAGCACGGTGGTGCACACGTCGCGGCTCTTGCCGTTCCACACCAGCTCCACCTCGCGCTTGTCCTCGAACAGGATGAAGCGGTATTTTTCCGGCAGCGGCTTGCCCTGCTGGATGAGCTGGGTCAGGTCGCGCTTCTCGGCGTCGGATAGTTCGTAGGCTTCTTTGGGTGGTTTGGCCATGATTTATTGCTCGATGTTCTGGTAACCGCGAGAAAATCGCGCGTAGTTATCAAAGAAGTGCGCCAGTTTAATCAATTGGATAGGTGATTTCATTGTTTGTGCGTCTTTGTTAATTTTGTGTTTGCTGGACTATCTAACAAAGCGACCAACCGCCAGCGCGCGTTGCTGCGCGCTCCAACTCGCACGATCTTTTCTTCGCGCTTCAGGGCGGAAAGGAGGTTATGCAACTTGTTTTCTTTTTGCTTCTCCGTAAACACCTCCGGCCACTTGTTGGCGAGCATGGCGCGCAGCTTGTCTTTGCTTGCCTCGCGAAACTGTTTCAGATAATCCAGAATCAGTTGCCGGTAGTGCGCGTCATCCTGCCGTCGTGCTCGAATATAGTCGCCCTCATGCCCGGTCGCCGCTGCAACGCTGGCGGAGATATGCAAGGCAGGTTTGCGGCCTTCCACTAAACCGCGCTTGCGCAACACTTTCAAAATGGACTCATCCGGCGTCACACCTTTTTGAATCCGATCCAGCGCAAGAATTTCACCCAGAGAAAAATCGCTGTGGGTAATGAGGGTGCGACTGTAGTTCTCGTCCAGGAAGCGGCCCTGAATACTTAAGGCAACGTGACCTTTCTCGCTGAGATCGTAATCCGGCAAAGGCAAATAGCGATTGGCCTGTCCCTTGAACATCACTTCACGGATACCGAAGCCCATGGTGTCAATCATCCGCAGCGTCGTCATGGCCTCGGCGAGGAAACGATTGCGGTAACGCCGGGGCATACGCTGACCAAGAATGTAGTCTTGCGGATTGCCGTCGAAAAACTCCCCGGCATTCTGGAAGACGAGTTCCCCGACGCGCTCGATCACCAGCACGCGTTCGCAGCGAGTGTAGTCCTGATGTGCAATACAGTTGTGGAGGGCTTCGAGCACGATGCGCTGGTCATATTTTGAAATATCGACCGGAATGAGCTGCCCCGGCGGCAGGAAGGATAGCCGCAGGTTGCGGATACGCTGAAACAGCCGGCTGGTTTCCAGCAAAAAAGGCGGATGAAAATGCTCATAGGCCAGTTCCGGCCCTTCCAGCTTCCAGGAAAGTTCAGCGACGTAGGGGCTGAGGAAATGCGTGGATGTACGTCGCCCCAGAAGCAGTAGCGTGGCACGAGTGATACCGCCCTTGGCGGTCAACTTGGCTTGGTCGAGGAAGATAGCGTTGTCCCATCCCCTGATGGTTTCTTCGGGGATGCGGTCGCGGTACTTGCCGACGAATATTTCCCGAGCACGGGTCAGCGCTTCGGGATCGAGATCGTCCAGCGTCGCATTCGGACAGACGACAGCGGACCAGTCTTCCGCCGCACCCTGAGCACGAATTTGATCCTGCTTGGCGAGATCGAGTGCGGCGAGACTTTCGCCGTGCCGGGCGAAGAAGTGACCATTCCATGCGATGGGTATGCCGCGCGGCGCGGATGGTATCTCGAACAGCACGACACGACCCTTCGGAGTTTGCAGTTCGTGAATTTCCTTGAAGGTGACCGACGGGTCGGTGCCTTGCGCAATCTGATGTTTCAGGCTGTGCAAGCGCACTGGATTTTCCCGGTAAATTGTACCGATCACATCTCGCGTCTTGTTATTTATGCCAAACACCAGCCAGCCGGATTCACACGCTCGCAAGTTCGCCTCGTTACTGAGTGCGGAAAAATATTTTCCGATATCGGGGGTCGTGAAGTTGTCGTTGGCGTCCTTGAATTCGACGCACTCTCCCTCCCAGCCTTCCAACAGCATTGCGAGCTGATGCTGAAGTTGCTCGGGCGTCATACGGCGCTTTCTCCCTGATAATCCATGAAGCTCGCGGCAAGCGAGGTGAAGGTCTGCGGGGGGTTACGCTCGTAGCCTTGCTGATCCACGTACACAAAGCGGTAGGCTGGGCCGCCGACGGCCTGGCTCGCGCTGGTCGCGTCCGCGCACCACTGGCGCAGACGCGCCATTTTCTGCGGCAGGTCGAGTTCGACGCGGCCCTTGGTTTCGACGATCCAGACCGCGTTGTCGGTGGTTTTCACGAAGAAGTCGGGGACGTAGTTGGAGAGATCGCCGTCAGCCTTGACGTAGTCTATCTTGAAGCCAACAGCGAGATAGTTTTTGGCAAATGATGCAACGTCCGGCGCGGCATCGAGAAAACCGGCGAAGGTCAGTTCAAAGCCACCGGCGTGCGGTTCGCCGACAATCTTGCTGAACAACGATTTTTTCGGTGCAAGGTAGGGGCGGTTCTCGGTGCGGAAGGGGCGCGTGTCGCGCAGGCGGATATGGTCTTCGATACGCACCGAGCCTGTGTCCTGGATGGTGAGCGCGTTGATGGCGGCTTTGAATGAGTCGAACAATATCGTCCCGGCCTCGGGCTCGGAGAGATTGCGCAGCACCACCGGGTCTTCGAGGTCAACGGGCTTTACTGCAAACAGGTGCTCGCGCATGAAGGCCTTGACCTTGGGATAAAGCACGTCGTAGCCGCCGACGAGGCGCAGTTCTTTCAGCAGTTGCCGGGCGAAGTAGCCGACGACCGAACGGTAATCGGCAGGGCCGGCGCCATCAAGCTGGATGGTGTGATGCACTTCGGCGTCAAGCATGGTCTTGAACACGATCTCGCGCGTTTGCTCCGGCGTGAAAGGCTTAAGTTGGAGTTTTGCATTGCCGAATTTCGCGGGGTCGAGCGCATCGAGGTCTTTGAACTCGCGGTTGAAGCGCCGGGCAAGCCGGGGCAGCTCGATATCCAGCGCGTCGATGTTCTTGTCGGCATCCTGGGTGTCCACCTCAACAATGAGCGAATCCTTGCGGTCGGTGCCCGGCCCCATCGGCACCCGCTCGAAGGTGACGCCCTCGCTCTGGATAGATTCGACAAATTCCATGAAGGCGGGCGTGCCCATAACCGAAACGGTTTCCGGCATGTCCGAGCCGAAGTACATGCGGCGCAGACCGCGGCCCAGCGTTTGTTCGGGAAGGATGTTGCTTTGCGCAGCGTAGGCCCGCAGGCCGACGATGGTGGTGACGTTGCGCACATCCCAGCCCTCCTTGAGCATCAGGACGGAAACGATGGCCTTGTGGGGTGATTTCCAGGTGTCGATCTCGTTGGCTTCCTTGCGGAGTCTTTCGAGTTCGTCCTTGTTCTTGCCCGAGGCGGCCTCAGAGATTTCGCCATTGTTCTTGGTGTGAATAACGAGCACCGCGCCCTGAAGCTCCGGGCAGATTTTTTCGAGATGGGCGCCGACCTCGTCGCAATTGCGGGTGTCGTCCACCATCACAAACAACACGGCTTTCTTGCCCATAGCCTCGTGCTCGGCGTAGCTCTTGCGCCACTCTTCGACGCCGAGTTGCAGATAGTCCTCGTAGCGCTCAGTGAAGATCACACTCTTGTTTTCCTGTAGCCGGGTGCGACTTGCAGCATCTGGCAGCACCGGGTGCTTGACGACATTCTGGTGAATGGCTTCAACCAGCGGATAGTCCGAAACAGTTTGCACAAAGATCGCGCCATTGTTGTGCCGAGGCGTGGCAGTCACATCCACTTGCAGGGCAAGGCGACCAGCCTTCTGCAACATGCGGTGATGAATGTCCTGGATGCTTTTGAACCAGGCCATCCTGGGGTCGTGGATGTGATGCGCCTCGTCGTTGAACACGGCCAGCTCGTCGATTTCGCGGACAATCTCGCCAAGATCGGTCTTGCTATCGGTGGTCTTGCCAACCGGTTTGGCGCCAAATGGATCAAGGAAGTAGTCGCGCAAATCATCGTCTTCCAGCGACGGCTCGCGCACGTCGCCGAGATAGACGCGATGGATATTGGTGAGAAACAGGTTGCCAGTATCGCGCAGGACGCGAACGTCATCCTGAATATGCAGTGTGAGCTGGAAGTCGTCGCGCCAATTGCGGCCCTGGTGGCCGTTATCTGGAAGAATGGGATCATTGAAGAAAATGCGCAATCCGTCGAAGTCAGCACGCAGACGGTCGAGGACGATGATGTTCGGTGCGATCAGGAGAAAATTTCGTGCGAGTGTCGAGTTGGTTTCATAGAGCTTGTGAAAGAAGCTCCACGCGATGAGCAGCGACAGCACCTTGGTCTTGCCTGCGCCGGTCGCCATTTTCACGACGTAGCGCGGCCAGTCCTCATCGAAGTCGCCGGGCGATATTTCCTTCAGCGATGAAAAGCGCAGCAGATCGAACTTGTCCTGCACCTTACGCACATCGTGCAGCCAGATCACTGTCTCCACCGCTTCGCGCTGCGCGAAGTAATAACGGAACGGCGACAGCGTGCCATCGGCCTGCTCGACCATGTGCTCGGTCTCGAACCACCAGTTCAGCAGCGCGCGTGATGTGTCCGAGGCACCCGAGTAGCCCGCGTCCCGCCATGCCGTGACCTCGCTGCGAATTTTGGCAACCAGCGGCGGCAGAAGCTTTTCATAGGCGGTGCTCCGAAGTTCTTCCGCAGCCGGGAACCAGCGCTGATCCGGCAGTAGTTCCGCATAGGGCGATTTCGGAAATTCAGGATGTAGCGCCATGGGTTACCAGTTCATAATAAGTTTCATGTCGAGAACAAAGCGCATGCCGGGCTATTTCTTGCCTAATCTGTGGCCAATATTCTCAGCGAACTGTTCCGCTCTCACCGACTTAAGCGCCTCATTGATCGCAACTTCAATTTCCTCGTCGGGAACATCCGCATTACGCACCCGAACCTCACCAACGGTTTTGTCCAATACGCGCCAGCGCACTGCTTCCTCGACAAATTTCGATAAATCGCCCTTTTTCATGCCGTGCTGGGCAAGGTAGGCGCGCAGCGAAATATCCATATCCTTGGAAACCTTGATCGTTCCAGCGAATTGAGTCTTCCATAACGTCCCCACACTGCCGCAAAAGCAGACATACGCTTACAGTACCGCTACCTGGTAAAAATTGCCATATGACGTTGGGCAGAAGGCGCGGTACGATTACCCTTCCGCTATGCCGGCTCAGGTGCGATATTCCGCGTTGATCTTCACATAGTCGTAGGAAAAATCGCAGGTCCACACCGTCGTACTGGCCGCGCCGCGATTGAGTTCCACCCGCACCAGGATTTCCGCCTCCTGCATCACGCGCTGGCCGTCGGCCTCTTGGTAGCTCACTGCGCGCCCGCCGTTTTCCGCCACCAATACATCGCCCAGGTAGAGTTTCACCCTACTTACATCCAGATCGTCGATACCGGCGTAGCCAATAGCGGCGAGGATCCGGCCCAGATTCGGATCAGAGGCAAAGAATGCAGTTTTGACTAGAGGGGAATGCGCAATGGCGTAGCCTGCCTTGCGGCATTCCGCCTCATCACTCCCACCGTTAACCTGGATAGTCATGAATTTGGTCGCGCCTTCACCGTCGCGCACAATGGCCTGTGCCAGTTGCATCATCACGTCGGTCACTGCTGTCAGTAACGCAGAAAATTCCGCGCTGCCGGCATTAATAATCTCCGCCGCACCGGATTCGCCGGTTGCGATCAGAATGCAGGAATCGTTGGTAGAAGTATCACCGTCCACGGTAATGCAATTGAATGACTTGTTCACCGCATGACGCAGCATAACGTCGAGTGCAGATTGCTCAACCGCCGCATCCGTCGCCACGTAGCCCAGCATGGTCGCCATATTGGGATGAATCATGCCGGAACCTTTGGCAATGCCGGTCACGGTTACTGTCTTGCCCCCGATGCTGATCTGCTTCGACACGGCCTTGGGCACGATATCGGTAGTCATGATGGCTTGCGCTGCGCTGGCCCAGTTGTCTTCCTTCAAGTCCGCCACGGCAGACGGCAATCCTGCCACCAGCTTCTCCACCGGCAGCGGTTCCATGATCACGCCGGTGGAGAAAGGCAGCACCTGGTTTTCTGTGCAGCCTAGCAAACCCGCCAACTCACGACAGGTGCGGCGAGCCCGTTCCATGCCGTCCTCGCCGGTACCGGCATTGGCATTTCCGGTATTGACCACCAGTGCACGAATGCCCATTCCTGCAGCAAGATGTGCCTTGCACAGCGTTACCGGTGCCGCGCAAAACCGGTTAAGGGTGAACACGCCTACTACACGCGCCTTGCCCGACAGACGCATCACCAAGATGTCCTTACGGTTGGCTTTTTTGATACCTGCTTCGGCGATACCAATGAAAACTCCCTTCACAGGCAGAAGCTGCTCGGGCTTTGGGGTCTGGAGATTGACGGGCATGGCGGCAGTCCAAATACAAAAGTGCTGATTATACCGCCACTGCCGGCCAATGTTGGACTAAGCGCTTGTCCGTGGCTAACCCAGCACTGTAGCTAACACCTGCCCGCTGAGTTTAGAAAATCCAGGTCAACTGGGCGCTGAGGCGATTCCCCATGGTGTTGAGAGTGGTCGTGTTGTTGCTGAGTTGTGTGTGTTGCTGGGTGGCAGTGCCCGACAAGCCAGCAGCGTTGGGGTCGACCACCTTGGCGTTGCGGATTTCATAGTTCACCTGGAAACGCAGAGCTGGGCTGAAGAAGTACTGGGCGCCCAGAGTCCAGGTAGTGGTTTTGCGCTCGTCGAAGGCCGAGTTGGTAAGCTTGCTGAATTCGTCATAGCGCAGGTCCGCTTCCCATTTTTGGTTGAAGCGCCAGCCCATATCCAGGTAATAGCCGCTGGCCTTGTTGGAAGATTCCACGGCCACCATGTTGACCGGTTCGAAGGCCACGCTGCCACCCACGTCGTTAAACTGGGGCTGGGGAGAGACATAGATCATGCCACGGCCACGAATATACTCGCCGCCCAGGCGCAGGCCGTTGCGCAGGTACTTGGCGCCTACCCCTTCACGGGTGCGGGCATAGTCGGTGCCGTTGAAGGCGCGGTCGCCTTCCTGGCGCCAGATATAGGCGGTGGCGTCCTCCCGCTTTGGCCCCTTGCCGCCGAATACATAGGAGGCTTGCAGGCGCCCGGTGACGTCATGGTTGCCACGGTTGAGGGTGTTGTCAAAACCAATGCCGTTGCCTTGGCTGACCATCAGCGCATAGGCGTATTCCCACTGGTCTTTCCTGAACCAGTCGTAGATCTCCACTCCGACGTCGCGGTAGCCGGCGATGGCGCCAGATATTTTGGAGATTTTGAAGGGCACGCCGAGGGTGGGTAATGTGGGGCGGGTGGTGGAATAAGGGGCGACCTGGCGTTCGTTAAGCAGACCATCGGTGACCCCGGTGAAGTTAATATAATCCATGATCTGGACACCCTGCATGGCTTCCTCGCCGAGGGGAAGGCGGCCCAGCCCGACGCGGACGCGGGCGCCGGGAATCTGGTTGAAGGTAACGGAGGCATCTGTCAGCACTGCGTGGCGTTCCCGCGTCAAACCGTTGTTGCCGACTTCACCCAGGACGAAGTAGTTGATCTTCTCGTCCGTGCCGGGAATAACTCCCCGCACCCCGCCCCGTGCGCGGAAAATCTGTAGCTGATCCCGGTGGGTAACATCGGGGCCCACCAGGTTGAACAGGGCGGTTTGGCCGTTGTAGGCCTTGGCGCCGGCAGGAGCCGCAATGCCGTTTACTGCCCCGCCCTCGTTGTGGACGTATTGGGGCTGGATGAAGCCCCACACAGTGTAAGGGGCCGCACCAGGCTGTTCATTATTTTGCAGTTCGAACCAATTGGTTGCGAATGCCTGATGTTGTGCGGCTAGCAAAGCGGTTATTCCTAGCGCAAGCTTGAGTGTTCTCATTTTTCCCCTCCAGTGGTTTTAAAGTTTTTCAGTTATTTGGTAAATTTGTTATGGCCTGATATAGGCATAGCCGTCTTGTTGTAATTTCATAATCTCGACCACTCCGGCATGGGCATAACCAGTGGCCGGATTCATATCATCACGGGTAAGATGCTGGCCTTCCATCGTGTTCTCGCAAGCAACGACTTTCACGCCTGCTGCTACGGCCTCTCCAATACGGCCACTTACCTCCGAGTCGAACTTGAGCATGCCGATGCCCGGACCATAGGCAACCAGCTCGACGGTGACGTTGTCTTTGCCAAGATCTTCCTGGACATTCTTGATATTATTGAGGGCAACACCCCATTTCTTCGGATCTGCGTCGCTAACTTGAAATACGACTTTGTATTTGGCGTGTACTGCGGCCACAGCTTGTGATTTCTCTTGGGCAATCGAAGCGTCGGACAGCAAGAACATGCAACTTGCTATCGCAACACAGGTGACGAGTTTGGATCGCTTCATCGTTTCTCCATTCAGGGATTGTCGTAATTTTCTGCAAGCCTCCGATTTGAAAGCTTTGTGTAGTTAAGACGGAATAACAAAGCGGTTTATTCCCTTCCCACCAAAAAAAATAGATGGAATAAATATGAGCGTTGATGCGTCTATATAAAAGCTGGGCCATTTCGGTAGACAACTACGAGATGCACTACTCTTGATTGAAGGCGTCATGAAAATGCTGTCATTATTATTTCGCTCGCGTGATTTCCACCAGAAACTCGAAGATAGCCGTGAACGGCTGTATCGGGTTGCTTATGCCTGGTGCCACGATTCGGTACTGGCAGACGACCTGGCTCAGGAAACGCTTGCCAAGGCACTTTCCAAAGCCGGCCAGTTGCGCGATATGCAACTACTGCATAGCTGGCTGTTCAGCATCCTGGCCAATTGCTGGCGGGATCACTTCAGGCGCCTGAAAAACACGGATGAACTGGATGAGATTGAAGAAGCCAAGCTGGTTTCTGACAACAACCCGGAAGATGAACATGCCCGCAATCAAATTATTAACAGAGTCCGCGCGGCCATTGCGGATCTGCCCATGGGGCAGCGCCAGGCATTGACACTGGTTGATCTGGAAGAGTTTTCCTATAACGAAGTGGCTGAAATACTGGAGATCCCGGTTGGGACGGTAATGAGCCGTCTGTGCCGTGCCAGAAAAGGATTAAAAGAAATTTTGATTGAGCAACAACAGAATTGGGTAAAAACTCCAATCAGGAGAGCCAAATGAAAAATACTGAGCACATATCCGATGAACTGATTAATTCGTTTGTCGATAATCAACTAAGTATCGATGAAAAAAATCAGTTGCTGGAAGCAATCAATGTAGACGCTACGTTAGTTGATCAGGTTTGCGACGTGCAGCGGCTAAAATTCCTGGTATCACACAGCTACGAGCGCCTACCAAAAACATCGCGACAACCATCATATAGCATTAGCAAACTGCTGAAATACCGGGGCGCATTGGCAGCCATGCTGGTGCTAGCTGTTGGAACGCTTTCCGGCTGGCTTGCACACAATTGGTGTGATCCTGTCAATTTTCAGTCCAGCAAGCAGGCAGTGTATTACGTCAAACCGAGCCAGCTTGCCGCAAAATGGACAGGGCAGCAGAATGTAGTACTGCATATCGGTTCGTCCGACCCCAAAAAGCTCAAGGCTGGCCTTGATCACACCGAATATTTATTGAGTTCCTACCGCCATGCCGGGCGCCCAATTCAGATGGAATTGGTTGTCAGCGGCGGTGGATTGGACTTGCTGCGTGCAGACGTTTCTCCTTATGCAAACCGCATCAAAACCATGAAAGAAACTTATAGCACACTCGATTTCATTGCCTGCCGACAAACACTCGACCGGTACCGCGAAAAGGGCGTAGACATCAAATTGCTGCCAGAAGCCAGGCTACAGTCCTCATCCGCCTTGGATGAAGTTATGTTACGTCTGCAACAAGGGTGGACCTACGTCAGCATTTAACATTTAACTTGCCGGTGTGCTAGGAAACGTGGAAAACCATTCCCTGCTTTTCCGACTAAATATGACGAGGGTATATGCGAAAGATTCGGCTAGTGGTTGCAATAGTGTCTGTCTTGATGGCCTATCCTGTTCAGGCAGGCAAGTTGCTGATGGGCATTGCCGAGGGCGTGGCCGAGCAATCTACATTTGGGGACATGCAGGAAAAATATCAACCGCTGGCTGATTATCTTGCCAAGCTTCTCAAACAGAAGGTGGTGCTAGAGTCTTCCCAAAACATCAAGAGTGCAATGGACAGCTTGGCCAAAGGGCGCTACGACTTGATGTATGTCCGCCCCTCCAACGTGGCGGGGGGCGCTATTCGTGACAACAAATATCAGCTTGTTGCCATGGCAAAAGGTGCATTAAGCGCCGATTTTATCGTGCGCAAGGATCATACATTCAAGAAACCCGAAGACATTCTGAACAAGCCCATCGCTATGCCAGCAAAGAACTCACTGATGGCGCATGTGGGCTCGGCCATGTTGCGTGATATGGGCGGCAACCCGGAAAAAATGAAGATTAGTTATGCTCATTACCAGGAGGCCGTGTCATATGAGGTTGAAAAGAAATTCGCCGATGTCGGCGTTGTCGCGCCGGGCCAATCAAAGGCTTGGGAAAAAAAAGGTGGCATAGTTCTTTTCAAGAGCAAGAAACTCCCGTTCTGGTCGATTATCGCATCTCCAAAGATGAGCAAAGACGAAGTGTCCAGCATGCAAAAGGCGCTGATAGCTATGGAGAACACGGCAGAAGGCAAAGCGATTCTCGCGAAAATTGGCGTGAACAGTTGGGTCGCCGGAAATAGTCAGGAGTATGTGGACTTGATGCAGTGGGTAGGTCAATAGCCGATCCAGTTGACGTAACCGATACTTGCCGTCCAGCCGATTTGGCGATATAGCACCGGAAAGTTGCCGCAGTAAGGCCAGCAGGCCTGAGCTTCCCTTTAGCACAGGCCTGCTGGCCTGTTTATGCGCCTTCTCCGTCATGCAGCAACCTGCCCGTTTTCCTTACATTCACCCATTACATCGGCTAAACTGCGGCTTACCCATTCCTACTGTAATCCGCATGAAATACAACGATCTCCGCGACTTCATCGCGCAACTGGAAAAACAGGGCGAACTCAAGCGCGTGCGCCATCCCGTCGATCCACACCTGGAAATGACGGAAATCTGCGACAGAGTATTACGCAGCAGCGGCCCGGCGATCCTGTTCGAAAACCCCAAGGGTCACACCATTCCCGTGCTCGGCAATCTATTCGGCACTGCCCACCGCGTTGCCATGGGCATGGGCGAGGACTCGGTGGCAGCGCTGCGCGAAGTCGGCAAGCTGCTCGCTTACCTGAAAGAGCCTGACCCACCCAAGGGGCTGAAGGACGCATGGGACAAATTGCCGGTGCTGAGACAGGTGCTCAACATGGCGCCGAAGGAAGTCTCGCGTGCGCCCTGCCAGGAAATCGTATGGGAAGGCAATGACGTCGATCTGGCCAAGCTGCCCATCCAGACCTGCTGGCCGGGCGATGTAGCGCCACTGATTACTTGGGGCTTGGTGGTGACCAAAGGCCCGCACAAGGCGCGCCAGAATCTGGGCATCTACCGTCAACAGGTGATCGCCTCGAACAAGGTCATCATGCGCTGGCTCGCCCATCGTGGCGGCGCACTGGATTTCAAGGAATTCTGCGCCACCAACCCCGGCGAAAAATTCCCTATGGCAGTCGCGCTGGGCGCCGACCCCGCCACTATCCTCGGCGCCGTCACGCCGGTGCCAGATTCACTATCAGAATACCAATTCGCCGGGCTGCTACGCGGTGCTAAGACCGAAGTCACGAAATGCGTGAGTTGCGATCTGCAAGTCCCCGCCAGTGCCGAGATCGTGCTGGAAGGCTACATCGCGCCGGGAGAGACCGCATTGGAAGGCCCCTACGGCGACCACACCGGCTACTACAACGAGCAGGAAACCTTCCCGGTGTTCACCATCACTCACATCACCATGCGGCGCAACCCAATCTACCACAGCACCTACACCGGCAAGCCGCCGGATGAGCCGGCCATTTTGGGTGTGGCGCTGAACGAAGTGTTCGTGCCGCTGCTGCAAAAACAGTTCCCGGAAATCACCGATTTTTATCTGCCGCCAGAAGGCTGCTCGTACCGCTTGGCCATCGTGAGCATGAAGAAGCAGTACCCCGGCCATGCCAAACGGGTAATGTTCGGCGTGTGGAGTTTCCTGCGCCAGTTCATGTACACCAAGTTCATTATCGTGACGGATGATGACGTGAACATCCGCGACTGGAAGGAAGTCGTCTGGGCCATGACCACCCGCGTCGATCCGGCGCGCGACACACTGCTGGTGGAAAACACGCCCATCGATTATCTGGATTTCGCCAGCCCTGTGGCAGGCCTCGGCAGCAAGATGGGCATCGACGCCACCAACAAATGGAAAGGTGAAACCACGCGCGAATGGGGCACGCCAATTGTGATGGACGCCGATGTTAAGGCACGCGTGGATGGCATGTGGAAGGACCTCGGCCTGTGAGCCAACTGGAAAGCCGGCGCACCTGTCTGTACAACGCCAGCGAACTGCAAGACGTGCTCGGCGGCGTGGCCCGCCAAACCGCCGGCCTGCTTACCGGGCGCACACAGGTAGCCATTGTCGGTATTCTGCGGCGCGGCGCACCGCTGGCTGATATGCTGCACTCCCACCTCAAGCGGGACTATGGCTTGCATCAACTCACCCGCATCGACCTGCAAATCAAACGCTATGCAGACGACCTCACCCTGCTCCACCCCAACACCCAGCTCACGGAAAATCCCGAACACGCCACACTCGATCTCTCTGGCCATACGGTGCTGGTGGTGGATGACGTGATGTATCGCGGCCATTCCATGCTGCGTGCCGTAGAATACCTCGCTGCCAAGTGTCCAGCAGAAATCCGCACCGTGGTATTGGTGGATCGTGGCGCGGAGAAACTGCCGGTGCGCGCCGACATTGTCGGCGTGCGGCTTGACGTAGCCCCTTCGAACATTATCGAGTGCAACGTGCCGCCGTATGAGGCAAGCTTCAAGATCGATCTGGTGCAGCCTGGTTCAAGTTAATACAACTCAGTTTTAGGTAGATACCCAATGCAAACAGAAAGCTTTATCGCGGGCAAAGATGCCTCGCTGGAATCATCCATCAGTGGCATGCAAGCCAAACTGGAAGCACTGGGTTATCACATAGAGGAACGCTCCTGGCTGAACCCGGTGGACAACGTGTGGTCGGTGCATATCCGCGAGCGCGACTGTCCGCTGCTGTTTACCAACGGCAAGGGTGCCTCCAAACAAGCGGCACTGGCCAGCGCGCTGGGTGAATTTTTTGAGCGGCTGAGCTGCAATTATTTCTGGTCGCATTATTATCTGGGCGAGAAAAATGCCCAGCACACTTTCACGCATTACCCGCGCGAGCAGTGGTTCCATCCGGGTGACGGCGGTGCCTGGCCGGACGAGTTACTCACGCCAGAGCTGCGTCAGTTCTACAATCCAGATAACAGCATCGATGCCAGTGCGCTCATAGATTTAAACTCCGGCAATATCGAGCGCGGCATATGCGCCTTGCCTTATACCCGCCTGCGCGACGGTGCCAGCGTGTGGTTTCCAGTCAACATCATCGGCAACCTGTATGTCAGCAACGGCATGTCGGCAGGCAACACACAAGCCGAAGCGCGCACCCAGGCGCTGTCTGAAATTTTCGAACGCCATGTCAAATTCCGCATCATCAGCGAAGGTCTGTGCCTGCCGGATGTGCCGGACGAGGTGCTGGCGCGCTACCCGCGCATCGAAGCCGGTGTGCGCGGATTGCGCGCAGCGGGTTTCGGCATTTTGGTCAAGGACGCCTCGCTGGGCGGGCAATACCCGGTGATGAACGTTACCCTGCTCAACCCGCATGACCAGGGCTGCTTCTCCAGCTTCGGCGCGCACCCGCGCTTTGAAATCGCGCTGGAGCGTTCCCTGACCGAACTGCTGCAAGGCCGTGCGCTGGATGCACTGGGCGGCTTCCCGGAAGCGGGCTTCGACATGGACGAAATTGCCAGCGCACCGAATATCGAAATTCACTTCGTCGATTCCAGCGGCATCATCAGCTGGAATTTCCTCGGCGACACACCCGATTTTGAATTCAGCTACTGGAATTTCAGCAACACCACCGAAGAAGACTATGTCTGGCTGACCAAAGCCATCCACGCCGAAGAACGCGACATCTACGTGGCCGACTTTACCCACTTGGGCGTCTATGCCTGTCGCATTCTCGTCCCCGGCATGTCGGAGATTTATCCGATCGACGATCTGGAATGGGAAAACACCAACGTCGGCAATATTGTGCGCCCTGGAATTTTGAGTCTGCTTGAACTGACCGATGACGAATGCGCCGAGCTGCTCGACACCATCAACGAACTCGACCTGGCCGACCAGCGACCGGTCGCCGCGCTGATCGGTCTGGCGGCAGATGCCGATTCGCTGTGGAGCGATTTACGTGTGGGCGAGCTAAAAACCCTGCTGGCACTGGCAATCGGCGACAAGGATGCCGCCTGCGAAGGCTGCGAATGGATACGTCATTTCGAGCAACTGGACCCAAAGCGCCGCCGCGTTTACCTGTGTATCGAAAGCCTGTTGAATCTGGAGAATGCTGCGCCGTATACCGCTGCGCTGCAGAGCTTGTATGGAGAAGACACGCTGCAACAGGCGCAAGCCTTGCTCAACGGGGAACAGCGTTTCTTTGGCCTGCACTCGCCGGGATTGGCGCTGCAAGGTTGCGATATGCATCAACGTCTGCTTGCCGCCTATGGCAAGCTACACACTCGATAAGGATACCTAGCCATGAAAAAAACCGACCTGGAAAAAAACAAGGGATTGAAAATTGCCGGCAAGATGAAACAGTCCGGCATACCCGATCGCTTCGGCAAGGAGTCTGCTGTTGTGCTGGATCGGCGCGAACAGCGCAAGTTGGACCAGTCGCTCGGCTTGGTGCCATTCGCGGTCAAGATCAATGGTGATCTGGTGAAACAGATTCAGGCACTGGCAGTGGAGCGGCAAATTGACCTGAATGAAATCGTTGCCGAGTTATTACAAAAAGGTCTGGGGAAGCAAACCTAAAACCGTATTTTTACCACGGGGGACACGGGGATCACGGGGGAAAAACTTTGAAGCAGATTGTTTGAATTACCCCGTGATCCCCGCGCACCCCGTGGTTGAATGGATTTTTAAGGATAAGAAATGAATCCCGAAACCGTCCTGAATTTCTGGTTCAAGGAAATCGAGCCGAAAAGTTGGTGGAAGAAAGACCCCGACTTCGATCAATTGCTGCGCGACAAATTCTTGTCCACGCACCATGCGGCAGCAAGCTGTGAACTATACACCTGGCGCGACACGGCACGTGGCAGGCTAGCGGAAATCATCGTGCTGGATCAATTTTCACTCAACATGTTTCGGGGCAGCCCTGTTTCCTTCATGCAGGACTCGCTCGCGCTGGCGCTGGCCCAGGAAGCGGTAAGAAACGGTGCGGATAAAGAATTAGAGACAAACGAACGCTTGTTTATGTATATGCCATATATGCACAGTGAATCGGCTGCCATTCACGAAATCGCTGTGGAGTTGTTCAGCACGCCGGGGCTGGAATCCAACCTGGAATTTGAATACAAGCACAAAGCGATCATCGACCGCTTCGGGCGGTACCCACATCGCAATGCGATTTTGAGGCGCACTTCGACAGCGGAAGAATTGCAGTTTCTGACCGAGCCGGGTTCAAGTTTTTAGCGAACGGCGAACGTGATATCCGCCAAAAAAATTTCTCCTTATTTTCCCACCTGGGTTGCAAACCTTGCTCGACGTTTCTGCCAGCGCTCTCCTTCCAAGTGGATGCTCCGGGTAGTCAGCTATATTTCGCTGCTGATCTATACTTTAAGCATTGCGGCACCCGATCTCGATAAAATGTTACGCCTCGCCCAGCAACGCTACGGCGCCCAGGGTGCGCAAACGGTTCAACAATGGCGCACCCTAGTGCAGGAGGCACAAGGCCTTTCCGAAGCCGAGAAAATTCTGCGGGTCAACGAATTCTTCAACCGCCACATTGCCTTTCGGGATGACATGGAGGTGTGGGGCGTAACAGATTATTGGGCCACGCCATTGGAGTCCATGGGGCGCGGCGCGGGGGATTGCGAAGATTACTCTATCGCCAAATATGCCACGCTCAAGCTGCTGCATGTCCCCATCGATCGCATGCGGCTGGTGTATGTACGGGCACGAATTGGAACGGGTTTTAACAGTGTCAGTCAGGCGCATATGGTACTCAGTTATTACCCTACCCCGGAGGCCGACCCGCTCATTCTCGACAACCTGGTGACCGAGATAAAACCTGCATCGCGCCGGCCTGATCTGTACCCTGTGTTCAGCTTTAATGGGGAGGGATTGTGGGTGAGCAGCAGCCCCACCTCTGGCAGCTCTGGCAGCTCCACGGCGAGGTTGTCCAAGTGGCGCGACGTCATTATCAGAATGCAGGAAGAGGGCCTGGAATGAAGCCTTGCAATTCCTTTGGAAGTTGCTTTAATCAATTTAATTTCGGAGACTAAACCGTGTCCCTATCTCGACAGCTTTGGCTAGCCATAATCGGTTTGACCCTGTTCGCCTTTGCAGGCAGTTTCCTGGTCAGCATTTTCACTGCGCGCAGTTACCTGGAGCAGGAGCTGTACCTCAAGAACACCGACAATGCAGCATCGCTCGCCCTGTCCCTGTCGCAATTGCCGCAAAAAGATCCGGTCACTGTAGAGCTGCTGGTGTCGGCTCAATTCGACACCGGACACTACCAGGAAATCGAGTTGCTTGATCCCAGGAAAAAAGTGATCGTTGCACGCCAATACACCGGCACAGATTTCGGCGCGCCTGACTGGTTCGTGCAACTCATCCCGTTGCGCGCTGAACCAGGCATTGCGCAAGTGCAGGATGGCTGGCGCAAGCTCGGCACGCTCAAAATAGTGAGCCACAGCCGTTTTGCCTATCGCGAACTGTGGCATGGCGCGCTGCGGCAAATCGCCTGGTTTCTGACGGCGGGCCTTGCCGCCGGTCTGCTCGGCACGCTGCTGCTCAAACTCATTATCCGCCCCCTCAATCAGGTGGTGGGACAAGCGAAAGCCATCAGCGAACGAAAATTTGCTTCGTTGGCTGAACCTTCGACACCGGAACTGCGCAGCGTGGTCAGGGCCATGAACGACATGGTGGCCAGACTAAAGCAAATGTTTTCCGAAGAAGCCATTCGTCTGGATTCGTTGCGCCGGCAAGTAAGCCATGATGCCGTAACCGGCCTGCCTAGCCGCGACTTTTTCGTCAATCTGTTGCAGGAAACGCTGGGGCGCGAGGATTCTCCACCCTGGGGTACGCTGCTGATTATCCGGCTAACTGATCTTGCCGAACTCAATCGCCACCTCGGCCATGCTGACGCGGACCAATTGCTGAAAACTGTGGCCAGTATATTGACCAGTTGTTGCGCCCCGCACAGCGAGGCCATAGCTGCCCGCCTTAAAGGCGCAGATTTTGCACTGCTGATTCCCAATGAAGAAAATGCCGCACACCTGGCTGCCGCAGTATCCGACGCTTTCCACCAACGTTTAAGCACCCATGGCGCAAAGCTGGACAACCTGTTCCACATCGGCGCAGTACCTTACCGGCGAGGAGATAATCCAGGTGCGCTGCTGGCTGCGGCTGATACCACTCTGGCCACGGCTGAAGACAAGGGTTCCAATACCTGGCATGCAACCGAACTCCAGGATGATCGGCTCGCCCGGTCTGAGGAAGCATGGCGCACACTCTTGTCCGATGCGCTGTTGGGCAAGCGACTCAAGCTGGCGCTATTCCCCGTGCTTACTGCCAACGGTAATCAAATGCATCAGGAAAGCGCCATTCGGCTGCAACCTGAGCACGACGGCCTCTGGCTGGTGGCCGGTGATTTTATGCCCATGGCAATCCGCCATAAATTGACTTCTGCTATTGATCTCGAAGTTGTGCAGCTTGCACTGAACACGCTGCAATCCTCTGCGGAAGACGTTGCCGTCAATCTCTCCGCCGAAACAATCGCTGACTGGGGTTTCCGCAACAGTCTGACGCTGCTGCTACAGAAAAATACCGCGCTCTGTTCGCGGCTTTGGATAGAGGTTTCGGAATATGGCGTATTCCGTGAACTGGAAGCCTTCCACGACCTTGCGCGGACACTTAAGGCGCTCGGCTGCCGCATTGGCATCGAACACTTTGGTCATCGCTTCAACGAGATCAGCCATCTGGCTGATCTCGGCCTGGACTATCTCAAGGTAGATAGCAGCTTCATCAGAAACATCGAGCAGCACACCGGCAATCAGGAATTTCTCAAGGGATTATGCAAGGTGTCCCACAGCATGGGCGTCACGGTGATCGCCGAGGGTGTGCAATCGGATGCAGAGCTAAGCGCGCTGCCGGCTCTTGGCTTCGACGCTGCCACGGGGCCTGCGGTGTCCAGACAGAATTCCTAAAACAAGCATTTGGACGCGGAGGGACGCAGATAGAACAGTAAAACATTCGCACCAATTAAGTAATATGGAATATCTGCGGTAATCGGTTTTGATCTGCGTCCAATAGCCGTTTTTAGACAATTTTATTTTCTTTCGTATATCCACTCCAGCAACGCATCTTCGACTGCTTTACCAGCCGCCGCGTTAGGGTGGTTGATCAAACACACGATGGCAACACGCCGTCCCTTTCGATCGAACACATAGCCGGCCACGGCACGCACACCTTCCAGGCTGCCAGTTTTGATATGCGCATGGCCTGCCACGTTCCTCTCGCCCAGACGCTTTTTCATGGTGCCATCTACTGCAACAATCGGCAGCGATGATTCCAGTTCAGCGAATACCGGGCTTTGGTATGCCGCGTTTAACAACATGCCTAAATGCCGTGCGGAAATGCGCTCCACGCGGGAAAGTCCGGCGCCATTTTCCAGCGCCAGTTCAGGGAATTCCAGCTTCTTGCTGGTCAGCCAATTTTTCACGGCGCTGGCTGATTTTTCCACCGTGGCTGACCCGCCGTTTTGTGCGCCGAGCGTCAAAAACAAATGGCGTGCCATGACGTTATTGCTGAATTTGTTCATGCCGCGAATGCTGTCGGCAAGCGGCACGGAATTGAATTGCAACAATTGCCGTGCATCAGCAGGGGTGGCACCTTCATGCACATTACCGGTTAACTTTCCGCCCAGACTTTCCCAAAACTGCCGGAACAATCCCTGGAAATAATGGTTGCTGTCGAACAGGCTAAGCTCCAGCACTTTCTCCCCGCAAACTGCTGCATACTTGCCAGTAAGCGTAAAGCGCGGCGTAGTAGCAGCATTCGCCGGCTGCACAGTAAGTCTCTCCTTCCAATCACCGCACACGCCGCTGTTGTCCAGTTCGACATGGTTTTCCAGAGCCAGCGGTGTAGGCAAGGGATCGGCCGTGAGGTGCACCATCCCATGCTCCGTATCCGGCACCAGCCGAATTTCGGTAATCTTGAAATTGACCAACAGTGCATCGGGCAGTACGTTGTAGGCGCGATAAGGTTGCTTGTCGAAGCCATTTTGATCAGCAGGCTGGATTGCAAAATAGGATCGATCCAAAATCAAATCACCATGAATTTCTCGCAGACCGTTAATCCTCAAAGTACGCAGCAGCAGCCAGAATCGCTCCAGGGTGAGCGCCGGGTCACCGTGCCCTTGCATCACCAGATCGCCCTGCAACACATCGCCGTGCATCACACCGTTGGCATATACGCCGGTTTGCCAGGTATACGCTGGGCCCAGCAGTTCAAGACCGGCGTAAGTGGTCAGGAGTTTCATCACCGAGGCGGGGTTCATTGCATGGTCGGCGTTATAAGCCAGAAGTGGCGATGCTTGCGCCACATCCTGCACATAAATACCGACAACGTCAGGCGGCAGCGCAGCCTGGCGCATAGCTTGTTGTACATTAAACGGAAGGCGGGAAGCTGCGGCGGCGATATCGACAGACAAGGTCAACATCGCCATTAACAGGAATGAAAAAAATGTGGTGCTGCTGCGCCTAGCCATGACTTGGCCTGAACGCGATGAGTGGAAATTTAGGTTATGCAACTGCCCGACTGGAGGATGCCACCAAATCCTGCACATACCACTCCATCGCCTCCTTGAGCCCTTCATTAATCCGATGTGTCGGCGCATAGCCAAGCAGATTTTTGGCCTTGGAAATATCCGCCAGCGAATGCCGCACATCGCCTGCACGGAAATCACGGTAGCTCGGCTTGAAATCTTTTAGCTGCGGGAAACGCGGCTCGAGTAAGGAACGAATACCTTCGAACAGTTCGTTCAGGCTGGTACGATCCCCTACCGCCACGTTGTACACCTGATCTGTGGCTTCTGGGTTATCGGTCGTTGCTGCCAGCAAATTCACCTGCACGGTGTTGTCGATGTAACAGAAATCGCGGCTGGTCTCGCCATCGCCGTTGACATACACGGGTTCGTTGTTGAGCATGCTGGCCACCCATTTGGGGATCACCGCAGCGTAGGCGCCTGCGGGGTCCTGACGCCGTCCGAAGATGTTGAAGTAGCGCAGGCCGATGGTTTTGAAGCCGTAGGTGCGGGCGAATACGCCAGCATAGAGTTCGTTGACGTATTTGGTGACAGCATAGGGCGACAGCGGGTTGCCGATGTTGGGCTCTGTCTTGGGCAGCGCCGGGTGGTCGCCGTAGGTGGAGCTGGAGGCGGCGTAGACGAAGCGCTGTACCTTGGCGTCGCGTGCCGCCACCAGCATGTTGAGAAAGCCGTCGATGTTGGATTGGTTGGTGAGGATCGGGTCTTCGATGGAGCGTGGCACGCTGCCCAGGGCGGCCTGGTGCAGGACGTAGTCGGTGCCGGTGCAGGCGGTACGGCAAGTTGGTAGATCGCGGATGTCGCCTTCGATCATGTTGAAGCGCTGCCATTGCGCTGGGCTGACGGCGCTTTTGACCAGTTCGAGATTACGCTTGTGCCCGGTGGAAAAATTATCCAAGCCGATAACTTTCTGGTCGAGCTTGAGCAGGGTTTCCAGCAGGTTGGAGCCGATGAAGCCGGCAATGCCGGTCACCAGCCAGGTTTTTGGTTTGGCCTGGAGGGTTATTTTTAGTGCGTCGTATTGGCTCATGCTTTGCTCATAGACGCCATACGGCCAGGCCGGCTTTTTTCAGGGCCTGGGTGTCGTATTGCGATTTAACATCGATGAAGGCGCCACCCTTTTTTACTTTGCCGATGAGGTCGGACAAGGGGCGTTTGAGAAATTCGGTATGCGCTACCGCGGCGACGATGGCGTCGGCTTGCGGTAGTTTGTCCCAGGCCACCGGGGTGACGCCGTATTCGTGCTGGGCTTCTTTGGCGTCGCCCACCGGTTCGTGCACGATGACGTCGATGCCGTAGGTTTTGAGTTCGTTAATGATGTCGATGACTTTGGAGTTGCGCAGGTCGGGGCAGTTTTCTTTGAAGGTGAGGCCGAGCACGATGACTTTGGCGCCTTTGACCGGGCTGCCGCCCTGGATCATGTGTTTGACGGTCTGTTCGGCGATGAATTTGCCCATGCCGTCGTTGATGCGGCGGCCGGCCAGGATGACTTGGGGGTGGTAGCCGAGCATGTCGGCTTTGTGGGTGAGGTAGTAGGGGTCGACGCCGATGCAGTGGCCGCCGACTAAGCCGGGTCTAAAGGGGAGGAAGTTCCATTTGGTGCCGGCGGCTTGCAGGACTTCGAGGGTGTCGATGCCGATCTTGTCGAAGATGATGGCGAGTTCGTTCATTAATGCAATGTTCAGGTCGCGCTGGGTGTTTTCAATCACTTTGGCGGCTTCGGCGACTTTGATGCTGGAGGCGCGGTGGACGCCGGCGGTGATGACGGTTTCGTAGAGCTGGGCGACTTTCTCGGCGGTGGCGGGGTCGTCACCCGAGGTGACTTTGATGATTTTGGTGAGGGTGCGTTCTTTGTCGCCGGGGTTGATGCGTTCGGGGGAGTAGCCGACGTGGAAGTCTTGCTTCCATTTGAGGCCGGATTCTTTTTCCAGGATGGGGACGCAGATTTCTTCGGTGGCGCCGGGGTAGACGGTGGATTCGTAGACGACGATGACACCTTTTTTCATGTGGCGTCCGACGCTGGTGCTGGAGCCGACCAGGGGGCTGAAGTCGGGCTGGTGGGCTGCGTCTACCGGGGTGGGGACGGCGACGATGATGTAGTCGGCTTTGGCGAGCAACGCGGGGTCGGTGGTGACGGTGAGCTGGGTGGCGGCGCGCAGGTCGTCACCGGAGACTTCTCCGGTGGGGTCGACGAATTGACGGTAGCTTTCTATTTTGTCTTTGGCCAGGTCAAAACCAATAGTCTCTACTTTCTTGCCAAATTCTACCGCTAGCGGTAATCCAACGTATCCCAAGCCTACTACAGCTACTACACTCATGTTTTTTCCTTATTCAGAAGCCAAAGCAACGATAATTGTACCCAAAGGCGTCTTGTTGTCATAGCGCAGCGATTGTAAAGCCGCCGTATTTTGCTACAGTTACGGAGAACCTCTCTCATCTCACAACTAGGCGACTGACCATGACATCCATTATTCCCAACCTGCGCGCTACACTGTTTGCTGTCATTTCCCTTGCCTCCTGCCCCGCACTCGCAGACAACCTGCCGCACAACATCGAAAAAATAAAGTTATCGGTGGTCGGTATCGGCACGCTGGAGCAGACACGCAGGCCACCTATCTCCTTCAGAGGTACCGGTTTTGTCGTCGGCGACGGACTGCATATCATCACTAATGCGCATGTCATCCCGCCGGTACTGGATGTGGAACAACAGGAGAAGCTAGGTATTTTGGTGGGCCAAGGCGAAGTAGCACGCTTCCGTGAAGCCAAGCAGGTCGCCATCGATACAGAACATGACCTGACTCTTCTGAAAATCGAAGGCGAGCCACTCACCCCCGTGAAATTCGGCGACTCTGGCACGTTAAGGGAGGGACAAAATATCGCCTTTACCGGCTTCCCCATCGGCACGGTACTGGGTCTCTTTCCCGTTACACACCGAGGTACAGTATCGGCCATCACACCTATCGTGATCCCGGCCGCCTCATCTAAAACACTTGACGCCAAATCGGTCATCCGTATGCGCACCCCGTACACGGTATTTCAATTGGACGCTACCGCTTATCCTGGAAATAGCGGAAGCCCCATGTACGATCCAGACACGGGCGCGCTATACGGCATTATCAATATGGTGTTCGTAAAAAGCACGAAAGAAAATGCTCTGGCCGATCCAAGCGGAATTTCTTATGCCATTCCAGCCAAGTACATTCTCGATATGCTCAACAAGGCGGGGCTCAAGTAAGCGCCACCACCTCACCCGGCTTTGGCACCTGCACATTCCATTTCAATTCTCTGCCCACCAGCTCCGCAAACATCTCCGCAGTGCTGGCCTCACCGTGTACCACAAAAGTCTGGCGCGGCGGCTTGCGGAAGTGGCCCAGCCAGCTCATTAGCGCCTTCTGGTCGGCATGCGCGGATAGTCCACCGATAGTGTAGATATCCGCGCGCACCGGCACGTCCTGCTTAAAGATGCGCACCGACTTGGCACCATCCACGATCCTGCGCCCGAGGGTGCCGCCGGCCTGGAATCCAGTAATAATAATGCTGCATTCTTTGCGGCTTAAGTTGTAGCGCAGATGGTGTTTGATGCGTCCCGCGTCGCACATGCCGCTGGCGGAAATAATGACCGCGCCGTGGCGGATTTCGTTGAGGGCGCGTGACTCCTCCACATCTTCGATAAAGCTGATCTTGGGAAAATTGCTGCCTGCGCTTTGCCAATCCAGCAGCCGTCTCGCATCGGCGTCCAGCAGCTCCATATGCTTCAGGGTAATTTCCGTGGCGCTGGTCGCCATGGGCGAATCGACATAGATATGCAGTCCGGATACGCGGCCTTGCTGGGTAAGCAGGCCCAGCATATAGAGAATGTCTTGCGTCCGACCAACCGTAAACGCCGGGATGATGACGTTGCCACCTTTACGATTCAAGGTATCGTTCACGGCATAGGCCAACTCGTTGAGGGAATCCTCCATACTCTTGTGCAAACGGTTGCCGTAGGTGGATTCCACCAGCAGGTAATCCGCTTCCTCAATCGGTGTCGGATCGCGCACCAGCGGGTGTCCGGGTTGACCAAGATCACCGGAAAACACCAGCTTGCGTGTCTGGCCACCTTCGCTCAACCAGACTTCAATAATCGCCGATCCAAGAATATGCCCTGCATCACGGTAAATAAAACGCACCTCTTTGTGCGGGCTAAATTCGACGCCATAGTCCACCGGATTCAGTCGTTTGAGACTGTCCTGCGCCTGCACCACCGTGTAGAGCGGTGCGGTTTCATGGCGCAATTTTCCGCGACTGCGATGCTGGTCATAGTTGACCCACTCCGCTTCTTTTTCCTGGATATGTGCACTGTCAGGCAACATCACACCAAGCAGATCAATGGTGGCGCGCGTGGTATACACCGGCCCTTTCAAACCCAGCGCCACCAGGCGCGGCAACAGGCCGGAGTGGTCGATGTGCGCGTGGGTGAGTAGCACGAAGTCGATGGTCTCCGGGTCGAAATTGAAGGCATTGTGATTTTTGCGCCAGGCTTCGCGCCCACCCTGGAACATGCCACAATCCACCAGGAAGCGCGCGTCACCCGTTTCCACCAGGTAGCATGAACCGGTGACTTCCTGCGCTGCACCGAGAAATGTCAGTCTCATTTTTCTCCCCATCGCTTGCGGTGTAAATTACAACTCATGCTACAAGATCCAGCTATTTGGTTACCAAGGATGCTTTGGTAGCGCAGGCGCCCTCGCCTGCGCTACCCATTTTCTGCCTCCCTATACCAATTATGGGTTGTTTATTCGGGATACGATTTTTAAAAGTTTCCCAGCGAGAAATTCCATTTCCTCTGCGCCAATAACATAAGGCGGCATGATATAAACCGTGTTGCCGATTGGACGCAGCAGCAGTTCTTCCTGCAAGCCAAGTTCAAATGCTTGTCGAGAAAATTCCAGTGTGGCACCTGCTACGTCAAACGCCCAGATCATGCCCAGATTGCGGAAATTTTTTACCGCAGAGTGCACGCTCAATGGCGCCAACAATGCGCTCATCTGCGTGGCTTTCGTGCGATTATTTTCGATTACGCGATCACCCTCAAAAATATCCAGCACTGCCAGCGCTGCGCGGCAAGCCAGTGCATTTCCAGTATAGGAGTGCGAGTGCAAAAAGCCACGCGCCGTTTCGTCGTGATAAAAAGCCTGATACACCGCATCGGTGGTGAGTACCACCGACAAAGGCAAATAGCCGCCGGTGATGCCTTTCGACAGGCACATGAAGTCCGGCTTGATGCCTGCTTGTTCGCAGGCAAACATCGTTCCCGTGCGCCCGAAACCCACCGCAATTTCATCTGCGATCAAATGCACTTCATAGCGGTCGCAAATTTCCCGTGCACGTTGCAGATAGACGGGATGGTACATGCCCATGCCTGCTGCGGCTTGCACCAAGGGTTCCAGGATCAGCGCAGCGGTCTTGTCGTGTTGCTTGGCCAGATGATTTTCCAATGCTTCGGCACAGCGCAGCGCATAGCCGTGCGGCGATTCGCCCGCCTCGGCATAACGCCAGTCAGGCGCGGGAACCTGCATGGTCTGGCGCAGCAGCGGCGCATAGGTGTCCTTGAACAACGCCACGTCCGTTACCGATAGCGCACCCACCGTTTCGCCGTGGTAGCCGTTAGCCAGACTGACGAAACCGGTTTTCTCCGGCTTCCCGCTGTTGCGCCAGAAATGGAAACTCATCTTGAGCGCAATTTCCGTGGCCGACGCACCATCCGAGGCGTAGAAGCAATGCCCCAAACCTGTCAGCGTTGAAAGTCGTTCAGACAACTCAACCACCGGCTCATGCGTACAACCCGCCAGCATCACATGTTCCAGTTTGTCGAGCTGATCCTTCAGCGCGGCATTGATGCGCGGGTTGCAATGACCGAACAAGTTTACCCACCAGGAACTCACCGCATCCAGATAACGCTTGCCGTCCAGGCCGTACAGCCACACCCCCGCACCGCGCGCGATCGGCACCAGCGGCAGCGTCTCGTGTTGTTTCATCTGGGTGCAGGGGTGCCAGACGGCGTTACGGCTGCGTTCAAGTAGCGACTGGTTGGTGAACTGACTCATCGCCTCGGCTTGCCCGTACCTTTGCGCACAGAAGACGCCGCTTCCATGATGTCGAACACCGCTTCTCCTGGCCGATTGGCAATCTCGGCAAGAAATTCGATTATGCCGCTGTGATCAGGATTGTTTTGCCTGCGCAGCGTCGCTGCCCAAAACTTTGCTCGCGCTTTTGCTTCCGCCGCCCTGCCCTGCGACATCAGCAGGGTCACTTCAAGGTGGCTAAAGGAAGCCTGGCCAGGGTATTCGCGCATCGCCGTATTGAACAGTACCCACGCGCTTTCGTAGTCACCCGCATCGGCCAGCATGGTGCAGTGGCGTTGCATTGCGGTAACGCGCAAATCCCGATTGCCTGACTGCAACATGGTCTCGATCAACTGGATGCGCTTGCGCGGCTTGTTCAGATTCAGGTACGCATCCATCAACACATCAAAAGCGAACTCGTCATGTTCGTTCAACCTATCCGGGGAGGCAAAAATCGGTTCCAGCAACTTCACCGCCTTGTCCGACCGGCCTTCATCCACCCACTGCTGCGCGGTCAGCGCAAGACCGTCGTGGGGAATGCTGCGATAAGGTAGTTCCGCCAGTTGTTTTTGTGTCAGGTTGCGCAGTACCAGGCTTAACATCAGCTCGGGCGAGAGCGGCAATGGAGGAATGTCAGCCTGTCCGCAACAGTGCTTGTACTTAATGCCAGACCCGCACGGACAAGGGGCGTTACGCTCCGGCTTCGGCAAGGCGCGCGGCTTGAAATTATTACCCGGCAAGGGCGTGGCATTCCAGATGAGCCTGCCAAAGGAATAGGCGGCAGCAGGGCGCATTTCCGGATCAATAATTTGGCTAAATATTTCTGGAAATTCGCTGGGCGCACGCTCTCGCACCCACGCCAGGTATTTTTCCGGGTCTTCCAATCGGAGAAGACCCGAAACGCAAAACGAAATGAAGTTTTCTACCGTATTGTCTGATTCATTTTCATCGAACTCAGGCATAGATCGGTCCAGTTAAATTAAATTGAAATAAAGGGACATCTAAAAAACTGGCGCGATATCCTAACCCACTCACGCCAAACTCGGTGCCAGCAGCCACTGAGAAATTTCCTCCAAGCGATACTTGGCAGCATGAAGCATAGCAGGCGAGACGGAATGTTCCTTGAGCGAGAACTCACTGGGCAGTAAAAATAAAATGAAAGACGCTGGTACATTATATATCAATGGGTTGTCGAGGCCATTGAACATGATGAAGAAGTTGATTGTCGGAGTCGAATCTCACGGTGACGCTGAGGCGGCTACCGACTCAGGAGTGTGTATAAGGCCGAAACATGCCTAAAACGTAAGCGTTGCTTGCACACTAACACGGTTGCCAATAGCGTTCCCAACTTGTCGTTGGTTTATATATGAGTCTCCATCAGCAGACACCGACCCGGGAAACGCAAACTTTCTAATTTCATAGTTTAAAGCGATTCTAGATGCCTTTGAAAACCAGTAAATTCCTCCGAAGGTAAGCGTTTTATAGGAGCGCTCTAAAGCAGGAACATTGGTAAGATGATCTAATACATCATATCTCACACCCAACTTCACTTTCGGAGCCACGAAGTAGCCGCCATCAAGATACCATCCAGACGATTTATTTGATCTCTCAACAAAAACTGTTCCAGCCTGCTGTGCAAAGAGAGGCTGCACATAAATCATCCCAGATCCACGTTTATATTCAGCAGTAAAATTGAAAGGATACTTTGTTGCAGCAACACCAACTCCGTCTCGCACTGCAGAATAATCTGAATTATTAAAATTCTGCTTTCCATCATGACGCCAGATGAAGGCCGTCACATCATCGCGATTCTTGCTTAGGGCCGTAGATTTCGGATCAAATAGATAAGTTGCTTGCACCCGCCAGTAGGTCGTTTTTCCGCTGTTGTCATCCGTCTGGTTGAGGGTACTTCCATTACCTATCATTGCGGCATAGGTATATTCCATTTGGCCCGACCGAAAATCGTCAAAAATCTGTATCCCCGTATCACGAAATGCGCGTACCCCGCTAGAGGCATTAGCCAAAACACCACCATAAGCTACTGGGGTACCGGTAACTGGACTTACAGGTTGATAGTTAATCAGTTGCGAAGTAACGCTAGTGAAATTGACATAATCTATGGCGGTTCTAAGACCCTCTTCAGGTCCCGGTGTTTTGAACAACCCAAACCGAAATCTTGCGCCAGGTAAGTGGTTATAGGTAATAGACCCCTCTGCCAACTCAATATGGTATTGCCCGGATGGCTGCGTAGTAAGCGCATTTGCCCCTAGTTCTGCGACAGCTTCATAGTTTGTTTCCGGATCAATCGCACCTCGACTCCCAAGCCTAACTCTAAACAAGTAAAAGCTTGAGGTAGATTTATATCCTGGTGCGATTAATGAGTTTACTGGGAACTTTCCATCATCATTTACCTCCGTTCCAACCAAACCGCCAACGCGCCTGGAAAAATCTTGTTGGTATGTTGGCTGAAGAAGGCCAAACATACGCACAGGAAGGGAATCTGGCGGCTCAACGCCATCCAACATGAACCAATTGTCAGCATGTGCCAGCAATGGCATGAAAATGCTTGCAACGCCTAATAATTGAAAAAGCCGATCTCTTCCCGCTTTTACTTTCATATACCCCCCTGATTTGTTAACTGATTGTTGCATTAATTCAAAATTAATATTATTGTATGCACAACCAATTATATCGGTGCTTTTTAAAAAACGCAAACACTGCCATGTTGCTCAATTTGCGCGTACCCAGGAAACCCGCAGAGATACACTTTTTTATATCCCAGGAGTTAACTCAAGATGCATGAGTTTCTGAAAACACCGCAAGTTGCTGCAACCTATCATTCAGAATGGCAGGATGGATTTGGTGCTCAAGGATGGAAGCTTAATCTTGCAATAGACGACCCTTGTGTCATTGCATGCACCTCATATACCGGCGCGAAAAGTCCGACATCTGTCATAGTGCACGACATTCTTGACCATCTGATAAGCGGGTTTTGGCTAAGTGGATACAGTAATGAGGCGCGAGCGACAGCAATACATGGACTTCGAAATGGCATCGAGGTTTGTTCAAGCTACGAGTGGATGATAAGCGAAATTGTAACCAGCAAATATGTTGCAGAGTCTCTCGATAATTTTTTTCCGCCAAGTGTTTTTAAAAAAATACCTGCTGATATTTTGCCTGGCCAAGGCATTGCCTTCCTGCTAGAGCAGGAGAATATTGAGGATATTAGCAATCTTATGCTGCAAGAATTCATTAACACCGGTATTAAAGGAATTCCAGTTGCTGCCAAGAACTGGGAAGAACTAGGCCTTGATTTTGGCAAGATGCATGCAATTGGCCTATGTTTGCAGGCGCTTCTTGAAGAAGCTGATAAAGTGGTAACGGAATGGATTTCTGTGGAAGCTGTAGTCAATATTATTATTGGAAATGACAAATGCGAGTTTTTGGTTAAAAGCCGTGACCCAATTAAAAGTGTAAATCTTGAGCGGCTAGTTGACATCTAGGCAGGCATATTCTGGAACTTCGACCTTCACCATTCGCATGTATTGTGCATCACAATTTTGACTCGCGCTTGCGCCGAACAGTAACGGACTCCCCGCCAATACCCCAATTATCTGTTGATACCTCGTCAATCACGACAACTGTTGTCTGGGGATTCTTGCCCATGAGCTCTTGAAGCAGCTGAGTAACGCCAGCAATGAGCTGTGCCTTCTTTTCAGGGGTCACATTTTCATTGGTTATCTTTATATTTACATATGGCATTTGTGGACTTCCTTGATAAGCGCGAACGATATTTATTTCAAAAGGCCGAGTTTATGAAATGGCCTCTGCCGTTGTTGAAAATTAGAAGCGGCTAATGCTCCCACCACCAATGCAACCCCAACTATCTCCGCCAACGAGAAACTTTTCCCTCTAGCTATTTCGATACTGAATGTTGTGAGCGGGATAACATTAATAAAGAGCGCGCCATTGAGTGAGCCAAGTCGCTGGATACCACTATTCCACGCCACGATAGCCAAAACACCGGCGAACGAAACCATATAAGCCAAGGGGAAAAATGCTGCCCTAATCGACCCAAAGTTAATCGGTCGCGCATGCCCTAGCAAGATCATGTAGTTCATCAGAGCAAACAAAAAACACGATCCGGCTGTTGTGCTAATAAAACTGTATTGAAGAGGCGTGATCGATCTTACCGATGCAGAACCAACTGTATAGATAGCCCAGCAGGCAACGCCGGCCATTACCAACAATTCCCCCCTTCCCGCGTCCTCATCCAAGAGCCTTCCAAGGTTCCCATGCGAAACCACTATGGCGACGCCTAGCAGCGCTACTAGCAAAGCAATCATGTCGAACCGGGACGGGCGCGGTCCCCCGGTAACCCATCGAATTATGGCTGTTGCAAAAGGGAGCAACGACATTATTACGGCCGCGCGCTCGGGAGTTGTATGCTGCAAGCCTTCGAGCATGAGCACGTTGAAGCCAGCTATCCCAGTTGTGCCTGCAACAATAACAACTAAAGTTTCTCGAAGCGTTGGCCATGGCCGATGGCTACGAAATGACCATAAGGTCGGAATGAGCAGTACCGACACGGCCCCATACCTGATCAGCGTAAGCGTGACCGGGTCAAGAAAGACCAGTGCATCCTTGGCTGCCGGGAACATCCCTCCCCACGCAACGGTTGCTATAAGCAGCAGCAACACGCCAATATTGACTGGAACCGTATCGGGATGCATCAGAACAACCAGACTCGGTAACCCTCATCCGCTTTTCCGACAATATCGATTTGGCCAAAACTTTCTTCTGGCCCGCGAATAAGTCCTACTAACTGCTTGGCACTGTCTGCTGTTCCGAAAGCATTTGCGCATGCCTCGCAAGCCCCGTGGATGACACCTGACTCCAACAGACCGTTAAACAGGCCATTCATCACATGGTCACTTTTCGCAAGATCCTGTGGCCAATGCGTGCCCTCTGCGGCAAAATAAAGTTCCGCATGGTCTCCCCTTTGATGGACTTGTTTCGCATGAATCATGGCATGAAAAACGCGGCCTGTTTCAGTGGGTCCCGCATAAACCACAAAAACGTGTTTTTGGTTCATTTTATTTCTCCTGTTTAAGTTGATGTTAGTGGGGTGAATTTGAAATTTGCTGGAGACAATCCTGTTTATCGGCACATGCTGCTCCTGCAAGTGCGAAGCCGCTTACTCCTTGTTGAACACATGAAAAAAACGCTTTTATTTCTCCATCAGACCTTGGTTCAACGTACCAGTCGGCAATATCAATATTGGCAGGCGCGAATATAGCCACGGGGTGCGCCGGTGTTTTGAGCATTACTGGGGCTCTTGCCGGGATATAAGGCGTTGAAATCTTCCTCGCGGATTTCCTTGACATGCGCCACGCACGCCATTCCGCTTCCTAATAATGATGATTGGTGCGGTTTTCACATTCAACCCTGGCAAATGAAAGCATCTTTTGTTACCCCGCATTCCGGGCATTCCCAGGAATCAGGGATTTCTTCGAAGAGTGTTCCGGGTTGAATGCCTTCCTCCGGCAGGCCAAATGCCTCGTCGTAAACCAAGTCGCAAACAGTGCAAACCCACTTGCGTAATTTTTTTTCTGGATTAACGCCTAATTGATTCATGTTCGCTCCTTAATCCTTGTAAGCCGGAATTTTCAGTCGTTCGACAATCCGGTTATTTCCAATGTGCTCTGCAATAATTTCCTCAAGGTCTTCCCTGGTGCGATACGCGTACCACACACCGTCTGGGTACACAACGGCCACCGGGCCGTGCTCACAGCGTCCTAGGCATCCAGACTTGTTGATTCTGATTTTATCGAGATTGGCCAAGTCCATTTGGCGCGATCTTTTTTTTGCATGCTCCTGCATCTGGTCAGAACCGTTACCAGCACAACTACGTGAGTTGTTTCGTCGATTGATGCACACGAAAATATGTTTTTCGTAATAAGCCACATCGTCTTCTTGCTCAAATCCGCACATAATCTTCCTCCTAACTACATGTGTAGCGTTTAGAGAACATAAACGCGCTGGTGCTCCACAACCAACCCGATAATCTGATCAGCACTCAGCGTTGGCTGCTCACACTCTAGACCTCGTAGTACCAAGTCTTCTTCTGAATACGAAACAGATTTGAAATGCCCCATCCCTGGGTTGATCGTTTCCGTCACAGCATCCTGCACAAGGACGACAGTGTGCATTCCGGAATTAGTTTCCCAATCTGAAAACATGCGCGCGATGCCCTGTGGGCTAGTGCAAATTAATAAAGCCACCATAATCTCCTTACGTTGTAATCACAAAGTGCATTTTTTCCAGAAGACTGGATCTCTCTCCACTGGATATAGCTTTTATTTCTGGTCGAAGATGGTCTTTATAATATCCATTGCGCTGAAGATCCTCTTCTAGGACATATATCGGAATTTCCATATCGACAAGGAAGCGTGCTTGTTCGTAAAAATCGTGGAGTGGTTTATGGATGGCCCCCTTGAAAATGGTAAGCGATAGCGCATTGCCTCCAATTAAGAGATGAGGATTCGCATCCATAGACAGAGACAGCGCCATTCTTGCCGTCTGATAATTTTTGTCTCCGTCGAAGGCGGCCGAGGTCATAATAAAGAGGACATTTTTGCGGATTTCGCAGGTGTTTGGCGTATTCATAGGGCAAACGATAAAACCTTGTCACATTGGTTAATCATCTCGGAAAAATGCAGCAAGGATCCATACGCAATTCCCTCTTTAACAATCGTTTCCGAGATCCCACGGGTCTTAGCCATGTTGGAACACACGGCCACTTCGGCTCCTTTTTCGATAAGCTGGTGAAACTGTTTGAGAGTGCATTTGTTGCTGGACGATGGCAGTGCGTTGTATAACCCATCGTCAAACAAGAAAACCACCACTTCATGGCCTCGATCGAGAGCAGCATTGGCAAGCCGCGCTACAGAAATAGCGTTGTTAGATGCAGGGCTTGTTCCTAAGACAAAACCTATTTTGTGAGGCGATTTCTCCATAGTTGCTAACTCCATTGATGAAGAATCAATATTGCCGCGAGTCCGAATGCGAGCCCGTAGCGCCAGTTGGCTTGAAACCCGATTTCCCAGGTTGAAATGCCGAAGGACGATGACGCTGAGATATTGAGCGCAGAAGCTGGCGAAACCAGCAAAGACAACATCCAAATGACAACCCACGTCATGTAAAGCACAGGCGGCGCGACGCCCAAGTTATCTGCAGTGACCGCATGTACGAGGATACTGAATGGCACAACAGGGTGAATGCCTATAACGGCAAGCGCTGGCACGCCAAGAATCAGCCACGCCATGGACATCCACGTGGGCTCATTGACGAACCCAAGAAATTCGTGAAGCCTCTCAGTCCAATAAGGCTGCTGCAAAGCGGTCGCAAGGAAACCCGAAGCAGTAAACAATGCTGCCTCCGCCGATACAGCTTCCCATATCTGCTGCGTGTGTTCGGTTAGTTTGCTGACGAAATATCCTTTGCGCTTCTCGATAATAATTACCCAGAACAACAGACCGGATATTCCGGAGGCTGAGACAGAAGCAGTGATATTTGCGCCAGCAATATTTCGAAAAGCTACAGCAGTACCTGCCACTATAGCGACGAGCGCGCCACCTACCCACAACCTATCCAAGCGTAGGCTGACGGTCTGTCCGGCTTCGATGGCAGCGCTTAATCGCGCGCTAAGCACAATACTTACAGTTACGAGCGTCGCCGCTATTGGCAATGTGCTTGTCCATACCACATTCGGGAAAGCAGTCATAACAAGAGCGATGGGGGCAAATGTTGGCGCCCATAACATGGCCATGCCGACACCACGGGTCACTGCTACTGGGGCGCCCGTCTCGGGTATTGATTTGCCCCTCAGAAATGTCCCTAGAAATGCAATAGTGCCAAGATTAAGAATCGGTGCCAGCGATGCCGCGGTGGCTGTAACAAGCCTAACCCTGCTAGAGGGACCAACTCTAGACAATAGTCCGCTGAGGGTGATATCCAGTTCACTGGCTTTAACTGGAATGCGGATTAACGATACACAAAGCAATAAGGCAATCACCGGTGTGTAGCGCACAGTACCGAGGAGAGCTTCATAAATGCTTCCGTGTTGCCATGTCAGCAATAGTGCTACAGCAACGATTGCCAGCGCCAGCTTTCCGCTTCCTCGCCGCACCCACCGCCATCCGGGTGTAATAGCGAGGACAACGATAAGAAGAGCGCACGCAAAATGCTGGACAATCATGCTGTGGATGGACTCACCAAGCACGGACAATAGGCAGAAGCCCCACACAACTATTACCGTAACGTTAGGCATGACGTCCACCAAGCTTTTTAAGAACGGACGCCATGATGCGTGGAGTTACCTTTTTTGTGCCGAAGACAAACTGGCACTGTGGGCCGATCAAGCGTAGCGCCGACATGCCAGCGAAATATATACCGCGCGCGCTAGACTCCGATGATCGCGATAATAGCGGGAATCCGCCCGAATGCCGGAGGACACCATTCTTGACCAACTGTTTTAGGAAAGGTAATTTGCGAACATCGTAGCTGTATCCCGTGCCAAGAATCAGGTGATCGACTTCAAATGATAGGCCATTGCGAAGCCACAGCTTTACAGGCTTTTCACGGCCATTAGCGGCTTCAATGATATCGCCGTTCATGTGGGTTCGAATTGTGGACTGGCGTACCTTTTCCTCCATTGATGGTTCAGCGGTACCTTTAAGGAGAAATTTGAGCAACATATCCTGAAGTGCCAGTGGCAACCAATGAAAAACCTTGTCTACCTTCTTAAAAAGCAATTTATAGACAATACTTCCTGGTGAGTGGATAGAGCGATAGGTAATCTCGGCCCCGCGGACAAGAAGGTGAATAGCGGCTCCTGGAACACGAGCTGCCTCAATAGCTATTTCTACTGCGCTTTGACCGGCACCAACTATTGCAGCTGATTTCCCCATCAGAGGTGCAAAACTCTGTATTTCCGATGCACAAGTGTATGGGCCACCCCATTTTGCCACTGCCTCAGGAACCCGCTCCATTCCCTTGAGCCCGACAGCAACGATAATGTTGCGCGCTAGACATTCGCTCTTATCTGTTTTGACCAACCAATATTTACCGGCGCGTGACACATCGGTAACTGTGGAACGCTGAAAGTTCAAGTCATGTTGGTTGATAAAGTACTGTGAATAGGCCAGAAATGCATAAAAAGGAATATAAGGAAGCTCACCCAGTGCTTTTTTTTGCACAAACTCGGTATAGGTTAACCCTGCTGCAGGCGTATCAATATTGGTAGAAGCTGGCTGCGAGCGTAGCGGCAACGGAACAATGGCGCGCTTCCAAAATGCCATCGGTTCCCCGAAAGTGCGCGCTTCCAAACCGTTCTGAACTGCGTATGCAGCAGCACTGAGCCCAGCCGGGCCTGCCCCGATGATTGCAATATCCACCGGCTCAGAAGACGAAGTCGCACGTGACATTTGTACAACGAGCTTAAAGCCGTTTTTCTCCGCCTCTTCGGGTAACCAGAGAAAACCGTCCAATGAAATCCAATATTTCCATTTCGATTGAATGGTGTCACGAGAGTGATGGACACCAATAATATGATCTCCAAGAGAGGTAACCTCTACAACATCACCGAGCAATTTCGCAGCCGCTGCCAGGATTTCTAAGTTGCATACATAGGTATCACCAGGTTGGATAGTTGCAGCGCTTGATGGAATATCCCACATCGCCACAATGGTGCTTTCCCTTGCTGTAAGCCGAATCTCCCCAGATGAGTCGATAACCAGCATTGACCCCTGTTCCATAAAATACTGTTTGCCACAATGATGCGCCACAACAGCTCCAGAGCGAGCAATAATGATGGCAGACTGATCTATGTGCAGATCACTCTCGTTGCCCGCTTCTATGGCGATTTCTCTTCGCTGCCAGGGGAAAAAATATTTTTCTTTATTTACTGATTTAAGCTGTGCGTTCATTGAAAAAATCCTCAACGAGTTTGTGCATGGAGTCGCGATAATTGTGTCCGACAAATTCTGTTACGGCAGTGTGATTCGCATTGAATCCAATCCTGTTTTTCTTCGGCACAAGTCGCATAGTTGGGATGTCTCCTATTGAGTCTCCGATTACTAGTGTTTGATCTGGGGTTATGCTTATCTGCCGAAGCCAATTATCTGCTTCGCTAGCCTTGAAGCGTGGGGTACAGACCATGTCAGCGCTTCGAATACGGCCATCCGAAAGAGTTACGCGTGTCCCGGCCACGTAATCAACAAAGATGCTATTTGCCCTTAACATCGCGTTTGTCACGAAGGTTGGTACCGCGCCGACAAGCATCACTGGAATATTCTTAGCGCGGGCAGATTGAACAAGTTCTGCAAAACCCGGTGTAAGTGTGACTTCTGTAGCGAGTGCCTCAATTTCACGAGCACGAATTCCATTCATAGCATTCACTTTTTCCCGAATTACCGAGTCGACCCATTGCTCAATTTGGTACTCATCCGAACTTTCAAGCACCATCATGTCGTAAAGAACCCTGGCCGGTTTTGTGAGGCCAAGGCGCTTAAGAATATGATTTAGCACGCTTGTAGAAGTAATCGTATGCCCAACGTCGCATATAATTCCTCGAATCATGAGAACCCCTATGTGTACAGTACAGACAGGGCAGCATAGCTGCCCTGCTACTCGACTAAGCCCGTTTCTTCTTGGGCTCAGAGAGTTCTTGAACTGCTTGCCATACTGCATCGTAGAAATCAGCACGTGCATCTAGCAGACTTAATCCACCTTCTAGGACAGCTTGGGCATCCTCCCTGGTTTTAATAACTTCAGCCATTTCGTCGAACCAGGATTCTCCGTGCTCTTTGTCCAGGCTGATATGAAGCTCCCAGAAAATCAGGTCTTTGCTTGGCAACCCAGATTTTTTGAGTCCGGTGAAGATTTTTTCCATTTGATCAGGCATGGCAAGCTCAAGGAAACCTAGCCCGCCAACACCTTGCAGGACACTGCCAGATAGAAATGTGTGGAAAATTTTCGTATTAAGGAGACCCAAACTACCTGTGAGCGGGTAGATTACTTCTGGGGTTTTCAACGTCCGGTAATTACGCATGAACAATAATGGGTGAGCCTCGCTTGGTTCCCCGCTGCCAAGTTCATCATAGAGATTTTTATAGAGTTCGGCCCGCATCTCGAATGGTGCCGAAAGGCTTTGTGCAGCAATATGTAAATGGAAAACCCTGTTGTTGACATAATAGTTATCCAGAAAAATCTGGACGCCTTCCTTGGGAAGACCCCTGGCTGCCATCTCATCCAACAATGGATGGCTGTGAATGCGATGCCCAAGGGCAGCTGCCTTCAATTCTTTCATACCTTTCTCGACAGTAAAATTGTCCCAGGAGGCCAGTTTGTATAGTTGTTTGCTTACCTGCGACTCCACCTCCAGAATGCGGTTACGCAATACTTGGCGCACAAGCCGCGAGTAGTCTGTCACGGCAGATTTTCTCTCCAACTCATCTAGATTCCAGTGATGTTGGCGCGCGATGAATATTGAAGAGCGGTGTGCGCTGAATTTTCATTAGGCGCATTTGCATCTAAATTAATCAGATGCTGTTGATAAGTGTACCAGACTGCCTCGGTATTGCACCTCCCGTTAGTTGATTTTGAATGA